>JAZTYV010000018.1:0-45849 GCA_045637145.1 Clostridia bacterium | reverse complement strand
GACCAGAAAATTTCCGGATGATCCATTCTTACCATAAAATAAATATCGGAAAGCTTTTTTCCATCGAGCAATGGAACCGTAAAAGAAGGGGACAGATTCAGCAGCCCTTCTTTCATCGCATAGTATGCTTTTTGTTCAATTTTTGATAATTGATTGTAGTAATATGCCATGTTTCTTCTCATCAAATTCTATATTTACTATATTGTTTGCTATACCTATTTTAAAAGAAAAACCAAATAAAAATAAAGTTATTGCATTGGTTTTAGGAATTGTCGGTGTACTTGCTTGTACAGAACTATCGTCAGCAACAAGTTTGGAGTCAATGTTTTACGGAGTAATTTCGGCTTTGAGTTTTAGTTTGTACACTGTTTTAAGTCAAAAATTTACAAAAAAGTTTGGCGGAATTGTTCAAACAAGCATTGTTTTTTTGGTTGGAAGCATAATACTTTTAATTGCTTTAATTTTCTTAAGAGTAGATATTGTACCATCTTTTTCGCAATATACATTAACTATCTTAATTTATCTTGGCGTTTTTATCACAGGCATAGGTTATGTGTGTTATTTTAAAGCCATAGAAAAAGGCGGAGTCATTATGGCGTCGTTGACATTCTTTGCAAAGCCGATTCTAACGCCTTTTGTTGCACTTGCTATCAATGGCATTGTGCCGGATTTAAAGGTGTTTGTTTCAGTGATATGTATTGTTGTGGCATC
This sequence comes from Clostridia bacterium, assembly GCA_045637145.1. Lineage (GTDB taxonomy): Bacteria > Bacillota > Clostridia > UMGS1810 > UMGS1810 > RGIG8748. The sequence continues at coordinate 45,138 of JAZTYV010000018.1, read as the reverse complement.
TTATTATGCAACATATAAAAAGATATAATCAAATGAAATTGTATATAAACAATATATGTATTTTATTAAAATCATGTATTTATTTGCTTTTTCTTTTTCAAAAATCAAAGCAGAGTAACTTTTAACGAGGTTACTCTGCTTTTTTAAAAAAATCACATTCATCCCCATTTATTTTATTAAAAATCTTTCAAACATTAACCTTCTTTTAACCTTAATCTTTTATAATAGTTTTAAAGTAAGAAAAGTGTTTTGGATTTACCATAGTTATGGAGGTGAACACAAATGAAATTCAGGCATGAATATAAACATCAAATAAATCTTGCGGATGTATATGGTATCAGGACGCGACTTTCTGCGGTTGCAAAACACGATGCTAACTGTGGCAAAGACGGAACATATTTTGTTAAAAGCCTGTACTTTGACAACTATATGGACAAGGCACTTCGTGAAAAAACAGACGGAGTAAACAAACGGGAAAAATTTCGCATAAGGTATTATGGCACCGACACATCTTTTATACGCCTTGAAAAAAAGAGTAAAATAAACGGATTGTGCAATAAGGTGAGTTGCAAAATTACAGCCGAAGAATGTCAGAAAATAATCGACGGCGATATTGAGTTTATGCTTCATTCAGAGCAGGAACTGATGCGTGAACTCTATGCCAAGATGAAATATCAGATTTTAAGGCCAAAATGCATTGTATCATACACTCGTGAATCTTTCGTATATCCAAGCGGAAATGTAAGAGTAACAATCGACATGGATATATGCGGTAGCAACAATGTAAGGGAATTTTTAAACCCCGATTTACCTTTTTTAAAGACCCATCGTTATTCGGTTTTAGAGGTAAAATGGGACGAATATCTTCCTGAGATTATAAGAGATGTAGTTCAGGTTAAATCAAGAAGAAGTGCCGCCTTCTCAAAATATGCGGCGGTAAGAATATAACCAAATAAATTTTGAAAGGATGTAATTTTTATGACTTTTTCAGATGTATTTAAATCGAGTTTTTTATCAAACATCAATTCGTTTTCAACAGTTGATGTACTTTTGGCACTGGGCCTCTCGTTTGTGTTGGGACTTTTTATATTTTTGGTTTATAAAAAGACCTACTCCGGTGTAATGTATTCCGATTCTTTTGGTGTATCGCTTATTGCAATGTCAATGATTACAAGTCTTGTTATAATCGCAGTAACATCAAATGTTGTACTTTCCCTCGGTATGGTCGGTGCTTTGTCTATTGTTCGTTTCAGAACAGCCATCAAAGAACCTATGGACATAGCATTTTTGTTTTGGTCAATTGCAGTAGGTATTGTACTTGGTGCAGGGCTTCTTCCTCTTGCAATTATAGGTTCTGTAATTATCGGTATCATCATTGTGGTATTTTCAACAAGAAAACTTGGCGATACTCCGTATATCCTTGTTGTAAACTGCGAAAACGACGAAACAGAAAATACAGCATACGAACTCATTAAAGAAGAAACCAAGAAAAACCTATTAAAATCAAAAGCAGTAAATAAATCCGGCATCGAACTTACCTATGAAGTACGCATACGAAACGATAACACGGGTTTTGTAAATAAAATATCTGAAGTCAATGGAGTAACAAACGCAGTTTTGGTTTCCTACAACGGCGAATATATGTCGTAATATGAAAGGAGACCTAAAATGCTTAAAAAAGTAATTTCAATAGTTTTTTTACTATGTTTCATATTTAGCGTAACTACTATGGCTGAAAATGAGAATATAGTAATCGAGGGCAACGCTCCTAAAGCGATAGAACAAATACCGCAAGGCGGTCGTGAAAACATGGGCGTACCGCCTTCGGTTGATATGGGCGGAAATCCCGCGCCGTCTATGCCAAGACCGGACATACAATCCGGAAATATTAGTAGAGACGAAAGACCTGCAGGTAACTTTGGACAACTGCCGAACAATGCAAATAATAACGGCGAAATTCCCAAAGGGCAAACCGACGGTAATGCTCAGGGAGGCGAAATGCAAATACCCGGATTTAACGGTCAATTTGATGGGCAGTTTAACGGCCAGTTTAATGGTCAGCGACTGGGCGGTATGGGCGGTTTCCCCGGTGATATGCAAAACACTAATCAAGAAACACAGGAAGAAACACCCAAAGGCTTTTGGGGATTTGTAAAAACATATTCTACGCCTGTAATTTCTGTAATTCTTTTGGGGTTGGCATTTATATTTGTTGTTTTCTACAAAAGAAAGAATTATTGATATTAACCGGTAATCAAATCAGAGCAAAAGGAGGGAGAATATGCTATCTGGTAAACATATTTCAAAAATAACAATTTTACTTGTGTCTGTTGTTTTGATTTTATGTGTTATTGCAATGACTTTTTATGACAAACTGCTACCTGTAATGAGCACAACAGGATATAGTATGGAATATACGGATAAACTTTTTGATACAAGAAACATTTTAAATATAAATATTGTTATGGATGAGGCTAAGTGGAACGAAATGCTCCAAAATGCAATGCAGGAGAAATATTATGAGTGTGATGTTGTAATAAACGGCACTACTTTTAAGCGGGTCGGCATAAGACCAAAAGGAAACACAAGCCTTTCTTCCATTGCAAATGACCCCGAAAACAACAGATATAGTTTCAAACTGGAATTTGACCAGTTTGTAGACGGTCAGACCTGTTTTGGTCTGGATAAGTTGACATTAAATAACAGTTATGCCGACACTACCAATATGAAAGAGGCTATCATTTACGATATGTTTCAGTTTTTAGATGCAGATGCTCCACTTTACAATTATGCAAAAATATCGGTAAACGGTGGCTATTGGGGTGTATATCTTGCATTGGAATCCATTGAAGAGAGTTTTATGCTTCGTAATTACGGTATGCAAAAGGGGTATCTGTATAAGCCCGACAACATGGGCGGTGGAAACAAAAAAGACAACGAAAAAGGAAATGACTTTCCCGCTCCGCCTTCTTTTGATTTCCAAAATCAAAATAACAAAGAAGATGCAAAAACTTTTAATAAGGCTGATTTTGGCGGTGGAGAAAGGGGCGCAAGAGGTGGCTTTGGCGGTATGAGTTCGGGTAGCAACCTTAACTATTCTGACGATAATGTAGATAGTTATCAGTCGATATGGAATGGAGAGGTTACCGACAGCACAAAAGCCGACCACGAGAGAGTTGTCGAAGCGCTAAAGAATGTACACAATAGAAAAAACATTGAAAAGTATATTGATGTAGAGCAAGTGCTAAAGTATATGGCGGTTCATAACTTCTCTGTAAATGACGATAGCCTGAGCGGTTCTATGGCGCATAACTACTATCTGTACGAAGCCAACGGGCAAATTAGCATTTTGCCATGGGACTACAATCTTGCATTTGGCGGAATGCATCGAAGTGATGCAACAACCGTTATAAATGACCCTGTAGATGATATGTGGCAAAGAACAAAACTTTTTGACTTTGTTTTGGAAAACGAAGAATACAAAGCGCAGTATCATAAATATTATAGCAAACTTGTAAATGAGTATCTGTATGGTGGTAAATTTAAGGAAACATACAATAGAATTACAAAACAAATAGACGAACTTGTAAAAACCGATCCGAACTATATGTACACCTATGAAGAATACAAAAAAGGCACAGAAGTTTTGTATAATGCAATAATGCTCCGTGCCGAGAGTGTTAAAGGTCAACTTGGCGGAACCATACCGTCAACATCGGAGGGGCAAAACAAAGAGCCTTCAAAGCGTGTTGATGCATCGCATTTAAATTTATCCGATTTGGGCCAGTTTATGATGGGCGGATTTGGAAGACGGGAAAATAAGTAAACATCAGACGGCTTTTCTTTTTGATAAAGCCGTCAATTTACTTTTTTAAAAAAATGTGATAGAATATGTTTGAGGCAGGTGATATTATGCGACTTCTGATTGTTGAAGACGAAATACATCTTAATAAAACATTAACCGAAAGACTTGAAAAAATCGGCTACACAGTGGACAGTTGTTTTGACGGCGAGGACGCTTTGTATTATATAGAAAACACGCAATATGACGGAATTATACTTGATGTTATGATGCCAAAAGTAAATGGTTTTGAGGTTTTGCGCATAATGAGGGAAAAGAAAATACTAACCCCCGTTTTGATGCTTACCGCAAAAGATTCCGACGAAGATATAATAAATGGACTCGATACGGGTGCAAACGATTATCTTACAAAACCATTTTCTTTTGATATTCTTTGCGCAAGAATAAGAGCCATGCTTCGTGTAAAAGAAAATGTTACGGGTGCAATACTTGAAATTGCGGATTTGAGTGTTGATACTGTAGCAAGAGTTGTAAAGCGTGCAGACAAAGTAATTGAACTTTCGTCAAAGGAATACTCTGTACTGGAGTATCTTATGCGAAACAAAGGTATCGTTGTTTCAAAGGAAAAGATTGAAGAAAACATCTGGAACTATGAATATGAAGGTTCGAGCGATGTCATAAAGGTGTATATACATTTTCTGCGCAAAAAGATAGATGACAATTTTGAAAAGAAACTCCTTCATACTATCAAAAATGTAGGATATGTTATAAAAGAGGATTGAATATGAAAAAAATCACTTCCATAAAAACAAGAATAACAATATGGTACACAACACTTATGTTTGTGCTTGTGTTAGTTGTACTTGCTTTGGTAGGTGGCCTTTCTTATCAACTTTCAATAGACAGTGTTGAAAAAGATGTTGTACTGCAAGTAACACAAGTGCAGGAAAAGTTGTCAAAAAGGCAACCCGGCGTATTTGAAATTGTAGGAAGCAAAGAGGAATTTAAAAATGTGTCCATATATGAATCGAGCGGTAAATACATTGTAGGCCAGTACATTTATGATGTTGTAAACATTCCTTTTGAAGAGGGGATTCCCCGCAGAGAAAGCGTAAGCGGTAAAGAATATATTGTTTATGACACAAAAACACCCGTGCCCCCCGGTATGCCCGGCGGATTGTGGATAAGAGGAGTAGAATCGGTAAATTCTACAATGCTTTTGGGTAAGTCTGCCATAATCATTATGCTTATTTTAATTCCTCTTATTTTGATTTTAACTGCACTTGGTGGATACTATATTACAAAAAGGGCATTTAAGCCTGTAAATAACATTTTAAAAACAGCAAATGATATTTCGCACCAAAAGGATATTACCCGAAGAATTGAAATATCGCCCACTGCAAAAGAAGACGAACTCCATCATCTGTCGCTTACACTAAACAGAATGCTTGATAAAATAGAAAATCTGATTATACAGGAAAAACAGTTCACATCAGATGCTTCACACGAACTTAGAACACCCATCAGCGTTATTCTTGCACAGGGCGAGTACCTGTTGGATATTGCAAACGGCGAGAAAGAAAAGGAACTTGCGCAGACGATAGTAGATAAATCAAAGCAAATTTCAAAACTTGTTTCAAGACTTTTGCTTCTTGCCAGAATAGACCAGCGCAGACAAAAGTTCAACAAAGAAAAGATAGACCTTGGCGTAATTGTCGATGTTGCACTCGACAGTATGAAAGAACTGGCATCAAAAAAGGAAATTTTGCTTTTTTCAAATGTGCCCGATGGGACTATTGTAGAAGCAGACGAATCTTTGCTTTTGAGTGCAATTACAAACCTTATAAGCAATGCAATTAAGTATGGCAAACAATCCGGACATGTTTGTATTTCTGCAGTAAAAATCGGTGATAAAACAGAAATAACTGTTTTGGATAACGGAGTTGGAATATCTGAGGAACATATCAATAAAATCTGGGCTCGTTTTTACAGAGTAGATGATGTTCGAAATGACGAATACGGCAGTAGCGGGCTGGGACTTTCAATGGTAAAGAGTATAATTGAACTTCATGGCGGAGAGATTAGTGTGCAAAGCACCTTGGGAAAGGGAACAGAATTTACGATAAAACTGTAATTTAAGAGATATTGCTTTGCTCAAAGTGTTTTTATCGATTTCCACAAGAACAAATTGGATATATTTTATTTGAAACACTTAATTTGTGAAAACAAAATGTTGCAAAATAAGTTTTTGTATGTTAAAATAAGCGATAGTAATTATATATTATAAAGGAAGTGTATCCAATATGGCAAAAAGTACAGTAAGTCCCTTTTCAAATCCGTGTGATGATAGAATAATGAATTATGACTACACATTTGGATGGACAGATGATGACAAGAAGTTACTCGAAAGACTTCAAGATTTTATACCCGACAAGGTTTTTGATGCTCATGCCCATTTACATAATGTCAAATATTTGGCTGAAAATCCAACAATGTTTACTGCATTTGGAACTGCAGATGCAGAGCGTTTTTTAGAAGACCAAAAAACTCTGTATGGTAACAGAAAAGTAAGAGGATTGTTGCTACCTACACCAACTGATATATTCAACGACAATCGCAAGTTACGAAACGAAATGAATGCATGGATAAATGAAGAGTTGTACAAAGCACCTGATTGTGTGGGAGCTATCTATGTAATGCCCGATGACACAAAAGAAGAAATAGAGGCTATGATTACCAATCCTCAAATTAAAGGATTTAAGTGTTACCATATGAGTGCTAAAACCGATGGCCCTACATGGCTTGCCGAAGTTGGTGAGTATCTCCCGGAAGCAGCATGGCAGGTAGCTGATGAGAGGGGTATGTCTATAACTATACATATGGTTCGCACTGATGCATTGGCAGATGCAAAGAACATGGAATATTTCAAACAAATGACTTCGAAATATCCCAATGCCAAACTTATTTTGGCTCATTGTGCCCGCGGTTTTGCCTCATGGACTACTATCGAGGTTGTCCGTCAGATGAAGGGTATACCCAATCTGTATTATGATATGGCGGCTATTTGCGATGCGGCAACTATGTTTGAGTTAATTCGTCAAGTAGGTCCCGACCATGTTATGTGGGGCAGTGATTACTGCATTGACCATGCGCACGGAAAGCCTATAAATGTCGGCGAAACATTCCGTTGGCTGTACAAGCAAGAAATCCCCGAAAGTGTGAATTTCCCATGTTGTATGACTGTATTGGAATCCTTGTTTTCTTTTTATCAGGCAAGCTTGATGCTTGACTTGTCCAAACAGGATATAGAAAAGATATTCTATGGCACCGCATGCAAAATTTTTGGTTTGCAGGATTAAAAATAACAGACTGATATATTATGAATTCAAAAAAGGACACATGAGGGTGTCCTTTTTTATTGGCTGATGAAAAGGGGAATTCTTAGCGGAAAAAATGTAAATATTACATATAAACAAATCAGTATAATCTGCGAAAATCTTAAAAGTGTATTGTATTTATCTGCGTTGCACGACAGTGTTAAACTGTAAACCACATAAAATGACATTATAACGCTTATATAAAATATTGACATGTCGGCAAACGCAGTATGAAATCCAACTATACCTGAGTATGTATAAAACAGGGCGATTATCAAAACCACACCCAAAAGCCCGCCAAAAGTCATAGCAGAACTTATGCACGGATATTGCGTGCTGATTTTTTTGTTAAGGTACATAGAATATACAAGCAGTGGAAAAAAGATTAACTTTGTATGCTCCCATATTGATTCGTTTACGGGTGTAAAAATCCCTACAAAAACATTATTGCCCGACCAATCATATGCAAAGTGGAGTAATGTGCCTACTGCAGAAACAAATATTATTCCTGCAAATACATATTTTTTTAGTTCTTTCATAATATCACCAATATAATAAATATATTCAAAAAAATAAAATATACCATATTTATATGTGATTTAACAAAAAGACAGTGTTCACATTAGAACACTGTCTTTCATTTACCATTTAAAACTTCCCGAAAGAAAGGTTACACCATCTGCAGATACTGTAAGAAGTCCGCCGTCTGTATGACCGATTTTTTGGGTTCCGTCTTCAAATTCCACTTTGCAATCACCTGATTTTACCGCAGTCACAAAGGGAATATGCCCTGCCATTACGGCAAAGTCACCTTCGGTACCTCTCATAGATACCATAGTAACATCACCCTTAAACACATCGCCGTCGGGTGATGATATTGTAAGTTTAAAGGTTTTCATAATTACATTCCTTTCGCCTTTTCTATAGCTTCGTCTATGGTTCCGACAAACAGGAATGCAGATTCGGGCAGGCTGTCGTGCTTACCTTCGCAGATTTCTTTGAATCCGCGGATTGTTTCCTTTAGGGGTACATATGTTCCCTCTATACCGGTAAACTTTTCGGATACAGTAAACGGCTGAGAAAGGAATCTCTGGATTTTTCGCGCTCTCTGTACAAGGAGTTTGTCTTCGTCCGAAAGTTCGTCCATTCCCATAATGGCAATTATGTCCATAAGTTCCTGATATCTTTGAAGAATTCTCTGCACTTCTCTTGCCACATTGTAATGTTCTTCTCCCAAAGTTTCGGGTGAGAGGATACGGCTTGTGGATTCGAGAGGATCTACCGCAGGATAAATACCCTGAGAAGCTATACCTCTCGATAGTACCGTTGTGGCATCAAGGTGAGCAAAGGTTGTAGCAGGTGCAGGGTCGGTAAGGTCATCGGCAGGTACATATACCGCCTGAATAGAGGTTATAGAACCTTTTTTGGTAGAAGTAATCCTTTCCTGAAGTGCACCCATTTCCGTGGCAAGCGTGGGCTGATATCCAACTGCAGAAGGCATACGCCCAAGCAGCGCCGATACTTCGGATCCTGCCTGTGTAAAACGGAATATGTTGTCTATAAAGAGGAGTACATCCTGACCTTCTTCATCACGGAAGTATTCCGCCATGGTAAGACCTGAAAGTCCAACTCTCATTCTTGCACCGGGAGGCTCATTCATCTGTCCGTATACCAAGGTGGTATTGGAGAGAACTCCCGATTCTTTCATTTCATTGTAAAGGTCATTACCCTCACGGGTACGCTCTCCTACACCTGTAAATACGGAGAGACCGCCATGCTCTTTTGCAATGTTGTTTATAAGTTCCATAATAAGCACGGTTTTACCAACACCGGCACCGCCAAAAAGACCTATTTTACCGCCTTTTGAATATGGACATATAAGGTCGATTACCTTAATTCCTGTTTCGAGAATTTCGGTAGAGGGGGATAGCTCATCGTATTCTGGAGCTTCGCGGTGGATGCTCCAGCGCATAGATTTTTCAGGGGAAGGTTTATTGTCCACGGGGTTCCCCAATACATTAAATATTCTTCCGAGGGTTTCTCTGCCCACGGGTACTGCTATTGCACTTCCTGTATCGGTTACGGGTGTACCTCTTTTAAGTCCGTCTGTGGATGCCATGGCAATACATCTTGCGGTATTATCACCAATGTGCTGTGCCACCTCAACTGTTAGGGTTTTATCGCCGATAGGAATTGTCAAAGCATTATATATTGCAGGCAGTGTACCTTCCTCAAAGCGGACATCAACTACAGGTCCCATTACCTGACTTACGCTGCCTGTTGCTTTTTCTGACATATTTATTTCCTCCTTTTCCGCATACAAAATCGTCCACATTACATGGAGCCGCTTCCTGCGACTATTTCTGTAAGTTCCTGTGTAATTGCACCTTGTCTTGCACGGTTGTATTCCAACTGAAGATTGTCTATCATTTCCTGTGCGTTCTTTCCTGCGGAATCCATAGCATTTCTTCTGGAAGCTACCTCACATGCAAAACTCTCTCTCACATGGGCAACTATGATACCTGCAATATACTCTGTTATTGCAGTCTCAAGTATTGTTGTTTCGTTTGGTTCAAATACAACACCTGTTTGTTTTATATCTTCTTTCTTTTTAAGAGGAAGAAGGGTTTCAAAGTATGCTTCCTGAGTAAGCATAGAAACATATTTAGTGCTTATTATTGCCAAAGAACTGTATTTGCCGTTTTCAAAATCCTCGCAAAGTTCCTTAGACAGCTTTATAGCATCATCATAGCTAAAGCTTTCGGCAAAAAGTGTATCTGCATCAAATCGGTCGCAGGCACGCTTACCTATGGGTATGAACTCGGCATCGGGATATTCTTTTGCCAGACGGAAGATGTTTGCATTATATCCGCCTGCAAGACCTCTGTCACCTGCGATAATAACAACTCGCATCTTGTCACCGCCACCGCCTGCAACAAAAGGGCTTTTTGCACATTCCGGAGCAATCGTAAGCAAATCCACAACACTTTCCAGTGCTTTTGTGTATTCTCTGCTTTTGTTCATAGCATCGGTTGCACGGCGTATTTTAGAAGATGCCACAAGACCCATTGCTTTGGTAAGATGCAGGGTGGAGCTTACACTTTTGATGCGGTTTCTTAGTTGTTTGGTGTTTGCACCCATTTATATCACCTCTGCATTTCCTGTAAGGCTTTTTTAAGAGTTTCTATGTCGGATTCCTCATAGTAACCTGCTTCAAAACGGTCAAGAAGCTCGCCATATTTGTTCTCCAGTTTTTCAAACAGATTGCTTTCGTATTCCTTTACCTTTTCTACAGGAACCGAGTCGAGATAACCGTTTATTACCGCATATACTATGGCAACCTGACAGCCTACTCTTATAGGAGCATTTCTGCCTTGCTTTAGAACTTCAACTATTCTTTCACCAAGTGCAAGTCTTGCTTTGGTGTCTGCATCAAGGTCGCTTCCAAACTGTGCAAAGGACTGAAGTTCTCTGTACTGTGAATACAAAAGTTTAAGTTCGCCCGATACCTTCTTCATGGCTTTAAGCTGTGCAGAACCGCCCACACGGCTTACGGATATACCGGGGTTTATGGCAGGCATAATACCCGCATGGAAAAGTTCGGTTTCAAGGAATATCTGTCCGTCTGTAATAGAAATTACATTTGTAGGAATATATGCAGATACATCGCCTGCCTGTGTTTCAACAATAGGGAGGGCAGTTATGGAACCGCCGCCGTATTCCGAAGACACACAAGCTGCACGCTCAAGTAGTCTTGAATGGAGGTAGAATACATCACCGGGGTATGCTTCACGGCCGGGTGGACGGCGTATGAGCAGAGAAAGTGCTCTGTAGGCTACAGCGTGCTTGGAAAGGTCATCGTATATGATGAGTACATCCTTGCCCTGTTCTCTGAAGTATTCTGCCATGGCACATCCGGAGTAGGGAGCCACATACTGAAGCGGAGCAGATTCGGAAGCGGAAGCAGAAACAATGATGGTATATTCCATAGCTCCGTTTCTTGTAAGCTCGTTTGCAAGCTGTACCACAGATGTGTTTTTCTGTCCGATTGCTACATATATACATATTACACCGGTGTTTTTCTGGTTGATTATTGTATCTATTGCAATTTCTGTTTTACCTGTCTGTCGGTCACCTATAATAAGTTCTCTCTGACCTCTGCCTATCGGTATCATACTGTCTATAGCTTTTATACCTGTTTGCAAGGGAACAGATACACTCTGCCTTTCTATAATTCCCGGAGCTTCCGATTCTACAGGACGGGTTTCGGTTGAAGCAATTGGACCTTTACCGTCAATCGGTTGTCCGAGTGCGTCTACAACACGGCCCAGAAGTCCGTCACCAACAGGTACCGAGAGTACTCTGCCTGTTCTTTTAACAGTAGAACCCTCGCGGATTGAATTTGTATCGGAAAGAAGAGCAACCGAAACAGTCTCGTCTTCTAAGTTTTGAGCCATTCCGTAGCTTCCGTCTTCAAATTCCAAAAGCTCGCTGGACATACACTCTCTTAATCCGTAAACTCTTGCAATGCCGTCACCTACCAGTATTACAGTTCCAGTTTCCTTCATTTCAATTTTTGATTTGTAATTTTTAATTTGTTCTTTTATAATATTGCTTATTTCTTCGGGTTTGGTGCTCATTTTGATATCACATCCTTTACTTCGTAGAGGCGGTTCTTAAGGCTTCCGTCTATAACTTTCCCGTCAATTTCCACCACAATTCCGCCCATAATGGATTTGTCTGTGGAGCATTCTAAAATTACGGAATTTCCGCTTTGAACTTCCAGCTTGTCTCTCAATCTTTGCTTTTCTTCTTCGGTAAGTTCTACAGCACTTTTAACATATGCAACAGATATGCTGTTTTGCACATCCAATAGCTTTTTGTATTCATCCGCACAGCCAAAAAGGCAGTATATGCGCCCTTTTTCGCAAAGAAGCTGAACAAATGACACAACATTTTCGGGTATGGAATTGTCAAATGCCTGAGCTATGGCATCGAGTCTTTCCTGCATAGGTATGCTTGGCGAAGCAAGAAAATCCATATATAGAGGGTTTTTTGAAAACACATCCATTACACACTCAAGTGCCATGGCATATTCATTTTCCGTACCAAGCTCTTTTGCAAGCATAAACAGAGCTGTACCGTATTCTTTATTCATTCCCGTCATTTTTAATCACCTATTTTCTCTATGACGGAGTCAATCAATGTACGATGATCCTCAGTATTTATTTCTCTTCCAAGCATTTTTTCAGTAAGCAGGGCAGACACATTTACAATTTCGGTTCTTATGCCTTCTTCTGCTTTCTTTAGCTGAAGTTCTGCTTCTGTTTCTGCCTGGCGTATAATGCTGTCCGCCTTTTCTTTGGCATCGGCAATAATTTTTTCTGAGCGTCTGCCTGCACTTGTATTAGCCTCTTGTATTAAAGCATCAGCTTCTGCATTTGCATTCTTAAGCTTTTCGTCCCATTTTTCCTTGTTTTTAATGGCATTTTGTTCAGTTTCTTCGGCAGACATATATATGTCATCAACCTCTTGCTGTCTTTTTGCCAGAACATTCTTCACCGGTTTGAACAAGAATTTTTTTAGTATGAGAAAAAGAAGCAAAAGATTAGCAAGCGAAATCACAATCTGCCAGATATTTATGGAGATGACACTAAGTGATTGCATAACTTTCACATCCTTTGATTTTGCAATAAAACTTTAATGTTACATGAAACTTCTAAGAATATCCACAAATATGTTGGGTGCTACAAATATAAGAAGTATAGCAATAATAAGTGCATAAAGACCTGTGGTTTCTGCAATGGCACAACCCATAAGCATTGTTGTGGTTACATCGCCCTTGCACTCGGGCTGACGGCCTATTGCTTCGCAAGCTTTTGCAACAGCATTACCTTCACCGATACCGGGGCCTATACCTGCAATCATAGCAGTACCTGCACCCAAAGCACAACATCCCAAAATAATAGCTACAGCAATTACATTCATTTTTAAATTCCTCCTAAAATTAAATAGTTTGTTTTTTTAGTTTTTTTGATTTTCTTTTCATATACTCTTCTATTGGGAAGCCTCCCGAAACATAGAGCATTGTAAGCATTGCAAAAATGTACGCCTGCAAAAGACCGCTGAACACATCAAAATATATGGAAAGCACAGCAGGAATACCAATTCTTAAAAACGGAAATTCTCCTAAAAATCCCGGGAGCCACCCCAGTACCATATTAGACAGGTAGCCAAGACCGGTTGCAAGAAGCACGGATATAACCGAGCCGGACAGTACATTGCCGTAATGACGGAATGCCATTGATATAGGTGTTGCAACTTCGCCTATGATGTTAAGCGGTGCCATGGCAATAGGATCGGACAAGGATTTAATATAAAACAGAGGTCCGCATTTCATTTTGTAGTAGGTTATGAGTATAAACACAAGTATAGCCCATCCGCCTACAATGTTTATGTCGGATGTGGGAGGGTATAACCCGCACAGAGCTATAAGACTCGAGAAAGCCGACAGAGCAAGTATGGCTGCAATAAAGGGGGAAAATCCTTTGAAGTATTCGCCCATATTGCCGACAACAAGCTTGTCACACAAATTTACAATCATTTCTGCAAAATGTTGTCTTTTTGTGGGCATTCTCGAATTCATGCCGTGGGTCATATACAGACACAATCCCAAAATTCCTATAATTACAAGCCACGAGTTAATTTGAGATTCTGTAATTACAAGGTTTTGTATCGGCATCGGTATTTCAAAATAAATCAAGGCACCTGATATTGACACACCGTCTCCTGACGGCGGTGTAGTAAGGACTTTTATTATCATCCCCAGCACAACAGGCATTATTGTAATTAAAAGATATATAAGGTCTATTGCAAAAAAACTTTTGCTTTTTTTATTCATCATTGTTCACCTCCCCGATGTAAGATATTTGTATTTTTATTTATTCTTTCCAAACAATGGTCTTAGTGATATGGCAATTCTTGGAAAAAAAAGAGGTATCACAGACGCCCATATGTTAAATATAGGTGCTGCAGCACACACTGCCACAACAACAAAAAGCATTACCTGCCGTATGGTCTGGGAAGTTTTTATTATTCGCTTGGATTCTTTTTCATCTTTTGTTACTGCTTTTTCTACAGTCATACCCATAAACAGAAAGTTGATTACTGCAAATACACCCGACAGGAGATTGCCCGTAAGAACCGTGTAGTTCCAGCAGTTAATCAGCAAAAAAACAGACTGCATAACTATGCTTAGTATGAGTACAGATACTGCTATATATGTTGTTTCTTTTATTACAACCTCTCCGGGTTTTTGCATTGTGCATCTGCTCCTTTTGAATCATAAGATTATTAACAAATATTCCCATTATAATTAAATATAATTATACATTAAATGGTGTCTTGTGTCAATAAAACAGAGAGCTAATTTGAATTTTGATTACAAATAATATTATAAGCAAAGGTTGTCATTTTATAAAATAGATGATATACTGTTGGTAGATAGCAGAACAAAAACAAACAGGCAAATGTACTAATCAATTATTTGGTGATTTTTGAGGGAGATGTATATGGAATTTAATATTCATCATATTAACCGAGAAATTGTAATAGAAGGATTTAACAGCATATATTATTTTGAAATGGGTAAGGATTTTTCGCATACTCCTGAAAAGCATGATTTCTGGGAGATGGTGTATGTAGACAGCGGAGAGGTCATATCCATAACCGATGGTACTGCCCAAACATTAAGTCAGGGACAGGTTATATTTCACAGCCCCAACGAGGTGCATGCTCATGTTTCCAACAGAGTAATATCCAACAGTATGCTGGTTGTTTCTTTTACCTGTAAAAGTCCCGCTATGAAATTTTTTGACAGAAAGATATTTACTCTCGATAAAACAGGTAAAACGCTGCTTAAACTTTTTACAGATGAAGCAAAAAATGCACTTGGCGAAATACCAGGAGATTATGCAGACAAGAACGCTCTTAATTTTGATAATGCACCCTTTGGCTCAATGCAGCTTTTGGAAAGTTATCTTACAGAGTTTCTTCTTGTTTTGTGCCGCGGCAATAACGCTTCGGGAAAACTCATACGAACCGAAAACTCACGCGAACTTGCAGACAACTCCATTGCTGAGCTTATAGGAGCATATCTTGAAGACAATGTTTACAAGTCGCTCACTTTAACCAATATATGTAATGAGTTCTATATGGGAAAAACCAGACTTTGCAAAATTTTCAGAGAATATACGGGTACAGGACCCATTGAATACTATTTGAATTTAAAAATAGCGGAGGCAAAAAAACTTTTAAGCACAGATGTCTCGGTAAACCGAATTGCAGATATGCTTGGATATTCGTCAATACATAATTTTTCGAGGGCATTTAAAAAGGTAACAGGTATGCCCCCGTCAAAATACAAAAAGAAAATTAACAGACAGTAATTAACGCAAGTGATTATTTCTGACAGATCCGGGAGTCACACCGTAATAATTTTTAAACGCTGCAAAAAAACTGTGTGTACACTTATAACCCACCCTTGATGAAATCTCTGAAAAAGGCAGGGCAGTATCTTTTATAAGATGCAGAGCATGTTTCATTTTTATATCCATTATGCACTTGTTAAAGCTCTTCTTATAGCGGTTTTTTATGATTCTGTGCGTTTGTTGACAGCTCAGGTTTAAAACATCGGCAAGTCCGCTTAGGTTTGCCTGAGCAAAATTCGTTTCCAGATAATCGGATATTATATAGTTTCTGTACAGTATGCTGTCTGTAAGAAAGCTGTCTTTAGAGAATTTGTTTTCTGTGGCAAATTCCTTTGTGAGTGCTATTATTTCGTGCAGGCACGAGAGTATAAGCTGATGTTTTTCACTGTAGTTGCCGTAGTAGTATCGAGCAAACCTATGAAACGAGTCAACCCCTGCAAAATTTGAAATAATGATTATGCCGTTTTTTGTAACCGGAATAAATTTGGCATAATAAGTTTCTTTGGATTTGTATTTGCTTTTTGAACACACAAAGGATATAACTATTCTTTGTGTGTTGTCTGAAGCATTGATTTTATGTGATATACCTTGAGGTATCAGTGCCACATCGTTTTCGTTAAGACAGAGTGTTTTGTTTTCAGATTCTATTTCTATTTTGCCCTTTGACACATAGAAAAGTTCACAAAAATCGTGGGAATGGAAGATGGAGTTGTCTTCGGTATGGTCTGCTATGGCACCCTTATCTGTAAAAAAAGTAAAGGTGGCATCGCCAATGGTAAGACAATATTCTTTGTAGCTTTTGTATATTGTTTCTGTCATAAAGGAAAGCATCCTTTCTTATTTTAATACATATCTATTCTATCATGAAATTTTTGAAAATTCAATAAGGCACAGTTAAGCTTGACGAGGTATAGCCTTTATGATAGAATTGTGCCAATAATATGAAAAGAGTGTGATATAATGAACACTTTAGAAAAAATATGTACATATAGTTCCAAGGAATGTAATACCTGCAGAAATTACGGCATAGATTCTTTAAGAATAGTGTCTATGTATATGGTCGTGGTGTTGCATGTTCTTGGAGTAGGGGGTGTCTTGATTAATCTTACCCCGTTTTCTCCAAGCTATTGTATAGCCTGGATTTTGGAAATCGCTTCATACTGTGCAGTTAACTGTTACGCATTGATATCGGGTTATGTGGGCTACGGCTCAAAGCATAAGTATAGCGGAATTGTAAACCTGACTTTTCAGGTAGCGTTCTATACATTGGTGCTTACTGCACTTGGCTTTTTGCTAAAGGGTACAGGCGAGTTGTGGGAAGTAAAGGCTTCGCTTTTGTCTGCAGTAAGCGGTAACTATTGGTATTTCACCGCGTATTTTTGTGCATTTTTCTTCTTTCCGTATATAAATACTCTTATGGACAACCTCAACCAAAAACAGGCAAAATCGCTTGTTGTTACTATGCTTGTACTGTTTTCTGTTGTGCCTGTAATTGTCAACAACGACATATTCAAAACTATTGGAGGATATAGTCCTTTGTGGCTTTTGGTTATGTATGTATGCGGTGCATATATAAAAAAGTTTGGAGTAGAGCAAGGCAAAAGACCCATTAAATATTTTGCCATGTATATATTTTTTGTTTTGCTCACCTTTGCCACTGTGGCAGGTATGACATTGGCAAACAGTAGTTTTGGAATAATTCGGGAACCGTCATTTTTGGTGTCATATACATCTCCTTTAATTGTTATTACAGGTCTGTGTTTGTTTTTTGTATTTGTCAATTTGAAGCCAAGAGGAGTAGTAAAGCGAGTAATAGCTTTTCTTTCGCCGCTAACCTTTGGCGTATATCTCATACACACTCAGTACTATTCGTGGGCATATCTTACCGACAGATTTACCAAAGCAGCACATATGAATTTTGTATATCTCATATTTTATATTCTTTTTGTTTCATTTGCCATATATGCACTTTGCAGTGTGGCAGACTATGTAAGAGTACATATATTTAATATTTTAAAAATAAAGGAATTGTCTTACAAAATCACAGGACAGAGGAGGAAGTAAATATGAAAATAGCAGTTTTGGACAGACTGACCTTGGGCGATGATTTGGATATATCTGCTGCAGAAAAATTCGGCAAAGTAATATCATACGACAAAACTCTTCCGTATGAGGTTAAAGAGCATATAGGCGATGCAGATGTGGTTTTTGTAAATAAGGTTAAGCTTGGAAGAGAAAATCTTGAGGATGCGCACAATTTAAAGCTTATATGTGAGGCAGCTACAGGTTATGACAATATAGATTTGGACTATTGCAAAAGCAAAAATATTGCTGTATGCAATGTTCCCGGTTATTCCGTGTACAGTGTGGCACAGGTTACGGTGTCTATGGTACTTGCTCTTGCAAATCACTTAAAAGAATACACACGCTTTACCTCGGACGGAACATATACATCGGGTTTAAGTGCTAATATGCTGAAGCCTGTTTATCATGAACTCTTCGGCAAAACATGGGGAATAGTAGGCTACGGTGCAATAGGGTCAAAAGTAGGAGAGATTGCCAAAGCACTCGGGTGCAGAGTAGTTGCATACAAAAGAACACCCGTTAAGGAAGTGGAATGTACAGATATAGACACACTCGTTGAAACAAGTGATATCATTACAATTCACATACCTCTTTCAGAGCAAACAAGAGGACTTATTAACAAAGAGCGCATATCCAAAATGAAGAAAAATGCCATTGTTGTAAATACGGCAAGAGGAGCAGTAACAGACGAAGAAGCACTTTGCAAGGCTGCAAAAGAGAAAAGCATAGGAGCTTTTGGTACAGATGTATATTCCGTAGAACCGTTTGCCGGTGACAGTCCTTTCTATGACATAAAGGATTGTGACAATGTATGTCTTACACCTCATATGGCGTGGGGAACAATCGAAGCCAGAGAAAGATGCTTTAATGAGATGCTTCTTAATATGGAGGCATTCTTTAAAGGAGAAATGAGAAACAGAATTGATATGAACTAAACGAAAGGCAAAAAAATGAACTATATATCCAAAAACTTTGATGAACTTACAACCAAAGAACTATATGAAATATTAAAATCAAGAGCTAAAATATTTGTAGAAGAACAGAATATGAACTATGTTGATATGGACGATACAGATTATATAAGCAGGCACTTTTTCCTTGAGCAAAACGGAGAGATTGTTGCTTATTTAAGAGCTTTTTGCTATGGCAAAGAAAACGACACTCTAAAAATCGGAAGGGTTTTAAGTATACAGCATGGAATTGGACTGGGAAGTAAGCTTATGAATTTGGTAATAGATGAGATGCATAAGAACAATATGTGCAAAAAGATTGTTGTGTCTGCGCAAAAACACGCCGAGGGATTCTACAGACAGTTTGGATTTGAAGCTGTATCAGACGAATATTATGAAGAAGAGGGACTTTTACATATATTTATGGAAAAGAGAATAAATTAACAAACACAAAAACCGCAGATGCATAACTGCGGTTTTGTTGTTTATTGCTTGATTTTTAAATTTTAAGTATGCAATTTAATATGTCTTTTTCAGTTGCTTTAACATTTCCTTGAATCATATTGGAATTTCCGCCGCCTTTGCCGTTTAATTCTTCATTGATTTTGTGAGTCACGGTGTTCAAGTCAATGTTTTCAGAGCCTATTGTGTAGCTGTATCCCAGACTGTCATTTCCGCAGAAAACCGAAGCAATCTTTTTTGTTTTGCATTTAACTCCGTTTATAAGATGGCGCATTTCGCCCATCGACATATCGCTTACAAATATGCATATACTCTCTTCGGTATCTTTTATATTTTCAACATACAGCCTTGTTATTTCTCTTGATTTTTCGCCGAGCTGCTGTCTTAAGCTTGCCATGTCGCTCAACATCTTATCTGCCGCACAGCACACATCTTCCTGCTTTGCAGAAAGGAGGTTGGATATATATACATTTCGTTTGAATCTTTCGTTATAGTCATTTAGTGCATCAATACCGCAAAGTATGTTAAGGCGCACACCGCCCTTGTAGCTTATGCGGTCGAGTATCTTTATTATACCCACCTCTCCCGTGCGGGCAACATGAGGAGCACAGCAGGCGCATATATCGTAGCCATCTATTTCTACAAGCCGTACTTTTCCTTCTATGCCGTCTTTGCTTCTGAAATCGGTATCTTCGAGTTCTTTTGCGGTGGGGTAGTATGCTTTAACCTGTGCATTTTTATATACTGCTTTGTTTGCAAGGATTTCTATTTCCCTTATGTTTTCTTCGGTAAGCGGTTTGTCCAGATCCATTGTTACATAATCCGCTCCAAGATGAAACCCCACATTTTCGCATCCGTAGAGCCTGTGAGCTATACCGCATATTATGTGTTCGCCTGTGTGATTTTGCATTTTTCGGTATCTTTCTTCAAAATCTATGATGCCGTGTACTTTGCTGTTAACCTCAAGGGGTGTGTCGGTTAAGTGATATATTGTGTCACCTTCTATAACTACATCTTTTACTTCAATGCCGTCAACTTTGCCCGTGTCGCACATTTGTCCGCCCTCTGTAGGAAAGAATGCAGTTTGGTCCAGCACTGTTCTGTAGCCCGAATCTGTTTTTTCACAGCACAAAACAACAGCGTCAAATTCGGTCATATAACTGTTATAATCATATAGCTTTTCTGTCATTTGCGGCACCACCTTCTAAGATATTCTATCACAATATGCCGTTGGTTTCAACAAGTATTTTGGTAATTGACAAAGATAGTCGTTTGATATATACTTTAATTAACCTATTATGTTAGGAGTCGTAATATGAAAATAAATATACAGAAAATAAAGGATATTACCTTAGGTGCTCTAAGGATTTACGAAAAGGACGGATATGTGTGCTTTTCGCGGTTTACAGAAAAACAGGAGGCAGACCTCTTTAAGCGTTGCGGAAGCAAGGTATACGGATGCGCCAATATCCGTCTGGAGTTTTATACAAAAGGCGGGGACATATCATTTGATTATGAGATAACTCCCGGAACTGTCCGCGAGTATTATTCTGTAGATTTAAAGTGCAATGGTGTGTATCGCCACGGAATTTGCAAAAATACAAATAGCGACAAGGATACCTTTTCGTATACAATACCTGTGTCGGATGATAAACAGCGTGTTACAGTGTATTTTCCGACCACAGCTTGTCTTAAACTTAAAAATCTTTCTTTGCCCGAGGATTTCACTCCCCACACCCGAAGTCTTAAAATTCTCACTTTGGGAGCATCGTATGAACAGGGGTATAACCCAAACCATTTCAGCAATACATATATGAACATCGTTGCCGATGAGCTTGATGCGCATATGATAAATCAGGCAGTGGGAGGCGACCGTTTCCGCGAGGAAAATGTGTATATTGCCGAGGGGTTTGACCCCGATTTTATCACTGTGTCCTACGGTGTAAATGACTGGGTTGTCGGCGCTTTGGGAAATGGTGAGGACGCAAGGAAATATCTTAATGCTCTTACAAAGATATATCCCGACAAGAAGATTTTTGTTACACTTGCATCGGACAATAAATATCTCGAAGAAACAAGAAAAAATGATGATGCACTAGAGGACGGAAGTGAAGAAAACACACAAGTTGCAAAAACCATGGAAGAAGTAAGGCAGATTGTAGCAAATGCGGCAAAAGAATTTTCAAACACGATTTGCATAAATGGCAAGGATTTTGTACCTTACTATGAGGATTGCTACTATAGCGATAAAGTTCACTTTACAGACCTCGGAAATGTATTTTATGCCGCCGGTTATGTTAAGGAGATAAAAAAATATATATAGTTTTTGTCTGTGATATTGAAATAATATAAGTTTTTAATTTGTTGGTCAAATATGTATTGCGAACAAAATGATAAATTTTGGGTAATATTTGTTAAATACAAATATTTAACAATATTATATAATCAAATTAGGTTAGTACAATGAATAATTAAGAGGTGAACAAGATGAATGTACTTGCAGTAGGAGCACACCCCGATGATATTGAAATATCATGCAGCGGAACTCTTGCCAAATGCGTAAAGCGCGGAGACAAGGTAACTGTGTGCCATGTGGCAAACGGCAATATGGGACATGAAATCATAAGCCCGGAAGAGCTCAGAGAAATGAGAATAGGAGAGGCAAAAAAAGCAGGCTCTCTTGCAGGCATTGAGGTTGTAACACTGGATGTTGGCGATTTGCTTCCCAATGGATGTTCCATTGAACAAAGAGACAAGCTCATTGCTCTTATCAAGAAGGTTCAGCCTGACTTTATCATAACACACAGCCCCACAGACTATATGCCCGACCATCTGGCAGTTCATAAGCTGGTGTTTGATGCATCTTTCGGTGCAAGCGTACCGCATTACGGTGCAGAGGGAAAAGCGCGTGTTGTACCTATATTCTATATGGACAATCTTGCAGGCATGAATTTCAACCCCACGGAGTATGTGGATATAACTGACGAAATAGAACTCAAAATCGAAATGCTGGAATGTCACGAAAGCCAGCTTAAGTGGATGAGAGACCACGACCACATAGATTTTGCAGATTTTGTGCGTACTTGCTCCAAGTTCCGCGGACTTCAGTGCGGAGCCGAATACGCTGAGGCGTTTACACAGGAATTGGTATGGCCCAAGGTCGTTGCCAAGAGACTGTTGCCGTAGTTTATGAATTTTATTAACAAAAATAAATTATAAAAGGAGATTTTAAGTATGGATTTTTTAACAACCGTTAAAGGCAGCCTGCTCGAAGGCTTCTATCCCAAGGGTTGGGATATGGAAAAGATTGACAAGTGCTGTGACAAGGGCGTAGCAAGAGAGGATTTCTGGAACAAAGACTTTAATCCTATTGAATGTGAAAACATATACGAATTCGACACCCTTATGGGTCACGAAATTGCTATGCAGATTAAGCTTGCCAAAGAAAGAAACGAAAAGCTCGCTATGATACTTCCCGTAGGTCCTATGGGCATGTACAAATGGGCTGCATACTTTATCAATGAGTGGGATTTGGATTGCTCACATGTATACACCTTCAATATGGATGAATGGGCAGATGGAGATGGCAATACTCTTGACAGCTCCAATCCTGCATCCTTTGAGTTCAGTATGAAGCAGGCGTTCTTTAACAAGCTCAACAAGACAATTCCCGAAAACCAGAGAAACTTTGCAACCAAGGAAAATCTTCCTACATATCCCGGAAAGATTGCTGCACTTAAGGCAGAGGGTGCAAAGCTTGTACTTGTATTCGGTATAGGCAGAATGTGTCACATAGCTTTCTGGGAGCCTCAGTTTGCTGACGAATATGCTACTGTTGAGGATTGGAAAGCAGCGTGCTATCGCATAGGCGCAAAGCTTCATCCTCTTACAATAGAGCAGAATGCTATAACAAGCTTCAAGAGCCGTACAACACTTGTACCTTGCAGAGCCAACACAATAGGCCCCGGTCTCTTTCTTCAGGCAGACTATATAATCGGTGGTTGTGACGGTGCTCTCGGACGCGGAATGGGATGGCAGGGAATGAGCTTCCTTACTACTCTTCACTATGGTCCCGATATGAACATTACTTCTACATTTATGCCTACACTCCCCGGCAAGCTTTTCTATCTTAAGGAGCTTGCAGGTCCCCTCGTAGCAGAATGTAACTAATACAAACAAATAACTTTAAAATCCGTACAGAGAATATATCTTTGTACGGATTTTTTTGTGTCAAAATCTCAATTTCAGCACTTAAAATTTGCTTGTTAAAACATCTGTTTTTTTGTAAAAAATAGTCTCTAAAATCATTGACACTAAAGTAAGTATATGTTATATTATACTCAATGGTTGAGGGTATGTTTTCCATACATACAATAAGGTTTGAAAAACGAGGTTATTTCTGCAAAATATCTGTAGGATGCAAAGACAGCTCTCACTAATTTTAAATATCAAAAAACAGTTGTTTTCAGAAAGGGGAAAAGCAATATGCTTTGTAAAATTAAACCTGTTTTAACAGCTGACCAAAAGGAAAACCGTACTTTGCTTTTTGCAGCAAAGGAGCTTCAAAAGTATTTAAGAATGGTAGTTTCTGAGGAAGCACCCGTAATGTCTTGTGCTTCATTTAAGGCAGAGGAAGGAACAATCTTTATAGGAATAGATTTAAAAGACAATCTTCCCGAAGTTCCAAACAAAGATTTGGACGATGCAATATGTATAGATGTAGAAAACTTTTCGGGAGTTATAACAGGAAACAACGCCCGTTCGGCACTTATTGCAGTATACAGATTTTTAAGAGAAAAGGGATACAAGTTTATCCGCCCCGGCAAAGATGGAGAAACCATGCCCGAAACTTTGGACGGCAAAAGAGTTAACTTGAGCGAAAAACCTTCCTACAGACACAGAGGTATCTGCATAGAGGGTGGTGTGTTCCAGGAGGAACTTTGCGATATTATAGACTGGCTTCCCAAGGTTGCATTAAATGAGTACTTTATTCAGTTCTCTTTGCCCAAAGCATTTTTCAATATGTGGCATTTGAGCAAAAGCCCATACAAACAACAAATAGCCCTTACAGATGATGAAATAGAAGCAATAACAATCGATGCCGAAGACGAAATTGCAAAGAGAAGTATTATTTATCATAAGGTGGGTCATGGTTGGACATGTCAGGCCATTGGACTTCCCGGAACTGTTTTTGGTGCTATTGATATTGAGCCTACCGAAGAACAAAAATCCATGATGGCTCTTATTAACGGAAAAAGAGACATACACAAATCACCTCTTAACACCAATCTTTGCTATTCAAGAAAAGAAATAAGAGATGCAATGACAGACAAAATAGCAAAGTACTGTGAAGAAAATCCCCATGTGGATTATCTCCATTTCTGTCTTGCAGACGACTCCAACAACCATTGTGAATGCGAAGGATGCAAAGACACCATTCCTTCGGACTACTATGTAATGATGTTAAACGACCTCGACAGAAAACTCACAGAAAAAGGACTTGATACCAAAATAGTATTCCTTTTGTATCGCGACCTTTTCTGGAAACCAATCGAAGAAAAACTGATAAACAAAGACAGATTTATTTTGATGTTTGCACCTATTTCAAGGTCATATACATATTCGTACAATATAGAAGATGAAGGTAAAACCGTTCCATATGTGCGCAACAAACTTGAGTTCCCTGCAAATGTAGGAGATTGTGTTGCATATTTAAGAGAATGGCAAGAGGAGTTTGATGGTGACAGTTTCATATTTGAATACCACTTGGTTGGCGACCAATTCTTCGATTTTCCCCAGCAAAATCAAGCAAGAGTTATATATGGCGATATATCTCAAATCGGAAACTTTGGTCTCAATGGACTTGTAAGTTGTCAGATTCAAAGAACATTTGTACCTTCATCGCTTTGTATGAATGTACTTGCTGAATCATTGTGGAACAAAGAAAAGCCATTTAGTGAAATAGAAGAAAATGTATTTAGAACAGAATTTGGCGATAAGTGGGAGACTGTAAGAGATTATCTTGAGGCGCTCACCGAAAACGGTTATGCTGTATTGGTACGTCGCGAAGCCAAAGTTGATGACAAAGCCAAAGAAAAGTTCAAAAAACTACTTGAAATCCTCGATGATTTCAAACCTCAAATTGAAGCGGGTTTAAACACAGAACTCAAACAAAACTGGGAAAACCTTAAATTCCACAACGAACTGTATAAGATGATGACAGAATATTTTATGAACTTTAATGCAGACAATGCAGCAGAACTTAAAGAAAAAACAAAAGATTTTGCATTCAAAAACGAAGAAAAGTTTAAAGATGTTTTCGATGCGGAATTATTTGTATCAAACATTGAAGGAATGCGTGTGGAATTTGAATAAAATTATAATGTATTTATAAGAGGGGTAATTTGTTATGGGAATAATGCTCAATGAGGATTGTAATCATTTTATAGGTACACGAAAAAGTATTATAGATAAGGTTGACGAAAACTATTTAAAGAGTTTTATAGACCAGTATGCAGACACATGTGTTACAGATTTTATAATGAACACCTCTGCGACATTGAGTTTTGTACCGTCTAAAACAAGACAGTTTGCGGCAGATAAGTACCTTATAAAAGAAGATTTTGGCAAAGAGGTTGACTACACTAAAACATGCCTGTCATCAGCATACACTTTGTGGTACGAAAAGAAACTTGATATGTATAAAATATGGATTGACAGATGTCGCGAAGTTGGCATCAATCCGTGGATTTCATTTCGTATGAATGATGCAGAGGTTTCAAATATGCCAAACTATGCACTCAGTGACTACTATTATGAACATTGCTATGATTATGCCAGAGTGCGTCACAGAAAACCCACCTCTGCTGTTGAAATGTGCCGTGATTATGAAATAGAGGACTTTAGACTTCATCAGCTTGAGCATATTGAAGAGCTTGTAAACAGATATGATGTGTACGGTGTTGAACTTGATTTTCAAAGAGAAATTTTCTGCTTTGCCATAGGACATGAGTGGGACAACATTCATATAATGCTCGATTTTGTATCCAAAGTAAAGGATATTGTACTTAAGGCGGGAGAAAAACACGGACACTCAATTAAGCTTTCCATAAGATGCCATGCAAATCCTCAGGATTCTTTGGAGCTTGGGTTTGATATTGCAGAAATGGCAAAAAGAGGACTTGTAGATATAATTATACCCTCGCCAAACTGGCTGACAGCAGATAACGCTATGCCTCTTAAACTTTGGCGACAGCTTGTGGAACCATACGGAGTTAAGGTTGTCGGATGTGTAGAGGAGCATTTGAATTCAAACGAGGACTACTATGAGGTTATAAATCGTGAAATTGAAAAATACGGATTAAGAAAACACTCATACGAAACCATGTGTGCCAGTGCGGTAAGTGTACTGTCGCAGACCTCGGGCGATATTTATCTTTTCAATTTTATGGATGCTCCCGACTGTTCAGGATCAAGGTTTCAAAGCCGTCATTATGTTCCCGATGAATACAGAAAGATAATTACCACTTTGGGTGACATAGACAAGCTGATAAATCTTCCCAGACGCCATGTGGTAACCTACAACGATACAACGCTTCCGTGGAAGAGGTGCAATGGTATTTTGCCTGTGATTTTCGGCGATGTAACAGATTGCAAGTACATAAAAATTGAAACAGGAATTGTGCCTGAAAATGCAAAATGCAAATTGCGTCTTGGCATACAAAACAAAAATGACATTGAGGTTTTCTTAAATAGTGTACCCTGCAGATATATAGGTACCCAAGAGTGCGAAGACCCGGTTCTTACGGAAAGTCCCCTCTATTGTTTTGAGGTTATGCAAGAGGCACTGCAAAATCAAACACAGGTTGCCGAAATTATATCTTCCAAAACAGTTATTGATTATGCAGATTTGTGTATAGAAAATATATTATAAGGAGAAAAAATATGCTTTGTAAAATTAAACCTGTTTTAACAGCTGACCAAAAGGAAAACCGTACTTTGCTTTTTGCAGCAAAGGAGCTTCAAAAGTATTTAAGAATGGTAGTTTCTGAGGAAGCACCCGTAATGTCTTGTGCTTCATATAAGGCAGAGGAAGGAACAATTTTTATGGGGGTAGACTTAAAAGAATGTCTCCCCAAGGTAGAAAATAAAGAAGCAGACGATGCAATATGCATAGATGTAGAAAACTTTTCGGGAGTTATAACCGGAAACAATGCCCGTGCGGTACTTATAGCCGCATATAGATTTTTAAGAGAAAAGGGCTACAAGTTTATACGACCAGGCAAAGACGGTGAAACGGTTCCAGAAACTGTAGACGGCAAAAAGGTGTATGTTTGCGAAAAGGCATCCTACAGACACAGAGGCATCTGTATAGAAGGCGGTGTATTCCAGGAAGAGCTTTGCGATATTATAGACTGGCTTCCCAAGGTTGCTTTAAATGAGTACTTTGTTCAGTTTTCTTTGCCCAAAGCATTTTTTAACACATGGTATTTAAATAAAAATCCTTATAAACAAAAAATGACCCTTACAGAAGACGAAATAGAAGCCATGACAATCGATGCTGAAGATGAAATTTCAAAGAGAAGTATTATCTATCACAAGGTGGGACATGGTTGGACATGTCAGGCTATTGGACTTCCCGGAACAGTTTTTGGTGCTATTGATATTGAGCCTACCGAAGAGCAAAAATCCATGATGGCACTCATTAACGGAAAAAGAGACATACACAAATCACCTCTTAACACCAATCTTTGCTATTCAAGAAAAGAAATAAGAAATACAATGACAGACAAAATAGCAAAATACTGTGAGGATAATCCCCATGTGGATTATCTCCACTTCTGGCTTGCAGACGACTCCAACAACCATTGTGAATGTGAAAATTGTGCAGATACTATTCCTTCTGATTACTATGTAATGATGCTTAATGACCTTGACAGAAAGCTCACAGAAAAAGGACTGGACACAAAGATAGTATTTCTTTTGTACCGCGACCTCTTCTGGAAACCCATAGAAGAAAAGATTATAAACAAAGACAGATTTATATTGATGTTTGCACCAATTTCCAGGTCATATACATATTCGTACAACGTAGACGACACAGGAAAGACCGTGCCATATGTACGCAACAAACTTGAGTTCCCTGCAAATGTGGGTGACTGCGTTGCGTATTTGAGACAGTGGCAAGAGGAATTTGACGGAGACAGCTTTATATTTGAATACCATTTGGTTGGTGACCAATTCTTTGATTTCCCTCAGCAAAACCAATCCAGAGTTATATATGGAGATATATCCCAAATCGGCAATTTCGGGCTTAACGGTCTCGTAAGCTGCCAGATACAAAGGACATTTGTGCCTACATCTTTGTGTATGAATGTACTTGCTGAGTCATTGTGGAATAAGGAAAAGCCGTTTGAAGAAATAGAAGAAAATGTATTTAGAACCGAGTTCGGCGAAAAGTGGGAGGTTGTAAGGGATTATCTCGAAGCACTTACCGAAAACGGCTATGCTGTATTGGTTCGCCGTGAAGCCAAAGTAGATGATGAAGCTATGAGAAAGTTTAAAAAGACACTTGAAATTCTTGACGCATTCAAATCTGAAATTGAAGAAGGTTTAAACACAGAACTCAAACAAAACTGGGAAAATGTTAAATTTCATAATGAACTATACAAAATGCTTACAGAATACTTTATGGTATTTGGAACCCCGGAAAGTGAAGAGATAAAAGAAAAGGTTATAGATTTTGCATATAAAAACGAAGAAAAATTCAAAGATGTTTTTGATGCGGAATTATTTGTCCAGAATTTCAGCGGTATGCGCATTGAAAAATAATATTTTGACAAATTACAAAAGGTGAATATGACTTTTCTTTAGATAACAAATAAATATAATATTAAAAGTTGAGGGGGAACTGAAATCAGTCCCCCGTAATTTTTAATATTTTTGAAACACAAAATATCTTTATTCTTCATAATATCCGCATCTGGCAATGCATTTTGCAAGGCATGCAACAGATGTTACAATAAGGGTAAAGAATCCCAAAAGGAAACCAAATATTATAGCTCCCAGGGTACTTGTTGCGGCAAAGGTAATGCCCAAAAGCAGCACGGATGTCAAAATAGTACCCAGGCTTCCCCAAAGTATTCCGGTAAGTGAAGAACATATACAGTTCCCGTGGGAATTGCGGGCTGCAAGAGCCGTTGTGATAGGCGTAAGCCCCAAATATACCACAGCTATTCCAAAGAGCACCCAAAGAAATGCAGGTGTCACGGTTACTATTGCGGTAAAGCGGAGAATTGCGGCAATTATGCCTACAGTTATGCTTGATATAAGAGCAAGCACGGAACAATCTGTTTTGCAGTTACAATTTTTCATAAATATCACCTCCTGTATATACTATGTAAGGATTACACAAAAGGTGATGTGATGTTTTTGTTGCTGTTTGACAATCAAAGCGATATAAAGTATAATACAATCTATAACAAAAAAGAAAGAGGAATTTTATGAATACAAAAAAATTACATGTTGTGCCTGTGTGTTGGTTTATAATCGGAATCATTCTTTTGTGTGCAGGTATATTTGCATACTTAAGCAGTAACAAGGACATAATATATTTTTCCAGAGTTCTCGGCATTGCCATGCTGTTGGCAGGATGTATAAACCTTTTGGTATGCCATATGAAACAGCATATCATTCATGGTGCACGCTGGCTTCAGGCAGATGCAGTCATAACCATTCTTTTATCATTTTTTCCATTGCTCAACGACATAGTTTTCCCTGAGGTAATACCGTTTTTCTTTGGGGTATGGGAGTTGTTTTCAGGCACACTGAAGCTTATGGATACAGCAGAGCTGAAACATGAACATATGAAGTGCTGGAGAGGGTTTGCGCTTATAAGCACTATTGAGCTTGTTTCCGGCACAATGTCGCTTTTAAAACCTGTTGAAATTGCAGTTGGATTCAATCATGTAATAGGAATAATTTTCTTTGTGCAGAGCCTTGGTTTTATGCTAAAGTCTTTCATGTATAATGAACTTATAAAATAACTGTAAAAGTAACTAATTTTTTTATCATAAAATTTATTTTTTTGTAAATACAGATGTTGAATTTAAATTTGGTTTGTGATATACTTCATAATGTTGGATTTTTTATGAAAGAAGATGAATATAAACATGGCAACTTTGTTATCAGTTTCCATTGCACTTCTGGCAGGACTTATGATGACCAGAATTTTCAGAAAATTAAGACTTCCTGCTGTAACTGCATATCTTATTGCAGGTGTTCTTATAGGTCCGTACTGTCTTGGCGCTATAGGCATTCCCGGACTGGGATTTGACAGTATGCATGCGGTTGAGACTCTTGGACTTGTATCCGAGGTTGCTCTTGGATTTATAGCTTTTTCTATAGGAAATGAATTCAGAGTAGATGAACTCAAAAAAACAGGTCATCAGGCTCTTGTAATAGGTATATTTCAGGCGCTCGTCGCCACATTGTTTGTAGACCTTGCCCTTTGGGTTGTGCATCTTGCAGCACCCGACAAGCTGTCAATTTCACAGGTTATTACATTGGGTGCCATAGCCACAGCAACTGCTCCTGCGGCAACACTAATGGTTGTCCGTCAGTACAAGGCAAAAGGACCTCTTACAAGTCTGCTTCTTCCTATTGTTGCTTTGGATGACGCAGTAGGTCTTGTAGTATTTGCAGTATCATTTGGTATTGCCAAAACTCTTATGTCTTCAGGTCAGGCAGATATGATTTCTATTATAGTAAATCCTATTGTTGAAATTGTATGCTCTCTTACATTAGGTGCAATTATGGGTTGGTTGCTCACACAACTCGAAAAGCTGTTTAACTCCAACACCAACAGACTAAACCTCACCATTGCTTTTGTTTTCCTTACGGTGTCGTTATCAATGCTTGATTTCCACTTGGGAAGCTTGCACATAAGCTTTTCACCACTTCTTGTGTGTATGATGCTGGGAACAGTATTTTGCAATATATGTCCTCTTTCGCACGACCTTATGGAAGGCGCAGATAAATGGACATCACCGCTTTTTGCTTTGTTTTTTGTAATAAGCGGTGCAGAGCTCGAATTGGGTGTGTTTGCAGATATTGCCATTGTGGGCATCGGTATAGTGTATATCGTATTTCGTTCATTGGGCAAATACTTCGGCTCATATGTCAGTGCAAAGGCAACAAAGTGTTTACCCGAAATTTGCAAATATCTTGGTATTACCCTTTTGCCTCAGGCGGGTGTTGCACTGGGTATGTGCACCATAGCTTCCGCTCAGCTTGGAGCCGAGGTAGGAGGACTTATACGAAACATAACACTGTTTGCAGTGCTTATATATGAAATTTTCGGACCATTGTTTACAAGAATGGCTCTTACTGCGGCAGGCGACATAAAGCCTAAGAGTGATGAGGTTAAGAACCGCCGTCAGACTAAGCTTGCCGAAGCAAAAAACAGATAATATCTATATGGGAGTCCACAGAGACTCCCTTTTAAGTGCAAAAGAAGGCGAAAAAATGTTAAAACAGTTGTCAAAAAATACATATGAATATGTAAGTGTTTTTGTAAAATGGGTTGTTATAGCTCTTATTACAGGTATTATTGGCGGTATAACAGGGAGCTTGTTTCATATTGCTATAGATAGTGTAACAGAACTTAGAATTAAAAACGAGTGGCTTATATATCTTTTGCCTCTTGGAGGCATAATCATTGCTTTTGTATATGCCCAGTCCAAAAAGTACGGAAAACTTGATACAGACAGAATTATACGCAGCGTGCAAACGGAAGAAGGTGTTCCTTTTATTCTTGCACCACTCATATTTTTTGCATCGACTGTTACACATCTTTTCGGAGGTTCTGCAGGAAGAGAAGGTGCTGCACTTCAGCTTGGAGGAGCCATAGGCTATAGGATAGCAAAAACCGCAAGGCTTTCTTCGGGCGATATTCACACTGTAGTAATGACGGGAATGGCATCTGTCTTTGCTGCGCTTTTTGGTACACCTGTTACTGCAGCAGTTTTTGCCATAGAGGTAAGCTCGGTTGGTATTATGCACTATGGTGCTTTTTTGCCATCGGTTATTGCTTCGATTACAGCATGCTTTATATCTGCACAGTTTGGCATTTTCCCCGTAAGGTTTAGTGCTGTAATTATGCAAAAAAATGTTACACCCTTATTTGTTGTAGGCATTACAGTGATTTCTGTACTTTGTGCATTGGTGAGCATATTATTTTGCACATCTGTAAAACAGTTCGAAAAACTTGGCAAAAAACATATCCCCAATCCGTATCTGCGTGCTTTTTCCGGCGGTATTATTATAGTTCTGCTTACCGTTATTGTTGGTACATATGACTACAATGGTGCGGGAATGGATGTCATTAAAAAGGCTCTTAACGGCAATGCACGATATGAGGCATTTGCATTAAAAATTTTATTTACAGCCATTACGGTTGCGTCAGGCTTCAAAGGCGGCGAAATTGTACCTACATTTTTCATAGGCTCTACCTTTGGATGTGTCATATCCTCGTTTACAGGCATAGAGCCGTCTGTTGGCGCAGCAATTGGGTTTGTTGCTCTTTTCTGCGGTGTGGTAAATTGTCCTGTTGCATCGATTTTTCTTGCCGCAGAGGTGTTTGGAGCATCATCGCTTCCTCTGTTTGCATATGTGGTTGCCATAAGCTATATGCTGTCGGGTAATTATGGTCTTTACAAAAGCCAAAAAATAGTATATTCTAAACTTGATGAGCATTACATAGATGTCAATGCAAATTGAACTGTTATATGCATCTTGAATAATGGCTATAATTGTGATAGAATGAACTTGAATTTATACATGCAAGAGGTGAAAAGTATTGAAAGTAATCATAGTAGGTATGGGCAAAACAGGATATAGGTTGGCAGGTCTTCTGGGAGCAGAAGAAAACCATGAGGTCACTGTAATAGATACACGAAGTGAAAATATAAGAAAAATAGTAAATCAATGGGACATCATGGGTGTTGTTGGCAGCGCCACAGATATGGAAATTCTTGAAGAAGCAGGTATAAAAGATACAGACTTACTTATTGCAGTAACAGGCAGTGACGAAATAAATCTTCTTACCTGTCTTATTGCCAAAAAAGCAGGTAATTTAAAGACTATTGCCCGTGTAAGAAAGAGAGAATACAGAAAGTCACTGGGACTTTTTAAAGACGATTTGGGTCTGGCAATGGCTATCAATCCCGAATATGCTGCAGCAAGCGAAATTGCAAGAGTTTTGCGTTTTCCCTCTGCAATTCAAATAGATACCTTTGCGAAGGGAAGAGTTGAAATACTCAAATTTCGTATACAGGACAATTCTCCGGTAAGCGATATCAAAATAAGTGACCTGAGCCGCAAGTTAAACTGCGACATTCTTGTTTGCGGTGTAGAGCGCTCAGACAAAGCGTTCATTCCCGGAGGTAATTTTATACTTAAAGCAGGCGATTTGGTAAGCTTTGTGGCAACACCTCAGGGTGCCGCAGATTTCTTTAAGACAATAGGTTTTAAGACAAATAGTGTCAAAGACGCTCTTATAATAGGCGGAGGAGACACGGGATATTATCTTGCAAACATACTTATAGACTCCGGCATAAAAGTAAAAATCATAGAACAGAATTTAAAACGCTGTGAAGAACTTTGTGAGCTTTTACCTAAAGCAACAATAGTAAACGGTGACGGCACAAACACCGAGCTTCTCATGGAGGAGGGTATAGCCGATTATGAATCTGTCATAAGTCTTACTGGCATAGATGAAGAAAACATTATGCTCTCGCTCTTTGCACAGACCAAAACAGGTGGAAAAACCGTAACCAAGATAAACCGTATATCCTATGACAAGGTAATAGAAAATCTGGATTTGGACACCATAGTTAACCCCAATAACATAACTGCGGAATATATTGAAAGATTTGTTCGTGCCAAGGATAACAGTCTTGGAGGCGGTGTTGAAACAATGCACCTTATACTTGACGGCAAGGCAGAGGCACTTGAGTTCAAAATCGCACAAGATTTATCCATATGCGGTATGACTTTGGAGGAAATTTCGCTTAAGGAAAATGTAATTATAGCATGTATCAACAGAGGCGGAAAAGTTATTCTTCCCCGCGGTAAAGATTGCATTCTTCCGGGCGACAATGTTATTGCAGTAACCACTATGCACGGTGTACTGGATATCAAAGAAATATTAAAGTAAGGGAGTATGTCCCATGAATTATAAATTAGTTTTGCGCACCCTTGGTTTTACTGTCAGCTTTGAAGCCGTATGTATGCTTTTGCCCCTTGTTTGCTCTTTAGTATATGCAGATGGCAAAACAGCCTCTTTTCTTATTTGTATGGCAATAAATCTCGCTGTTGGTATACCGCTGTCTTTCATTAAACCCAAGGAAACAAAAATGTATTCCAGAGAGGGATTTTGTATTGTTGCTCTAAGCTGGATTGCACTTAGTATATTCGGTTCTTTGCCATTTGTTATTTCGGGAAGTATACCGAATTTTATAGATGCAATGTTCGAGACAGTTTCAGGCTTTACCACTACCGGTGCATCAATACTCACCGAAGTGGAATCTCTTTCAAAAAGCATACTTTTCTGGCGCAGTTTTACTCACTGGATAGGCGGAATGGGTGTGTTGGTTTTCCTTGTTGCTCTTTTGCCTCTTTCGGGAGGAAGCAATATGTATTTGCTAAAGGCAGAGTCTACAGGCCCTTCTGTAAGCAAGCTTGTGCCAAAGGTTCGTTCTACAGCCAAGATACTGTATGTTATATATTTTGTAATAACCATAATTCAGGTACTGCTTCTTTTGGCTGGCGGTATGAATATGTTTGATTCACTTACCGTTTCTTTTGGTACTGTAGGAACCGGAGGTTTTGGTATTTACAATGACAGTCTGGCGTCTTTTACATCCTATCAGCAAAATGTGGTAACAGTGTTTATGATACTTTGCGGTATCAACTTTTCGCTGTTTTATCTTATACTTATAGGCAAGGCAAGAACAGCGCTTGCTTCGAGGGAACTTAGAACATATTTGGGCATCATTTGTGTAGCAGTATTTGTCATTGTAATAAATTGCAGAGGATATTATGACACCTTTGCACAGACACTCAAACATGCGGCATTTCAGGTAGGTTCTGTTATTACTACTACGGGATATTCTACTGTAGATTATGATAAATGGCCTGAACTTTCAAAATGTGTTCTTGTGGCACTTATGTTTATAGGAGCTTGTGCAGGTTCCACCGGTGGCGGCATAAAGGTATCAAGAATTATGATACTTGCAAAGAGTGTAGTAAAGGAAATCAAGATTTCTGCGCATCCCAACAGTGTTCACAAGATTAAAATGGACAAAAGAACTGTAGAACATGAGACAGTTCGTGGTGTTAGTGTGTTTTTGGCGGCGTATGTGGTTATCTTTTTATTCTCGGTTCTTGTGATAAGCATTGACAATATGGATTTCGCCACCAACTTTACCGCCGTTGCCGCAACCATAAATAACATCGGTCCCGGTCTTGCAAAGGTCGGACCGGCGGCAAATTTTGCGGATTTCAGCAGTTTGTCCAAACTGGTGTTCATTGTGGATATGCTAATAGGAAGGCTCGAAATCTTCCCGATTTTGGTGCTGTTTTCACCGTATGCTTGGAAAAAATAAAGAAAAAACCCTGTTTTTTATGAAGCGCCTCCCAAAAGTTAGACCAACAATCTAATAATTGGGAGGTCGTTTTTTATTTAAATAACATCCACGGCATTTTATTCCAATCCGGTTCTGTTTTAAACTCAAGTAATTTGCTATTGTCAAAAGGGTTTTCAAATTCAAGACAATGTGACCACAGTCCAAGCTCAAATCCGTCTTTTCCGCTTCCGTACTTTCTGTCTCCCGCAAGAGGCATTTTTCTGGAGGCAAACTGCACTCGTATCTGATGAGTTCTTCCCGTGTGCAAAAGCACATCTATAAGGCTGTATGATTTGCCATCATGTTCTGCGGTTTTAAGAGTTTTGTATTCCAGCGATGCTTTTTTTACACCTTTTCTCATTCTTTTTACAACATAGCTTTTGTTTTTGGAGCTGTCTTTAAACAGCAGGTCGCACAGCACAGCTTCCTTTTCTTCGGGTATGGCACATATTACTGCAAGATACCTTTTTTTCATTTTGTTTTCAGCTACAATTTGACTAAGTTTCCTTGCCCCGTCTTTTGTTACGGCATATATCATTGTTCCTCCCACAGCATTATCCAGTCTGTGAATGGGGTACACACTTTCTTTTGGTATGCCAAGCTCATTTGCAACAAGTTCTATCATACTTGTTTTTCCGTCTTTGGCTTTTTGAGAAGATATGCCTGCGGGTTTTTGGCATATTACAAAATCGTTTTCTTTATGTATTATCATTTTACATTATCTCCGATATTTTTGAACAGTATTTAATTACATTTCGTATGGCAGGCGACAGCCATTTGTCCTTGTGATAAAGAAGTTGACGCCACATGTCAACATCAAAGTCATCTACATCCAGATAGCATATTTTGCCGTCTTCCAGTGATTTTTTTGTTACATATTCCGGCAAAAATGATATTCCCAGTCCAAGCTCTACAAGTTCTACAACAAGGCTCGTGCTTCCCATTTCTATTATTGGGGTTACCTCAAGATTTCTTTCGGCAAGCTTTTCATCAAACGGCTTTCTATAGCTTAAGTTTTTTTCTGTAAGTACAAAGGGGTAGGACATTAGTTCTTCTATTTGTATATTCTTTTTGTCGGAAAGGACAAAGTCCTTTGGTGCAATAAAGTTCATTTTCACCTTTTTTTCCGAAGCAATTATGTACTGTGCGTCATACACATGCCTGTCTATTGTAAATATGATGTCTGCTTCGTTGCGGTTTAACATTTCGAGCATTTCGTATGTTTCTGCAGCCATAATTTTAACATTTATATTTGGAAACATTTTGTTAAATTCCATATAGGTTTTACCCATCATAAGATCGCATATTGACGGCGCCATAGCAAAACGAACACTGCCTTCGCATATATTGCTTTCTGTGGAGTCGTTTTCTATTTCGTTTAGAATATTCAGTATTTTCTGTGCGTTTTTCACCAGATTATTACCGCTTTGAGTAAGTATTACGCTATGATTTATTCGGTCAAAAAGCTTTGTTCCAAGTTCATCTTCAAGTTGTTTAATCTGTGCAGATACAGTTGATTGTGTGTAGCTTAGTGCCTCTGCCGCACGCGAAAAACTTTTTCGTTCTGCAACCTGCAGAAAGGTTATGAGGTTTCGAATTTCCATATTGCAGACCTCCTTTGTATATTATTATATCTCCTGCCTCGACAAAAATCAACAGTTAATATCGAAAAAATCGATAGCAACAATCTTTTTTATCAATTTGACAAATGGCAAAATGTGATATATTATGGTAGCATAGTAAAAAACTTTTGGAGGAAACAAATATGCCGGAAATCAAATTTTATAAACATGACCCTCTTCCCATGGAAATGCACAAGGTTAAAATAGTACAGAAACTCAATCTTTTGCCCGCAGACCAAAGACTCGAAAAGATGAAAGAAGCGGGGTTTAATACCTTTCTTCTTCACAATGGCGATATCTTTATGGATATGCTTACAGACTCGGGCGTAAATGCCATGAGCGATAATATGCAGTCTGCAATGCTCAGAGCAGATGATGCATATGCGGGAAGCGAAACCTTTTACCGTATGAATGACAAGCTCACTGAAATTTTTGGCATAAAGCACCTTTTGCCTACACATCAGGGCAGAGCTTGTGAACATATAATTGCCCAACATTTTGTAAAGCCGGGTAACTGCATCATTATGAATTATCATTTTACAACCTCCAAGGCACATGTAACCCGTCTTGGTGCCAGAGTTGAAGAGCTTGTAAAAGACGAAGGTCTTGTTACAAAGAGCAATCTTCCTTTTAAGGGCGATATTGACCTCGACAAAGTCAAGGCATGCATTGAAAGAGAGGGAGCAGAAAATATTCCGTACATAAGGCTGGAAGCAGGCACAAATCTCATTGGAGGACAGCCCATTTCATACGAAAATATGAAAGTGGCAACAGAGCTTGCAAAGTCTTACGGCATTACAACTATTTTGGATGCATCGCTTCTTCAGGACAACCTATACTTCAACAAAACCCGCGAAGAAGGCTTAAAGGACAAGTCCATACGCGAAATTACAAGAATGATTGCAGACCTCTTTGATATTATATATTTCTCTGCAAGAAAGTTTGGTTTTGGACGCGGAGGCGGAATTCTTGTTCGTGACGAAAAGCTCTTTCACGACATGGAAGACTACATTACAATGTTTGAAGGCTTCCTTACATACGGCGGTATGTCTGTAAAGGAAATGGAAGCTATGATAGTAGGCTTTGATGAAACCATGGATATGGATGTTATATCTCAGGGTCCGCAGTTCATAAAGCATTGCGTAGATTATCTTGATGCATACGGCATTCCTATGGTAACTCCGGGCGGCGGTCTTGGAGCACATATAAATGCAAGAGAATTTGTAGACCATATTCCTGCACATGAGTACCCCGCAGGTTCCCTTGTGGCAGCTCTGTACCTTTGCGGAGGTATTCGCGGAATGGAAAGAGGAACTCTGTCCGAAGAAAGAAATCCGGACGGTACAGAACACATAGCTTCTGTAGAGATGGTTCGCCTTGCATTCCCCAGAAGAGTGTTTACACTTTCGCAGACCGAATATGTCATAGACAGAGTTAAATGGCTGTATGACAACAGACACCTTGTGGGCGGTCTTAAGTTTGTACACGAACCCAAAACATTAAGATTCTTTACAGGAAGACTCGAACCTGTATCTGATTGGCCCGAAAAGCTTGTTGCCGCATACAAAGCAGAGTTCGGCGAGGACCAATAATATAAAAACTACATACAAGGCTTTTTGCAAAATGTGCAAAAAGCCTTAAAATATTTGACATATGCCTTTTGTATATTATATAATGTAATTTAACAAAGGTACGGAGGTGAATTGTATGGAAAAGTTTTTAGAAAAGCTTGTTGAACTGGGGGTTTCTCTCGGCGGAAAAATCATTGCGGCAGTTTTGGTGTTTATAGCAGGCCGCTTCATAATATCACGAGTTAAAAGCTGGATTAAAACGACAGATAAACTGGACAAGCTTGACGATGGTGTACGCACATTTACCGTTAGTTTTTCCAACATAATTCTCAACGCTGTTTTGTTAATTACAGTGGCTATGACTCTGGGTATTCCCACCACATCCTTTGTTACGGCTCTTGCATCTTGCGGTGTTGCCATAGGGCTTGCTCTCCAAGGCTCACTCAGTAACTTTGCAGGCGGAATTATGCTACTTATATTCAAGCCTTTCAAAGTGGGCGACTATATATCCACTCCCGATGCATCGGGTACTGTAAAAAGCATAAGTGTAGTGTATACGGTGCTCTCTACTCCCAGCAATACCACCATTACTATACCAAACGGTACACTTATGAATTCCGTTGTGGAAAATTGTTCTGACGAAGACAACAGGAGGGCAGACCTTGTGTTTTGCGTCAATGCCGACAGTGATATAGACAAGGTTATTGATATACTTTTATCATCGGCACAAAATCATCCTTTGGTATTTAAAGACCCGGAACCTTTTGCAAGACTTACGGGTCAGGATGCAAATTCTTTGGAATTTACTGTCCGTGCCTGGTGCAAAAACGAAAATTTGTGGGATGTGAAGTTTGACCTTACAGAAACTGTAAAAAGGGCATTTAAACAGCAGGGCATATCAGGTCCCTATTCATGTGTTGATATACATATCAAAGACAAAAAGGAAGGTTAGTGATTTTTGTGTCAAAGGATTACAGCAATAAGATATTTACTATTCCAAATATCCTAACACTGTTAAGAATAATTTTAATACCAATTATTGCTTGGCTATATGCCGTAAAGAATATGCCGTATCATTCAGCGGCAGTTCTCATACTGTCGGGAGTTACAGATGTTGTAGACGGGTTTATTGCAAGGCACTTTAATATGATAAGTAATTTTGGAAAGGCTTTGGACCCGGTTGCAGACAAGCTTACACAGTTTGTGCTTCTCATATGTCTTGTGTTTAAGTACACGCAAATGATAGTTCCCTGTCTTCTTCTTATGATAAAGGAGATTGTATCGGGAATTACCGCGTTGTGTGCCATAAAAAGAACAGGCAAGGTAGACGGCGCCAACTGGCATGGCAAACTTTGTACAGTTATTTTGTACACAATGCTTTTTGTACATATTCTATGGAACGACATTCCTAAGACAGTTTCTATGGTATTTGTTTGTTTGAGTGTCTTAATGATGCTTGTTTCCTCTGTGATGTACAATGTACGAAACATAAGAGCATACAAGGATATAAAAGTAAATGACGCAATTTAAGACATAATGAAGAAAACAGTGCAATTTTAAGTTTTGCACTGTTTTTTTGTGCCTGTTTTTACAGTTTGTTCATATTTCTTTACAATTTGATTACAAATTTTGGTTGACAATGTTAATGATGTATGCTATACTTTTTAACTGTGTCTGTCTTTAGGAAGGTTAAAACAGATACATACATAGAATCAATAAAAGACAAACCAGAGGTGACAGAATGATATCAAGAGAAAGATTGGCAAGGATTTGCCAATGGTTCAAAGGAAAGTCATTGGTTATATGCTGTGGTATTGCTCCGGTAATTCTTCTATCTGCATTTTTATTAACTTGTAACTTTGGCTGTAATGTCATAGTCAGCGGTGAGATTATAGGTACGGCACCTTCCAAAAAGTATGTGTATAATCTTATCGACAGCATCAATGAAGAACTCGCTCCCTATCTTGACGGAAGCGATGCAATAACTGTTGAACCTACAATGACACCGAAACTTGTCATTGGAAAAGGCTTTTCTACAAGCCATGAGTTAGGCGAGGCTCTCAAAAGCTACTGCCCATATCTCGAAAAAGCATATTCGGTCAAATCAAACGGCAAGACCGTAGTTGCTTTTAAAACCAAAAAGGAACGCCACGATTGTTACGAAGCATTTATAAGCAATATGACAAAAGATGCTGCGTCCTACGAAATTTTGGATACCATAACTTTTGAATATGAACTTGTGCCTTACGGCCTTATTAAATCGGGCAAGAGTGCAGAGATAATGCTTCAGAGGACATATGTTTTTTCCGATACTGTAAACTTAAATAAAGATTGCAGTCTTGGGGATATACTTACTGCATATGCAATAAATGAAAGCGAATTCAAAAAGCTTAATCCCGATTATAAAGAGGGAAAGGCAAAAACAGCAAAAATCGAGTCCCAGATACCGTATATCCGTGTAATATGCAAGCAGAATTACACAGAAAATAAAGTTATAAAGCATACTGTTAAGTATGAAAGCGATGACAGTATGTTAGAGGGTAAAACAGAGATTAAAACTGAGGGAATAGACGGACTGGAAAAGACAGAAAAAACAAAGTATTTACTAAATGGCAAATCCATATACGAAAAGTCCGGCAAAAAGACTAAGACAAGTGCCACAACGGAGATTTTGCTTGTTGGAACTATGTCTTCGATTAAGGGTACCGGAAAAATATCTCAGCCATGTAACGGCACTTTGTCTTCCAGATACGGTAGCCGAAGCGGCAGGATGCACAAGGGTATAGACATATCCGGCACAGAGGGGTCGCCTGTTTTTGCGGCAGACAGCGGCAAGGTGGTATATTCCGGTTGGGATGACAGCGGATACGGCTATGTGGTAAAAATAGACCACGGCAATGGATATATGACTTTGTATGCTCACTGCATGAAACTTTATGTTTCAGAAGGAGACAATGTGGAAAAAGGCGATGTAATATCGGCATTGGGCAACACAGGAAGAAGCACAGGTCCGCACTTGCATTTTGAGGTAATAAACACCAATAGTCAACGCAGTGTAGATCCGCTCAACTTTTTCAATATGAAGTCCGCTTAAATTGCTCGAAATACTGTTTATTTTTTTAAAAAACTATTGACTAATCTTAAAAAAACTGATATAATGTTTAAGTCGGTTCGATGAGCCGACTTAAATAAATATGGAGTTGTATCGAAGTGGTCATAACGAGCACGATTGGAAATCGTGTTGCCGTGATGAGCGGCACGTGGGTTCAAATCCCACCAACTCCGCCAGAAAAAAAGCATCCAAAAAGGGTGCTTTTTTTGTGTGCAAATAGGATTTGAACATAGTTGCTTTATAATTATACTTTGTAAAATAAAAACCGGATGTCGCGCATTTTGCGAAACATCCGGTTACTAATTGTAGTTGTTACATATTTATCAAACTACGCCCTGAGCCATCATTGCTTCAGCAACCTTAAGGAAGCCTGCAATGTTAGCACCTGCAACAAGGTTGTATCCAAGACCATAGTTTTCGGAAGCTGCTGCAGCACTGTCGTGAATATTAACCATGATATTTTCGAGCTGAGCATATACCTGTTCGGGACTAAATACTGTGTGACCTGCATTCTGACCCATTTCTATACAGGAACAAGCAACACCACCTGCATTAGCTGCTTTAGCAGGGCCTATAACTACGCCGTTTTCCTGAAGGTATGCCATAGCTTCATTTGTGGTAGGCATATTGGAGCCTTCGCAAAGGAATTTACAACCGTTTTTAACCATAGCCTCTGCTTCGGGGAGATCTATTTCGTTCTGTGTAGCACAGGGAATGTAAAGGTCAGCCTTAACGCCCCAGGGCTTTTCGCCGGGGAAGAATTTAGCATTGGGGAACTTTTCTGCATAGGGTGAGCAAATGTTTTTGCCCGATGCACGAAGCTCCAAAAGGAAATCCTCCTTTTCGCCTGCTGTCACACCATCGGGGTCATATATGTATCCGTCAGGACCGGAAATAGTAATTACCTTGGCACCCAGCTGATTGAGCTTTCTTACAGTACCCCAGGATACATTGCCGAAACCGGAAACAACAACTTCTTTGCCCTTTAAATCTTCGCCGAAGTGCTTGAGCATTTCTCTGGCAAAGAAAACAATACCATAGCCTGTAGCTTCGGTTCTGCCGTTTAATCCGCCGTAGGAGAGACCTTTGCCTGTAAGTACTCCTTCGTATACATTTTTGAGTCTCTTGTATTGACCAAACATATAACCGATTTCTCTTGCGCCTACACCGAGGTCACCTGCGGGTACATCTGTTTCGGCACCTATATGTCTGTAAAGTTCAGTCATAAAGGACTGGCAGAAACGCATTATTTCTGCATCGGATTTGCCGTTGGGGTCAAAGTCGGCACCGCCTTTACCGCCGCCGATGGGAAGACCTGTCAAGCTGTTTTTGAATATCTGTTCAAAGCCTAAAAATT
Organism: Clostridia bacterium; assembly: GCA_045637145.1. Lineage (GTDB taxonomy): Bacteria > Bacillota > Clostridia > UMGS1810 > UMGS1810 > RGIG8748. The sequence goes on along the minus strand of JAZTYV010000018.1, from coordinate 1,623 downwards.
TGATTATACCAAGATATACATTGGGAGCAAATCTAAGACCGCCCTTGTAAGGCCCGATTGCACTGTTAAACTGTACTCTGTAGCCTCTGTTTACCTGTACATTGCCATTATCGTCAACCCAGGGAACTCTGAACATAATCTGTCTTTCAGGTTCAACAATTCTTTCAAGAAGAGCTGCTTTTTCGTATTCGGGATGCTGCTCAATTACAGGAGCAAGGCTAAGCAAAACTTCGGTAGTAGCCTGGATAAATTCATCCTGACCCGGATTCTTGGCTTTGAGTTCTTCCAAAACCTTTTCTAAATATGACATAAAAACACTCCAATCTGCCGCAATAACGGCATAAAATTTTGCAAACTTATATATATATGACTGATGCTTTTTGCAATATTAGGTGTAAATCGCAAAAATTTCACCTAAATAATTATACCATCAAATTCTGACAAATGCAACAAAAAACTCCAATTAAAATCTTAAAATTTCAAATTCCTTAAAACTCCTCGTTTGTGCGGTTCCTATAACTCGATTTTCTGTGAAACCGACTTTTTATTGAAATCTCGCAGAGAAATTGAATTGCATTGAACGAATATGTCCATTTTTTATGCATAGTTCGTTGTGTAGCAAAGTTCCACACAGTATAAACATTATTAGGGATTTTATAAAATCTGTCAAAAGTTTTATAAAATCTCTTTTTCTTTTTATAAATCATAGACCGACTTTTTATAAAATTAAATACGGATTTTTATAATTTCAGTATAAAGGTTTTATAATTCCTTCCGTAATCTTTTATAATTTCAGTTCCGGAGTTGTATAATTTCTGTCCTACCCTTTTATAAACAGTTGCCGATGTTTTATAAAAGATGTCCGTTCTTTTATAAAAACTGTTAGAAATGCCGATTTGACAATATTTGTATACTTTTATATAATATAAGTATCGAAAAAAGGGGGGTGTATAGGTATGCACTTGAGCAAATTAATGGAAAAATATCCTAAAATAGATAAAAGGCTAAAAGATTTAAAAAGAGAGTTAAAATCCTTGTCAAAAGAGGACTTGGCGTGGGTGTTAAAGGGATTTTTACCACCCGAGAAAAAGGAAAAGCCAACCCGACCACTAACAGATTATGAAATCTTTATAAATAAGTATGGTTTAAAACCTGCCTGCCCTCACTGTGAAAGCCGATTATATCAGCCACACGGATTGGACGATTATGGAAAACCCCGATATAAGTGCAGAAATTGCGGGAAAACTTATACCATAATGACAGATACATTTGCAGATAAATCTACATTCCCCCTACCTGTGCAGATTGCAGTAATCAACTATACTTTAATGGGGTTATCCTTATCCGCTTGTCGGCGTAATTTAGAGCTTGACTACGGGTGGCATACCTCAGAAGGCACAATCTTGCTATACAGACATAAGTTCTTAAAAGCCCTTTTAGAACACTACGGAATGCCGAAGTTATCAGGTGTAGTTCAGGTTCACGAAACATATTTCAGGGAAAATCAAAAGGGTGCAATGGAATTAGTCAATGTTGCACCAACCGCTGTAAAAGAGAGAAAACCCCGACTTGAAAACACTCATATACCTTCCGAACTTGGGATTTTCGGACCAGAGTTTGCCT
>JAZTYV010000017.1:0-44956 GCA_045637145.1 Clostridia bacterium | reverse complement strand
TCATTCAGGGCGAAAGCGGTGTCCACCCCGTAACGGAAGAATTTGCCAAGACAATAAGAGATATATGCGACAGTGAAGGGATTCTCTTTATAGATGACGAGGTGCAGACCGGAATAGGCAGAACGGGCAAAATGTTTGCCTATCAGAACTACGGCATAGTGCCCGATATTATGACACTTGCCAAGGCCCTTGGAGGCGGTGTTCCGGTCAGTGCGGTGCTTGCAAAGGATTTTGTTGCATCTGCATTTTGTCCCGGAGACCATGGAACTACATTCGGTGGCAATCCGTTAAGCACAAGAGCAGGACTTGCCGTTCTGGATGTTATGGAAAAAGAAAAGCTTTGTGATAATTCCGCTGAAATCGGAAAATACATAAAAGACAGAATATTGACCGAGCTTTCCGATTATATTACGGAAGTACGCGGAACGGGACTTATGATAGGTATTGAGCTCAAAGAACCGAATGCCAAAGCGGTTAATGCCAAACTTATGAACGAATACGGATATCTTGCCGGAGTTATAGGTGACAGTACATTCCGTATTGTACCGCCCCTTATCATAACCAAAGAAGATGCATACGGATTTGTAGATGCATTCAAAAAATCATTAACTTTATAGGAGATACTATTATGAAACATTTATTAAGCTTATACGATTTGACCACAGAAGAAATAGAACAGATACTCGACCTTGCCATAAAATTAAAGGCTGACAACAAAGCAGGCAGAGAACATCATTTGTTAAAAGGAAAAAGTCTTGGTATGATTTTCTCAAAATCATCCACAAGAACAAGAGTTTCCTTTGAAGTAGGTATGTATCAGCTTGGCGGACAGGCACTGTTCCTCAGCAGCAATGACATTCAGCTCGGCAGAGGCGAGAGCATCTACGATACAGCCAATGTTCTTTCCAGATTCCTTGATGGTATTATGATAAGAACATATGCACAGCAGGATGTAGAGGATCTGGCAAAGTACGGCAGCATAAGCATAATAAACGGCCTTACCGACCTTTTGCATCCCTGTCAGATACTTGCAGATTTTCAGACAATCTACGAAAAGAAGGGCAGACTAAAGGGCAAGACAGTGTGCTATGTGGGAGACGGAAACAACATTTCCAACTCGCTTCTCTACGGATGCACAAAGCTTGGTATGAATATAAATGTGGCAACTCCCGTAGGTTATGAGTGCGATGCGCTCGTTACCGAGAGGGCGCTTGGCACTGCAAAGTCAACAGGCTCCAGGGTAATCATTACCAACGACCCAAAAGAAGCTGTAAAGAATTCCGATGTTGTAATTACAGATACCTGGGTAAGTATGGGACAGGAAGACGAAAAACAGGAGAGAATAAAAATATTTAAGGACTACACAGTAACAGAGGAACTGTTTAACATGGCGGACTCCGAGGCAATATTTATGCATTGTCTGCCCGCATACAGAGACTACGAGGTTTCCTCAAGTGTAATAGACGGTCCCCGTTCTGTGATATTTGATGAGGCAGAAAACAGACTTCATGCACAAAAAGCCGTAATGGCACTTACAATGGGCGAATAATTTTAAGGTTACGAAAGGCAGAAAACAATATGATAAATAACGGATTTGAAATACGAAACGCCACAGAGGCAGATATAGAGCAGATAATGGAAATAACCGACTCCGCATTTATTAAGTACAAGGAGCTTGCCTGCACAGACTACGAGCTTCCCGCATTAAACGAAACAAGGGAAACTGTGGAAGATGACATCAAAAACAAGCTTGTGCTTGTGGCATACATAAACGGCAAGGTTGTGGGAAGCGTAAGAGTTGCAGTAAACGGTGAAACAGGCTATTTAAGCCGTTTCGGAGTAAGCCCCGACTTTCAGAATCTGGGCATAGGAAAGGCGCTTATGAACCTTGTAGACATCAACATGAAGGTTTTGGGTGTAAAAAGGCTGGAGCTTCATACGGCATCCAAGATAAAATCTCTTGTATGCTTCTACTACGGAAGAGGCTTCTACATAGACTCCACCACCAAGGAGAGAGACTATATAAGGGCGCTTCTTTGCAAGGATTATGACTAATAAAAGGGTCTGTAAAAAACTTGTTTTTTTACAGACCCTTTTTATTATTCAACACCCAAATATTTGTATCCAAGCTCGTTTACGGTTTCTTCAATTTCCACTATATCCTGCATTTCAGAGCTTATTATGGTTGCTGTTTTTTCTTCGAGGTTTACACTTACTTCGCCGAATTTACCAAGTCCCTCGCTAACCCTTGAAGCACATTTTTCGCACATCATACCTTCAATTTTCACAGTCAGCACAATCTTGGATGCCTCAATGGCTTCCTTCTGCTTTCTTATGTTTTCGTCTGTTTCCTTTGCAATGAGGTATGCCTTTTTTCTTTCTTTCACATAGAAAAATGCGGTTATCACTATAAGCACCACAAGAACTATGATTTCAACTGTTTTCCACGGCATAAATTTTTCTCCTTTTTATTATAATTTTATTTACTGTACAATTCATATAGCTCAGCATATTTTCCGCCAAGTCCAACAAGTTCCTCATGGGTACCCGTCTCTTCAATTCCGTTTTCTGTTAGCACTATTATTCTGTCTGCATTTTTTATTGTTGTAAGTCTGTGTGCAATTGTAAGGGTAGTTCTGTTTTTGGAAAGCTGTTCGAGTGAGTGCTGTACAATGTGCTCGCTTTCGTTGTCCAAAGACGATGTCGCCTCGTCAAGTATCAGTATGGGTGGATTTTTAACAAATACTCTTGCTATGGAAAGTCTTTGTTTTTGACCGCCCGACAGCTTAATTCCTCTTTCGCCGATATATGTGTCGTATCCCTGAGGCAAATATGTTATAAATTCGTGCGCTCCCGCAAGCTTTGCTGCACAGACTATTTCGCTGTCGGTTGCATCCTGCTTGGCATAGCGTATGTTTTCTCTTACGGTTCCCGAAAACAGATATACATCCTGCTGTACCACGCCTATGTTGTCTCTTAAGGATTTTAGTGTTATATCCTTTATGTTTATGCCGTCAATATATATGTTTCCGCCCGCAAGCTCATAAAATCTCGGCAACAGATTGCATAGTGTGGTTTTTCCGCTTCCCGAGGGGCCTACTATTGCAATGTTTTCGCCCTTTTTTATGTCTATGTTTATGTTGCTCAGCACATTGTCTCCCGTGTCGTATTTAAATGTCACATTATCAAATACTATGTTGCCTTCTGCATTTTCAAGCTCTTTTGCATTTTCGGAATCTTTGATGTCTATATTTTGGCTCATTATCTGATTGAAACGGTCAATACCCGTAATGCCCTTTTGAAATTGCTCTGTAAATTCCACAATTTTGCGTATGGAAGTTATAAGGGTTTGTATATACAAAAGGTATGCCACAAGGTCTGCAGGACCAATGGAGCCTTTTATCATAAATACAGAACCAAGCACAACAACTGCCACATACATAAGTCCGTCAAAGAATCTTGTACAAGCCTGAAATCTTGCCATATATTTGTAGGCTTCCTTTTTTCGTTTGTAAAACCTTTTGTTGCCCTCGTTAAATTTTTCGTTTTCAAATTCTTCGTTGGCAAAGCTCTTTACCACTCTTATGCCCAAAAGGCTGTCCTCAAGGGCAGAGTTAAGCTCGCCGACTTCTTCTCTTTGCTTTGCAAATGCATCTTTCATCTTTCCTCTAAACAGCCTTACTGCCACAAGCATCACAGGCAGAATTACAAAGAGCATAAGAGTAAGAGGCAGGTTTATGGAGCTTAGTATTATAAATGAGCCTGTTATTTTTATTGCCGCAATAAACACTTCCTCGGGGAAGTGATGTGCAAACTCCGTTATGTCAAAAAGGTCGGTGGTAACTCTCGACATTATCTGTCCCACCTTGGCATTGTCAAAGTAGTTAAACGACAGCTTTGTAAGGTGTGCAAACATGTCGCGTCTCATATCTGTTTCTATCTTTGTGCCTGTTATGTGTCCCACATATGCCATAAAGTAGTTTGCGGCAGTGTCAATTAGCTTTAAAAACAGATACACACCGCCAAGCTTTACAACAAGCTCAATGGTAAGAAGTGCAGGTGTGTTTATTGCTGTATTTGTAATGTGGCGCACTATAAGCGGAAGCACAAGCTCGCACACTGTGGAAAACACAGCACAAAGAAGGTCTGTTATTATAAGCCACACATATGGCTTGTAGTATGGTACAAATAGCTTGAAGCTGTTTAATTTTGAGCTTTTTTCAGACATGGTTCGTTCCTTTCGCTGTTTATCGTATTTCTATGACCGATGACATAAGGCCTCTTTCTTTGCCAAGTCCTCTGTGCGAGTAGAGGTCTTTGGTGTTGCACCTTGTACACAAATCGCTCACGGCAATTTGTGAAACACCCGCGTCTTCGAGCATGTGCTTGTTTATAAGCATAAGGTCAAGGTAGTATTTTGAGTTTTTTTCTGTTATGGCATCATCGTATCCAAAGCGGTTCAAAAATTGTGCATACAGCTCTTTAGATACCTCGTAGCATTTTTTGCATATTGCAGGTCCTATTGTGCATATTACATTTTCGGGGCGTGTAGAAAAGCGCCTTTGCATTTCTTTAAGGGTTATTTCTGCAAGACCGTTCAGTGTACCTCGCCACCCGCAATGTGCGTTGCCTATGCATTTGTTTACCGTATCCGCAAATGCTATTGGCACACAGTCTGCCGTGTGTATTACAAGCGGGGTGTTTTTTTGGTCGGTAATAAGAGCATCTACATCTTTGTAGTCTCTTTCTTTGTATATGCCTTTGCCTCGGTCGTCTTTTGTTACATATCGTACATTATCACTGTGTGTCTGGTATCCAAACACAAGATTTTTGCTGTCAAAGCCTGTCGCAGAGCAAAATCTTTCGTAGTTTTCCGTTACATTTTCATAGCTGTCCGATGTGTTGTAGCCAAGATTAAGAGTACCCAGTGCCTCACCCTCGGATACACCTCCGTGTCTTGAAGATACAGCATGGTTTACAAAATCAATTTGGTCAAATATTTTGTATTTAAGATACATCACACCGTTTTTGGTGCATATATTCATAACTTCGGATTTCATTATATTGTTTTCCAATACCTTTCTGTTATTTTGTATGCGATATGTCCGAAAATCATACCTATTACAACACCCCCTGCCACATCGGTAGGGTAGTGCACCATAAGATAAATTCTCGACAGTGCCATAAGGGTTGAAAGCGTGTAAAGATACGGAGCACATTTTTTTGAGTATTTGGATACTGCACTGCTAAATGCAAAAGCCGCCAGGGTGTGACCTGACGGAAATGAGCCGTCAGCAAGATGTGGGATTATGATGCTGAGCGATGTGTCAAAGTCAAAAGGCCGCATTCTTGCAATTAAAGGCTTTAGTATGCCGTTTCCTATTATAAGGCACATCAAAAGCGCTACAGAAGCGCAAACTCCCCATTTGCGCGTCCTTTTAAACATCATAAGACCTATTGCAAGTATAATCCATATTGCACCCTTGTTGCCTATTTTGGATATAAATACAAACAAAATGTCGAGTATATCGCAGGAAAGCAAAGTGTTTACAGTTTTCAGTATGCCGATTTCAAGTTCGTTCACAAGTCAAAATCTCCTATATACTTTATTATGCCCAACAAATGAATATAAGTGTTAAAAAATAAAATTACACCAGGCTGTTTTTGTATTCCTTGGGCGATTTGCCTATTATTTTTTTAAACGCGTGGTAAAAGTTTGCAGTATTATTATACCCGCATTTCGATGCAATTTCAATTCGTGTCAAATTGGTTGTTTCAAGGTATTCTATAGCTTTTTCTATACGCTTTACGGTAATATAATCCCATGGCGAAATGCCGTTTAGCTTTTTAAACTGACGGCAAAAATAATTTTTACTCATATTTGCAACCGCAGAAATTTCATCAAGGGTAAGCTCTTCTGTAAGATGAGTGTCTATGTACGCCAGAGCTTTTTCAATATATCTTAAGGTTTCTTCACTGTATATTGCCTCTTTTTTTGTAAGGTGTCCGTCATAGTCGCGTATCATTTCCACAAGAATATTAAAAAGCAAAATTTTTTGCATTGTCTGATACTCTTTTTTTCTTTCTTTTGTTTCCTCTTCCATAAGGAATATGAGCTTTCTGACAACTGCCGAAGACTGCTTTTCACAGTCCAGCTTGTTATTTGGCTTTATGCCTCGGTTAAAGAAGAAAGCCGTAAGCTCGCGTCCCGATATGCCAATGCTGTCCGCCCATATGTAGCGGGGCTCAAAGTGAATGTTTAAAAAGCTTGTCGGCGAGTCAATTCTTTTAATCCAGTGTATTTCGTCTGTGCTGAAAAAAAACACATCTCCGCTTTTGAACTCAAATTCCGACACATTGGTGGCATATATTCCGCTTCCCTTTATTACCATGGTTATTTCAAAAGCGGTGTGGTGATGCTCGTAAAACATACTTGCATCTTTCGGAAGCTCCGAACGGAAAATGCGAAGCAGGGGATTGTGTTTTTTTTTATGCTCTGGCATATGCTTTTGCTCCAATCAGGATAATATTTTTGACATATTTGGCAAAATAATTGATGAAAGCTGTCCTATATAATGATATTATATATTTAGAGAAATATTTTGTCAATATTCAAATAAAAAGGAGTGTATTTTTATGGCAAAGGTAGTTACAATGGGAGAGATTATGCTTCGCTTATCAACTCCCGGCCACGAGCGTTTCATGCAGGCAGACGAGTTTGATGTGTGCTACGGCGGCGGAGAAGCAAATGTTGCAGTTTCTCTTGCAAACTATGGACATGATGCAGAATTCGTAAGTAAAATTCCCCAGAACCCCATCGGTGATTGTGCTGTTGCAGCTCTCAGAAAAATGAATGTAAAAACAGCTAATATCGCTCGCGGAGGAGAAAGACTTGGTATTTATTTCTTGGAAACAGGTGCTGCAATGAGAGCATCCAATGTTGTTTACGACAGAGCACATTCTTCGATATCCGAAGCAACTGCAGAGGATTTTGATTTCGATAAGATTTTTGACGGATGCGACTGGTTCCATTTTACAGGAATAACTCCCGCACTTTCCGACAAGGCTGCAGAGCTTACCGAAGTTGCCTTAAAGGCTGCAAAGGCTAAGGGCGTTACAGTATCTTGCGACCTCAACTTCCGCAAAAAGCTCTGGTCCAGTGAAAAGGCACAGAAGATTATGACAAATCTCATGAAGTATGTAGATGTTTGCATAGGCAACGAAGAGGACGCTGAAAAAGTTCTTGGCTTCAAGCCCGGTAAGACCGATGTTACAAGCGGTGAGCTCGAGCTTGCAGGCTACAAGAGCATATTTGAACAGATGGTTGACAAGTTTGGATTTAAATATGTTGTTTCATCTCTCAGAGTATCCCATTCCGCATCCGACAACGGTTGGTCTGCTTGTATCTACAACGGCGAAACAAAGGAATTCTATCATTCCAGAGAATACCGCATTACACCCATTGTTGACCGTGTAGGCGGAGGAGACAGCTTTGCGGGCGGATTTATCTGCGGAATACTCGATGGCAAAGACTTCAAAGATGCATTGGAATTCGGTGTTGCTGCATCTGCGTTAAAGCACACAATTCCCGGCGATGCAAATATTGTATACAGAAGCGAAGTTGATGCATTGGTATGCGGAGACGGAAGCGGAAGAGTACAGAGATAGAAAGGCAGGACTTCAAAATGGATATTTTTAAACAGTTATCAAATATTGGCATTATACCTGTAGTCAAAATAAACGATGCTTCCAAAGCTGTGCCTCTTGCAAAGGCACTTGCCAAGGGCGGACTTAACGCTGCGGAAATTACATTCAGAACACCCGCTGCAGAGGAAGCAATCCGTAACATTACTAAGGCTTGCCCCGACATACTTGTAGGTGCAGGAACTGTTCTTACCATAGAACAGGCACAGCGTGCACTCGATGCGGGTGCCAAGTTCATTGTAAGCCCCGGCTTTAACCCCAAGGTTGTTAAATGGTGCCTCGACAATAATGTTACACCTCTTCCCGGTTGCACCTCTCCCTCGGAAATTGAAGCAGCACTTGAGCTTGGACTTAAGGTTGTAAAATTTTTCCCTGCAGAACAGAGCGGCGGTCTTGCAAAAATCAAGGCTATGTCTGCTCCCTACGGTGATGTCAAGTTTATGCCCACAGGCGGAGTAAGCCTCGACAATGTAAACGACTATTTAAATGCAAAGTGCATTGTTGCCTGCGGCGGAAGCTTCATGGTAAAGGAAAGCCTCATAGACAACGACAACTGGGATGAAATAACCGACCTCACACGCCGCAGTGTAGAAATAATGCTCGGTCTTGAGGTAGGACATATCGGCATTAACCACGAAAATGAAGACAGCGCAAGACACACTGCCGATATGCTCTCCGTACTCACAGGAAAGCCCATTGAGCGTGACGGTCAGAAGAGTATGTTTGTAACATCCGAATTTGAACTTATGAAGTCCAAAGGCCCCGGTACCTGCGGACACATTGCCATCGTTACAAACAATGTTGACAGAGCTGTATACCATCTTTCAAACCGCGGCATAAAGTTTGACGAAACAACTGCTACATACAATCCTGACGGAAGCAGAAAGTTCATCTATATTGCCGAAGAATACGGCGGTTTTGGCGTACACCTTGTACAAAAGAAGTAATAGTTAAATATCCAAAAATTCAAGGGACTGTAAACTTGGTTTACAGTCCCTTTTAATGTTTGTATGTACCAATTAATTATTTGCCAAGATATCCGCCGTCTACGGGAATAACAGCACCGCTCATATAGTCGGAAGCAGGTGATGCAAGGAATATTGCCAATCCTTTCATATCCTGAGGAGTTCCCCATCTTCCTGCGGGTATACGGCCGAGGATTTCTGCATTTCTCTTTTCGTCTTCTATAAGCTTTGTGTTCATTTCTGTAGCCATATATCCGGGTGCTATTGCATTTACATTGATGTTCTTTGATGCCCATTCATTAGAAAGTGCTTTTGTAAGCTGTGCTACACCGCCTTTTGCTGCAGCATATGCAGGTACGGTAAATCCGCCGAAGAAGCTAAGCATAGACGCAAGGTTTATAATCTTTCCGCCGCCGTTTGCAATCATTGTTCTTCCTGCAAGCTGGCAGAGCTGGAACACAGAACGAAGATTAATGTTTATTACATCGTCCCAATCCGATGCCAAAAAGTCTTCGCAACGGTTTCTGCGTTGGATTCCCGCATTGTTTACCAATATGTCAAGCTTTGAGTCAAACATTTCCATTACCTTGCCAAAGGTTTTTTCAATGTCTTTTTCGTCAGACAAATCGCACTTTACACCCGAAGCGTTAAAGCCTTTTTTGTTAAGTGAATCAGCCGCTTCAAACACGCTGTCGCTCGATGCCAATATAATAACATTTGCCCCTGCTTCGCACAAGCCCTCGGCAATACCGTAACCAAGACCTCTGTTTCCGCCTGTAACAAGTGCATTTTTGCCGTTTAAATCAAATAAATACATATTATTTCGTCTCCTTAAAATTTATACATAACCTTTATTGCTCTTGTTCCCTTTGTAAACAAAAGGTCAAAGCCTTTTTGTGCTTGATCGGCAGGAAGTATGTGGGTTATGATTTTTTCAAACAAGGGTTCGTTTGCTGCCATGTTTGCCGCAATTTCAAAGTCCTTAAGTCTGTATACTCTTACAAATTCAATGGACACCTCTTTTGCCATTCCCTTAAAGAAGGGCATTTCTGTAGGCTTTTTGTATGATGCCACAATTACTATTTTTCCGCGCACCTTTATTACATCGAGAAGTGTGCTTGCAACAGCCTGAACTCCTGCACAGTCAAACACTCTGTCAAATCCGTCACCGTTTGTCTTTTCGGCAGTCATTTTTAATATGTCGTCTTTTGCAGGGTTAACTGTTTCAAATCCAAGTTCCTTTGCAAGCTCAATACGGCTTTCGTCTGTATCTGCCAAAACAATGTCTCCCGCACCGAACAGACGGAGAGTAAGTGCTACGCACAGACCTATTGTTCCGCAACCGAAAACCAAGGCATTGTCACCGGGAGTAAATTCTGTCTCACGGAGGGTATGTACTGCAACTGCAATAGGTTCAATCAATGCTCCTACAGCATCGGAAACATTGTCGGGCAGTTTAATAATCTGGTCTGCAGGAATTGTAACATACTCTGCCATGCTTCCCGCACAGTCAATACCAAAGAGTCCCAATGTGTTGCACACATGCTTGTTTCCCTCTGTGCAGGGAGTACATTTCATACACGATATCAACGGATATGCAGTTACTCTCATACCTTTTTTCAAATCGCCGACATCGTTAGCCATTACGCCCGAAAATTCGTGTCCCATAATAAGCGGAGCTTTTGCTCGGGGATGTGTGCCTGCATATATGTTGAGGTCTGTACCGCATATTCCCGAATGAGAAACCTTAATGAGACCCCATCCCTCTTTAACTTCAGGCATTTCGAGGTCTTTTACTTCAATCTTATTTGGTGCTGTAAGCTGTATTGCTTTCATTAATTTCACTCGCTTTCTTTATTTTTTTAAGTTATTTACAGGGTAATGTAGCTTTTCGCCCTTTAAAAATCTCAAACCTTCTTCTGCAACCTTACGGTTCAAATCAACAGAGGACTGTTCGGAATACCACGCAGTATGAGGACTTACAATAAAGTTGTCATACTTAAGAAGGGGGTTATCTGCCGTAAGCGATTCTGTTTCCACAACATCAAGTCCCGCACCTGCAATTTCCTTTTCTTCAAGAGCCCACAAAAGAGCTTCTTCGTCAATTATTCCGCCTCGTGCAACATTTACGATGTATGCAGACGGTTTCATCATTGCAAATTGCTCTTTGCCGAACATATGATATGTCTCATCATTTAAGGGGCAGTGAATGGATATGATGTCGGACCTTTTTACCATTTCATCAAATTCTACAAATTCTACGAAATCAGGAAATTTTCTGCTTGCGTTTTTGTTGTCGGTATCGTATGCAATTACCTTGCATCCCAAAGCCGATACTCTTTTTGCAAATTCGCTTCCTATTCTTCCTACACCGCAAATACCTACAGTGCATTCACTGAGTCTGTATATGGGTATCTCTTTTCTGTAATCCCATATACCTTCGCGTATAAGCTTGTTTGTATAGCATACCTTTCGTACCAATGCCATCATAAGTGCAAGAGCCTGGTCGGCAACTTCTCTTGTGCCGTAATCCGGAACATTGCAAACCTGAACTCCGTATTCGGTGGCATCATCAAGATTAACATTGTCAACTCCCACACCGTAACGAACTATGCATTTTACAGTAGGAAGCGCCTGGAAGATTTTTTTGTCCATGCGTACATACTGATTGAGCAAAACCTTTGCACCTTCGCAGGTTGCTATTACCTCGTCCTGAGTCATGCAGTGAAGCCACTTTATGTCGTATCCTGCACCGGAAAAAACTTTTGTTTCTTCGTCAACATGCTTGTGGTCGCAATCACATATTATTACTTCTGTTTTTGACATTTTTTCACCTTCCGTATAGTTATTTTGAAATTATCATACAAGCCAATTATATAATACAAATCTTACAAATAATATAAAAATATTGGTGTGTTTTATATAAATATTGCTTTTTGCTTTTTGGCGTGATATAATAAAATTAGCTTATAATTTGGTGTTTGTTGATGATGTTTTTTTGTCCCTACTTGATACATGGCTATAAAGATTGTCGAATTTTGGCGAAATAAAAAAGCCCTCCTTGCGTAAACGAGGGTGGCACACGGAGTGTGACGGGAGGATTGTCAAAGTAAATAAAACAATCCCTCACCGCCTGCGGCGGAGCTCCTTTTACACAGGGGAGCCTACGAAAGGATGTACACAATGACTAAAAAAGAATTAAATGGAATTTGAAAAGCATCGGGCAAATGAATAATCTTCTTCACAAATTGCAAAAAGAAATTCCGCTTTGCGAAATTGTTTCTGTAAAGGGATTGGACTTAAAAGATGACGGGCTTCACTTCAACTCAAAATCATTCAGAGAACTTGGAAAGCGATATTTCGAAAAGTACAAAGATGTTGCTCTTTGATTTTTATACTGTGCAGCGACAAGCTGTATATCGAGGTGATAATAATGAAAGATGTTGTGGATTTTCGATTTAAGGAGCAGGGGCAAAACAGACTCAACAACAAAAAACATTCGCACAACAACTGCTATGAGATTTTGTTTGTGTATTCGGGCAACGGAGTTGTGGTGTTAAACGACAAACTCTATCCCCTCAAGAAAAACACCATATACTTCATAAACGGCATCGAAACCCATTGCTTTGTTCCCAAAGATGATGCCCCTTATGTACGAAGCAGAATAATTATAAAAACTTCATTGGTTAATTTAATGGCAAAAGCCACAGATACATTGAGTGTTGTAAATGATTTGTTTTTAAAAGACGAAATTGGCTGTATCGAAATGGACGATAATCAGGCAATGAATATAAATGCCGAATTTTCGAAAATTAAAACTGCACTTGAAACGAATGATGCTTACACCAAAATAGATGTAATTACGGCACTTTTTAAAATACTTTGCCTGTCGCATTCAAACAAGGCTTTTGTAATGCACAGCATAAAGGATGGTATATCCGAAACACTTAAATACATAAATGACAACATTCATCAAAAAATCAATTTGGACGACCTGTGCGTTCATATACACCTGAACAAATACTATCTGTGCCATCTTTTTAAAAAGGAAACCAATATGACCATAAATGAATACATAGTTTTGCAACGGCTTGCCATTGCAAAAAAGATGCTTCTTTACACAGATGAACAGCTGTCAAACATAGCACTAAAATGTGGTTTCAGTTCTTTTTCGTATTTCAGCAAGATTTTTAAGGAAAGAGAAAATATAACTCCCAGATTGTTCAGACAAAAGTATAAAAACAAAAATATTATATATTAAAGAAAGGAAAATAAAAATGAAATTTCATCATTTATCAATAAGAGTAAAAGATTTTGAAAAGGCATTGAACTTCTATACCCGGCTTTGTGAACTTAAAATTACAAAGCAGTTTTCTGCAAACGGAGGCAATGTGGCATACCTTTTAAACGAAGATGGCGAAACAGAGGTGGAAATCATTGCTATGCCCGAGGGACAGACATATGAGGGTAAGGGCATGTTTATCTGCTTTGCAACAGATAATCTTGAAAAGGTTCACGCCAAAGCGGTGTCGATGGGCTTAAACCCGTCCGACATACGCCAACCCGAACCCAATGCAAAGTATTTCTATGTATATGATTTTGACGGTGTGTCCGTGCAGTTCAGGGAATATGATATGTAATTTTTCAAAAAAAGGTTGTGACATTTTGGAACTTAGCCCAAGACTTAAAAAAATAGCAGATTTAATACCCAAGGGAAGCATACTTGCCGACATAGGCACAGACCATGCATATCTTCCTGCGTATTGCGTGAAAGAGGGCATATGTCCCGGTGCTTTGGCAATGGATGTAAACAAAGGTCCGCTAAAGAGTGCAGAGCAAACCGTTAACCAATACGGCATATCGGACAAGATAGAGTTAAGACTTGCCGATGGCATAAACGGCTTAAGGCCCAATGAGGCAAATGTAATAGTAATTGCAGGTATGGGAGGACTTCTTATAAAAGAAATCCTCAAAAACAACCCCGAAGTGCTTACAGAGGGAACTACACTCATTTTGCAACCGATGCTTGCACAAAAGGAGCTGAGGCAGTATCTTTTTGACTCGGGCAATGCGGTTACAGATGAATATCTGGCAAAAGAGGGCGACAAGGTGTACAATATAATTGTTGCCAAAGCAGGACTCATAGAAAAAGCGTGCAAAAAAGATATAGTTCTCGGAAGAAATGTAAAACAAAATTCTTTCGAATGTTATGGCGAGTACACGGACAAGCTGAAAAGGATTTTAAACAAAATAATCCTGGGGCAAAAGAAATCCAAAAAGCCGGATACTCTGTTAATCCAAAAGGCAAAAGAAGAACTGGATATCATTGAAAGCGAGGCATAGCATATGAAAATAAAAGAATTTCAAAACATATTTGAAGCACAGTATCCCGCATCTTTGGCATTTGACGGCGACAATGTGGGACTTCTTGTTGGCAATGAAGAAGCAGAGATTACAAGGGTACTTGTAACCTGCGATGCAGATGCCGATGTGGTTTTGGAGGCAATAGAAAACGGTGCCAACCTCATTGTAAGCCATCATCCGCTTATGTTTCACCCCGTGTGCCGTATGACAGAGTCAAATGCGGAGCAAAGAGCCATAAGGCTTATGATAGAAAACGGCATATCGCTTTACTCGGCACACACCAACCTCGATACAGGCGCAAACGGACTAAACGACCTTATGGCGTCAATGCTCGGCATGGCGGACACGAAGGTTTTAGATGTAGTTGCCACAGACGAAAGGGGAGTTCACGGTTACGGCAGAATGTGCACTCTCAAAAACCCTGCAACCATGAAGGAGCTTTTGTCTAAGGTTTCATCGGTATTTGATGCACAGGGGCTTAAGTATACAGGCTCTCTTACAGACCAGGTCAAAAAGCTTGCCGTAAATACAGGCGCAGGCTCTTCAATCATAGACAGGTGCATAGAGGCGGGGTGCGACACACTCATAACGGGTGATATAAAATACAACACCTACCGTGATGCTCTCGACATGGGTTTAAAGCTTATTGACATTATGCATTTTGACAGCGAAAAAATAAGCAAAAGCTGGTTTGAAAACTGGTTTGCAATCAATTTGCCTCAAATACAGGTCATAAAGTCCAAAGCCAATGTAAATGCAGTTAAGGTTTATTAGTTATTTGCGAATTGACAAATACAGTGCAATCTGTTATCATAAAACCTGTGAGTAGACCAGACAGTTGCGGGCGGACATATAAATCCGCACGAGGAAAGTCCGAGCATCACAGAGCAGGGTGCCGGGTAACTCCCGGTGGAGGCGACTCTAAGGAAAGTGCAACAGAAAGATATACCGCCGTTGTTTTAACGGTAAGGATGAAAAGGCGAGGTAAGAGCTCACCGGTGCAGGGGAGATCCTGCAGCCGTGTAAACCCCACCTGATGCAACACCGAAAAGGAAGGTTAAGCTTGCTCGGCGTCTTCCAAAGGTGGCTGGAGGTGCACAGAAATGTGCATCGTAGATAGATAACTGTCCAATACAGAACTCGGCTTATAGATTTACTCACACTTTTTTAAAAACAAAAGGCTTACGGCAGTGTAAGTCTTTTCCATTATACAAACAAAATGCAAAAACATCGGTACAAGGATTGATTTTATATGAAAAGCGAAATACGAAAGCAAAACAAGTCAATACGAAATTCCATGACACCCTGCGAGGTAATAGAAAAAAGCTCTTTGGCGCAAAACCGCTTTCTTGAAAGCAGTATATACAAAAACAGCAAGGTCATTATGCTCTATATGCCTCTTGGCAATGAAACGGACACGGCACTTATAATGGACAGAGCATTTCGTGACGGCAAAGAGGTGGTTTTGCCCGTCTGCGATACAGATAATATTGACATCATACCTTGTTGCGTATGGCAAAATACCATCTTTAAAAAAGGCTCTTACAGCATAAGTGAACCAAGCGAGATAACCATAGCGGACGAAACCAAAATAGATGTTGTGCTCGTTCCGGGTATTGCCTTTGACAAAAAAGGTTCAAGAATAGGCTTTGGCAAAGGATATTACGACAAATTTTTAAAGAAGACAAAGGCTGTAAAGGTGGGATTTTGCTACGGCTTTCAGCTTATTGACAGCATAGATACAGAAGAATATGATATATGTGTGGATTTTGTTGTTACAGAAAACTGTATATATCATAACAAATAAGAACTTGTCCGCACATTTTTAAAATGTGTATTAAAGCAAAAAACTATTGTAAATATTTGTTTGAAGTGATATTATTATAAATAAAAGCATAGTAGGAGGACAAAATGGACAAATCCAAAAATCAAACAATGATGTCAAAAATCAATCAGACCATAGAAGCACTTAAGGCAAACAATATGAACGCCTTTTATGCAGAAACTTCTGCGGATGCTTTGGAGATTGCCAAGGGCATACTAAATGACGGAGACACCGTTTCTCACGGAGGTTCTGTTACGCTCAAAGAAGCGGGATTTACTGGGCTTTTCAAATCGGGCAAATACAACTATCTCGACAGAAGCTGTGCAACCACCCCCGAGGAGATAAATGACATATACATGAAAAGCTTTTCTGCCGATGTGTATTTTACAAGCTCCAATGCTGTTACCTTAAAGGGCGAGCTGTACAATGTGGATGGCAATTCCAACAGAGTTGCGGCAATGATTTTCGGTCCCAAAAAGGTAGTTGTGGTTGTGGGTGTAAACAAGCTTGTAAATTCTGTTGATGATGCAGTTAAAAGGGTCAAAGAAATTGCCGCACCGGCAAACTGTGTGCGCCTTGACAGAGACACCTACTGCAGCAAGAATGGTAAATGTGTAACTTCCGATGACAAAAACGGCGATTTTTGTGCGGGTTGCAGAAGCAATGACAGAATATGCTGTAACTACACAGTAATGTCTATGCAGCGCCACAAGGGAAGAGTCAATGTAATCATAGTAAACGAAGAACTCGGATATTGATAAATAATCGGGAGCATACCAATATGACATACAACTATCATACACATACTTATCTTTGTTCGCATGCAAGCGGAACACCCGAAGAATATGTGCTTAAAGCCATAGAGGGCGGAATAACCCATATGGGCTTTTCCGAGCATATGCCCCACATATGCAAAAACGGCTATGAAGCATGGTATCGCCTACCTGTAAACAAGGTGCAAAGCTATATAGACCAGATAGAAAGCTTAAGGCAAAAGTATCAAGACAAAATAAAGATAATTGTTGGGTTTGAGATGGAGTATTTTGAAAATGTGTTTGACCAAATGCTTTCCGATGCCGTAATGTACGGAGGAGAGTACCTCATATTCGGTGCTCACTATCTCGATGAAATGGGTGCATATTGCGGAGAGATAACAAATGACCCTGCTATGCTTACAAGGTATGCAGACAATGTCGTAAAAGCCATCGAAACAGGAGTGTTCACATATGTTGCACACCCCGACCTTATCAGTTTTACTGGTGATGAAGACCTTTATGAAGAGCAAATGACAAAAATATGCAAAGCATCAAAACAAACCGGTATTCCTCTGGAAATCAACTTCCTTGGTATCCGCGCAAACAGACATTATCCAACCGAAGCTTTCTGGAAGATTGCGGGCAAAGAAAAGTGTCCCGTAACTTTCGGCTTCGATGCACACGATGCATATGGTGCCTGCGATTTGGCATCGCTTTCAAAAGCAAATGAGCTTGTTAAAAAGTATGATCTTAATTATATAGGAGAACCAAATATAATATATATCAATAAATAAAAACAGTATATAAATGCATATGACGAAAACCGTATTAAAGGAAACCAAAGTCTTTTGATGCGGTTTTATAGTTTATTTATAAATGTGGAAGGGAAGATAGTATGGACACAATAAAAACAGACATCAGGAAAGTAAAAATGATTGCACACAGGGGACTTAGCGGTATCGAAAGAGAAAATACCTGTCCTGCATTTGTGGCAGCAGGCAACCGAAGCTATTATGCAATAGAAACAGATGTCCACAGAACTCTGGATGGTAAATTTGTGGTAATCCATGACGAAACAACCCAAAGAGTAAGCCTCGGCTCAGATAATACCGATGTGGAAAAAAGTACATATGAAGAAATAAAAAACATTGTTTTGCCCGATCTTGACGAAAGTACACACAGACAGGATATCAGGATACCTCTTCTTAAGGACTATGTTAAAATTTGCAAGAAGTATCAAAAGGTTTGTGTGCTTGAACTAAAAAATACATTCGAAAAAAATGACATCAAAAGAATGATAGAGGAAATAAAGCAGGAGGAATGGCTCGACAATGTAATATTCATTTCGTTTTCGCTGGAAAATTGCCTTGCACTTCGTTCCATACTAAAGCACGGAAAGATTCAGTATCTCACAAAGAAAGATGTTACAAAAGAGCTTATGGCATTGTTAAAAAAGAACAAATTTGACCTTGACATCAATTATAAATGCCTCACAAAAGAAATTGTAGCTTCTCTGCACAAGCAGGGCACTGAGGTAAACTGCTGGACCTGTGACGATAAGAATACGGCGCACAAGCTTGCTGATATGGGTGTGGACTACATAACAACAAATATTCTGGAGTAAAATATGGTCGTTATAATATTTGAATAAATTTGAAATGCATTGAACTTCTTTTGCGGTAAGATAATAACAAAATTTTTCAATATATGTTTACAAAATAATACATTTTGTGATACAATAAGTACATTAAAGTGGCATTTTGTTTTTTAGTAATATGCCAGGCAAAAATATACTTATCAAGGAGCTGATTATAATGGCAATGAATCTTGTTTACACAGGAAAAACAAAGAATGTTTATTCTTTGGACAACGGCAATTATCTTTTGAAGTTCAAAGACGACTGCACAGGCAAAGACGGAGTGTTTGACCCGGGCGAAAACTCTGTAGGTCTTACCATTGACGGAGTGGGCGATGTAAATCTTCGTATGTCCATATACTTCTTCGAAAAAATAAATGCCGCAGGTATCAGAACACACTTTGTAAGTGCAAACCTCGAAGATACCACAATGGAGGTTCTTCCTGCAAAGGTTTTCGGACAGGGACTTGAGGTTATCTGCCGTCACAAAGCAGTAGGAAGCTTTATCCGCCGTTACGGTCAGTACATCAAAGAGGGTACAGACCTCCCCGCATATGTAGAAACAACCTTTAAAAATGACGAATTGGGCGACCCCCTCGTAACCAAGGATGCTCTCGCGGCACTCGGCGTTATGACAGAGGAGCAGTACGACTCAATGAAAGATATGACACAAAAAATTACACAGATTGTTGCCGATGACCTCAAGGAAAAGGGCATGGTGCTCTATGACATCAAGTTCGAATACGGCTACGATGCCGATGGCAATGTAATGCTTATAGATGAAATTGCATCGGGCAATATGCGCGTATACAAAGACGGAAAATATATCGACCCCATGACGCTCTCAGAATTGTTCTTCGCATAATGGGCGGATTTTTCGGTACAGTCTCCAAAAGGGACTGTGTATTAGATGTATTTTTTGGAGTAGACTATCATTCTCACCTTGGTACAAAAAGGGGCGGTATGGCAATACACGATGTTAAGGATGGATTTCAGCGTCAGATTCATTCTATAGAAAACACCCCCTTCCGCACAAAGTTTGAGAAGGATTTGTCCGATTTCCACGGTTGCTCTGGCATAGGCTGTATCAGCGACAACGACCCCCAACCGCTTCTTGTCCGTTCGCATCTGGGCGTGTATGCAATTACCTTTGTAGGTATGATAAACAATGCCGAACAGCTTGTGGAAAAGTATTTTTCCGACCATGGACATCAGTTTATGGCAATGAGCTCGGGAGATGTCAATTCCGCTGAGCTTGTTGCAGCACTAATCAATCAAAAAGACGACATAGTTTCGGGTATTCTTCATGCACAAGACGAAATCGAAGGCTCGCTGTCACTGCTCATACTCACATCGGACGGCTCCATTATTGCCTCGAGAGATAAAGTTGGGCGTCTGCCTGTACTAATCGGCGGAAATGGCGAGGGCTACTGCGTTTCCTTTGAATCATTTGCATACGAAAAGCTCGGCTACGAAACTGTATATGAGCTTGGTCCCCGCGAAATTGTCAAGATGACAGCAGACGGCATCGAAACCATTTCACCCGCGGGCAGCGAAATGAAAATGTGTGCATTTTTGTGGACATATTACGGTTATCCCAATTCCAGATACGAGGGCAGAAATGTAGAGCTTATGCGCTGTGAAAACGGCAAGATAATGGCTCGCGATGAAAAAGAACGCTCAGGCATACCCGATGTAGACTATGTTGCGGGCGTGCCCGATTCGGGTGTTCCGCACGCGTTGGGTTATGCCCACTGCAGCGGCATAGAGTTTGCCCGTCCCTTTGTAAAATATACTCCCACATGGCCCCGTTCCTTTATGCCTGCCAATCAAAATGTACGAAATCAGGTAGCAAAGATGAAGCAGATTCCTG
This sequence comes from Clostridia bacterium, assembly GCA_045637145.1. Classification (GTDB taxonomy): domain Bacteria; phylum Bacillota; class Clostridia; order UMGS1810; family UMGS1810; genus RGIG8748. The sequence goes on along the minus strand of JAZTYV010000017.1, from coordinate 24,834 downwards.
TTCCCGAATTCATAGAGGGCAAAAAGCTTCTTTTGGTAGACGACTCCATAGTGCGAGGCACACAGCTTGGCGAAACCGTGGACTTTCTGTACAATGCAGGTGCCAGGGAGGTTCATATGAGGTCGGCTTGTCCGCCCATTATGTATGGTTGCAAGTTTTTAAACTTTTCCCGAAGCAACTCCGAGGACGAGCTTTTGGCACGCCGTGTGGTTACGGAGCTTGAGGGCGAAGAGGGCAAACAGCATCTTAATGAATATTCCGATGCCACCACGGAGCGCGGACAGTGTATGCTAAAGCGCATCTGCGAAATGTTTGGTTTTGACTCTCTCGGCTATCAGTCGCTCGAGGGCATAATAGAATCCATAGGCATCGACAAGGACAAACTCTGCACATATTGCTGGTCAGGAAAAGAATAATATATAAAGATATAATGTAATAATTACACCTTTCTTTGTAAACAATAATTACACAAAGGGAGGTGTTTTTGTGTTTAAACATGAAAAACAGTTGTTTCATCCGGTAGAAATAGAAAAACCCAATCCGCAGTATGCAGTTCTTCTTCAGGAACAGCTTGGCGGCGGAAACGGTGAGCTTAAGGCTGCAATGCAATATATGTCGCAGAGCTTCAGAATTAAGGACCCCGAAATTAAGGATTTGTTCCTGGATATTGCTGCAGAGGAGCTTGGGCATATGGAAATGATAGCCCAGACCATAAACCTGTTAAACGGCCACGATGTAGATGCCTCAGCCGTTCCCGCAGGCGAAATTCAGACTCATGTACTGCTTGGGTTAAATCCCGGTCTTCTCAATGCATCGGGTTATTCGTGGACATCGGACTATGTTACAGTAACGGGAGATTTATGTGCAGATTTGCTGTCCAATATAGCCTCGGAGCAGAGAGCCAAGGTTGTCTATGAGTATTTGTACAGACAGATTAATGACAAAAAAGTAAGACAAACCATAGATTTTCTGTTAAACAGAGAAGAGGCGCACAATGCAATGTTCAGAGAAGCCTTCAACAAGGTGCAGAACACAGGTTCAAATCGTGACTTCGGCACAACAAAGGCGGCTAAAATGTATTTCAGTATGTCCGAGCCTTCGCCCGGCTCAAATCAAATGTCAGATGTTGAGGTTACAAAACCGTCATTTAAGTAAAATATAAATAAAGGCTGTCTTACTCTGTTGATAAGACAGCCTTTTAAGATTCATTGGTGTATTCAATTATATCCGATACTTTACATTCTAAAATCCTACAGAAATCATCTATTTTTGTGGTTGTAATTCCACATCCCTTTTTCATACGGTCTATGGTTGCACTGCTTATATTATGTTTGTTTATAAGTGTATATGTTGTTATGTTTTTCTTTTTTAGTGTATCCCAAAAGGGTTTATAACTTATCAACAAATTCACCGCCTTTTAATATCTAACAATATATTTAGCATAAAAGGTAATTTTTATCTTGACAATAGTCATAAATATGACTATAATGTATCTATGATGACATCAAAACAAAAATTGACAATTTTATATTTACTTACAAGCGGTTCACTTGTGTTTGGTCTTATATTGTATGTAGTTTTCAGAGAACATACATTTGTTGCACAATTTGTTGAAAAAGCAGTTCCACTAACTTTTTTTAGGATAAAAATAAAATCTTTAGAAAATGATGTTATGAAGTTTTATCTTCCCGATTTTTTGTGGTCTTTCAGTTTTAGCGGATGTCTTCATCTTGTTACTATACCAAACATAAGAGGCTCGTTTGTTTGCGGATTGTCAGCGGGATGTTTTGGTATTTTGTTTGAAGTGCTGCAGCATTTTTGTGTTGTAAACGGAACCGCCGATATAATGGATGCTGTTTTGTATTTGTTGGCAGGAGTCCTTTTCAGCACGATGTACATCATACTATTTCAAAAAGAAAAGGAGTAAGAAGAATGAAGAAAATTTTATCTGTATTTTTAATTTTGACCGTAATATTTGCTTTTGGCATATTTGCAATAGGCAGTACCGAAGGCGGAACTGATGATCAGGGCAAGGGAAAGAAAGAAAGTTCTTCTCAAGAAAGCAACCTCGGAGATTACAAGGTTGAAATAAAAAGTTGTCGTTTATCCAAGGATTATGAAGGAAAACCTGTTGTTATTGTTAAATATAATTTTACTAACAATGCAGATGAAGCTACAGCATTTTACACTGCGTTCGAAGACAATGTATATCAGGATGGAGTAGGTCTTAATGGTGCATATGTACTTGAAGACAATGCACAATATGATGAAGGAAATCAAACGAAAGAAATTAAATCAGGTTCAAGTATTGAGGTGGAGGTAGCATACGAATTAAATGATACCGAAACAGATATCGAAGTAGAACTTGAAGAACTTTTCAGCTTTGATGATAAAAAAGTAAGAAAAACATTTTCAATTACAGACTGATATTTTAAAGAACCTTCTTGCATCCGGAAGGTTCTTTTTAATTTGAAATATTATTTAACTGAATTCCATTTAACTGAAATAAAAAAGACATCCAGAGATGTCTTTTTTTGGAGCTGGTGAAGGGACTTGAACCCTCGGCCTATTGATTACGAATCAATTGCGCTACCAACTGCGCCACACCAGCATACTCCAGAATTATATCAAAAATTCCATTTTAAGTCAAGCGTTGGCACTCATTTTTACAGCAGTTTTACAAGCAGGTTAAATTTTGACCGTATATTTGACACAGGGCATATTGCAGTAGTAAAATTGTATGTGTAAATATAATATATTAAATATGCGGAGGTACATATGAAAAGGTTTATTGCGTTATCAATGGCACTGTTTATTGTCTTTGTTTCCGGTTGCGGTAAAAAGACAGAGGAAAAACCAACAGTTTCCGAAAAGGAAGTTACAGTAGGCAACATAGAGGACCTTAGCGAAAATGAATTCATCACAATGGTCAATTCCGACACCCGTCCGCTTGCAGTTATGATAGACAATGACGGTCCGTCATCGAGACCGCAAATAGGCATTGAAAGTGCATATCTTGTGTACGAAACCATTGTAGAGGGCGGTGCCTCCAGAATAATGGCTCTTTTTAAGAGCAACACCATAGAAAAGGTAGGTCCAATCCGTTCTTCAAGACACTACTTTTTAGACTACGCATTGGAAAACGATGCTATATATCTTCACGCAGGATGGAGCCCCAAGGCCACTGCGGACATAAAGAGCTTAAAGGTCAATAATATAAACGGCATACTGGGCGATGACGGTACAATATTCTATAGAGACAACACCTACGACAGCACCTATCACAATTTGTATACAAGCGTTGCAGATGCATACAAGTATGCAAAGGAAAAGAAGAACTACCGCACCGAAACTGACATTAAGTACAATTGGTATAACTCTGAAGACAAGGGCATCAAAAACGGCAGCGATGCACTCGAGGTAGGACTTCCGTATTCAACCTTGTACAAGGTAAACTACAAGTACAACGAGGAAACAAAGCTCTATGACCGCTATATCGGTTCAAATCCACATATGTCACAGACAGGCGAGGTACTTACTGCAAAGAATATCATTGTATGCCGTGTTAGAAATTATGCTTTAAATGACGGCGAAAACAAAGACCGTCAGGAGCTTGAAACCGTAGGCAGCGGAAGCGGTTATTACATTACAAACGGCAAAGCTCAGGAAATTACATGGAGCAAGTCGTCAAGAACCGCAAGAACAGTGTACAAGGATTTGGACGGCAAAGAAATTAAGCTCAACCCCGGAAATACATATATTCAAATTCTTCCCAAGGATGTTGACATCACTGTAAAATAATTTGAATAAACATTAAAATATACAGATATAATATAAGTATAAAACCCGCTTTAAATTCCAAATTGACCGGAAACCTATTTTTAGGAGATGAGGAATTTATTAGGCGGGTTTTTCCTATAACTTGATTTTCTGTGAAACGGACTTTTTGTTGAAATCTCAAAAGGATTTCAAGGTTAATATGTAATCATTTGCGAAAAGTTGATTGTGTTGACTAAAAGCATTGAAAATGATAATATAATCTACAAGAAAACACTGTCAAAAAGCCTCCCTTGTTAAAGGGAGGTGAGTTGCGAAGCAACTCGGAGGGATTGTAATGGACTATAAACACAATAAAGAAATTGTACCACTTGCAAAAGCATTGAGAAGGAATATGACAAAAGAAGAAAAGCACCTTTGGTATGATTACTTAAGAGAATACCCTATTAGGTTTATAAGACAGAAAGTTATAGGAAAATATATTGTTGATTTTTACTGTGCCAAAGCAAAGCTTGTTATTGAATTAGATGGCTCACAGCATTTTGATGATAATGGAATGAAAAAGGATGCTTTGAGAACAGAGTTTTTAGAACAATATGGATTAAAAGTTATAAGAATATCAAATCTTGATATAAACAAAAACTTTGAGGGAGTATGTTTACTTATTGATAATGAAGTCAAACAATCCCTCAGTCAACTCCGTTGACAGCTCCCTTTACACAAGGGAGCCTTTTTTATAAGTGTCATTTATAAGTGTCGGAAAAATGCCGAAGATTTTCCGAACATAATTTTTTTATTGATTTTACCACCGAAAAGCCATTGTTTTTTAGAAAAATTAATAGGCAAATATAAAAAGTGTTGGTTTTTTCCTTCCTCGGGGATATCTACCAGAAGGAGATTGCCACAACAGGGCGCTATGCCGAAAATTGGCAAATTGTTGACTTTAGGTGTAAAATATGGTAAAATATACTTACAATATTATAAGAGTAATGCAGTTAAATGCTTTAAGGGGTTTAGAATGAAAAAGGGTTTATGTATTTTAGGTAATGCAATTTTATGTACCTTCTTGATAATAATAGGTATTATATTATTGGTCGGAGGGATTGCAGAAAAATCAATCTTTATGACATTTCTAAGTTTTGCTTTTTTTGCTATAAGCATAGTAAATATAATGAGAACACGGAAAAAATATGCTCCCGAAACACAAAAGGAAACGCAGGATAATGCTACACCTCAAAAAAGATTAACCTATAAGGAAAAGGTTTTGCAGAATAGAGAAAAAGCCTTAAAAAATAGAGAAAAAATGTATAGAAAAATGAAATATAAACTTACATTTGTTTCGGGATTGCCACTTATTGAAGGTGCTTTGTGCAAAGTTGTTTCTACCTCTGATAAAATTATAATTGAAGGTCAGGGAACTTCTTTCGAGTTGAAAAAAGAAAAAATAACTTCAATTACTATTGAAAAGAACATAACAAAACACACACAAGCCGTATCAAGTGCTGGAGGTGCTTTGGCTGGTGCAATGGCTTTTGGTGTGGTAGGAGCGGCTATAGGTGGTAGAACAACCGCAAAGAATATTAAATCATTAAAGCACTATATTGTAATTACCTATTGTGATAGTGAAGAAAATGTGAAATATATTATATTTGACCATAACAACAAAGGAACTTATCTTGTTGAAGATTTTAAAACATTCAACAAAAATAACATTGTGAAAAAGACAGTTGAAATAGATTAATATAATATATAGACCTCAACTTTTACAAGTTGGGGTCATTTTTTATGCGAAATCTCAACGGAAAAATTATTCCACAGAAATAAAGTCTTAGCGGGTTTTTCTTTTGTTTGACAAAAATGTATAAAAATGTTATCATAATATATTGATATGATAGCTTAGGATTTTTCTACATAAATATATATTGACAATAAATTTTTGGAGGCAATTATGGTTTGTAACACTATACTTGAAGCAATAGGCAACACCCCTCTTGTAAGGCTCAACCGTATGACAGATGAAGACAGTGCGCAGATTCTTGTAAAGGTTGAGGGTCAGAATGTGGGAGGCTCCATAAAGACAAGAACAGCATACAATATGATAAAAGATGCCATGGAAAAAGGCATTATAAACGAAAACACCGTTGTTGTAGAACCCACAAGCGGAAATCAGGGTATAGGTCTGGCACTTGTAGGTGCGGTAATGGGCTACAAAACCAAAATCATAATGCCCGATTCCGTAAGCGAAGAGCGCAGAAAGCTTGTGGAGCATTACGGTGCCGAGGTCATACTTGTACACGATGCGGGAAACATAGGTGCGTGTATAGACGAGTGCTTAAAGCTTGCACTTAAGATGCGTGATGAAGACCCCAATGTGTTTGTACCTCAGCAGTTCGAAAACCCTGCAAATCCCTCCGTTCAAAGAGAAAAGACAGGTATGGAAATATTGGAGCAGGCAGGCTGTGCCATAGACGGCTTTTGCTCGGGAATAGGTACGGGAGGCACAATTACGGGCATTGGCGAAACTCTCAAAAAGTACAATCCCAACATAGAAATCTGGGCAGTAGAACCTGAACACGCGGCAATACTTTCGGGTGGTTCAATAGGTACACACATACAAATGGGCATAGGAGACGGACTCATACCTGAAATACTCAATCAGGATATATATAACGGCATATGCATAGTAAAAGATGAAGAAGCAATCCGCACTTCAAAGGAGCTTGCCTCCAAGGAGGGCATAATGTGCGGAATATCGAGCGGTACCAATGTTGCCGCCGCCATAAAGCTTGCAAAGAAGCTTGGAAAGGGCAAGACTGTGGTAACGGTGCTTCCCGATACTGCCGAAAGATATTTTTCAACACCGCTTTTTGAATAGTTTTTATTACATATGAAAAAAATAAGTTTTAATTTTAGATAACAGAGGAATTTATATATGGAATTACTAAAAAGGCTCACACAGACCTATTCGCCGTCAGGCAACGAAGCGCAAATAAGAAGACTCATTGAAGATGAGGTAAGACCCTATGCCGATGAAATAAACACAGACAATATGGGAAATCTCATTGTCCGCAAAAAAGGCAACGGCAAAAAGATTATGCTTGCTTCGCATATGGACGAAATAGGTGTTTTGGTAAATTATATCGAAGAAAACGGTTTTTTGCGTTTTGTCCCTGTGGGATATGTAAATCCGCATAGTGCGCTGTACAAAAGAGTTGTGTTTGAAAACGGCGTAAAGGGTGTTGTGGCATATGAGGATAAGGCAGACCTCAAAAAAGGCTTCGACATTTCCAAGCTGTATATAGACATAGGAGCCCAAAATGCTGAGGAAGCGCAAAATATGATTTCCATAGGCGACAGTGCCGTTTTTGAGGGAAGTTTTTTTGCACACGGCGATTTGGCTGTGTCTAAGGCAATGGACAACAGAATAGGAGTGTATATACTCATCTGTGTAATAAAGAACCTCAAGGATACAGCAAACGATTTGTATTTTGTGTTCACCACTCAGGAGGAGCTTGGTTTAAGAGGTGCCAAAGCCGCCGCCAACTCAATAAATCCCGATATAGGTCTTGCGGTAGATGTAACCGCAACGGGCGACACACCCGAGGGCAGACGAATGGCTGTAAAGCTTGGCGATGGTCCATGCATCAAGTTTATGGACAATTCCGTAATCACTCACAAGGATGTAAATGATGCTCTTAAGCAATCTGCCAAGCGTACCTCAACCCATGTTCAGTACGAGGTGCTTACAGGCGGAGGAACGGATGCGGGCGCAATACACACCTCGGGCATCGGGGTAAAGACGGGCGCTTTGTCTGTCCCTGCAAGATATATACACAGCATATCGGAAACAGTTAATATGCAAGATGTACAAGGTTGCATCCGCATAATAGGTGATTTTGTAAACACTGAATTCTAATTTAAAATAAAATGGGGCTTTATGTGCAATTCCCACTGGACATTGCACACCAAACCCCTATATAATCAACTAACGGCCATGGCTGTTAGTTGTTGTATTTATATACTATGTTGCTCAATGTATCGGGGTGAATAAATTGAAATTGATTTTGGCAGGAAATATAAATAAATCTATAGAAGACAACCTTAAAAAAGAGGGTTTCGAAATTTTTAAATCGCCCAAAAACACAAATGTTTTAAAGGGTCTTTCTTATCATCCCGATATGCAGATTGTCAAAATAGACAATTACTATGTTGCCGACCCTTATGTATATGAGTATTACAAGGATATTTTCAAACACACTTCTCAAAATCTTGTGTGCGGCAAAACTCACTCAAGCAGTAACTACCCAAAGGATATAGCATATAATATTAAGGTGATAAACGATACGGTTTTTCACAACTTCAAATATACCGATGAAGAAGTAAAGGCAAAACTTTGCGGCAAAAAAACAATAAATGTGTCTCAGGGCTACAGCGGATGCAGCATATGCACCGCAGGCGATAATGCAATCATAACTGCAGATACCGCAATACACTCATCCGCGTTACAAAACGGTATAGATTCCCTTATTATTTCGCCAGGATACATTAAGCTTGAGGGTTTTGATTACGGTTTTATAGGAGGAGCATCTTTTAAATCAGCAAACAAACTGTATTTTTTCGGCGATGCTTCCACCCATCCCGATTATCATAATATAGAGAGTTTTTGCCGTAAACACAACACCGAAATATGCTTTTTGTCAGACGGGGTGCTGTGCGATTACGGAAGTGCCGTAACGATTGATTAAATAAAAAAATAATACACATAATATTCCCGTAAAGGTTGTGAGAATGTTGTGTACAAAAATTATTTTTACAAATGTCAGCACAGAGCAATTAACAGGTCTTGCCGTATATACAAAGGCAAACCACAGAAAAGCTAAGCTTTGCGGCAATGAGGAATATGCCGTTTTGGATATAAACGATGATGATGAGTCACTTTATCTCATATGTGCATATGTTTCGGAGCATATATTGGGCAGTATCATCAAAAAATCTTTGAGCCGTATGCTTTCGGCGTACTACAACTGCTTTAACACCGATGAGCTTGAACACATATGCATAAATGTATTAAACAGAGATTTCATAAAAGAGCTTCCCGGCAGAATGTATGTGTATCTCAAGGTAAACCGATGCATCAATCCTGACGGGTTTTACACATTTATGTGCACAGATATACGCAAGGCATCTTTTGAATACGCCAGGGAAGAGGCAGACAAAATGCTTGAGCTAAACGACAGACTCGATATGATAGAAACACTTAAGTATTTTTCGGATATGTCTATGGAAAGCGCAGAAAAGGTCATTTTGCACGCAGGTCCCGAGGGAATAAAAATAACAGAGTGCATACCCTTTGAAGAAAAAACAAGCGCAGAGTTCGGAGCCGAAGAAACAGATGTTTTGGCAGAGCTTGTAACCTTAAATCCCATGAAAATTGAAATATACGGAAAAGAGAATTTTTTAAAAAGCGAAATATCCTCAGTTATAGAAGCGGTTTTCGAAAACAGGATAGAATATAAGTAACAAAGGAAAATATATTATGAAGATTTTAATTGCAACTTTAAATGCCAAATATACGCATACTTCGCTGTCGGCGAGGTGTCTTTTTAAGGCAGCAGAGGACATATGTACCTGCTGTTTCAAAGAATATACAATAAACGACAGCGTAGATGCCGTGGCATCGGATATATATAAATATCACAGCGAGTGCGTAGCTTTTTCCTGCTATATCTGGAACATAGAATTTGTGCTTAAAATTGCCTCTCTGCTCAAAAAAGCCAACCCCAACATTAACATTGTGCTTGGCGGTCACGAAGTGGAGCACAATCCACAAGAAATTTTGGCATCGTTTCCCTTTGTAGATGCGGTTCTTCTGGGCGAAGGCGAGATATCCTTCAGGCAGTACGCACAATACATTTCAGGCAAAAGGGAGCTTTCTTCACTCAATTCAATAGCTTTCAGGCAAAGTGATGAAATAGTGTGTGTGCCTCGCACCGAAAGCTGTGCCGACATAGAAAGCCTGCCTTTTGTGTATGACGACAGCATAAAAGAGTTAAAAGACAAGATTATATACTACGAAAGCTCGCGGGGTTGCCCCTACAACTGTACATACTGTATATCGGGCGAGGGACACAAGGTTCGCTTTTTAAGTACCGACAGAGTAAAAAGAGAGCTTAAATTCTTTATGGACCGCAACATACCTCTGGTTAAATTTGTAGACAGAACCTTCAATGCAGACAAAAACCGTGCCAAAGAAATTTTTAAATTCATTGCAGACAATCCCTCTGATACCTGCTTTCATATGGAGCTTTCAGGTGCCCTTATAGATGATGAAACCCTCGAAATTCTGTCCAGGGTAAAAAAGGGAACACTTCAGTTCGAAATAGGAGTGCAGACTACAAATGAACGGACACTTGAGGCAATAAGCAGAAAGGTGTCATATGAAAACTTAAAATACGCAGTAGAAAGGCTTATGGATGCAAACAACATTCATATTCACTTAGACCTTATTGCAGGTCTGCCTTACGAGGACTTGCAATCTTTTAAAAAGTCGTTTAATGATGTTATTGCTCTAAGACCGCATGTGCTTCAGCTTGGATTTCTAAAGCTTTTAAAAGGTTCCAAAATCCGCGCACAGCAACAGCAACACGGCTATGTGTACCAAGACTGTCCGCCCTATGAAGTTATATCAAACAACTATATGGATTACAGCGAACTTATGGAACTTAAAATAACTCAGGAGGCACTCGACCGATACTATAACAGCGGAAATTTTAAAAATTCGCTCGGTGTTCTTTTTTCATCACTTTGCAGTCCGTACACTGTTTTCAAAAGCATAGGAGAGCATTTAAAATGCAAATTCCCCACAGGCTATGCCTTTTCAAAGCAGGCACTTTTTGAGGAACTCTATGAGTGCTTTGGTCACCTTGGCGAAGACTTTAGCCTCGCTTTAAAGAAGGACTACCTCATGCTGTTTCGCCCGGGAAAAAGGCCATCTTGGATGGGACAGTATGACGAAAGCGTGCATAAGCTTGCCTACGAGGTGTTCAAAGACGAGGAATTCAAAAAGCAAAAATTTCCATTTTATTGCGATGTACCCGCAAAGGAGATAATGAAGCATATCCATGCGGAAAAATTTGGTGACAGCATACTCTTTTTTGACCACAAAAGAAACGAAGTTTACACATTGGATGTCTGTGATGTCATCTGCCAAACGCTTGCTTAATCATTAAACTGTTTTTAGCAACAAAGTTTGACAAAATTTGATATTGATGATAAAATAAACTATTATATACAATATAAATAAGGAGTTAAGAAAAATGTGGAAATGTGAAAAATGCGGAAGCTTCAGCGAGGGTAATTTTTGCGGTTTTTGCGGACAACAAAAGCCCGAGGGAACGCCCGAGGCTACCGATGTTTTTGTAAATAAGCAAACTTCTGCAGATGACGAAACAACAGCGGCAACTGCAGACGGTCTTAAGGGTATGTTTACCGAACCGTCAATCAATAATGCCGAAAATACAGTGTATCAGGCACCGTCTTCGGTGTATACCGATACAATGCAAAATCCGTATCCCCAAAACACTATGCCCGATGCAAACGGCACATATAACCCCTATGCATCCCAAAACAATACATACAACCCTTACGGATATGATGCATATAATTATGGGGGTGCGCCTGTACCGGATGCGCAGGGAAATGACCCCAGGAAAAAATCCTCTGTAAAGATTTTGTGGATAGTTTGTGCTGTTCTTTTTGCAATTCTTATAGGTCTTGGTTCTTTTGCCGTGTACACATTTATAAATGATCCGTCCTGGGCAATTTCGGACACGGATGACGACAAAGATGACAACGACAATGATAATGATAATGATGATAAGGGCAGAAGAAAGGAAAAGGTAACAAAGCTTTCCAATGATGAAATCGAAGACATCATAAACAGTCAAAGCTCGTATACCGACTTTAATATATATGTAAAAAATCTTACAACAGGCTATGAATACGGCTACAACGACTATGATGAGGTTCTTGCCTCTGCCATGAGCCAGATTGTCATATTGGATACTCTGTCGGAAATGGCAGACAATGACGAGGTGGACATAGACAGCGAAGAAATTTATTTTACATACACACCAAACGGAAAATATGCTCCCAAAAGTCCCGGTCAAAATGAAACATATGTTACAATAAGAGAATGTATTGAGGATATTGCAGCATACGGCGACAACAACAAGTCCAATCAGCTTATTGACTTTATAGCATACAAAAACGGCAGTGAAAACGGACTCAGGGTTATTAACAACCGTCTCAGAGACCTTGGCTACGACACAACAAGGGTTAACAGAAAAACAACAGCATATGCCAATATGCCCGAAAATCCCAATGTTACATGTGCGTACGAAATAGGCAATATCTTTGAAAACCTCATAACAAACGGAGGATTCGGAAGCAGAAAGTACATGACAGGCATCTTCAGGTCTGTAAGCATCAATGGAGAGGTTATAGGTCTTAAGGCACACATACCCTCCGAGTATTCTTCAGGCTGTGTAAATGCATTCAATTCGCGTACCACCAACAATGTGGCATACATAACAGACGGCAAAACCGAGCTTGTTGTGGTGCTTCTTGCCAATACCGATGAAAACAAAACCGATGTTGAAAACAACGATTTGAGAGACAGCGTTCAGGCTTCGCTTCTTGATTATATTTTAAAAAATCAGTTTAAAAAATAATTGGAGAATTGTATGGATAAACAAATGAAAATTCTCGAAAGGAAAATCAAAAACCGCAAGAAGTATTCAGGCTTAAAGGTGGCTTTTGCGGGTTTGATATCGGGAGCACTTGTAATTGCCTTGTGTGTATGCACAGCCGTATGGTACCGCTCCTCTCAAAAAACATATTCCACAAGCGAAGTATCCGTGCAGGACAAAGCAGATGCATCGGATAGCAATGTTTCAAAAAATAACAAAAAGTCAAAATCGCAGGTTGACCTTAAAGCATTAAAGGACGAATATGTTTCGTTTTTTAATGAAAGGCATCCTGAGGCTACCTTGTCGTTTATCATAAAGGATTTAAATACGGGCGATACCGCACTGTACAATTCAAAACAGATGAACAGTGCAAGCGTCATAAAGCTTTTCATAATGGAAACAGTGCTGAGGCAAACTCAAAAAGGCGAATACGACTTAAGCGCCGAAAAGGAGAAAAGCCTTGAGGTTATGATTACCAACAGCGACAACGATGCAGCCAACTTGTTTATAGATGATTTCGGCGGAGTAGACGATACCCGCAGGGTTACAGACAAAAACCTTATAAACAGGACAATTTCGGATTTCGGCTACAGTAAAACACAGCTTAACCGCAAAATGTACAACTCCACACCGCCCGGAGGCCCCACGGGATATGAAAATTACACTTGTGTTGAAGATGTTGCAAGGCTTTTGGAGGGAATATACAACAACACGCTTTTCGAAGGAAAGTACAATACACAGGCAATGACTTACTTAAAGGCGCAGAACAGACGAGGCAAAATACCTGCAAAAATCTCTTTGAAATATCCACATGTAGTTGTTGCCAACAAAACAGGCGAGCTGTCTCAGGTGGAAAACGATGCCGCCATAATAATGGGTGAGGACTACAGCCTGATACTTGTAATCATGGTAAACGACATTCCCAAAAGGGCAGACGGCAGCACAGACTATGCCTTAAAAGAAAAGGTACAGCAAACCATATCGGAGCTTGCTTTGATGCTGGTAGATAAGTACGAAAAAATTAATTTTGAATAATTTGTCTTTTCGGCTAATATTTGTTAATAGAAAAACACTTGAAATGCACAAAGTAATGTGTTATACTTTATTGCGTGATTTTTAAGAACTCCGTACGATTAAAAACAAATTTTGTCTTTTGGAGGCATATGCAATATGATAAAAAAACATTCAGATAAAAATATCAATTCCAAAGAGCAAATTGATAATTCTGACTTAAAAGAACAGGGGACGGACTTTGCCGAATCCGACACAGCAGTAAAAAGTGATAATACCCCTCATACAGATATACACAATGATAAAAACGGTAAGTCTTTTTTAAAGCGATTGCCCGAAAGCTTTGTTTCAGGCATCAGGCAAATAAAGATTTCCGACTTTGTTATGTGTCTTCTTGTGTCGTGGGTCATGGTTTTTGTGCTGGAGGCACTTGGCAGACATTCACTAAAAACAGCAGTCAGCTTTATGATAAAGGATTTTTGGTTTTTCATATCCAATTTTACCATTGTATTAAGCACAGTTACCCTTTGTCTGTTCTTTAAACGCAGATATTTTGCTCTGTCTGTAATACTTCTTTTGTGGGCATCTTTGGGTGTTGCCAATTTTGTTGTGCTTTCTTTCAGAAACACACCGCTTGCGTGGGTTGACCTGTCTATTGTCAAGGCAGCTCTCGACATTATGAATTCCTACATCAAGCCAATTCAGCTTGTTGCAGGCATTGTGCTTATTGTTCTTGCGGTTGCGGTCATTGTTCTTGTTTTAAAATTTGCTCCCAAAAAGAAGCCAAACTTTGCCTCTGCTGCAGTATATCAGGCAGGCTCTGTGGTGCTGTGTATCCTGGCTATGCTTTGCTCGTACCACATATACGAAAATCCGGAGTGCTTTGCCAATCTTCCCGAAGCGTACAAAAATTACGGTTTTGCTTACTGTTTTTCCTGTAGTGCGGTAAACCGCGGTGTAGATAAGCCTTCGGAGTATACCGAAGAAGCAGTTAAGGAAATTGTAGATACAGTTACAGAGGCAGATGCTGCAACAGATGCACAAATTATGCCAAATATAATTTATGTACAGCTCGAGTCTTTCTTTGATGTTAAGTATTTAAAGGATGTGGAGTACAGCGAGGACCCAATCCCCGTATTCACCAAACTCAAGGAGCAAAATTCATCGGGATTTTTGCGCATACCGGGTCTTGGAGGAGGTACCTGTAACGCGGAATTCGAAGTTCTCACAGGTATGAGTGTGGGAATGTTCGGAACCTGCGAGTACCCCTACAAGACAATTACCTTAAACCACACAGCAAGCTCTGTAGCATACGACCTCAAGGACTACGGATACTCGGCACATGCGGTTCACAACCATACAGGCACATTCTATGACAGACATATAAACTATGCAAACCTTGGGTTTGACACTTTTATACCTGTAGAATTTATGCACGATGTTGAGCGAAATGCAAACAACTGGGCAAAGGACAAAATCTTAACGGGCGAAATTTTCAAATGTTTAAATTCCACAGAGGGCAGAGACTTTGTCTACGGTGTATCTGTACAAAGCCACGGCAAGTATCCCACAGAGGTCATAGACCCCAATCAGACTATTTATGTTAAATCGGGCATGGAAGACGGCGAATACAAAATAGGTTTCGAATACTTCATAAATCAGCTTCACGAAATGGATATGTTTGTAGGCGAGCTTGTAAATGCAGTTAAAAATTTCAATGAGCCTACAGTTCTTGTTTTCTACGGCGACCATCTCCCTGCTATGAATATTAATAAGGAACAGCTCGAAAACGAAGATTTGTTTGAAACGGAATATGTAATATGTGCCAATTTTGATATTCCCGTACAGGACGAATATCTCTATGCATATCAGCTCAATTCCAGAGTTACCGAAATGCTTGGTATCAAAGGCAATTATATAAATGCCCTTCACCGTTACTACAAAAACGACAAGGACAATCCAAAGTATGCCGAATCACTGCAAATGCTTATGTACGACCAGCTCTACGGCTCAAACTATGCATACGGCGGTAAGACACCATATAAAAAGACCGACATCAAATACGGCATAGACCCGCTGTATATAGAAAGGGCTTCGGTAGGCAATACAGCTACAACGCTTAAAGGAAGCGGTTTTACAGAAAAAAGCAAGGTGTTTGTAAATGACACACAGGTTTCCGCAACCTATGTAGACACACAAACTTTGATTTTGTCAAAGACTATTGCCAAGCCAAACGACACTATATATGTGGCGCAAAGATGCTCCGACAAGCATGTTCTTGCTCAAACAGAACCCTATACAGTCAAAGAAAATGATGTTTTGCAATAGTAAATAAATCACAGGACTGTCTCAAGTGAGGCAGTCCTGTGATTTTATTTATATATTTTCCTGTTTGTCTCTTTTGTCGTTGTTTTTGTTGTTATTGTTGTTATTATTATTGTTTTGCTGTTTCTGGTTATTGTTCTTGTTGTTAGACATAGTACTTACACTCCTTTTTCAATAACTTTGCCTGTTTGAACACTGCCTTGCACAACAATTAAAAAAATATATGTTTTTTTGATGTTGTGCACAGCAGACAATATCTATTATGGTTTTAAGGACAAAAAATATTCTTTTGGTCCGACTCCAAAATTTTGAAAAATTTATTAAAGCTTTAAAATACACAAAAACACATTTTTATGTGACTTATTTTCGTAGATATTGTCATTGACATTTTGTTTCAAAAGTAATAAAATATAAGTTAGTTTTAAAAATTCAAATTGGAGTTATTATATATGAAAATCGGTATACCACGAGCGTTGCTTTACTATTATTATTATCCGTTTTGGAGAACACTTTTCACACAACTCGGCTGTGAGGTTATAGTAAGTGACGAAACAAATAAAAAGATTATTTCGGACGGTGCTAAGGTTACGGAAACAGAGATGTGTGTTCCTGTAAAAATTTTTAACGGGCATGTTGCACAGCTTTTGCAAAGCGATGCGGACTATATATTTGTACCGCAGATGCACAATGTTGACCGCGAATATTATTGCCCCAAATTTCTGGGCATCATAGAGGTTGTTAAGTATTCATTTGAGGACAGCCACGAAAGATTTTTGTTTTTAAATTACAATACAAAAAAAGATGATTTAAACAGCTTAAAGGTGCATTTGCCTCTTTGCGACATACTGGGTGTTACAAGGCATAGTCTTAAAAAGGCTCTCAAAAAATCTCTGGAAGTTCAAAAGGAATTTCGCAGACTAAACACCATGGGCTACACCGTTACCGAGGCATACAGCATTCTTTTTGACGGTGCCGATTTTCAGCCTTACAAAGACGGTAAGCTTACCATTGCGCTTCTTGGCTATGTAAACAATGTTTACGACAGCTATGTGAGTATGAACACCATAAACCGCCTAAGAGAAATGGATGTAAATGTAATTACTTTTGATATGCTTCCTGATGAAGCGGTAAAAAAAGACAAAAAACTCATCAAGGAGCCGTTTTGGATATTTGCCCGAAAAATTTACAACGCGTCAAAGTATCTCATAAAGCAAAAGCGTGTAGACGGCATCATACATCTCACTGCATTCGGATGCGGACCCGATTCCATTATAGGACGGCTCATGGAGGGCGACTCAGACGATGTCAACATACCGTTCCTAACGCTCAGAGTGGACGAGCATACGGGCGACAATCACACACAGACAAGGCTCGAGGCATATATAGATATGCTCAAAATGAGAAATTTTTCTGTTAATAAACAATAATTTTTACACAGTGTAGTTAAATTGCGCTTTAAAAACCGAAAGGTGTGTACATATATGAAAGTCAGTTTTCCCAATATGGGTCAGACAACAGCATACAAAAAGCTTGTGGAATTTTTGGGTCACGAGGTTATTATGCCCGAAAAACCTACACAGCGCACCTTTGACCTTGGAGTTTTGCACAGTCCCGAG
This sequence comes from Clostridia bacterium, assembly GCA_045637145.1. Taxonomy (GTDB): domain Bacteria; phylum Bacillota; class Clostridia; order UMGS1810; family UMGS1810; genus RGIG8748. The sequence continues at coordinate 7,355 of JAZTYV010000017.1, read as the reverse complement.
TTCATATGCTATCCATCAAAGGTTATGGCAGGCACATATATTGAAGCCTGCGAAAAGGGTGCAGAGGTCATAGTGTCTTCGGGAGGAAGCGGACCGTGCAGAGCGGGTATGTACTGCGAAATTCACCGCAGAATACTCAAAAAGCTCGGATACAGCACCGAAATCATTATTTTTGATTCCATGTTTAAGGCACCCGTTTACTTTTTAAAACAAATAATGCGCATCAAAAATCGCAAGCCTCTTATTTGTGTGCTTCATTACGGCATATATATAATAAAGATGATGGAGTTTTTGGATAATATAGAAAAGGAAATCAAGATAAAGCGTGCATACGAAGTAAACAAGGGTGATTTTGACAAGTGCCTCAAACAAATCAACGATATGTTCTACAATACAAATAATATGAAAGAACTAAAAGCTGCTTATGCCAAGGCGCAAAAGATGCTCGGCGAAGTTTCCGTAAAAGAGACAGAAGAAAGCAAAAAACTCCGCATAGGCATTGTGGGTGAAATATTTGTGGTAATGGACAGTGCTACCAATATGAACATAGAATCCCGCCTCAATGCGCTTGGCGTTGAGGTTACAAGCAGTCAGTATATATCGGACTGGATATATCACAATGTAACTCCTGCCTTTTTGTCAAGAGACAAAACCCATCAAATGCACCAAGCAGGCAAGAAGTACACCACATGCAACTGCGGCGGACATCATCTTGGAAATATAGGCTGGATAGAAAACTTTGCCAAAGAAGGTTATGACGGCATAGTTCACCTTATGCCGTTTGGATGTCTGCCCGAGCTTGTTACAAGAAATATGTCACACAAGCTCAGCGAACAGTTTGACATACCAATTCTTACCATGTCTATAGACGAGCAAAACGGCGAGGCAAACACACAGACAAGGCTTGAGGCTTTTGCAGACCTATGTGCAGGACGCAAAAAATCAAAGCTTGCCGGCTCTCAGGCTAAAACTCAAAAGGATTTTGCAAATGTGTGATAATTCACGAAAGGAAAAAATGTTATGAGCAATATATACATAGGCATAGACACAGGCTCTGTAAGTACCAATGTTATAGCCATTGACGAAAATTATGAGGTCATATTTGACAGATACATAAGAACAAAGGGTCAGCCCATAAATTCCGTAAAGGAGGGCATGGGCGAGCTTAGCCGTTTTCTTGCGGACAAGGACCATGAGGTTCGTGCAATCGGTGTTACGGGAAGCGGAAGACAGATGATTGGTCTTATGGTAGGTGCCGATGTTGTTAAAAACGAAATAACCGCACACGCCACAGCTACAATTCATTTCCACCCCGATGCACATACTATTTTTGAAATCGGCGGGCAGGACAGTAAAATCATAATTTTAAAAGACGGCATAGTTACAGATTTTTCCATGAACACAGTTTGCGCCGCAGGTACAGGCTCATTCCTCGACCACCAGGCAGAGAGACTCGGCGTTGACATCAGAGATTTCGGTGAGCAGGCGCTTTTGGCGGAAAACGATGTCCGTATTGCAGGCAGATGCACTGTTTTTGCTGAGTCCGATATGATTGCAAAGCAACAGTACGGTTATTCCAAGGCAGATATCATAAAAGGTCTTTGCGATGCACTTGTGCGCAATTATTTAAACAACCTGGGCAGAGGCAAGGTTTTGGAGGCACCGTTTGTATTTCAGGGCGGTGTTGCCGCAAACAAAGGCATCATCAAAGCATTTGAAACACAGGTTGGAAGCGAAATCATCATACCCAAGTATTTCAATGTAATGGGTGCCATAGGTATGGCTATAATGGCAAGAAATCAGGTGGAGCAAAACGGTACAGCCACAAGGTTTAAGGGCTTTGATTTTCTCGATTTGGAGTTTACCCCAAAAAGCTTTGAATGTACTGGATGCTCCAATTCGTGCGAAGTTGTCAAGGTCATGGTTGACGGAGAGGTCAAGGCCATGTGGGGCGACAAGTGCGGAAAGTGGAGTTCTTCGGTATAAAAATAAGTGCAGTTGTTTTACACAACTGCACTTTTTTATTAAAACGGGTATTTCATCATTGTGTTTCCGGCAAGGTCTTTCCATGTAAACACAGCATCTTCAAGTATTATATATCCTCTGTGCGTGTTCTCTTTGGGTATGGAAACAGAGCCGGGATTTATGTACACATATCCGTCATGCTCGGTGCATTTTGCCACATGGGTGTGTCCGTTTAAAAGTATATCGCCTTTATTTAACGGCGGTAGGTTGCCTTCGTTATATATGTGACCGTGGGTGGCATATATCATTTTGTTCCCCTCGCTTATAATCGCATAGTCGGCAAGCACGGGAAATTTAAGAACCATCTGGTCTACCTCTGCCTCGCAATTGCCTCGTACACACATTATTTCGTTTTTTAAGCCGTTTAAAAGCTCAATAACACCCTTGGGGTTGTAGCCTTTGGGCAGGTCGTTTCTCGGCCCGTGATAGAGTATATCGCCCAAAAGGAGCATCCTGTCTGCCTTTTCCTCTTTGTATTTGTTTACGAGCTTGTTGCAGTAATATTCAGAACCATGTATATCGGAAGCTATAAACCATTTCATATATATCATCCTCTCTGTTGTAATATTAGCATTTTTTTGCACAAATGTAAACCTCAAAACACAAGATATTTACACAATTTTTTAAAATTTTTTTATTGGAATCTTCTATAATGTAAAATTTATTGACAACAAATATTTTATTGTGCTAAAATGTTTATATTAAATTTTGTATTATAGGGTAATATAAACTATATAAAGGAGTTTTGTATATGAGCACTAATGTAAGACCTGATACTATGGAACGAATTACCACCAAGCAGTTGGCAGACAAGTTTATTGAAGAACAGATTGCACAGGTTCGCGCTCAGGTAGGGGACAAAAAAGTTCTTTTGGCTCTTTCGGGCGGAGTTGACAGCTCAGTTGTTGCTGCACTTCTCATCAAAGCAATCGGCAAACAGCTTGTATGTGTACATGTTAACCATGGTTTAATGCGCAAGGGCGAAAGCGAGAATGTTATAGAAGTTTTTCAGGGTCAGCTTGATGCCAACCTCATCTATATTGACGCTACAGACAGATTTTTAGACCTTTTAAAAGATGTGGCAGAACCCGAAAAGAAAAGAAAGATTATAGGTGCAGAATTCATAAAGGTATTTGACGAAGAAGCTGCAAAGCTCACAGATATCAAGTTCCTTGCACAAGGCACCATCTATCCCGATATTTTGGAAAGTGACGGTGTTAAAGCTCATCACAATGTAGGCGGTCTCCCCGAAGATATGGAAATGGAGCTTGTAGAACCCGTTAAGCTTCTCTTTAAGGACGAAGTAAGAGTAGTTGGCTCTGCACTCGGTCTTCCTGACGAAATGGTATACCGTCAGCCGTTCCCCGGCCCCGGACTCGGCGTTCGCTGTCTTGGTGCCATCACCCGCGACAGACTCCATGCTCTTCGCGAGGCAGACTCTATCTTAAGAGAGGAATTCGACATTTGCGGTCTTGCAGACAAGGTGTGGCAGTACTTTATTGCCGTTCCCGATATGAAGAGTGTCGGTGTTAGAAATGACAAGAGATACGAAGGATGGCCCGCTATAATCCGCGCTGTAAATACCACAGACGCCATGACAGCTACAATCGAAGAAATCCCGTATGCTGTACTTCACAAGATTACAAATCGTATCACTTCCGAGGTGGAAGGCATCAACAGAGTCCTTTTAGACCTCACACCAAAGCCCGTTGGAACTATTGAGTGGGAATAAGCCCCAAAATTGCTGAAACCCTTGAAATAAGGCGTTTTCACAATTTCAAAAGTCGTTTTGACTGCAAAATGACTGCAACGATTTAATTAAATATTTTTGTTATTTGACTGCTCTACCATTTCTGGTAGAGCAGTTTTTGTAGTTATGCAACATATAAGAATTGTGGTGTAGCGTTTGATACTTCTCTTCCAAGATATGTTGCGCATAGTATTTCTTGATTTTCCGATGAAGTCATAAATGAATTTTCTGTCTTGGCTATTAGCTTGCTTGTCAGAAATGGGGCAGTAAAAAAATAAGGGGTTGTCCATGTAAAGCATTCTCTGAGTTTCTGACTGTATCTTTTCTCATCCGTCAATTGTAAAGTAAAATGCAATACTTGTTTGTGTGATTTATAATTTTAAGTGTATAAATCATAGATGCAGACAAGTATTGCATTTTGTTTTGCAAAAAATAATTAATGGTAATGCTTTGATACTCTTTGGTAAAAGAAAAAAATAATCTCATCAAATCAAAAAAATACTAAACATATTTACAAAATCACTTTTTTCTGTTATAATGAAATATATTTTAGTGAATTATTTTGTAACTTTGGAGATGATGTTGTGGCAACACTAAAAAAGCAAAGACGAATAGATACAGATAATAGAATAAAAGCTGCAGCAGTTGAAGTGTTCGCAGAATATGGATATGAAAGAGCACAGCTCTCTTATATGTCAAAGATTGCCGGAATATCTATCGGACTTATAGGTCAGAATTTCGGCAGCAAGCAGGACCTATTTATGGCGGTTGTTCGTGATGGGTATGATAACTTGCATAAGGTATTTAATAGAATATGCGAAAATAAATCGTGGGAAGAATACTTAATCGGTTTACTTCAATATTTCAAATCAGGTATGAACGATGAAGAAAGAAAAAAACAAATTGCCTTTACCTCCACCATTGCAAACAGTAAGGACACTCCACCTTGCTATTTGGAAGAATCAGTGAAAGAACTTGAAAAAACACCTGTTGCAGATGCACTTCGCATCGGACAGAAAAATGGTGAGGTTAAAGACGGACATCCCGGTATTCTTTATGCGCTATTCTTCCGTACAGCCTGCAATATAATTGTATCATGTAATAAAAACAATATTGCTCTGCCGGAAGATGAATGGTTTTTAAGTTTGGTAAGAAAGTAAGGTGGAAACATGAGAATAGCGATATGCGATGATGAAACAATAATCTTGGACGAGGTTTCATCCTATATAAAAAAATATTCTAAGCTATGCGGAAAGTCGGAACTTGAAGTTTTGACCTTTAATTCTGCAAGTTCGCTTTTAAACGCACTTCATAACGGAGACTTGTTTGATATATTTCTGCTTGATGTGTATATTGGTGATGAAATGGGCACAGACCTTGCAAGGAAAATCAGAGCAAGAGATATTGAAAGCCCTATTATATTTTTAACAACCTCAATAGAACACGCTCCCGAAAGTCTTGAAACAGATACACTTCGCTATCTTATAAAACCTCTTAAGTCTGAAAAGTTTTATGAAGCAATGGATGTAGCAATCGAAAAAGCCAAAAAGCTTGGCAGTAAATTCATAAGGCTAAAAACGGAGAACGGAGTTGAAAATATTAATATAAGCAATATCCTTTATACGGAGTCGCGCTCTCACTATCAGTATGTGAATTTTGTAAGCGATGAACAGGTGCGTTCGAGAATGACGGTTGCAGAGCTGTTTGAAGAACTTTCTCAATATAGCGGATTTGTTCGTGGCGGAAGTGCTTATATAATAAATCTTAATAAAGTTAAAAGTGTATCTACCGGGGAAGTGAGCTTTAATAACAATACAAAGTTATTTCTTCCTCGTGGTGCACATAATGAAATTAAAGAAGCATTCTGGCTTCTTCAGTACGATGGGCAGGAGGGTTAAGTATGGCTACAATATCAGTCTTAATTGAACAATCATTCATTCTTGTGGCACATGCCATTTCGGGCATATACTCATCAAACTTAAAATACAGTAAAAAAACAACCTTTGTTATTTGGAGCATTTGGCTTGTGTTACAGGGATGTCTTTGGTGTTTCGGAGAATTTGTGATAAATGATATCGGTATGAAGTTCTTTTCAATATTTATTTCAGCCTTCATCCTTCAATATATTGTCTTTTTTGCAACTACAAAAGGGAGGCTTTCTCAAAGACTTTTTACCATACTTACATACTCTGTTTTCTTTTGTGTATTTATGGCGTTTAATGCGGTAATACAAGGGACATTCCCCGGTATGAACATCGTAATCAGATTGATTGTCCTTTGCGCGCTTTTGATTGGTATTTTGTACTATTTTTTGAATTTTGTTTGTCCTTTATGCCGTGTAGCATCAAAAAGTATGGTAGCAGGGTGGTATCCGCTTGTTTTTGTAAATGTCATATTTGTAATTACATTAGTTGCACTATCGGTATTTCCCGTTAAAATTGCAAGCATTTATGAACCCGGATTTATACCGCTTCTTTTCCTCAGCATTTCAATCTTTGCGGTATATCCTGTCATATTTTCCAATATTAAAAATATGACAGAAGTTGCGATGAAACGAGAAACCGAACAGCAAAACAAACTTCTGCTTTTGCAGATTGAAAATGAAAATCTGCAAATGGCGGCAGACCGCATGGCAAGACACGACAGACGACATCATAACCTTGTGCTTTTGGAATTTGCAAACAAAAACGACATTGAAACCGTAAAGGACTACTTAAAAACTCTTGTAGACGATGACTCCGATAGCCTTGGCGAAATAAACTATTGCAAAAATCCAACGATAAATACAGTTCTTTCTGTGTATGAAAAGAAAGCAAAAGATGCGGGTATTAAAGTAAAAATCTCAGCTCGTGCCGGAAATGATATACCTGTATCCCCTAAAGACATGGTTATAGTTATTGCCAATCTTTTTGAGAATGCAATCAACGCTACAAAGAAGCTTAAATCAAAAGAGAAAATTATTGATGTTGATATAAGAGAAAAAGAAACACGCCTGCTTGTGAAGATAGAAAATCCGTGTAAAACTAATCTGAAATTTGATGAAGTAGATTACGGTATTGGAATCAGCTCTGTTATAACAACCACAGAGAAGTACGAGGGCATGTACGATTTCACTGCCCAAGACGGAACGTTCAGTTCAAAAGTGTGTTTAAATTATTAAAATAATAAATCTTGAAACTCTCCTTCGGGAGAGTTTTTTTGTGCTTATCAAGGGTTGTTTTATCAAAAAAATATGCAATCTGTGCCAAAAATCTGCGATTTATGCCAAAATCAACATTTTTTATTATAGTTTGATAAAATCATAATGTGTAAATATGAGGATATAGGAGGTATAGAAGTGAAAGAATTAAAATACACAAGCGACGGATATTTGATTGTATCTGAGTTATACAAATGTCCTTTGTGGGAAAAGAGTTTAACCTGCTCTTCAGGCTGCGAGCACGATTGTTTTTTCTGTGAATATTCAGACTTCAGAAAACCGGAATATATGCTTGAGATGACAAATAAGTCTGCCGGTGAAAAGCTCTACAGTATTTGTCACAACGAGTTCAACAGGAAATAACATTAAAAACTCCAAAAA
>JAZTYV010000016.1:0-18026 GCA_045637145.1 Clostridia bacterium | reverse complement strand
CTCAGAAAATGTTGTCGGCTTTGTATCAACAAGCATCTGCCGTACAAACTTGGTGCCGAATTCAGGAACAGCAAAAGTACCCACAGGGCTGTTTATTGCTTCAGGAGTTACACCAAGAGCTTCAGTCCCCGTAAACAGGCTCATTGTCATAGGATCGCCCATAGGAACTGTTACTGGGTCTATACCAGTAAGGTCTCTAAGCATTCTTATAACTGTAGGATCATCATGACCGAGAATGTCAAGTTTCAGCAAATTGGTATCTATTGAATGATAGTCAAAGTGAAGAGTGATGATGTCGCTTTGAACATCATCTGCCGGATGCTGAATAGGTGAAAACTCATGTACATCTCTTGACTTTGGAACTACTATAATTCCACCTGGATGCTGTCCTGTAGTCCGTTTAACACCTGTACAACCCTTTACAAGTCTCTCTATTTCTGCATTAGACACAAATTGCCCTTTTGCCTCATAATACTTTTTAACAAAGCCATATGCAGTCTTTTCTGCCACAGTACCAATTGTTCCCGCTCGAAAAACATGTGTGCTTCCAAACAGTTCTTCTATGTACTTATGTGCTCTGCCCTGATAATCTCCTGAAAAGTTAAGGTCAATATCAGGTTCTTTATCTCCCGAAAAACCAAGGAAGGTTTCGAAAGGAATATCGTGACCATCTTTATCCATAAGAGTTCCGCAGTCCGGACATAATTTATCTTCCATATCACATCCGCTTCCTACAGAACCGTCATTTATAAATTCATGATGTTTGCATTTTGGACAGACATAGTGCGGGCAAAGAGAGTTAACTTCCGTAATATCACTCATATACGCTACAAGCGATGAACCTACCGAACCTCTGGAACCAACAACATATCCGTCAGCGTTGGACTTTCGAACAAGCTTCTGCGCTATAACATAGAGTACAGAGTATCCATTGGATATGATGGAATTGAGCTCTATATCTATTCTGTCTTTAACAATATCAGGAAGATTATCTCCGTAAAGTCTATGTGCCTTTTCGTATGTACTGGAACGGAGGATTTCATCGGAATTGGGTATTTCCGGAGGAGCCTTGTCGGATGGAACAGGCATTATACCTTCATCTATCATTTCGGCTATTTTGTTGGTATTTTCTACAACTACCTCTTCTGCAAGTTCAGTGCCGAGATAATCAAATTCTTCAAGCATCTCCTCTGTGGTTCTCAAATACAGGGGGGCCTGATTGTCGGCATCCTCAAACCCTTGTCCCGCCATAAGAATTCTTCTGAAAATCTCATCTTCCGGATTCAAAAAATGCACATCACAGGTGGCAACGGTCAGCTTGTTTGCGCGTTTGCCAAGCTCAATTATGGTTTTATTTATATATTTTAAATCTTCAGAACTTTCTACAATACCGTCCCTAACAAGAAACGCATTATTGCCAAGAGGCTGAATTTCCAGATAATCATAAAAAGATATGAGATTGTTTATGCCGTTATAATCAAGGTTATACGGATTTTCCAAAATTGTTCTGTACACCTCGCCCGCTTCGCAAGCAGAACCAATCAGCAATCCTTCGCGGTATTGCTGAAGCAAGCTCTTTGGAATTCTGGGATGTCTGTGAAAATAATCCAGGTGTGATTTTGATATAAGGTTGTATAGATTGCGCATGCCCTTTTGGCTTTTTACCAAAATTATGCAGTGATATGTTTTTAACGATTTAATATCTGCCTTGCCTGCCAAAGCAACATTAATGTCATCTACCGAATATATGTTTTTTTGCATTAAAATGTTCAAAAGCTCCACAAAAACCTCGCCTGTAGCGGAAGCATCATCTATGGCACGATGATGGTTTGTAAGTTTAACCTTGAAATGCTTTGTTAGAGTATCGAGCTTATAATTCTTTACACCTTCAACCGTGCATCTTGCTAATTCCAAGGTGTCAATATACGAAAAATCAAAATTTAATCCGCAATTTGAAGCACCCTGTTTAATAAATGAAGTGTCAAAAGAAGCATTATGTGCCACAAGAACAGCACCGGAGGCAAAATCGAAGAATTGTTTTAATGCATCTTCTGCCAATGGAGCATTTTCCACCATATCATCAGTTATACCGGTAAGCTCGGTTATTTTGGATGGAATAGGTCTTTCGGGATTTACAAAAGTCTGGAATCTGTCTACAATTTCCCGATTTTGTATTTTTACAGCACCTATTTCCGTGATTGCATCTTTTGATGCACTGAGACCAGTTGTTTCTATATCAAAAACCACAAAGGTATCGTCAACAGAGGCGTTTGTGATGCCTGTTACCACATTTATAGAGTCATTTACAAGATAGCACTCCACCCCGTAAATAACCTTTATTTTGTCCCCCGCAGTATGCATGGCATCGGGAAACGCCTGAACATTTCCGTGGTCGGTAACAGCTATAGCCTTGTGACCCCATGAAACAGCAGTTTTAATAAGGTCTTTAATATCAGTCATTCCATCCATTGTACTCATCTTGGAATGCATGTGAAGTTCTACTCTCTTGTTTGATGAGTTATCCATTCGCGTAATTTTTTTTGATTTAACAATGGAATTTACCATTATTATATTTTCTTTGGCAAAAGTATCATACTGGATTTTTCCTTTTACCTTTACATACATGCCTTTCTTAACATTGGCAATTATGTTTTTTGCCTTTGCCTTTGGCAAAAAAAGCTTTGAAGAGTACGCTCCCTCATTATCTGCAAGAGTAAACATAAGCAGAGTCTTTTCGGTCTTAAGCTCGCGTGTGTCCATGGTTATAATCTCACCCTCGCACACCACAGAACCCATATCTTCTGTTATATCGCGAAAAGGTACAGAACGTTCTGCCGATATGTCCTTTCCGTAAATCACATCCGAATTATCTTCTTCTGACGGCTTTGTGCTTACCTTGGTATCTTCGGGTTTAACAACAGCGGTAACGGCTATATCATTTAAAGATTTTTGTCTTAGTCTTTCAAGCTCTTCTTCATCTGTTTCATCAACAAAAACCACCTCTACATCTGCCTTAAGCTGAGCTTTTATAAGTTTCTTTAAGGTTTCTGTACAGTTCATGGAATTTAACATATTTGTCCCGTATTTGCAATAAATATTAAGAACACCATCACTGTATTTGGCTCTGCTGTCCAAAAACAAATGGCGCACACCGCCTATAATTTCATTTACATAGAACACAAGATTTTTATAATATTTATCAATATCTATATCGTCTATCGTTATATTCTCATATTTAACCCTCAATATGAACTCATTTAGTGCAAATTTTTCGCAAACCGCCTTTTTGTAATCTTCTATTACATCATAAGAAATAAGCTCTTCGCTTACCACGGTAACTTCCATTTTTCTCTCGGCAGAATTGGCATTGGTGTGATATATTACCGTGTTTTTGAGTTCATCAGGAATCTCAATACCCCTTATTAAATTTTCCAATTTGTATTCTGTCGGTGACATTTGTATCTCCTCACATTTGTTCTATTTCTTTCTTAAGTTCTTCAAACAGATTTTCTTCTGGAACTTTTTTTATAATTTCACCTTTTTTAAACACAAGGCCTTCGCCGTTTCCTCCTGCTATGCCTATGTCTGCTTCTCTTGCTTCTCCGGGTCCGTTAACAGCACAACCCATTACAGCAACCGTTATTGGTTTATTTATTGTATTTAAGTATTCTTCCACCTTTTGGGCAAGAGGAATGAGACCTATGTTAGTCCTTCCGCAGGTAGGACAAGAAATAAATGTTGGCAAATCTTTTTTTAGTTCCAAGGCTTTTAAAATTTCCTTGGCAACAATTACTTCTTTTATGGGGTCATCTGTAAGCGATACGCGTATTGTATCTCCTATGCCGTCTTTCAAAAGAGAGCCAATGCCTATGGCAGATTTAACTGTTCCTCCAAGGAAAGTTCCTGCTTCCGTTACACCGAGATGAAGAGGATACGGACATTTTTGGCTCATAAGTCTGTATACATCTATTGTTTTGTTTACATTCGATGCTTTAAGAGAAACCACAATGTCATCAAAATCGTATTTCAAAAGCATATCTATGTGTTTTTGAGCACTTTCTGTCATAGCCTGTGGTGTGGGTCCTCCGTATTTTGCCAGAAGCTCCTTTTCAATAGAACCTGTATTTACACCTATTCTTATGGGAACACTGTATTTTTTGGCACACTCTGCCACAAGACGAACTCCCTCTTCAGAGCCAATGTTGCCGGGGTTAATGCGGACCTTATCCACACCATTTTGCATACTTTCTATTGCAAGACGATAGTCAAAATGAATATCTGCAACCAAAGGAATATGTATCTTTGCTTTGATTTTTTCAATGGCTTTCGCACTTTCTTTGTCCGGTACAGCAACACGGATAACCTCGCAACCCACTTCTTCAAGAGAAAGAATTTGGCTAACGGTTGCATCAACATCGCAGGTTTTTGTATTACACATGGACTGTATAAGCACAGGTGAACCCCCGCCGATAAATCTATCTCCTATTTTTATTTTTTTAGTCATAATAATCACCATTTCCAAAGCATAATAATACATATAATATTTTATCACACTTATAAAAAGTAAACAAGTACAAAATAAAATTTGATTTATAAAAAGAAAAGAGTGTTTTAATAAACACTCTTACTGTTATAGCATTATTTGAAATTACCGCCTTAAAATCATTTTTTTAAAGCTACTCATATGAGGTTCCAGAATAGAAATAACTACAACCTTGCATATTACCATAATAATATTCGCCGGCAGTCTTTCCAAAAATTTAATCCAAAAAGGAAAGTTATACATTCTGGAAAGTTCATATGTGCGCCAGAACATATTTACTAAAAACTGCATTAACGAACAAATCAGTGCCAGAACAACAATTTTAGATATAGATTTTTTTTCAAATACTTCTCTATATAAAAGTAATCCAAAAAAACACCCATTTACAAACTCCATAACAGTAAATACGGGAATATATGGTCCCGTAGGATTCATCACAAAAGATATGATGTCGGCTATTGCAGCTATTGCACCTCCTGCTATCGGGCCATAAAAGGCAGCACCTATATACACCGATATAAAGCTTATGCTGAATTTTATGGAATCCCCTATGCGAAGATAACCTGAGATTGTTGATAAAATCATAGTAAGTGCAATTAACATTGCCATCATACACAAATCTCTTACAGATATGTCCTTAAACCTCAACCTGTTTTTGTACATAAAAAATCCCCTTTCAAATTGAATGCAGGGGCTGTTACGAAATAAAATATTGAATAACTTAAGTAACAGCGGATGAAAGACTGCACCGCGGGAACACCCCTTCGTCTGCGGACTCTACTCCCATTCCGCAGCACTTAACGCGCAGTATCTGCTCTGCAAAATCAGTAATTAAAAATTACCTTAGACAATAATACCACATATTGACACAACAGTCAATATGTGGTATTGAATTTTATTTTATTCTATATACTTTCTTTGCATTTGCGGTGGTAATTTGTGTTATTTCTTCAAGGGTTTTTCCTCTGACTTCCGCAATCTTTTTGGCAACCTCTGCCACATAAACAGGGCAATTTCTCTTGCCTCTGTATGGAACAGGCGCAAGATACGGGCTGTCTGTTTCTATAAGAATTCTGTCCTCGGGAACATACTTTATGACTTCCAGTGCAGTATTGGCGTTTTTAAAGGTGACAGGACCCGCAAAAGATATATAATATCCCATATCGAGAAGTATTTTGGCGCTCTCTCGGCTTCCCGAATAGCAGTGTATTATACCATCTCCGTTTCCATGCTGTTTAAGCAGATTTATGGTATCCTCCGTGGCATCTCTTGTATGGATTACAACTGGAACATCAAGTTCTTTTGCTAATGTAAGCTGACGGGCAAACCAGTATTTTTGAACATCTCTTTCGGAGTTGTCGTAGTAATAATCCAGACCAATCTCACCGAGTGCTACAACCTTGTTTTTGCCAAGCAAATTTATGAGTTTTGTCAAATCTTCTTCTGTCATATCCTTTGCATCATGAGGATGAACCCCTACTGCCGCATATATAAAATCATATTGCTGGGCAAGGTCGTATGCCGCAAAAGAACTTGGCATATCGTAGGCAATCTCACAATAAAAGCCAACCGAATTTTCTCTTAACGATTGAATTACTGCATTTCTGTCATTGTCAAATCGTTCATCATTCAAATGTGCATGTGTATCGAAAAACATAGTGTTCTCCTTTTCTTTCCAAAAAACTGCCTCCCTCGATGAGGGAGGCGGAGTGTCATATTAAATCAGCAAACTTCCGAGCCGTCTTCCATATCCCCGTCCGGAGTTACTATACAGAGCTTATCACCCTTTGATGCACAAAGCACCATACCTTCGGAAAGAACCCCTCTGAGTTTTACAGGCTTAAGATTTGTTACCACAACAACCTTTTTACCAACAAGTTCTTCCGGCTTATAGTACTGGGCAATACCCGATACAATCTGTCTTACTTCCTTGCCAATCTTAATCTGCGACACAAGAAGCTTCTTTGCACCTTCTACAGGCTTGCTTTCAAGGACAAGACCCACCTTAAGTTCCAACTTTTCAAAATCTTCTATGGATACTTCCGGTTTCTTTTCTTCAGCTTCTTCTACTTCAGGTTCGGGGGCTGTAAAAAGATCATCTTCCACTTCCTTAAGTTTCTTTGCTTCGTCAAGTCTTGCAAAGAGAGGAGCAGCCTCCCCTACCTCTATATTTGCCGCACCGAAGGTATCAAGAGATGCAAAGTCTGTGTTTTTAGCTTTAATTTCTTCAAGAATTGCAGCTCCGGTTTCGGGCATAAAGGGGCTTATGAGGATTCCAATGTATCGGATTGATTCTATGAGATTGCAAAGAACAGTCTTAAGTCTGTCGGACTGTGCTTCATCCTTGGCAAGTACCCACGGCATCGTTTCATCAATGTATTTATTACTTCTTCTTGCGAGGTTTATAACAGCTTCTATGGAATCTGCTACTTTGAGCTCGTCCATCTTTGCATTTACTTCATTTACGGTATTAAGAGCAAATGCTTTAAGTTCACTGTCAAATTCACCCTCTGCGTTGGGGTTTGCAATTGAGCCGCCGTAGTATTTATTTACCATAGCAACAGTTCTAGTTACAAGATTGCCCAAGGTGTTCGCAAGGTCTGCATTGTAGCGCGCAATTATAGTTTCAAGAGTTATTGTGCCATCCTGGGCAAAAGGCATTTCCCTCAAAAGATAATACCTTATTGCATCTACGCCAAAATGTTTTACAAGGTCATCGGCATAGAGTACATTTCCTTTGGATTTACTCATTTTATCTCCGCCGGAAAGAAGCCACGGGTGACCGAATATCTGTTTTGGCAAAGGCTCATCTAACGCCATAAGAATAATAGGCCAGTAAATAGTATGAAATCTTAAAATATCCTTACCTATAATGTGAACATCTGCAGGCCAATACTTTGAATAAAGTTCTCCCTTTTCGTCCACAGAGTAACCCAAAGCTGTGATGTAGTTGGAAAGTGCATCTATCCACACATAAATTACATGCTCATCATCAAAAGGTACCGGAACGCCCCATTTGAAAGAAGAACGGGATACGCACAAGTCCTGAAGTCCGGGCTTTAAGAAGTTATTTACCATTTCCTTTTTTCTGCTTTCGGGCTGTATGAATTCAGGATTTTCTTCAATATGTTTCATAAGCGCATCCTGATACTTGCTCATTTTGAAGAAATATGCTTCTTCACTCGTTTTTGTAACAGGTCTTCCGCAATCAGGACACATACCGTCTGCAACCTGAGTTTCCGTAAAGAAAGACTCACAGGGTACACAATAAAGACCTTCGTACTTATCTTTGTAAATATCGCCTTTTTCATAGAGCTTTTTGAAGATTTTTTTCACGGCTTCTTCGTGATAGTCGTCTGTTGTTCTTATGAACTTATCATAGCTTGTGTTCATAAGGTCCCATATTTTTTTAATTTCTCCGGCAATACCGTCTACATACTCCTTGGGAGTAATACCGCTTTCCTTGGCACAGTCTTCTATTTTTTGACCATGTTCATCCGTACCGGTTAAGAAAAACACATCCTTACCTATAAGTCTTTTAAATCTTGCTATAGCATCAGTAAGAACAATTTCGTAGGTATTGCCTATATGAGGTTTTCTTGATGTATAGGCTATTGCCGTGGTTATATAGTACTTATTATCCACAGTTTATCATTCCTTTCAGCTCGTTTTGTAAAAGCTTTTATCTGAAATTTTTGCTTCCAATCTGTACATAACTGGAAATCATACTAAACATTAGTATTTTACCACATTTTTTTAAGTTTTACAAGTATTAAATTAAAAGTATACCGAGCAGATTATTGTGCTAAGCACCATACTTACAAGATCTGCTAAAAGTGCGCAAAAAAGAGTATAGCGCACATTTTTTACACCCACTGCACCAAAGTATACAGCAACAGTATAAAAAGTAGTTTCCGTAGAACCCATCATGACCGAAATAACCCTTCCCGTAAAAGAGTCCGGGCCATATTTTCCAAACAGATCTGTAGCCATAGCAAGAGAGCCGGAACCGGAAACAGGACGAAGCAGAGCAAACGGCAGAGCTTCGGCGGGAAAATGCAAAATCTTTGCAACAGGTTTTAAAAATCCTGCAATAAAGTCCATAGCTCCCGAAGCATTGAACACTTTAATGGCAACCAGAAGCCCTACAAGCTGAGGAATAATTTTGACAGCGGTCTTTAAACCCTCCTCTGCCCCAAAAGTAAATGCCGAATAGACCTCGCAACGCTTAATCAATCCAAACACTAAAACAAAACATACAATACAAGGTATAGCAAAATCAGATAAATTCATATTTTTTTACCAACAAGCTTACAGCAAAGAACACCAAAAACAAATGTAGCAACAGATACTATCCATATAGGCACAATTACCTCTGCAGGCGCATTACTGCCGGTAGCAGACCTTATGGCAATAAGAGTTGAAGGTATAAGCTGAATGGACGCAGAATTTACCACCGCAAGCATACACATTGAATTGGATGCAATATGTTTGTCAGAATAACGCGAAAGCCGTTTCATTGCATTAAGACCCAATGGTGTAGCGGCATTGCCCATGCCAAAAAAATTGGCAGTCATATTCATGGCAATAGAGCCGCAAACCTCAGAATCATTTTTTGCTTCAGGAAAAAGAAAACCTATAAGCGGTTTAAAGACCGCTGCAATGATATTTACAAGTCCGCTTTTTTCTGCAATCTTCATAATTCCTGTCCAGAATGCCATAATACCGGCAATCCCTATTGCAAGACTTACCCCCTCGGCAGCGCCGTCACAAAGTGCAGTGCATACACTTTGAGTATTTCCGTTAAAAAAAGAAATGATAAGTGACAGTAAAATCATACCCGACCAAATGTAATTAAGCATAAAATCACCCGATAAATATATATTCATCGGGTGAGATTATAATAACATTATTTTAGTTCTACAACGGTAACTCCTGCATCGCCCTCGCCAAACACACCAAGACGGTAGCTCTTTACATATGGTCTGGTCTTAAGGAAAGCGTGTATTCCTTTTCTTAAAAGGCCAGTGCCTTTGCCGTGAATTATGCGAACAACACCTACAGAAGACAAAACCGCATCGTCTAAAAATTTATCTATGAGGATTTCCGCAGAATCTACAGTTTCGCCCCTTACATCTATCTCAGGAGACAGATTCATTGTCTTGCTTATACCGCTTGATGAGCCTCTGTTTTTCTCTCTGGTCTTCGACACATTCAATAGTCTAAGATCCTTAAGATTTGTCTTAACTTTCATAATGCCCACCTTGACAAAAAGGTTACCGCCGTCATCAGGAAGTGAGCACACAACGCCTTGTTGCTTTAGTGATACAATTTCCACATCATCTCCTGTTTTAACTGTCTTTGGTGCTTTGGCTGCATCCTGAGTTTTAAACTGCAACTCAGATAGTTTGGAACTATTGTCAGATATTTTTTTGTTGATACTTGCACGTACTTTGTCTATCTCCTGTTGGGCTTTTTTGTTGTCCTTAATTTGCATTGTTTTGCGAATTTCGCTTATAAACTGCTCGGAATCACGCCTTGCCTGTTCAAGAATTTCCTTTGCCTCCGCCCTGGCTCTTTCTATAATCTTTTCTGTTTTTTCTTCAAGACGCTTCTTCTTTTCGGCAGTATCTTCCTTCATCCTTTGAGCTTCGCTTTTGTAATGTTCTGCCCTCTCTTTATCGTCTATTGCTGCTCGGCGACTGCTTTCAAGTTCGGATAAAATATCCTCAAACTTTATGTTTTCACCTGCAATATAGCTTTTCGCCTGCTGTATTATATCATCATCAATACCCAATCTTTTGGATATGGCAAAAGCATTACTTTTTCCGGGAATACCTATAAGAAGCTTATATGTGGGTTTTAATGTGTCCACATCAAACTCACAGGAAGCATTCTCTACTCTGTCTGTACCCAAAGCATAAGTTTTAAGCTCACTGTAATGAGTTGTTGCCATTGTCTTAGCTCCCATAAGTCGTACCCTCTCTAATATACTAACAGCAAGAGATGCCCCTTCTATGGGGTCAGTACCGGCACCCAACTCATCAAACAAACAAAGAGTATTTTCATCTACATTCTTAAGGATTTTTACTATATTTACCATATGTGACGAAAATGTACTCAAGGACTGTTCTATGCTTTGTTCATCTCCTATATCTGCAAATATATTTTTAAACACAGCAACCACAGAGCCTTCTTTTGCGGGAATATGAAGTCCGGCCTGAGCCATAAGACAAATTAGTCCTGCAGTTTTCAATACAACGGTTTTGCCTCCTGTATTTGGACCGGTAACAACCAATGTATCAAATCCGTCTCCAAGACATATATCCACGGGAACAACCTTTTTTTCGTCTATTAAAAGATGCCTTGCTTTAATTAGATTCATAATTCCCTTGTCATTTAATATCGGTCTGTAGCAATCATGTCTGAGTGCAAAGTGTGCACGTGCAAATATAAGGTCAAGCTCTCCTATAACAGAATATGTCATTTCTATGAGTTCTGCATCATTTGCAATATGTGCAGAAAATTCCGTGAGAATACGGACGATTTCATCTCTTTCTCTGTCCATGAGTGCGCGGATTTCATTGTTTGTCTCCACAACGCTCATTGGTTCAATAAAAAGCGTGGCACCTGTAGACGATGTGTCATGAACTATTCCCTTTATTTCACCTTTATGCTCCGCCTTGACCGGAACAACATATCGTTCATCACGCATAGTGATAATTTGCTCCTGCAAACATTTTGCATATGCCGGAGAAGATATGATGCCTTTAAGAACATCGCGAACTTTGTTGTTGGCAATGCGTATTTTACGGCGAATATCGGAAAGTTCCGGCGAAGCATCATCTGCAATGGTTTCATCATCTACTATACTTTGAGAAATACGCTTTTCGAGTTCTTTGTTTTCCCACAATGCATCAAAATGCTCAACAAGAAAAGGAACCTCTATATCATCCGGGTATACTTTAAGTCTTCGGGAAGTTTCAAGAACTTTGCTCACACACAGTATCTCGCCGGCAGAAAGAACTCCGCTCATTTTTGCCCTTTTAAGAGAGGAACGAACATCCACAGTACACATAATAGGTGCAGAACCCTTCTTGGTAATCAGTGCAAGGGCATCTGCAGTTTCATCCTGCATTTTATTTATTTTTCTTATGTTATCGGACACCTTAAGTTCCAAAATACTCTTTTTGGTAACTTCCATAACCGCATATGAAGAAAGCATATTCATTATTTTGTTGAACTCAAGTGTTTTATATACATTATTTTTCATGTTTCATTCCTCATAAAATCACATTATCATATATTATTTTCTGCAACACAATACCTAATACTTATATTAACACAAAATGCTGTTGTTTTCAAGTATCAAACAGTTCTGCAGTATTGCACCATACAGATATTGTTGTTGACAAAATCAAACACTTTATGATAAACTTAAACCAACTTAAATGATAATCACTCATACGAAAGGGGATTTTTTAGAATGTCCGATATTCAAAACAATAATTCTTTTGAATCAACCGAAAATCAGATTCCTGATAACCCGCCTGATTTTGAAAACACTTGTCAGGCACCTCAGCAACAACCTATAATTAACAATGCTGAGCCCTACATACCCACAGCATATACACCATCTCAGAATTCCAGCAACAACCCTGTAAAATCCATGCTCGAAAGTATTGGTATTAAAAAGATTTTACTTACAGCAGGAGCAGTTGTTGTTGCACTCATACTCATTGTATCGCTCTTTAATTCATGTGGCAAAAACGATACAAATGATGAATTTAATCTTTTTACAGATGGTATGGTCAAATTTGGTGAAAAAGATAAAGACGGAAACATGCTCTATGGTATACTGGACAAAAAGGGCAATGTAATTCTTGATGCCGATTATTACAGACTTGACCTTATTGGCGAAGATTTGCTCGTTGCCGGCGAATATGACGAAGACGAATACAGAACATATTACGCTCTGATTAACAAAAAGGGCGAAGAGCTCACAGACTACGAATATACCGATATTGATTACCTCACTGAAGACGGACTTATCCGCGTTACCGTGACCGACAAAAATGGTAATGATGAGTACGGATATATAAACAAACGCGGAAAAGAAGTGATAAAACCTGAGTTTGAAAATGCATATGCATTCAATGAAGGTATGGCAGCCGTAGAAGAAGATGGCGAATGGGGTTTCATAAACAAAAAAGGAAAATGGATTATAGAACCCAAATTTGATGATGTCGGAATATTTACAGACGGAATGTGTGCTGCTGAAAACAACAACAGACAGGGTTTTATAAATAAAAAAGGTGACTGGATTTTTAAAGATAAAATAAGTTTTGAAACCATATATTTTTCAGAGGGTCTGCTTCCTGCAAGTGATGACGGCGAATGGGGATATATAAACAAAAAGGGGAAATGGGTCATTGAACCCGAATTCGACTATGCATACAGCTTTTCCGAAGATGGTCTTGCAAGAGTATTGGAAGGCAACCGATACGGATATATCAATAAAAAAGGTAAAATGGTCATAGATGACGACTTTACAGATGCTTCTGACTTCAGCGAAGGTCTTGCCCGCGTTAAAGAAGATGCAAACGATGAATACGGATACATAAACAAAAAAGGTCAATATGTTATTGAACCCGCCTATGATTATGCATACAGCTTTAAAAACGGTCTTGCAGCAGTAAGCGAAGATGGAAGCGAATGGGGATATATAAACAAAAAAGGGAAAATGGTCATAGATGATGAGTACAAAGATGTTTCCAGTTTCTATGATGACGGTTATGCTATTGTTTGCACAGGAGACGAAGATTCCAGCAAAGATGATGAATACTTTGTAATTAACAAAAAAGGCAAATCAATATTTAAAGATACATATGATGCAATAAACAACTATTACTCATATTATTAATATTTTAATACTAATTTAAAGCATATTAACCCCTGCTGGCTGTTGTAACTTACAGTCAGCAGGGGCTTTTTATTTTTTTGTATAGACAACTTCATTTTCAACAATTCCTTTTGTAAAATAGGTGTTTATGCCGTTAAGAGTGGTTTCTGCAATATTCTCAAGTGCTTCTCTTGTAAGAAATGCCTGATGAGAGGTTATCAGAACATTGGGCATAGATATAAGCCTTGCCAGTATGTCATCGTGAACAATATGTCCCGAATTGTCTTCAAAAAACAAGTCCGACTCTTCTTCGTACACATCGAGGCAAGCCGCACCGACCTTTCTTCCTTTTATCCCCTCAACAAGTGCCTCAGCATCTATGAGAGAACCTCTTGAGGTGTTTATTATTATAACCCCGTCTTTCATTGAAGACAGTGCTTTATCATCTATTATGTGATAGTTTTCCTTGGTAAGAGGACAGTGAAGTGATATTATATCGGACTTTTTGAATATTTCTTCTATACTTGTATATTTTATGTCTAACTTTTCGTCCGGATACAGATCATATGCAAGTACATTCATGCCAAATCCCTTACATATATTTATAAAAGCTTTTCCTATTTTTCCGGTACCGATTACCCCAATAGTTTTTTGGTAGAGATTAAATCCGGTAAGTCCGTTTAAACTAAAATTGAAATCTTTGGAACGAATGTATGCCTTATGAATTCGTCTTACAGAAGTTAAAAGCATTCCTATGGCATGCTCTGCAACAGCCTCGGGTGAATAGGCCGGAACATGTATTACATGTATTTTGTCCAGAGCATATTTTAAATTTACATTGTTAAAACCTGCACATCGGAGTGCTATAAGCTTTACTCCCAAAGAACATAAAATATCTATTACCGCTGAATTTACAGTATCGTTTACAAACACAACAACAGCATCATAGCCCTTGGCAAGAAAAGCTGTATCTTCTGTGAGTTTTGTTTCAAAATACTTAATTTTCATTTCGTCACTTTTTATATTGTCAAAAGAATCAATATCGTATTGTTTAGAATCAAACATTGCAACTTTTATCATTATTCATTACTCCTTTCCTTTTATTTTGAGAATAAATCATAAAAATATTCAAAAAAATAACAGTCGGAATTCCGACTGTTATTTTTTGTTTAAGATATTGATTAACCCAAAAGATAGATAGCTTTCAATGTGTTGTTACTTGACATCTTGTATGCTACAACCTTAGACGCCGCAACTGCATCGCCCTTTGCGCTTTCAACCGTTACAAAGAATGAAGCATCTATTACATCAAATCTGTCTGTATCACTGTTCCACTTGTAAATCTTTGTAGATGTAGTAACCTCATAAGGTATCCAATTAGCTGTATAATCCGCATTGTTTTCTACAATACCGGGAGTTACATTGAATGCACCGGTTCCGTCTTCCAAAATATTCATAGAATGAACTGTTCCGTGAACTACCTGATAGTAATCCTCATAATTTCCGTTCTTATGAGCTATCATACCGTTCTCTGCCGGGAATGTATCATATACATCAGTATTTGCCCAGTCATAAAGCTGTCCGTCTACAAATACCTTCTGTACACCTACAATTTCATTGTTTTCGTATGCAAATCTGATTAAATCACCCGAATCAATACCATCTAACATACCTGCCTTTTCTGTGAGCATTGTCTTAGGTTTATACTGTTTGGGATCTTCGGGAATATTATCTCCCGCATTGAAATATGAAAGCTTGTCAACTGCTTTTCCTTTATCATTTTCATCCGGTGATACATCGTCAACAAGAGCAATGTTATATGTAACCGTAACCGTGGGCTTCGTGGAAACACCTCTGGTGTACACCAAAACAACACCGGCAACATTGGCCTTAATATCGTATGGTTCTATATCATACTTTGTACTGTTAGCAAAATAACTGCTTGTCTTTTTCTTGTATTCTTTGGCATCACTTCTGTCATCGGGAACAAGAAGAACAAGAGTATTGCTGTTTATACTAAATTGTATGGATGAAGCTTCATCCTGGAATGATTTTGAGGAAGATACATATTTGAGCCTTGTTTTTCCATCTGTAAATGCGGATTTCTCGCCTTCTTTTCCGGTTCTGAAAAGACCGGGAACAATTGTGCCTTCTTGCAAATCATCAGTATCAATTGTATAAATTTCTGTAATACACGGTACAGATTCACCGTCAATAATTGTAGTTGTTGATTTATATCTTATAAGCTGAGAATAATCACCTTTTACCATTTTGACTTCATTATCTATAGATTTTTTGTTAATTACTGCAGCCGCATTTTTAAGAATTTGTCCAACATCTTCAGGTCTTTCGTTGTGACCGTTTACCTTTACTGTATCTTTAAATGCAAACACGGTTGCCTCTGGATTTGAATTCGAAAACGGGAACAATTGTATGGAGCATACACCATCTAATCCCTTGCCATCATCAAATCCCATAACATATGCATATGGGTCTGTATTTTCTGCCTTTTTATAGAAAGTCAACCTTCCCGAATAGTCAAAATAAAACTGTCCCTTAGAACCAACTTCGTATTTATAGTCCTTGGGATTAGATGCCTTAAGTGCCATATAATATGGACTTTCTGTGTATTCTTTGCCGTCTATGGTTACATATTCACCGGATATTGCATCAACTTCACCGTTTTTGATTGTTGCTTCCGAAATTATAACCGTTGTACCCTCGGTTCTATCATATGGCTGTGCAACAGACAAAACCTTGTTTGCACTTATGTCAGATGCCTTTCCTTCTGAACGCACACCGCCAACTGATGATATCTTGTACACAGTCATGTCATCTTCTTTAAGTGAAATGGATTTTCCGGAATATGAATCTGTAATAGTATATGTTTTGTTAGCTAATGTTCTGCTGGATACAAAAAATGTTTCGTACTTGCTAACCTGAGCAACATCATACTCTTTGCCACCGTTGTTATTTATAAGCAAAATCTGGCCGCTTTCTACATTGAGATATTTCTCAATAAATTCATCTGTTATATCTGCAATCGGGACACTGTAACCATTATAGATTACCCTGAGGTTTTCAGAAAGAGTAACCGTGTCGGCTTTATTTTCGCCAGCAGGATAATATGTAATAACCTTTTCGTCTATGCCGCAAAAATCTGCAGATTTTATTGTAATGGTCTCATTTCTGCTTGAAATTTCTATTCTTTCCAATATCTTCTTTCCGGAAGCTTTTACAGAATATTCTATGTCTACCCGTCTTCCAAGAAACCTGTACAAATTATCAAGTTCAAAATCACCTATATCATATATAGTGTCATCAAGCATAATCTGTCTTGTTGTAAGTCCAAGATTTTCTCCTGTAAGATTGGAATCATACACCGCGGTTATAATGCCGGTTTCTTCTTCATTTTCTTCTTCTACATCTTTGCTTATACGGCCGCCACCGCCTCCTATAGAGGGTGTAGTGGACTTGGGTTGATAATATTGTACATTTCTCAAATTATATATAAGCTGTGCCACCTGACCCCTGGGTGCTTCTAATTCTCCCGATCCTGTAGCCCCCTTGGTTAGACCAAGCTGATTTGCCAACAAAACATAACCTTCGTACCACGGTGTTGTCGCCTGATAAACTTCGCCGTAGCCCTTGGCGCATACAAGCATCTTTGCCGCCTCGCCGTAGGTAACAGGATTTGCAGGCCGGAATGTGCCGTCATCTCTTCCGGCAATGATGCCCATAGATACTGCATAGGCAATATATTTGTTTGCCCAATGGTCTTGCTCCACATCAGGGAATTTATCTGTGGTCTGAGTAAGCAATTTTTCGTCAGAAACAAGAGCCACCGCAATAAGCTTAGCAAACTCTGCTCTTGTTATAGTATTGTCCGGTTTAAATGCATAGGTGCCGTCTTCCTGTGCTATACCATCGATAACTCCTTCTTTAACCAATGTATATATTGCATTATAATATGTATAGTCGTTAGTTACATCCGTAAAAGTAACCGGAGTGTCTTGCGCATATTCATCTGCAAATATATTAACACATAACACTGAAGAGAGTATCATTATGACAGCAACAGCTGTAGCCACAAAACTCTTAAATGTCTTCATATTAAAAACCTCCATTTCTTTCGATGTTTTCTGCAATATTACTGTGCTTTGCTGAAAATATAGCACTAAACATTGCAAAAGTGACAATAAGATATTATAATAATATCATTTTTCTTTTCAATAGTCAATGAATTTTAAATAACTGTTTAGTTACATTTGTTTTACAAATAAAACCTTATTATTTTTTATAAAAAAACATTGACATTATCCTTGTCAAATGTTATACTATTACAGTACGAACGGACATGTTCTTACATTTGGCCGAGTAGTTCAGCTGGTTAGAATGCCAGCCTGTCACGCTGGAGGTCGAGGGTTCGAGTCCCTTCCAGGTCGCCAATTTAATACACTATGCTGGTGTGGCTCAACGGTAGAGCAGCTGACTTGTAATCAGCAGGTTGTAGGTTCGATTCCTATCACCAGCTCCATATAAAAAATGATCCATTAGCTCAGTCGGTAGAGCAGCTGACTT
>JAZTYV010000015.1:0-9090 GCA_045637145.1 Clostridia bacterium | reverse complement strand
GTGCTGTAGGATGCTTACCATTTAAGTTTATGATGTCTTCCTTAGTAATCTTTCTTACTCTGTCGATTTCCGCTACATCTTTAAAAGGATAGAAATCTGCGGGTTTAAAAGTAAAATTGTCTTGTCCGTAAATCATTTTTGTATTCTCCTTTATTTTAATTTTTCTACGATATCGAGAGTTTTGTCCATTACGAGACGTCCCATATTAACTCCAAGCATAGAGGTGTCGGTTTCGTAACCACCTGTAACAAGGGATTCGGGAGTATAGAAATATCCGGGAAGAACACCGTTTGTAACAGTATTTACCATTACTTTTTTAAATCCTGCCATAGCCTTTAAGTAAATGCCGTATTCTACAAAAAGTTCGCCCGGCACACCGATTACGCACAAATCATCCAGACGGATTGCATGAATTTCCATAGGAACTTCATCATCAAGAAGTTCTATTTTCATTCCATTTTTCATCATCTTAACATATCCAAGTTGGTCCTCAGAACCCAGAAGTTTGAGGTTGGCATTTTGCCAGAGATAGTATTCTTCGCGGTTTGTGGAATTGCCATATTTTGCGTAGAGTTCTTTGTAAATCTTTTCGTCGTGTTCAACCTGAAGTTCAAGTTCCTCTTGAGTTCCAAAGTTACGAAGTTCTATTTCCATTTCTTCGCTTTCGGATTTAATAACGAGTTCATCCTTCCACTCGGCTTTTTTAAGAGCCTCATATGCAGCCTTGCCGAGTGTTCTGCCCACGCGTTCTGCTTCGTCATAACTTTCGCCCTGACGGTAGTATCGGCTGGACTGATTGCCCGATGTACCCTGGAAGAACGCTGCAATTGCTTCTTTTTCGGTTTCTTCTAACTCATATCTTAAATATGCAACATAGTCTGCAGTACACACTGTGCTCCACTCGTGGATAAATGTGGGGTGAAGCGAGTAGTTTACAAAAATACCGCGGATAACATCAGATTTGTCTTTAACCGCCATTACTGTTACATAGGGGTCGTGGTATCCGCCATATACACGGCGGTTTCCGCCAATACCGCTTTCGGCACCGCAAACTGCAACAGTTGATGCAAACGAAGCATCAAAAGCATTCTTCTTTGCATCGCAGATTATCTCTACAATACAGTTTATAACAGTTTCAACATATTCTTTGGGTTGTTCTTTACCTGCCTCAAGGCTTTCTATATCAAGTCTGCCGGAAGCCCAGGGACCGGAATGGGTGTGGGTACAGGTAATCATTATATTTTTACCCTTTATACCACAAAGTTCTTCTGCTTTTTTGCGAACTTTTGCAACATGCTTTTTGGAGAAGAAAAGTATGTCCAAACTAATAAAAGCAACTGCTGTTTCCTCATTTTCTATGTACATACAACTTGCATACAGAGGATCGTGAAATCCTGTGTTGTTTCTGGGATAATGAGGATATCCCGCTAATTCAAGCCCTTGTGGCGGAGTGATGTCCGCACGAGCCATACCTGCTTTTAACATATACATCTTCCTTTCTTTAATAAAATTTTCCTTGTAACATTACCTTTTCTATATTGAATATGTCATCCACAATAACAAGATTTGCCTTCTTGCCCACTTCGATACTTCCGATTTCTTCGTCCATACCTATAGCACGGGCAGGATTTGTAGATGCCATCAGAAAAGCCTGTGCAATACCGCAGTTTGTGTGCATCATAAGGTTTCTGCACACTATATCCATTGTAAGTTTACTGCCACACAATCCACCATTATCATCAAAGTTTAAATCTTCGATGTGTTTAAATCTCTCAGGAGTAGGCGCATCGCTTACAAAACTGTCTGTAATGAGCACTACCTTATCCATTCCCTTTGTCTGTATAACCAGGCGCATTAAATCGGACGGAACATGCGTTCCCTGCGAATCACATATAAGTTCGGCATATATATCCGAATCCATAAGACACGCCTCGTCAGGTCCGCAACTTCGTGTGCCCGCACTAACGGGTGGGCGTCCTGTTGCATTCATACAATGCGTCATAAGATTTATGCCGTATTTTTTGAGCTTCCTTATTTGCTGGGGTGTTGCTTCGCTGTGTCCTATTGCAAAAGAAACATCGGGATTAACGCTTTTTGCATCACGCATAAAGCCCTCAATTCCATCTCTTTCGGGAGCAATTGCCCATACCTTTGTAAGTTCTCCCGCTTCTTTTACAACATCCATATAATCATCGGCTTTGATTTCACCGCGCCACTTGTTTTGTTCGGGAGATGCACCATACTTGGGGTTCATATATGGACCTTCCATATAAAAACCTGCTATTGCCTTACCGGGACCATCTTTTTTCATAGCGTTTCGTACACGCTCTATGCAATCCAAAAATCCTTGTTTGGTAAGTTGATAGTAAAATGTAGCCAATATTGTTGTTTCGCCATGCTTCAAAAAATGTTCTGCCGAGGGTTCAGGGTTTTCGCAAGTCATATACCCATTTCCGCCGTGAACATGAATGTCTACAAATCCGGGACCTACATAGCGTCCGTTTGCATCGCAAATTTGTGCGTCATCGGGAATGGATATTTCGTCCGCTTTTCCAACTGCAATTATCTTTTCATCTTTTACCAAAACAACACCGTCAAATAATATTCCGTGTTCCAATACAACTTTTGCGTTTGTAATTGCAATCATTATTTTTCCTCCTGCTGCCATAGTTTTTTCTCAATTGTTCTGAATTTTTTGTACTTTTGCATATATACTTCTTTTTGTGCACCTGGTTTATATTCCATAGCAGACTTTAATGGTTCTACGGCTTCGCCGATACCATCTGCCGCCAAAATTGCCGCTCCGGCACTTGCAGCCTCGCCGGTTTCGGGGATTTTGATGGTCATACCCGTAACATCTGCAATAATCTGACACCACAGCGCACTATTTGCAACACCGCCAAACAATATGATTGTATTTGTGTTGCCATACGCCTCCATGTCTTCCAAAATTATTTTTATCTGGAAAGCAATTCCTTCCATAACAGCCAGGGCAAAATTGCCTCGTTGGGTTGAAAGGTTTACCCCATAAAAAGTACCCTCGCTGTCGGGATAGTAATCGGGCGAAGAGGGCCCTGTAAGATACGAATAAAACAGAAGTGAACTTCCTCTTTCGCGGGCTTCTATTGCTTCTTTATTGATTACATCATAACTTTCACCGGGAAACATAGTGTCGCGAACCCATCTTAAACAAGTTCCCGCTGTGCTTATGACACCTTCGGTAACCCAAGTTCCGGGGCAAACATATCCGCACCAACCGGCACCACGGCTTTTTTGAACATCGATTTCATTCCAACGCTTTGTGATGGCTGCTGCCGTTCCCAAAGAAATAGTCATAATGCCGTCGTCCAGGCCAACGCCATATGCTGCGCATTTCTGGTCTTGCGCGCCCACGGAAACCACACAACTTTCGGAAAGACCGAGTTCATTTGCCACATTAGGCAAAACACATCCTGCTTTTTTTCCACTCCAAGAAATTTGGGGCAAAAGGTCTTCGCAAATGCCGTAATGTTCAAGGATTTCCTTGCTCCAGCAACCGTTTTTTATGTCGTACATAAGTGTTCCCGATGCCATACTGTGGTCTGTAATACAGTTGCCTGTGAATTTTGCAATAAGAAAATCCATTGGCATCAAAAACTTCCATGTTTTTTTGCATATATCGGGACATTCTTTATAAAACCACAAGATTTTGGGCAATGTGCTTCCTGCTGAGATACCCTTTCCTGTTATTTCCAAAATGCGCTTGGCGCCAAAATCTTTTTCTATTTGTTCTTTTTGCTCTTTTGCACGCAAATCCAGCCAATTTAATGCGTTGCAAAGAGGGTTTATATCCTTGTCCACAGGCACTACGGTAATGCCCTGCGAACTTACAGAAATGGCCTTTATTTCCTTGGGGTCTATTCCTGCTTTTTCTATGGCAGATTTGGCAGTGCAAAGGGTAATCTCCCACCAGAGATTTGCGTCTTGCTCTGCTCGGTCTTCTGCCGGGGTAATGAGCCCATACTCCTCGTATGCAAGAGATAACTGTTTTAATGAACTGTCAAACAAGGAACTTCTGCAACCTGTAGTTCCCAAATCTATTGACAAATAAACTGACATAATTTTACCCCCTTTTTTTATCGTAAATCCTAAAGCATTATTTTCAATTTAATTATATACAATTTACAATCAAAACACAATATGTACAGTATAATTTGTATCTTGCGTGTTGAATTTTGAAAATTTTTGTGCTACAATAGTCATGTAAATAAATCCTGTTAGGAGAAAGCACATGAGTATTGATGATAGAAAAGCCAAGATAATTGAACTCCTCCGTGAAAACGGCATAGTTAAAGTTTCCGCTTTGAGCGAATATCTTAATATATCCGAAGTAACAATACGCAGTTATCTTACAGATATGGAAAAAATGGGACTTCTTACTCGTGTTCATGGCGGTGCCATAAGTTCGTACAAGCCGTACTGCAGTATGAATTTTAACCAAAGGCTCGAAACCAACCAGAGCGAAAAGGAGCAAATTGCCTCAAAACTGTCGGAAATGATTGAGCCAAACGATACAATCATGCTAAACGCAGGAACAACAACTCTCCTTGCGTTTCGCTATCTTCCCGCCGACTACAACCTAAACATTGTAACCAATTCTATTTCCATAGCGCTGGAAGCCTCGGCAAACCCGAACTACAATGTCAAACTGATGGGTGGCGAAGTAAATGCCAAATATCAGTTTACATACGGAGCAGATGCCGTAGAACAACTTAAAACTTACCACGCAAACAAACTTATTCTTTCGGTTGACGGTATTGATATTGAAAATGGGTTCTCCACATACTACTCCGAAGAAATTTCAATAGACAAAACCATGATAGAGCAATCCGATGTGTGCATAGTTGCAGCAGACAAAAGTAAGTTCAGACGAAATGCCTTTGCAAAGATATCGGATTTGGATTGCGCAGACTTTGTTGTAACAACATGCAAACTCAACAAAGACGAACTTGCTCTATTAAAAGAAAAGGAAATTTCTGTTATAAATATATAAAATATGTATTTTTAAATCACAATCACCCGACCGGATATGATATCCGGTCGGGTTTTTGTTTTTAGTCTATTACTTCTACAGTTTTGTTGTAGAAAGATTTGAGTGCTGCAGTTGAAAGTGTGTGTGATAGTCTTGTTTCCTCCGGAGTAAAGAGTCCAAAGGGAACCACTGTACCGGTGTATTCCAACACAAAAGCTGCAATCTGTTGTTGCATTGCATCAGTAAATCCAAACTCAAAAATCGGTCCTGTTATAGTAGGAAGCATGGGCTTATAGCCAATGATTATGCGGTTCCAGGATTGTTCCTTACCCCATGATGATGTGTAGTGGAAAGCATTGGCATCATCACTTGAGAATTTTGCACTGCAGTCCATACCGTAGATTTCAAAAAACCATCTGTTTGTAGAACCGGGGGACATGCGCTTTGTTTCAAATGTAATCGGTATCTCGTCGCCATCTGCATTGTGTGTTGTGCAGAAGAGTGTGCAGTTGTCGAATGTATCGCAAACTGTTACTCCGCCTTTGCCGTCGGGACGCTCTTTTACAATGTTACTAAAATGCGCTCTTACGGTAGATGGTTTAAAACCAAGACGGAACGGAACGTGCTGAGTGTGTATACCAAGGTCGCCCAGACAGCCGTATTCGCCGTTGAATTCTACCTTACGCTTCCAGTTAATGGGTTTTTCCAAATCCATGTCGCTGCAGTGGTTAAAACCGCAGTGGATTTCAAGAATTTTGCCGAATTTTCCTTCTTTGTACCAGTTTATCATGGTCTGCATTGCAGGATAATACGGAAATTCGCTACAACATCTTACAAAGGTGTTTGGATTTTCTTCTATTGCCTTTAAGATGTTTTCGTTTGCCTTCTTGTCTATACCAAACGGCTTTTCGCCAAGGAGGGCTTTGCCGCTTTTGATTATATCGATATAGAACTTTTCGTGAAGGTTATGAGGTACAGCGCAGTATATAGCATCGATATCTTTTTTATCAAGAAGTTCTTTATAATCGGAAACAACATACTTAACGCTGTCGAAATTCTTTGTAAACCACACTGTGTTTTTTTCGTTTGTATCACAAACGGCAACTATTTCGGGTTTTGGAATATCATCGGTAAGATGACACCAGCGTGCTGCAGCAGAGGCAAATTCCCTTGCCATAAGGCCGCACCCTATAATACCAAATCTTACTGTTTTCATGCGGGGACCACCTCTCTAAAATCAATATCCAAAGTGCTTTTCTGTCTCGCAAACTGCTTCTTCGATAATATCAAGACCCTTAAGCGCAGCCTCGTCGTCCAAAATCATCGGAGGAGACATTCTTAAGATGTGGCCGGAAGGTACCCAAGCAAGACCCTTTTCGAATGCTTTTTGGTAAATCATTGTACCTGCTTCTGCAAAAGGTTCTTTTGTTTCGCGGTCTTTTACAACTTCTATTGCCTGGAGACAACCAATAGCACGAACATCGCCTATAATCTTGTGTTCTGCTTTCATCTTTTCCATTCTTTCGAGCATTATCTTGCCGAGGTGTTCGGAACGTTCGTTTAATTTTTCTTCCTCAATAACCTTGATGGATTCAAGAGCAGCAATACATGCCATGGGGTTTCCGCCGTAACTTGAAGAAGCAGATATCTTTTCGATTGCAGGTGCAAGGTCCTTGGAAACTGCAAGTGCAGTTACGGGGAAGCCGTTACCAAAGCCTTTACCAAGTGTGGTGATATCTGCAGTTACATTCCAGTGGTCCATAGCAAGATACTTACCTGTTCTTGCCATGCAGTTTAATACTTCGTCTGCAAAGAGGAGGATGCCTCTCTTATCGCAAAGAGCGCGAAGTGCAGGGATAAAGTCGTCGGGAGGAATGATGGAACCGCCCCAACCCTGAATTGGTTCGAGTACGATTGCTGCAACATTCTTTCCGCCGGAAGCACATGCATTGTCAAGAGTACCTTCTATCATCTTTATGTAAGGTGAAGAATCCTTCCATGCTTCTTCGGGAGTTCTGCCAAAGAAGTCACGATAGGGATTAGGTCTGGGAACGAGCATAAATCCGGGAGCTCTCATATGTGTATCATCGCCTACTACAGCAAGTGAATTAGCACCGTATGTCTTACCGTGGAAGTCTCTCCAGAAAGATATGAATTCCTGTTTTCCTGTAGCAGCACGAGCGCATCTTAAACCTGCTTCTACTGCAGTTGTACCGGAATCATAAAGTTGGAAACCGCCAAAACGGCCACCGGTAATTTCGTGTAATTTTTCAACAAGTTCCATCTTCACTCTTGTGGTAAAGTCATGGCAGTTCATAAGTTTCTTTGCTTGTTCAGCAACTGCTTCGCTAATCTTGGGATGGCAGTGGCCAAGACCTGTTACATAGATACCGGATGAAAAGTCAAGGTATGTGTTTCCATCAACATCGGTAAGTGTGTAACCATAGCCTGATTCGAAAGTAACGGGGAAAAGTTTAACCTGGCTGGAATAACCTTTCATGTACTTTGCGCATCTTTCGTGATACTCAATGGATTTGGGACCCGGAACGGTAGAAGTTACCATATTGGGAACGTTTGTAAGGTCCATTTTTGCCCAATTTTTACTCATAGCATTGTCCTCTTTTCTTTAAGATTTTTAAAAATTTTATTACGGTTTCATTATACACAAGCTTCATTAAAAAGTCAAGGTTTTTCTTTCATTTTACTTTCGTTTTGCTTTTGGTTTTAAAGAATTTTTAATTATATGTTATAAAATGCATCATTTTTTATTATTCTACTTTAAAATTCAGCATTTTTCATGCGAAACCCAAAATAAAAAGGCGGTTCTGTTAACTTAAACCGCCTTTGAAACCAATTTTTACTTGTTATATGTAAAAATACATCAGCCTTCTATACCCGCTTCTTTTTTCCACTTATCTATATTTTCTTTAATGAATTCATCATAGCAAAGATGACTTCACATTTCCCACGCCCTGTCAATTTCAACAGACTGGTCATCTCTTAAGAATATCGATTCATTAAGTATATATATATATATATATATATATATACTTCATAAGACCTTGTCTTCTAAGCACCTCATGAAGAACTATTGTGGCATTTCCAAGACCGTGTGCAGCATCAAAGAAAATTGTATTTATTGCCGTAACATCGTTTGCAAGTGACAAAATATCATAAGATATACTGTCTTTCTTTTAAAAAATGGTTAAACTAATTGTTGGTACATACAAGGACAAATTAAATAGTGTCCTTTCTCAAATTGCTTTTCAAAATGAAACATTATGGTAATGATTTATTAAAACTTGCAGTAGATGACTACGGCAAGGATAATTTCTTGCGGTTAAGAATTGCCCAATCTATTCCTGCCAGAATTTTAAACAGAAAAAGAAAACACAATTTTAAAAAAATTGTGTTTTCTCTGGCGGAGAAGGACCAACCATACCAAAAAGCAAGTTTTATTTCACAATACCAGTAACCATTGAAATGGTCTTATATAGGAGTATGCAGATTGAAGACTTACTTTTTGAAAATAAAATCTTTTGGTAAAAAGGAGTTTTACAATATGGGAGTATAATTAGGGACGAGTTTTTTTACATAATATAAAATTTACATATGTATAGGCGCTTAAGATTCAAATTTCGTCCGCTACACAAAAAATTGAATATACTGCTATCGATTGCTAATTTCTTTCTCAAAGTTTTTATCTATTTTATTAACATTTTTGTTTTCTTCAATCCAATTTTCCCACCAGGAAACATCAGTTTTGGGTAGAAAAAATAACAAATCTTGATGCTGATCAATATTTTTTAATACTAGTGATACGATAGGATAAAATTCTCTGTGAGTTTTCACAATTTTTCTCATAACAGAAGGTGTCATGTATACACCGTAAGGATGTCCATCGAGTGTAGTATATGGACAAGCGATGTACACTTCCTCACCAAATGCATAAATACAAAAATGATTGCATACATAAATTTCTCTTACAATTTCAGCCTCATAATATGGTTTCATCAGTGCGAAGAACTCTTCTTTAAGAACTCTTAGGTCAAAAGTGTCGTTATCTTCTTGATGATGAT
>JAZTYV010000014.1:0-26225 GCA_045637145.1 Clostridia bacterium | reverse complement strand
GAAATTCCTGGACTATACAGCTAAAATATAGTATAATGAATATCGATAGTTAAGGTTCCTTCCGGTGCAAGCCATTAGGAAGGAGTTAATTATGAATATAGAGAAAGGTAAAAAGAACAAACGGTTTGACAGTAACCGAAGGGTGCTTCGCAAGGGCGAATCGCAGAGAAAGAACGGAACCTACGATTACAGATGGGTTGGCCCTGATGGAGTAAGGCACGCTGTATATGCCCCTACTCTAGAAGAATTAAGAGAGCTTGAAAAAGAAATTGTGATTGACGAACACGATGGAATCAAAACCGAAACAAAGAAGCTGACAGTTAACAATGTGTTTGATACCTGGTGCGACTTAAAACGAGGTCTGAAAGATAACACATTTAAAAACTATCTATATATGTATAACAACTATGTCAGAGACAGTTTCGGCAAGAATAGGATTGCGGATGTAAAGAAATCGGATGTAAAAAGGTTTTATAACACCCTCGCAGATGAAAGAATGTTATCGATATCCACCATCGATACAATTCACAATGTATTGCATCAGGTATTCGATTTAGCAGTGGATGATAACTGCATCCGCTCAAACCCTACTGACAAGATGCTCAAAGAACTGAAACAAGCTCATGATTTCGAAATCAAAGAGCGAAAAGCATTAACGGCAGATGAGCAAAGATTATTTCTGGACTTTTTGAAAAGAAAGCCTCAGTATAATCATTGGTATCCTCTATTCGCTGTAATGTTCGGCAGCGGAATGCGAATTGGTGAAGTATCAGGGCTTAGATGGTGCGATATTGACCTGGAAGAAGGAGTTATTGATATCAATCACACTCTCGTCTACTACAGCACAGGCAAAGGCAAGAAATGTAAATTTGCAATCAACACACCAAAGACGAAAAAGGGATACCGCAAAATTCCAATGATGGACTTTGTAAAGGAAGCATTCCTCCTTGAAAAAGCAAATCAGGACGAAACAGGTGTTAATTGTCAGGTAACCATTGATTGCTACACAGATTTCATATTTGTCAACCGCTTTGGAAGCGTGCAACATTACGGAACTGTCAACAAAGCAATTCGCAGAATTGTCCGTGACTACAATGACGAAGCATTGTTAAAAGAAGAAAACCCTGTCTTAATCCCCAACTTCAGTTGCCATAATCTTCGACACACATTTGCAACAAGGCTGTGTGAGGCAGATATAAATCTTTCGGTAATACAAAACGTTATGGGCCACAAAGAAATCAAGACAACATTAGAGATTTATACCCATATAACTGAAGCGAAAAAGCGTGAGGAAGTCAATGCATTAGAAACCATGTTCGCATGGACATAAAATGCAACCTTACGCCAAGTGGAACACATTTTGAGGAGAGTTATGAAGACTTGTGTAAAGAGTGAAGAGAAAACAAAGGCTTGACATAACGGTTATGAAGACTTATAATAAGTTATGTGATTGTGGGAATTGAAATCCCCACAATGAAGCCACTCTCTGACAAATGAGTTTGCTTTAGCAAACGAAATGAGTCGTTAGCGAGCAATAAGGCATACTGAGTATGCAGCGAGCGTGCGCTGGCGAATGCGAACGGAGCAAAATCGCTACTTTTGTAAAACCAAGTGATTTAGCGAAGTCGTAGAAGCCGCTTGATAACAAATAAAATTCAAATGATGCATAAAATGTAAACATTTTATTACCCTTTTTGCCACTTCGTTGACAAAAAGGGTATTTTGCTATAAAATGATGACAGTATTTTGTTTTTCGGAAGGAAGATACAAATGACTTTTAAACAAAAATGGGAAAATTACTGGTATCATTATAAATGGGTTACCATCTTTGGTGTTTTTGTGGTCCTCTTTGCTATAATTTGGCTTGAGAGTTGTGCAAACAAAACACAGCCGGATTTGTGTGTGGTATATTTGTCCAATTCCGCAATTGCCCAAAATGATATAAACAAAATAGAAAACGACCTTGTTGCAAATGCGGTAGTAAAGGATATAGATGAAGACGGGAAAACCATTGCACGCCTGGAATGTTTTGTTTCGGATTTTCAGGCAGACAGTAATGATGACCCGGAAGTAACTCAAAAAAGACAGGTTGTTATAAGCGGCGGTCAATATACACTTATGCTTGTTCATAAGTATGCTTTAGAGGACTATGACGGCTATTTTGAAAATCTATCGGACAAGGTGAAAGACGGAGACAAAACCTTTGAAAGCCTTTCGGAAGGTTTTGCTTGCGCAATAAGTGTTGAAGGAAATCAATATCTTGAAAGCATGGGAATAAACACGCAAAACCTTTATGTTGCTGTTCGCCGCAGAACAGATGAGGACATAAAGAAAAAAAAGGACCAGGAATATTTCGACCTGGCATACAAAACTATGGATTATATACTTGGCTGTCAGAGGTGATATTTTGAAAAAAACTCTGTTGATTGTTTTAGCGGGATTGTGTGTTGCAGTATTAACTGTATGTGCGTTCGTTTTTTCTGTAAGAACAAAAACCGTAACAGACTATGCAATGAACACTTTAATTACAATTACAGTAAAGTCAAGACATCCCGAAAAAGATGCAAAGGCGGCTATACAAGAGGTTAAACGCATAGATTATCTTATGAGTACAACTCGCTTATCAAGTGATGTTGCCAAAATAAATTCTGCCAGGGCCGGAGAAGAAGTAAAGGTATGTAAAGAGGTATATTCACTGATTGAGCTTGCGGTTGATATTTCTCAAAAAACACAAGGTGCTTTTGATATAAGCATAAATCCTCTGTCGGTTTTGTGGAACATAAATTCTCCAAACCCGAATGTTCCTAAGGAAGATGACATTGAGTCTGCTCTTTCAAAAGTGAACTACAAAGATATCGTGTTAAATCCTGAAAAACAGACAGTTATGCTTAAAAAAGACGCAATGACTATAAGTCTTGGAGCAATTGCAAAGGGTTATGCTGCAGACTGCGCAGCAAAGCTCCTTAAGCAACGCTCAGTATCGGAAGCTATTGTGGATTTGGGCGGAAACATTTATGTGGTTGGAGCACAAAAAACAGTTGGTATCCAGACTCCTTTTAAAAAAAGAGGAGAATATTTTACCTCCTGCAAGGTTTGTGACAAATCTGTCGTTACAAGCGGAGCATATGAACGGTATTTTAAGAAAGAAGATAAAGTTTATCACCATATATTAAATCCTGCATATGGATATCCCGCATATTCCGGCATCAAAAGTGCAACTGTAATAAGTAAAAATTCAGCGCTTGCAGATGCCTTGTCTACGGCAATTTATGTGCTTGGCAAAGACAAAGCAAAAGAATTGGTTTCGTATTTTGATGAAATCGAAGTAATTTTGCTTACCGATGACAACGAGATAGTCCGTATTGACAATTAAAAACACTTGATTTTAAAAAATATTCATTATATAATTATGTAGTGAAGTAGTGTACTAAAATAAATTAAAGAGGAAAAGGTTTATGAACATACCCAAGGGTCGAGAGGACATTGCCCGCCTTTTTGAAAATTGCATATCAAAAGATAAGCTGGCTCAGGCATATGTTTTGCACGCACCCTCGGGAATGGGTAAAAAAACCATTCTTAAATATATACTTTCTCTTATGCTTTGTTCGTCACACACTTCCTGCGGAAGCTGTCTTTCCTGCAAAAGCATGGAAGCTGAAGCACATCCGGATGTTGTCAGGCTTGTAAGAGATGAAGACAAAGCAACTCTCGGTGTAGAAAAAGTCCGTGATATCAAAAACGATGTGTACACACGGCCTGTAATGTCAGATTACAAAGCGGTGGTGGTTTATGAGGCACATCTTGCCACGGTAGCAGCGCAAAACACCATGCTTAAGATGATAGAGGAGCCTCCCGAAAAGGTAGTGTTTTTCTTTTTGTGTGACACTCTTGCTCCTATTCTTCCTACAATATTATCCAGAGCTGTTGTGGTAAACCTCAAGCCTATGTCAACAGCTGACCTCAAGGAAATATCGGGCGCAGACGACTTTGAAGTTTCTGCTTGCGGGGGTAATCCCGGCAGGCTTTTGCAGTATAAGGAAGATGCCGGCTACACTCTGTTAAGGGATGAAGTTATAGATGCTTTTGCATCTGTTGCCTCATCAGATGCCTATGCACCTTATGATGCTGCATCAAGGCTCGATAAACTAAAGGACGGCAAGGACGAAATATTTGATGTTATGCTTTCCTTTGCCAGAGATGCATATTATAAAAAGAAAAATATAGATTACCAAATAATAAATAAAGATAAGATGAACTATATAAATTCTTTTGCCGCAAATGCCGGCGAAGACGCTCTATGGCGCATAATGGATCTTATTATAAACGCCAAAAAGGAAAAAGGGAAAAACGGCAACTTCAATATTGCCGTAACAATCCTTCTTCTTAAATGCCGCAGAGAACTTAATTAGGGAAATAACGAAAGGAATATATAGATATGGTAAAAGTAACGGGAATTCGTTTTAAGAAAATGGGCAAAATTTATTATTTTGACCCCGGCAATTTTGAGTTGGAAAACGGCATGCATGCTGTAGTAGAAACTTCAAGGGGTATCGAATACGGAATGGTTGTTATTGCCTCCAAAGAAGTAAGCGAAGACAAAATTGTATCTCCTTTAAAAAAGGTACTTCGCATTGCAACCCCCGAAGACGACAAAACAGTAGAAACCAACAAGAAAAAAGAAGCAGAAGCTATGGAGGTCTGCCGTCAAAAGATAGAAAAACACAATCTCGACATGAAGCTCATTGATGTAGAGTATACTTTTGACCACAACAAGATTTTGTTCTATTTTACTGCAGAAGGAAGAATTGATTTCAGAGAGCTTGTTCGCGACCTTGCTTCTGTGTTTAAAACAAGAATAGAATTAAGACAGATAGGAGTCAGAGACGAAGCTAAAATGGTGGGCGGTCTTGGTATATGCGGCAGGGTTTTGTGCTGTAATTCTTATATGGGTGATTTTGACCCGGTTTCCATTAAGATGGTAAAAGAACAGAACCTTTCTTTAAACCCCACAAAAATTTCAGGCACTTGCGGAAGACTTATGTGCTGTCTCAAAAACGAGCAGGCGGTTTATGAATCTTTGGCAAAACACGCTCCTTCCGTTGGCTCTATTGTGGAGACTGAAGACGGAAAGGGTGTTGTTACTTCTGTAAGTGTACTCAAGGGTATAGTAACTGTTGCTGTTGGCGAAGAGGATAAAACAGTAAAGGATTACAGCGTTAAGGATGTCAAAATTTTAAAACGCAACAAAAGTAAGGAAGAAGAAAAAATAAATATGGCAGAACTCAAAGGTCTTGAAGATTAAATATTGACAAACCGACTCGAATTTAATATAATAGGTACAAGGTTTATATTTAAGGAGGTGTTTTCCTAATGGCATATATTATCAATGATGATTGCATCAGCTGTGGTGCTTGTGCTCCTGAATGTCCCGTAGATGCTATTGCAGAAGGTGATGGCAAGTTCGTTATCAGTGCGGACGAATGCATCGAATGCGGTGCTTGTGCAGGTGCTTGCCCAGTAGGAGCTCCTGTAGCTGAATAATTTTAGTATGTTTATTCGAGAAAGGCTGTCAATTTGGCAGCCTTTTTTGGCTATATACAAGAAAATCGGAAGGCAAGGAATACAAAATTATGCGAAGAACGGATGATTTAGGCATAGAAGGCCTTAAACTTATACAGGATACGGATTATTTTTGCTTTGGTACAGACAGTGTGCTTCTTGCAAATTTCGTCCGTGCACCAAAGGGTTCAACCGTTGTGGATTTGTGTACAGGCAACGGCATAGTACCTGTGCTTTTAAGCGCCAAGACAAAGGCAGAAAAGATTGTGGGTGTTGAGCTTTTGGAAGGCTCGTATAATCTTGCTGTGGAAAATGCAGAGCTTAACAACCTTTCGCACAAAATAAGCTTTGTAAATGACAACCTCAAAAACTGGAGAGAGCATTTTGAAGCGGGCAGAGCAGATGTAGTAACCTGCAATCCTCCGTATATGAAGGTTGGAGCGGGGTTTAAGAATCCCGAAGACAATCTTGCGGCAGCGCGTCACGAAATCTTTGCTTCGCTGGACGATATTACCAAGGCGGCTTCAGGACTTCTTAAATTCGGCGGGTATTTTTATATGGTGCACAGGGCAGATAGGCTTTGCGATGTACTTTGTTCTATGCGTTTGGCTGGCATCGAACCAAAGAGACTTGTGTTTGTTCATCCTGACCCCGAGAGAGCAGCAAATCTTATCCTTGTGGAGGGAATCCTTGGTGCAAGCTCTTCTCTTAAGCTTGAACCACCCATATATGTAAACAGGAAATGAGGGATTTATAATGCAATACGGCAAACTATATCTTGTAGCAACTCCTATAGGAAATCTTGAAGACATAACCTTTAGGGCAATAAGTACGCTTAAAAATGTTGACCTCATAGCTTGCGAAGACACTCGCCACTCTCTTAAACTCCTTAATCACTTCGATATTAAAAAACCGCTTACCAGTTATTTTGAACACAACAAAAAAGAAAAGGGAGAATACATTGTATCTTTGTTAAAAGACGGCAAAGATGCGGCACTCATAACAGATGCAGGAACTCCTGCAATATCGGACCCGGGAGAAGACCTTGTTAAATTGTGTATTGCAGAAGGCATAACTGTAGTGCCTGTTCCCGGTGCGGCAGCTCTTATAAATGCACTTATCATATCGGGGCAGGATACAGGAAGGTTTTGCTTTGAGGGATTTTTGTCGGTAAACAAAAAGAGCCGCAATGAGCATCTTGATGCACTAAAAGATGAAAAACGCACAATGATATTTCATGAAGCTCCTCATAAGCTTATACGAACTCTTACCGATATGTTGGAGGTTTTTGGAAACAGAAGCATAAGCATAGTAAGGGAACTTACCAAGCTTCATGAGGAATGTGTATTTACCACTTTGGAGGACGCACTAAAGTTTTACACAGACAACAGTCCAAAGGGTGAGTATGTTCTTGTTGTTGCAGGAAAAAGCAAAGACGAGGAAACGAGAGACAAAGAGCAGCTCTTTGAAGGACTTTCTGTAACCGAGCATGTTGACTTGCTTATTAAATCAGGCCTTTCCAAGAAAGATGCCATAAAAGAAACAGCAAGACTCCGAACACTGGCAAGAAGAGATGTCTATAATGAATATGAAAAATCAAGAGAGGACTAAAACTATGGAGAAAGAAAGTATTTTGTACAAGGAAATGGCAAGATACCGCAGAAAGTTTCTTGTGATAAACATACTGCTTACTATTCTTTTTGTAATATATACAATAAACCGACTCCC
Organism: Clostridia bacterium; assembly: GCA_045637145.1. Taxonomy (GTDB): domain Bacteria; phylum Bacillota; class Clostridia; order UMGS1810; family UMGS1810; genus RGIG8748. The sequence goes on along the minus strand of JAZTYV010000014.1, from coordinate 18,938 downwards.
GTATTTAAAAACCGAATGGGGAGGTCCAAGCCCGCTTGATACAGACAGATTTTTGAATGAAACAGGCACAATAGTAGTTGACGAGATAATTGAGCTCACACGCAAAGACTCCAAAACGCCGGATGTATATTGTTTTAAGGAAAACACATATTGGCAGGATGAGACATACTCGTTTACACTCAAAGCAGACACCATTAAAAAAACCGATGTGGTATTTACAAAGGAAATCGCCTCTCCGGGTACTGCCGATAAAGTAGAAAGGGATGTGTACAAGCTAAACATAGCGTCAGTGGGAGGAAGAAACATAGCAGTACTTTCCAATGTGGGTCAGGAGGTCAAAAAGGACATGACCGCATATCTTGTAAAGATGCAAAAATCGCTTATTTCAAAAATATCTTTTATGCTTGAGGATGATGAAGCCATAGAGATAAGCGAGTATGTTATTGATGTACGCGGGTTGGAAATGGAGACTGCTTCTACAGACAGTATATTCTTTTGGATATTTATTGCAGGACTTTTGCTTTTATATATAAAGCTTATGAGATATTATAGAAACCCATTGAACACACCAACATATAAGCAACTTCAGAAATATGGAAAAATAGAAACCGTTGCAGAAGAAATCTGGCGGCAGGAAAAATTGCCTTCCGCGGTGAAAAACGGCAGAGAAACTGTGCTCGAGGAATATATTTTGACAAGAAGCGATATGAAGCTCAAGGTAGTAAAAAACCATATGGCTAAACATTAAATATAGGTTAGCGGAGATGTAAAAAAATTACATCTCCGTTTTTTGTAACCAACTTGCTTGTCGCGCATATATTATATAGTGAAGCAGTAAATCAAACTATTGGGAGGAATTATAATGGGTGAAAAAATGCTTTCCGGTTGCAATCAGTCCTGTCAGAACGGATGCAACAGCGGTAACGCCTGCATAGAGACAAGTAAAATTTATGATTCGTGCAGGGACAAAGAATGTATCGAAAACCTAAGAGTATATCTGACAGAGGCAGGCCAGGGCCTTGTAGACAGAGCAATAAGCGTTAAAGCAAAAAAAGCGGAAATTATCTGGATATATTCAGATGTGGAACCTGTACAATTCAATCGTGGTTACTATTCTGTAGATTTAAGATTTTTCTTCCGTGTAACTCTCGATGTGTTTACAGGTGTGGGCAGACCCTGCACAGTAGAAGGTCTTGCCGTATTTGATAAGAAGGTAATCCTTTTTGGTTCCGAAGGAAATGCAAAAACATTTCGTTCAAAGTACAAATTTGATGATGCCGATGTTCAGCTCTGGCAGAAGAACAATTTACCTGAGGCACACATTGATGTGTGTGTCTACATTTTTAAATGTTTTATTAAACAATCACAAAACACGAGGTATAGCTATTGACAATTGTGGTCATAAAGTGTAAAATATACTATGTATAATTGTCTAACATCAGCTTTTATACCCTCATTGGTTTTAATACGGCGTTTTGTTGTTTTTGTTGCTATCGAAAACAACATTTGAGGTGAAAATATGAAAAGAAAAGATAGTAAAAACAATTCTTCCAAAGAAGAAATCAAAAAACAACCTGACGACATTAGTGAAACACAGCAGAATGCTTCAAGCGAGGACAAACCTTTGGAAAATCTGCCCAAGCGAAAGAAAAAGCTTAGAAAAACAATATTGGGAATTGTCATTATACTTCTTGTTGTAATTACAGCAATTTGTATACGGTTTCGAAATGTTGTCCGTATGGTGGTAAACTGGGATAATATAATGGCATATGTAAATTCCCAAAGATATTCCAAAGAAGATCTGGAAAAACAAATGGCTGACAACAAAGCCAAAATGGAAAAAATAGCCAAAGAAAATCCTTTGGTGGACATTAGAGGCGAGCTTACAGAAGAAGAAAAAACGGCTCTTGCAAACGGAGAGATAACAAAGGAACAGGCAAAGAAAATAGTTAAGGGACATACAACTTTAAAAGAGATTCGTGAAAACAAAAAGAAAGAAAATGAATCTAAAAAAGACGAATCTTCCAACCCTCAAAACACAACTCCAAAACCGGATGCAGACAAAGGTAAGCCAACTACAGAGCTAAATGGCAGAGTTTCTGAGATTGTTTCGGAGCTTTATGTAATTCAGGCAGATTTTATTTCCAGGTTGGAAGCAATCGGAGACAGTGCATATGCGGACTACAAAGCAACTAACTATGACCGCAGTAAGGTTATGTCTATTGTGGACAGCTACACCGGAACTGTGGGTGCCATGGAATCCGAATGTGATAAAAAGGTTAATTCTCTTATTAAAGAACTAAATGTAGAGCTTGAAAAAGCCGGCGAAGACAAAACTTTGGCAAAAGACATTCAAAAATACTATTACACAGAAAAGAGCCTAAAAAAATCATATTATTTAGATAGGCTGAATGATGAAGATTATAAATAAAATTTAGGAGGAGATTGCAAATGAAATTACGAAGCACAGCGTTGGTCCTTATACTTGCAGTGATGGTTGTATTAAGTGCTATGCCGGTATTTGCCAATGCAGCTGCAGTTTCGGATTTTTATGACTTCCCGAGCGGAAGCTGGTCCGAAGAGGCAATGACTGCAGCTGTACAAAACCACTTACTCAAAGGAAAAGGAGACGGCAGCATAGCGCCTAAGGATTATATTACAAGGGCAGAAGCCGCGTCTGTTATTAACCGCGCCTTTGGAGCAACAGTTAAGGCAAACATATCTGCATTTACCGATGTTCAACCGGGAGCATGGTATTATGACGAGATTGCCAAGGCAGTTAATATGCAGACAATAGTGGGTGTAAGTGCCACAAAGGCAGATCCCACAGGCTATATTACCAGAGAGTCCATGCTTAGTGTGCTCGCAAGAGCATTGGTTTTGGACGAGGCAGATGTATCTGAGCTTTCCCGCTTTTCAGACGGCAGTTCTGTTTCTGCGTGGGCAAAAGGTCAGGTTGCTGCAATGGCAAAGCGCGGCTATGTTAACGGTAACGGATACGGTCAGCTTATGCCGCAGAGTTACATAACAAGAGAAGAATTTGCTCAGGTTATGCACAATATTTTTAAGGTGTATATACCCGACAACACTATTATAAACGGAGCTACCTACGGAACAACCGTTATCAGGGCGAAAGATGTTACATTAAACCATGTAACAATCAATGGCGACCTTATTGTCGGTGACGGTGTAGGCGCAGGAAGCCTCAATCTTAATGATGTAACCGTAAGAGGTCGAATCCTTTTCAGAGGCGGTGAAGGTTATGTTAAGCTCATAAACACCACCGTTGGAGAAAAGGTAGTTATAAACGATTTAAACGGAATTGTAAATTTCCTCAACTACGGAACAGACGAGCCGTTTAAGAATCTTCAGGAAAACACCAAGGCTACATTCCTTACTATGATTGTAAATTCCGGAAGTTCCGGTTCTGTGTCTTCAAAAGAAAAGTACACAATCAATGAATATTTGCAGTATGTAGATGGTACATATCCCGTAGATGCAACTTATACCGAAGAAAAAAGAGCTGATTACGACAAAACTATTAAATACGCAAAACGCGATATCACAGGATTTACACTTGATACCTCGCACCCGGATTCTGTGCTCAGGGGTTCAAATGACGGAAACCTTGTGATTAAGGCATACTATTCAAGAAACAAATACAAAGTAAGCCTTGAAGGGTATGTGGCTGAGCTTCCGTATGAAGAATTCATAAGAAACGATGCCGGACTCCAATCTATGATGGAAAATGTTGTAAACACAAATAAAGATAACGGCTATGATACAACATTTAACACTAAGGAAGATGGTTCCGGTGTTGAAATTAAAATTGGTGATGACACACAAGTAGGTGCCAAAGATCTCACTATTTATGCAATCAAAACTCCTATTGTATATAATATAGAATATATTTTAGACGGCGGAAATCTTGACGGCAGTGAAAAAACAACATATACCGTAGAAGATGAAGATTATGTCCTCCCCGAACCTACTAAAGACGGTTATGTGTTTAGGGGTTGGTATGAGCAATCAGATTTCAGCGGAGACCCTGTTGCCAAAATTGTAAAAGGTTCAACAGAAGACAAGACATACTATGCCAAATGGATTCTTGACAATTCTGTTCTTTATTTCGAACACGAAACAAACGAAGATGTAATCACTTTAAAGATTATGCTCAATGTAATACCTGCGGATATCGATGACATCGCAGCAATAACCTTGCGTTATGCATATGATGATACAAAACTCGATTATGTAAGCACATCGTCAAATGTTGGTGATGCATCTTCTTTGGCGGGCAACATTTCGTGGTACGCACAAACTAGCAATTTCATCACAGAAGACACACTTGCGACTATTGGAAATGTACTCTTTACAGTAACATTTAATAAAAAATCTGAAGCAACAGGAGACACAGAAATTTCCTATACCTTTACAGAGTTTGCAGCATCTGAGCCTCAGGGAAATCCTGCAATCGCAACAAAGTATACCAAGGAAACAGAAACAATCAGCTTGGGTTCAGAATTTACAATCACATATAATACCAATGGCGGTACACTTGACGGCACTGAGTTACTCAAATATACTGAATCACAGCTTCCGTATACATTGCCAATTCCCACCAAAGGAGAAATTCCATTCCTTGGTTGGTATGAGGCAGAAGATTTCAGCGGAGACCCCGTTACAGAAATTACAACAGGTTCAACAGGAAACAAGACATACTATGCTAAGTGGCAGGCGTATAATGTACAGTTCTATCTTGGCACAGCAATATCCAGTAACAGACCCAGCGAAAGTGCGGGAGACGGAGACAGAGGCATTGTAACTGTAGAACATGGTGCTAAACTCACTCAGGATGATGTAAACAGAGAGCTTGGTCTCTCCCCCGACCAATACAGGAAAGTTGCGGGCTACACAGATTCCGATGGAAATGTTTATGAAATCACTCCTGAACTTTGGTATGAAAAGAGCGGAGAATGGGTCAGATATATTCCCGATGATGTTCCTGTTGTTTCGGATATGAAGATATGTCTTCTTACAAGATATGCTGAATTGGCATATTCAACAGATTTACAGATTAAGGGAATTGATATGTCCAAAATCGGAGATATCACATTGACCGTAGCATATGATTCTAATACAGATGTAGGCAAAACCTTCTTAAATGCGCTTACAAATGCAGGCATAACCCTCGACAGAATTCTCGGTCAGATTGAAGGACAGGGATATGACTTATATCAGATGGCAATAGACAAAGCTGCATCCAAGGGTCTTGTGGATACAGACGGAAACATACTTAATCCCAATGTTCCGATTCCGCTTCACAAATTTATTACAAAACAGTTTATAACCAATGAAATTGATGCGTACATAGATGACCATATTGACGATGATGAATTTATAGCAGACCTCATTTCAAATGATCATGTTGAAGCTATTCTTCTTGCTGACGAAGGATTAAGAGAAAGACTTTTGACAGACTACAAATCCAAAGGGATAATAAAAGAAAAAATCCTTGACAATATAGATGATGAGGCACTTAAGGCAGACATCAAAATTGTACTTAAAAACGACCTTAAGACAGACACCGTAAAAATTCTCAGTGATTCTCAGATAAAAGCAGCTTTAATATCTGCAGTAGAAGGATATCTTGCAACAGAAGGTATCTCATATGTTACAGCGGAGGAAGTAGTTAACAAATATATAGCCGGTACGCTTGGCACAGAATATGCTGAGTTATATGATGATGTTGGGCAAGAATACAGTAAGACATTTGAAGAAAAGTATGATTCGTATTTTGACACAAATTATGAGCAGCTTATAGATGAACACTTTGACTCTTATTTTGAAGATACTGTTGACGCATACATTAATCATACAATTGACCTAGAACTCAAAACTTATATAGAAGAAAAGATTTTGTGGTATGAGAAGAAACTTATAGCAGATTTTGTTTCCGGTGCAGACAGGACACTTCTGCACGAAGCTATTCCTGAGTATGCAGTTGATGCAATAGAAGCTATCAAAACCACAAGTGCATACAACGGACCTATCGATGACTTCGTATCCGGTAACGGCGTAAGTGTAAACGAAGAAAACCTTGTTTTCATAGAAGTTCTTGATTCTATAATGCACACTTACGATTATGATTCGCTTACAGCTGAATTTTTGCCCGAAAAAATTAAAAAGTTGCTTGATTTTGTTGGAAGAGATGTTGCAGAGGAATATGTAAACGAATACCTTAATGTATTCTGCGAGGGAATGGACAAAGCAATAGCAGACCTCAATGCAGATCTTGATGCGGATATTAAGGATACCAGCTATAAATTCAGTACTTCACCAGCAGTTCGCATTAATTATATGGGAATCGTAAAGAGTTATTATGACAAGCTCATGGTCAAAATGAGAGAAAAGATCAACTCTCAGAGCAAGATACCTGTAAGTTCTAACCCATATGCTCAAAGACTTGTTGATATGGACTATTTTGAATTGTTCTTTGACAACGGCGCTCCTGCAGATAACTACAAGAGCGGCTACAAGCTTAAAGATGACATAATGGATTATTACAACAACTCCCTTGAAGTTGTAATTCTTGCTCACGATGCTGTAACATACTACGGCAACATGGACGAATATACCCTTGAGGAAAAACTCGATGCAATGTCTCAGATTATCGGGACATATGCAAACAAGGCAAATAGTGTAATAATGAATTACATTAACAACGGAGAACTTCCTAAGGGATATACTCCTCAGGAGCTTGCAGACATTATTCTTGACAAGGTTCTCGGAGTAAACTCAACTGTAGACAATGCTTATGATAAGGTAGAAGATTATTACACTGCAAACGAAGAAAAGATTCTTGATTATATCAGCAAAGCAAAGACCTTCTATGATGAATACTTAAACAGAGACTATACTGATATAATCGACCTTGCAAACATGAGCATTTATTCAGGCGAAGACACCTACAAGATTTATCAGATTATCCTTGAAAACGGTGAAAATGCATTTGACCTTGATGATGCAGTAACAGCAATTTTCGATTCTCCCAACTACAGAGGTGTTTCAAAAATCGAAGATGCTATGGCAAAGATAGAATCAAAGATTAAATCTTATGCATACACTCCCGAAACCAACAACAAACTCTACTATGTAGATGCATATAAGGGAACTGTGGAAAACAGAGAAATCAAGGGATACTCAACAGGTACACACACTATAGCACTTCAAAGATATCTCCGTTATTACAAATAAGAATTAATAGATATCGGTTTGAGGCGGAAGAATATTCTTCCGCCTCAAATAAACTAAACAAAAAATACTTATGAAAATGCAACCTTTTAACCCTTTCGTAAGTATTATTAGTGAAGGCATATTGTGTTTCAGGACGCAAATTTGTGTCTAAAGAAAGGATGAAAGGAAAATGAAAAAGTTACTGTGTTTAATAGTGCTGATGCTTGTTTTAACAATGAGTTTCAATTGCTTTGCCATAGATGTAAAAATGACAGATGTCAACTATGAAACAGAGCTTGGAAAGAGCATAGATAAACTTGTAAAAGCAGGCGTTATAAGCGGAATTCCTCAAGAGGACGGCACATTAAAGTATGAAGCAAACAAAGAGGTAACACGAGCCGAATTTTGTAAGATGGTTAATGTTACATTCAATTATGAAAAAATGCAGGACAACATATTTACTGATGTCTATCCTGAAAAGTGGTATTATGTGCATGTTCTCAAGGCCATAAGCGAAGGATACATAAGCGGATACGGTGACGGCAGATTTGGCGGCGAGGACTACATTACAAGAGAACAGGTTTGCACCATTTTAAGCAGAATTTTAAACAAACCCTCAGACAAGAAAATTGAAATCAAGGACAATGTATCGGGATGGGCTTTCCCATATGTTGAAAATATCATAGCGTTGGGATATATGAATTTGGAAGAAGGAAATACATTCCGTGCAACACAAAATATGACAAGAGGAGAGCTTGCACAGACTCTTGACAAATTTGTTGTGGAAAAAGAAAAGCCTTCCGAACAAAAACCATCTGCTGACGATACTTCTTCGGAAGAAATCAAACCGTCTGGAAGTAACAGCGGTTCTTCAGGAAGTGGTTCATCAGACAGTAGTTCCTCCGGCAACGGCTCAAACAATAACACTTCAAATACACCTGACCCCGAGCCTGAGACAGAGTATACAATAACATATGAAATCAACTCAATAGGATCTCTACCCGAAAGTGCCAAGACTGCTTATACTGCATCTGTACTTCCCTATACTCTTCCGGTGCTTTCCAACACATCAAGTTATATATTTGAAGGTTGGTTTACAGATTCTTCTTTTGAGGGGCAAGCTGTTAAAAAGATAACAAGCGGAACAGAACAAAACCTCACTTTCTATGCAAAGTGGAGACCAAGATATACAGAGGAAGAACTCAGGATAAGCCAGCAAATATATGATAGCCTTGAGTTTGCATTGGATGACATTGCTGAAAAGGAAGAGCTTGAGGTTTTTGAGTTTGATGAAAAGGGCCAGACTATATTTGATTTTCTTAAAACCTGTTCTGCCGAAGTATATGCTTTAGAAAACACCGGATTTGTGGTTTCAAATGCATATGTACGCAGTACATACAGTAATGAAATCGCGCAAATCACAGCAATTCTTGATGGCATGACAACAGAGGAAAGAGAACTTTTTGAATTTGAAGTAAATAAGTTGAATGTAGTTGTTCTAAAAGACCTTGTATCGCTTTTTGATGTAAACATAAATTACGGCAAATAACACATACTTTACACCTCCCGATGAATATTATTATTTGGGGGGTGTTTTTGTGTGTTAATACAAATTAAAACATACATATACATATGAGGTATGCAGCATATTGCAGAGTATCTACAGGAAGTGATGAACAGCTGAATTCTCTTGCAAATCAGAAAAATTTTTTTGAAGATTATGTGCAAAAACGAAATGATGTACTTGTTGAAATTTACGCAGACAGAGGAATAAGCGGTAAAAGCATGCAGAGGCGCGGAGAATTTATAAGGCTTCTTGAAGACAGTAAGAAAGGAAGCTTTGATGCAGTTCTAGTAAAAGACATAAGCCGTTTTGCCAGAAATACTGTGGATTTTCTTACGGGTATTCGTACACTTAAGACAAATGGTGTTGATGTAATATTTGTTGGTGCAAACCAAAAAGTATTGGGCGAGTCTGAATTTGTGCTTACATTATTTGCCGCGCTTGCTCAGGAGGAATCGTGTGCTCTGTCCAAAAAAATAATTTTTGGAAAAAAACAAGGAGCCAAAGGAGGCAGGGTGCCAAATCTTATATACGGATACGACAAAATAGATACATATTCCCTGAAAATCAACACTTGGGAGGCACAAACTGTACGAAGTATATTCACGATGTATGTTTGCTCTAATATGGGTATGAGAAAGATATCAGCGCATCTCAACACAGAGAAAATACCCGCCAAATGCGGAGGCGAATGGAATCCAAAAACTATAAGACGGATACTTACCAACCCTATTTATATGGGAGTGCTTGTAAACAACAAAACAGAAACCGTGGATTTTTTGCTTGCCAAAAAGCGGGTAATTCCCGAGAATGAAAGGTATTATCACATCAGAGAGGAGCTTGCCATAATAACGAAGGAAACATTTGAAGCGGCACAAAAAATACTTTTACAAAAAAAGCAAAAAAAGAATAATGCTTAATAAGTTTTGCAAGTACAATGTTGGCACATACAGAAGTAGTAGACCCCATTGCTCTTGGAGCAAGAATTGTTGAACCCGCAGACAAGGGATGTTGTTGTTGCTGTGGTGAAACAGATGTAAATGCCGTTCCAGAAAGTATTTGCAAGGTGTTCGAAGATGATCTTGTTGATTGCACAGATTGCAAAAAAGTATATGTAACACTGGGATTATTTACTATTGTGCGTCTGGAAAGAGATGTACAGCTTCTTATTCCGGTAATTGATTTTTGCATTCCTCAAAACGAATGTACAGTATCTACCGAAAGTAATCCCTGTGAACTTTTTGATAAAATCTGTTTCCCGGTCGATGAGTTCTTTCCCCCGGAAAAGGGATGCTTTAATTCCGATTCGGGCAAATGTTGTAAATAGTTAAGCGATTGGTTTTAATTGCAAACAAAACGGGTTTCAGCAAATTATTTGCTGAAACCCGTTTTAGATTTAATGAAAAAGAGTGCTGCTTTATGGTGTTTAAAAACCGTTATGCTCTGGGATGAGCTTTATTGTACACTTCTCGTATATGATTTTTCATAAGTTTGGTATAAACCTGAGTGGAAACAATATCCTTGTGGCCAAGCATTTCCTGAATAGACGCAAGGTCGGCTCCGTTTTCAAGAAGATGTGCCGCAAATGAATGTCTCAATGTGTGCGGTGTTATATCTTTATGTATAAGGGCTTGAGATGCATATGTTTTAATTAGTTTCCAAAATCCTTGCCTTGTCATTCTTGTGCCGTTGCAATTTACAAACAATGCAGTTTCATCATGTACAGCAAGCATCAAGACTCTTGCGTTTGCTGTGTAATCCCTCAAAGCTTTAATTGCTGTTTTGCCAAGAGGTACTATTCTTATATCGGCTTCACTTATACATTTTAGATATCCAATATCCAGGTCAATGTCGGATATGTTAAGAGAGATGAGCTCAGATACCTTGATGCCTGTAGCGTATAAAAGTTCAAGCATTGCTTTGTCTCTTAATCCTTTGGCAGACGAGGTTTCCGGACATCTCAAAAGACGATCCACCTCTTCGGTGGTCAGTATTTTGGGAAGCTTCTTTTCTGCTTTGGGAGTTTTGAGTTTATAGGTTGGGTCTGCAGATATTTTGCCCTTTAACAGCAAATAACTGAAAAGCGCTCTTACAGATGCAACCGAACGGGAAACAGAAGACGCAGCTTTCCCCTCTATCTGCATGTATGTTACATAGTTTTGTATGTCTTCCACCGAAATCTTTTGGATTTCAAGACTTTTTGAGTCTATGTAATCAGAAAATTGTTTAATGTCTCTTGTATATGATTGTAGTGTATTTAGCGCTACTTTTTTGTCTTTTTCCAAATACTCTACAAACTCACACATAAGCGCGTTCATTATAAGATACCTCACTTCAAAAATTTACATTGTTGTGGTCTTTAAAATTGCAGTGCCAAGAAAAGTCTGTATGCATTCTACAATGCACATCAAAGCGAAAACCACAAAAACCTTTGCCGCAAAAGAAAAATAATTCTTTGTTGTGTTGGCAAAAAAGGCAGTTCCGGAATATGTCCTAAAACAAAAGCTGAGCGAAACAAAAAACATAAGGATATATAGCGGCAAAATAAACACATTGGATGCAAACACCGCAAAACAAATAATCACTGTTTTGGCAACACTGCAGGTTTTGGCAGCAAGTCCCACCGTAACCCCCAGAAAAAATGATTTGAAAGCAATGTAGGCACCCGGAAGAATAACGCCGGGAAAACCGGGGGCAAGGAGCAAAACACATATACTATACCAAAAATGCACCCGTATCGCTTTTGACAGCGTTTTTAAAAATCCGGTTTCCTGGAATGATGCATTGCGGATTGCTGTAAGCCCCTCGGAAAAAATACTGGTTGATTTTAAAGAAATTATAAATCCGAGGATAACACATATGGATATAACACCTGTGCATAAAGCAAAAATTTGTTTTGAATCTGTCGTTTTTGTATTAAATTTCATTTTTTACCTCTTAAATGCGAAGAAGTTTTGGTTACTTTACATTTAAGAGTATGAAAAAACAGGTGTTTTTATTCCAAAATCATTTTCCCATTTTCCTTGCTTTGTCAGCGCAAACAACAACTGCATTTTCTATGGCGGAGCGGAATCCGTCTTTTTCTAAACTTGCAACAGCCTCTATCGTTGTTCCGCCGGGAGAACATACCATGTCTTTCAGCATTGCGGGGTGTGTACCTGTTTCCATTTGCATAAGGGCACTTCCCATAACTGTTTGTGACGCCAAAAGATATGCATCTTTTCGGCAAATTCCACCCTTTACAGCAGCATCTGCAAGAGCCTCAATAAACATAAACACATAGGCCGGGCCGCTTCCGCTTATGGCAGTACATGTGTCTATAAGGCTTTCGGGTATACGAAGAGTTTTTCCTGCTCCTAAAAAAAGCTTTTCTGCAAAATCAAGTTCTTCTTCCGAAAGGAGATTGTCTGCTGCCATTACTGTCATACCTGCTCCTGTAGTAAGAGCTATATTGGGCATGGTACGCAATACCTTGACATCTCCAAGGATGTTTTTGATGTATTCAATTGTAATTCCGGCTGCAATTGAAATATACACTTTTTTGTCATAGCCGCTGATGGATTTGATTTCGTTTAACAGGGAATGGAAACCCGATGGTTTGATACATAATATTATGTAATCCGATTGGTTAACTAATTCTTGCAAATCTGTTACATTTATATTAAGCGATTTAACCTTGTCTGAAACGACATGGGAACAAGCAAAAATGCTTTTTTTATTAAAGCCGGCTTTTTCGACAGCGCCGCAAAGTATGGCACTACCCATATTTCCAACACCGATAAAGCCTATCTTTTTATTCATAACTGCACCTCCATGCCAGGCAAAAAAGCTGGCGACAATTGAAATTATATCATATAAATGTTGCAATTGTAAAGAACTTTTTAAAAAAAATTAAAACATTATGTCAACGAATCTGCCAATTTGTATACGCTCGTCATACTATCACAATATGTAGTGTTTTTATATAACAAATACTGTAAAATCACAAGCGCTCACAAGTCACTATACTTGACTTTTATGGGTCGGTATGATATCATTATGTAGTGGTATTATATATATTCCGATAATTAAGGAGTGGGTTATACGATGGAAAATCTTATCTTGGTTGTAGATGACGAAAAACCGATAGTGGACATATTAAAGGTAAATTTAATAAAAAGCGGTTATCGTGTAATAGAAGCATATGACGGCAATGAAGCAGTAACCAAAGCGCTGAGCGAACAGCCGGACCTTATACTTCTTGATGTTATGCTTCCGGGAATTGACGGATTTTCTGTGTGCAAAAAAATTCGTGAGACTTCAGCAGTTCCAATAATTATGCTTACGGCCCGCGAAGAAGAGGTGGACAAGATCCTTGGTCTTGAGTTGGGTGCTGACGATTATATGACAAAGCCATTTTCTTTAAGAGAACTTATGGCAAGAGTCAAAGCTAATTTAAGAAGAACTCAGCTTGCAAGCAAAGATGAAACCGGAGGAGAAATCCTTGTCTTTGGAGACCTTGCGATTGATATAGAAAAATACGAGGTTAAGAAACGCGGTACAGTTATAGAACTTACATTCAGGGAATTTGAGTTGCTAAAATTTCTTGCTACCAAAAAAGGCAAAATTTTTACAAGAGAAAATTTGCTAAATAAAGTGTGGGATTACGAATTCTATGGAGATGTGCGAACTGTAGATGTAACAATCCGCAGACTTCGCGAAAAAATTGAAGATAACCCCAGTATGCCCACATACATAATGACAAAGCGTGGGGTAGGATATTATTTTGGAGCGTAAATAATGTTTAAAAGTCTTAGCATTAAAATCGCAATGATGTTTGTACTTCTTACCATATCAATTATTATATTGATTGGTGCTTTTATGACAGGGAGTATAGACACATTCTACTATACAGACTTCAAAAACCAGATGTCTCTGGTGTTTAATGAGGATTATATTAAAGAACTCGACCGAAGCGTAGAGGTAGGCTCAACCCCTGAGGAAATTTATAACAATATAAGTGTATACAACGGTCAGGTTGGCATAGATTCGTTTCGTAATTTATACCTTCTTGACGGCAAAACCGGAAAAACCGTGGGTGCCTTTACAACAAATTCCGAGCTTGCGGAATCTTTGGAGATATCTCCAAATATTATTGCTGCTATGGGAGGCAAAAGAGGCTCAAGAGCATCTTCGGGTTCAGGCTATATGGATTTTGCAGTACCTCTTACAGATGACGGAGAAGTAAAGTATATAATATATGTTCGTGATACAAGAGAAGAAACAGATGAAATTCTTGGTTCTGTTTTTACTATAATGATACAAGCACTTCTTATAGGTATTGCACTTTCTGTGTTGTTTTCAATACTGCTTTCCAAAACCATAATTCTGCCCATACAATCGCTTACAAACAAAGCAACGAAGCTTTCCGAAGGAGATTTTGACGAGGTTATAGAAACGCGCTCCAATGACGAAATAGGAAGGCTTACAAATACATTCAATTTTATGGCTGCGGAGCTTAAGAATACACTTAACGAAATACGAAGCGAGAAAGATAAATCTGAAACCATATTGGTACACATGACCGATGGTGTTGCGGCATTTAATAAATTTGGGGAACTCATACACATAAATCCTGCGGCAAGGGAACTTCTTAAAGTTGAAGAACATGAGGATATCACCTTTAATTCTGTTTTTGGAGAAAATACAGATGTAACCGTAGAAAAAATGTTGTATTTGCCTCATTTTAAAAGTGCGGAACGCCGTATTACCACAGATACAAATGAGCTAAATGTTCATTTTGCTCCTTTCAAAACCACCGATGGTTCCGATGGTATTATTGCAGTTATTCAGGATGTTACAGAGCAACACAGACTCGATAATGCCAGAAGAGAATTTGTGGCAAATGTTTCGCATGAGCTCAGAACACCGCTTACTACTGTTAAGAGTTATGCAGAGACACTCACTGACATTACAGAAGACAACAACATGGATCCTGATATTTACAGGTCGTTTTTAAAAATCATAAATGATGAAACAGACAGAATGACAAGACTTGTAAAGGATTTGCTATTACTTTCGCGTCTCGATTATTCTTTAAAAGATATGCCAAAAGAGGATTTTGATATAAGTGAAATGATAAAATCCCTGGTAGAAAGATTGTCTATTACTGCCACAGAGAAAAAGCAAACTCTCGTGTATGAACCTACAAACACACTCCCTATATACAACGGATGCCCTGACAGAATTGAACAGGTGCTTATAAACATTATAACCAACGCAATAAAATATACACCTCAAAACGGACATGTGCTTATTACAACAGTATATATGTACAATTCCATAACTATAAAGGTTATAGATGACGGCATAGGAATTCCGGAAGAGAATCTGCAACACATATTTGAAAGATTTTATCGTGTTGACAAGGCCCGTGCCAGAGAAATGGGTGGAACCGGGTTGGGTCTTGCAATTGCAAAGGAAATTGTAGAAGCGCATGACGGAACTATAGAGATAAAAAGCAGGATAGGCAGAGGAACAGATGTTATAATAAATCTGCCTGTTACACCCATAGAAACAGATTTTGATTTCTAACATCAGATGCATATTGAGAGAAATGTTATGGTCTTTTAAACTGGTTGTAATTGTTTTGTAACATTTATGTCGTATAATATATATAGTAAATTTGACATTTGCGTAAATACATAGAGGTGCTATTATGAAAACAACCAAAATTATGGCAATAATCATTGCCTTTATAATATGTATACTTCCTGTAAGTGCATTTGCTTCTGCAGATGTGCTTCCCGTGGGTTATGCAGGCAACACAAACAGTCTCATAGACATCAAAAATCCTGAGGCTCTTGTGTCATCCACAGCAACAAAGGTGTGCGTTGTTTCTGCGGTAGCAGTTCCCGGAACTACTGTTACTCTTTATAGTTATGACCCTGTGTTCGGTCAATATGTAAAGATGTATTCCGAAGGCAAAGCCCTTGAAGCAGAGGTTGGTGCGGCAGGTCTGTATGCTCAAAAAGTAGAGCTTAAGGCAGGATTAAACACAATCCTTGTTGTTGCATCTTCGGGAAATTCTGTAGAAACAAAAAGATTGGATATCACTTTGTTAAAAAGCGATATAGCCGAAAATATCATAAGCATCTGGCAGACACTTATAAACAACTAATATAATTTTGGGTGATTGCTATGAAAAAAGAAACCCTTAAAACCATCGTTTTGGTTTTACTGGTAATCAGCAGTATAATATTGACCGTTAATAATTGGTTTAGTGAAAAATTATGGCCTGATGGCTATAATTTTTTTTCTACTTTGACAAATTATTTCCTGGACGAGGAAACACCAAAAAGCTATTATCTTTCCAAAGAGAATGTATCTAATCCAACAAAAATCATTGTAAATAATCTGGAATACAGAGGGGTGTATACGCATACCTCTATGGAATACAATGATATGGTGGGCCCTGTAAAGGAAATTCTTAAAACAGGGCTTGCACAGGAGACATATACAGAAGCAGAGCCGGAACTCTGGAAAGAATCACTAAAATACAAATCTATATATCTGTCCTATCCTGTTGCGTATGGGGCAAAGACTTTTTCTGCAATTTTGGATACTCCTGTAATTTCTTTGGAAAACGGAACTGTTCAGGAGTTTGTAATAGTCTCGGGTGACCCCATAACAGGCAAACCGAGACTGCTTATCAAGAACAATGTTGACGATACTTATATAGATGTTCCTCTAAATACAGAAGTTAAAAAAATTGATGCTATAATAGAAAAATATGCAACCGCATCCGTAGGAGAATATCCCTATTCTTTTGAACTTAATTTTGACAAAAGCGGAGAAACAATGGAGCAAAAGGTTATCATAGAACCTCAGGTAACGCTGGCTATAAATCCAAGGACTTCCAATACGGTTACGGAAATTAATTATTTTGAAAATATAGCCGAGAATTCTGAGCTTTGTAATGAGTTTTTGAAAAGCTTTGGCTTTAATACTTCTAACATACAGAAAAATGTTAATATAGACAACTCTGTTGTATTTGCAGAAAATTACGGAAGCATCAAAATGTATCCGGACGGCCTTTTGGAATTTAAGGCTCTCAACGACACAAAGGGCATACCAATAGGCTCATCAACACAGTTCTACTCTACATTTATAGATTGCATAGAATTCATAAATAACATCTGGGATACTGCGTGTTACGAAATGAACATGAACATAAACCTTTCTTCCGCTAAAATCACGAGTTCGGATAACAGCTTCATATTAACAATTGATTATTATGCAGATGGTATGGAAGTGGTGAGCACTCTAAATGAGACCGCCTCTCACAGTAAGATAAATCATGCAATAGAAGTAGAGGTCAAAAATTCAAAAGTCATATCTTATAAACAAATTGTTAAAGGATACAGTGCGAACAACGATGAGGTTTTATGTTCGTCTGTTATTGAGGCACTGGATGTGCTTATGGCAAATGAAAGTATCAAATCGGACACCATTACAGATTTGTACTTGGCATATTATCCCGATGAAACAGGTCGATGCACACCGTGTTGGGTAGCAAAAACAGCAGATAATGAGATACGCATTATCAAGAATAATCAGGATTGAGTGATGATATATGAATCTCGGAAAAGTAAAAACCTTTTTAATTGTGTTGTTTTTGGGAATAAATGTATATCTTGTGATTTCCAATTTTATATCCACAAGATTTTTTATAGATTCTAAAACAATAACAAATACTGTGGAGATTTTGGATGAAAACGGCATAACAGTTGATGAAAAGTTAATTAAGAAGTCGGTAATAAACTTAAAAAATATAGACACAAATAATATTGTATATACAGACAGTTTTAAAAAAGCAAATAAAAAAGATGTGTTTGAAGTAAAAAACGATGTTTTCAGTTGCAAAATCAAATCAAAAGACATAAGCAAAAAGAATGAAAGAACTGTTAAAAAAGAAGTAAAAAATTTTCTTAAAGATTTTGGATTTGTGACCAAACATATGAAATTTGGAAAAGTGCATAAAAATACTGACGGGGATAATTTTTTTGATATTGAGTGTTATGTTAATGGATATCAGATATTTGACAGCAAAATCCGGGTTATAATCTATGATAATGAGTTTTCACTTAAGGGAACATGGTATGAACCGATTTCTGACAATACCGATTCGAGTGCCCGTTCAAGAAATACAGTATATGTTACAAGTGTTCTTATAAGCATGGCACACAATGAAGACATAATTAAAAACACACCCTTTAAAGTGGTATCTGTTGATTACGGATATCTTGCAGGCACATCATATGGTGAGGGAGCACATGTAACAACCTCTGCTTTGCCGTACTACAGAATTAAAGATAACAAAGACAATCTTTACTATTATGATGCCAAAAACGGTTCATATTTAAAATAAATTTTCAGGAGGATAAGAATTATGGCTAAACCCAGAATTCCCATGGGCATGGGAGGAAACATGAACAATATGATAAAACAGGCTCAGAAAATGCAACAGGATATGCTCAAGATGCAGGAAGAAATGGAGCAGGCTGAGTTTGAAGCGAGTGTAGGCGGCGGAGTCGTTACTGTAAAAATGTCAGGCAAAAAAGAGCTTACCTCTGTTAATATAAAGCCGGAAGCGGTGGATCCCGATGATGTGGAAATGCTGGAGGATCTCATACTTACGGCAGTAAATGATGCACTTTCAAAGGTTGATGCAGCCAATGCAAGCAAAATGAGTTCGATTACAGGCGGACTTAATATACCCGGAATGTTTTAAATAACTTACTGATGAATAGCAAACCCCTTAAATTAAGTTTTAAGGGGTTTGTTTTTGTATAGATAAATAAAGACAAAGTTTTGGTCCGAGTTTCTTCCTATTATATAGAATACTATTAATTTGATATTTTTTTATTATAAATAGTAATTGCAAGTTATATTGTGCAAAGAGTCCACAAAATATAGTGAACATGCACAAAACACGCACCTAACAAATGTGCAACATTCACGAAATTTTAGAAAATGCAAAAAAAAGACTTCTTTTGGTAAAAAAAAGCTTGCAAAATGACTGGATATATTATAAAATAATTAGGCGTGGCATGACATACGATGATGTGGGAGGTTACCAATCGCAGGAAGTAACGGA
>JAZTYV010000013.1:0-58452 GCA_045637145.1 Clostridia bacterium | reverse complement strand
ACCAATCACCCTCTAAATCCATTAAAGACACAGGGTTTCTTTCAATATACCCAGCCTTCACACCGTACTTATATGCAGCAGAAAACATTTTATAAAAACCATTAATATATTCCTGCGAATATCTAATATCTCTTCCAAACTTTTTATCTTTAGTAGGTTTACTTAAATCAAGCAAAAACTTCTCTAAATCCGCAGGAGATATACTTGTTGCAAGACGCTCTTTGAATTTAGGTTCCACATGATGCTTTAACAAAGATTTTTTGCGCTTTACAGTTGCAGGAGCATAATTCTTAGCAGAAATAGACTCATTTATTAACTGAACAAGAGTTCTATCACGAGTAGGTTTAACCACATAACCTCTTTGAGCCTCTTCTAACCATTTTTGACGAGCAATGTAAGCATCTTCAGGAGTATCATAACCATCTCTTTGCTCTTGAACACCTTCAAACGATGCACGCCATTGATACTTGTTTCCACGCTTACGAACACCTGGAAACTTCACTTCACTATTTTTAGCCATAATTGACTACCTCCAAAAACTTAATATTTATAATTCGTGTTTGTATTGTTCTACCGCAAAAACTGAAATTAATCAGCTCTTTTTTAAAAGAACACGATACTTTCTATGTTTTGCACGACTGAGGGGACATGAAATTTAGGCATATCATGCATAACCCCAAAACCCACTCACAACAATACTTTATAAGAATTACACTCTTATAAACAATCTCTCAAAAGTGAAGCAATTATCTTAAAATGGCCAATTTCTCCGACAAGAAAAACTGACCAAAATTGTACACGAACTTAGAAGTAGACTAAAGATAAAAAATTTTTGCACTTTTTATCTCATTAGGATAATTCTATATCCAGACAAAAAAACAACCCAAAACCTTAACATTATTACATCCGTAATAATTTGTAAAATTTTACGAGTTAAGATTTTGAGTTATTAATATTAGTTTGATTATTATTTCTTAGGTTGGAAAAATACAACCCTTATATTTTGCCAATTCTCCTTACAAGTATAACAGGTTATTCCACCCTCATTATCATAATGAATTGAAGAATAATTAGAATTTGTTAAACCAGATTCGGTATTATGCCCATCAAACGATGCAGTACACACATATTCTATACATTCATTTTCGCTTACAAAATATGCAGATGTACCCAAGACACAATCACTTATTCTATTAAAACCCTGATTATTATGGTCTGCTATAACAGTCATACTACCCAAACTAAAATAAGAAGCAGAATCTACTGCATCGGTATATTCCTGACTCTGCCCATTAAAACAAGCAACATCAATATCAACATCAGGTATATAAAAGCGCCCTTGCATATTTTCTCTCTTACGAATCTCTTCACCAACCAAACTACAAGTAGAAAAGTTTGGAGCAACAATTCTATTTGTATTTATTTCAAAAGTTGCTTCATTGGGCACTACATCAGCACCCAATGAATTTGTAGCAACCTTTTGAGCAGTTTGTGGCACTTCTACAGAGGAAGTAATAACTTGACTCGGCTCTACATTTAAAAACCCTTTTTGAAGCAAATTTGAGCCTTTGTGAGCCATATACTCCGATACAACTACATCAGAATATAAATATCTCATTAGCGCATTCTTTAAGTGGAGTAAGAACATAATTGCTGTAGGTATATAGACAATCCGAAGCAAGAATGACAGCACCAAGTTTTGGTCTATCCATTATGTTGCCGCCATAAGCCTCTGAAGGAATTTTCTTGACTGGATAATTAGATTCCATTAGAAACTTATCACGAGTTATAGAAAAAGTCTCACGCCAATAACCCTCACCAAAATTATACATTTGTCTGTAAGTCTCAGAAGATAGAAACTCAGTAACAATCTCAAGCAAAGGCTTATTCTCGAAATAATGATGATACATATCCATAACAGTAGCACCAATATGATTTTGTACACATATTAACTTAAATTCTTCTGTGGCAGGATTAGTTGGAACTGTGGTAAAAATGGGGTAAAAACCATCATACATCACAACATTTTCAGCACTCATTTTAACACCTCAAAATTTCATAAAATTTTAGTTGTCATATTATAACGTACTGTTCTCGGAAAAACAATAAAAAAGTATAAATTTCATCGTGAACAAATAAATTTTTATCAAATATTAACAGCACTAAAAAATCATAAATTAAAAAGGCTCAAATACCCAATAACCCTACAGTACACCTGACATTATCAAAACCTAAAAACTGACCAGCATAGTACACGATACCATAGTTTGAAGCCCTCTAATCGTAGGTCTGTTCTGGGATTGTTTCACTTTATAAAATTCCCAAAAAGCCATTTGTTAAGCGGTTTGTGGAACATTCGTAGTTGTAGTCTGTGATTACAGATGGCCAATTAAAAATATGGCCAAATGCCCAAAATCACTGGCCAACTCGAAAAAAGTGAGTATTTTCAAGGGTTTGAGAGCATATGGCCAACCTAAAATGGCCAAAATTGGCCAACTAAGAGAGGTAAAAAATAACCCTTTGGCCAACCCAAATGACCAATTGACCATTAAAAATGCCCTAATCGTAGATGGGAGAATACAAAAAGGACACCACGAAAGTGTGGTGTCCAAAACCTTTATAAATGCCTATATTATGCGGTTTCTCGCAGACTACATCTATTATCCGAAGTATCTCTTGAGTAAGCCTTCAAATCCACGCCCATGTCGAGCTTCATCGCGCGCCATTTCATGAACAGTATCGTGAATAGCATCCAGACCGTTCTTCTTTGCACAGCTGGCAAGGTCAAACTTGCCTTGAGTTGCACCGTATTCACAATCAACCCTCCACTTAAGGTTATCCTTTGTGGTAGCTTTCATGTTGGGTTCTAAATCCTCACCAAGAAGCTCTGCAAACTTTGCTGCATGCTCAGCTTCCTCGTAAGCTGCCTTTTCCCAGTAAAGTCCAACTTCGGGGTATCCCTCGCGATGTGCAATTCTTGCCATGCACAAATACATTCCAACCTCTGCACATTCGCCGTTAAAGTTTGCCATAAGCTGCTCGAATATATACTTTTTATCTTCTTCGCTTATGTCGGGGTTATTCTTTACAGTCTTGCTGTACACGCCATATTCGTGTTCTGCAGCAAGCGCTGCACCTTCTTGCATTTCTTTAAACTTTTCCTGAGGCACCTTACATACAGGACACTTTTCCGGAGCGGCATCACCTTCGTGAACATAACCGCAAACTGAACATACAAATTTTTTCATAACAAATCCTCCTGAATATAAATTAAAATTATTCAATCAATAATAGTAATGATTACTGTTATTGATATTGTATCACATATTTTTAAAAAGTCAAGCTTTTTTTAAACATTTTTTGCAAATTCCGTAAAATACCGTGGAATGTTTGTTTACCTTGGCTCCAATTGCCTTATGTGCAGCCTCTTCCAGACCAAGTTCTACAGAAATAGGTACATCATCTACACATCCGCACTTCTCGCAAGAAAAGTGATAATGCACTTCTACATTACCGTCATATCTCTCGGAGGTGCCGGTTGAAGAAATCCTTATTATCTCCCCCATATCTTCCAAAAGGCTAAGGTTTCTGTATACCGTGCCAAGACTGAGTTTGGGAAAATCTTCCTTAAGGTCTGTATAAATCTGTTCTGCTGTGGGGTGGTCATATCTTGAACGAAGCATTGTAAGTATTGCATCTCGCTGTCGGCTGTGCTTTATAGCTGTTGCCATATTAAAATCACCTCAACTTCAATAATAGTAATTGTTACTGTTATTATATCAGCTTTTCGAATTTTGTCAAGGCTTTAAAACAAATTTCTCCAAAAAATTGTGTTATTTAGGTCTTGTAACCATTTAAAATTCTTGCTATTTATATTAACTTGTTGTATAATTATATACAGATTTAAAATATTTGGAAAGGAAGCAAATTATGTCTAATTATTGCCGCAAAACTCAGATTGGGTTAATGTACATATTTTTCTGTGGATTTTTGATTGTCAGCAATCTTATTGCATCCACCATGTCCGAAATCAGCGGCAGTTCCTTTTTATATAAAATAGCCAGTACAATTCAAATACTCATAGCCTGTGCAGTATACGGCTTTGTTTTTACACAAGGGTATATCTGTGCCAACCGCAAAAAGCCATATACCTTTTGTTCGTTTGTTTCAAAGCTCAAAAATCTCTTTTTGCCGTTCGTGGCTTCGGTAGTAATATATTGGGTTGTAATGGTTATATTGGGTGATGCCGAATTAAAACCCGTTGCACTTGTAAAAATTGCTTTTGGATATCATTTCTACATACTGTTTGTTATTTTCCAGTTTGGTTTTTTGTCCTTGTTTGCAGATAAAATTGCAAAAGTATC
The DNA here is from genome assembly GCA_045637145.1 of Clostridia bacterium. Classification (GTDB taxonomy): domain Bacteria; phylum Bacillota; class Clostridia; order UMGS1810; family UMGS1810; genus RGIG8748. Next base: position 54,088 of record JAZTYV010000013.1, on the reverse strand, counting down.
CAAGTCATCATTTTTGATAGCTATAGCACTTATAATCACTCTTGCATCTGTAATACTTCTTCCTGCAAAAGTGAACAAATACACTTTTACAACATATTTACTGTGCTATGTACTAGGATATGTTTCAGGGCGTAATGCAGATAAAATAGAATTAAAGGCAAAGACAAATTTCAATGGCTTTGTGTTTTTGTTTATAATATCACTTATAATTACAGAAAGTATATCTATAATATATGCTTTCAGCAACAGTACCTATGCTGCAACACTAAGGCAAGCGGTAAGCTGTTTGTATAACCCTGTCGCTTGCGTGTTTATACTTTCTCTTTGCACAAGACTGTGCAAAAAAAACATTTGCAACACTGCCTTTTTCAAGGCTATGTACAACAGCACATACCATATATATCTGTGGCATATGCTCCCCATAATTTCCGTGAGTATAATTCTTATAGATAATGAAGAAATGCATAAAACGGGAGGTTTTGTCATCAAGCTGCTAACGGCTCTCATTGTAACTGCTATTGTTTTACTGCTAAATTACAGAAAGAAGGATGTCAAAAATGGAACAGCATAAGATAGAAAGAATAAACGAACTTGCCAAAAAGCAAAAAACTCCTGAGGGTTTAACTGAAGCCGAAAAACTTGAGCAGACAGAACTTCGCAGAGAATATATAGACTCTGTCAAGAAAAATTTAAGAGCACAGCTTGAAAATATTGAGATTAAAAAATAAGCATTTAAATGTCAAATTGCCCCTTAAGTCTTGACTTGAAGGGGCAATTTGTATTATAATATTAAAATACTATTATAATGAAATTATTGTGTTCATTTATAACATATTTCGCCACATACGGCGTTCTCATAAGGAGGTAATTATGGACAGTCAGATTGTTGCCATGAGAGCAAAGTTTGATGAGGAGCTTAAAAATGCAAGTGATGTTCAGACATTGGAAAATATGCGCATTACATACCTTGGCAAAAAAGGCTCAATTACAGATTTGCTTAAAAATATGAAGGACCTTTCTCCCGAAGAAAAGAAATCCTTCGGTCAGGATGTTAATATCCTCAAAAACGAAGCTACAGAAAAAATTGCAGCAAAAATGCAGCAGTTAAAAGATGAAGAAATACAAAAAGAACTCGAATCCATGCCCGAATTTGACCTTTCTGTTCCGGCAGATATGGAAAGAGGCTCGTATCATCCAATTACTCTTGTGCAAAGAGAGTGTGAAAAAGTCTTTATTTCCATGGGCTTCAATGTGGAAGACTACAGCGAAATCGTAACCGATTATGAGTGCTTTGAGGCGCTAAACATACCAAAACATCACCCCGCACGCGATATGCAGGATACCTACTACCTTGAAAACGGTCAGCTTTTGAAGACTCATACCTCTGCGGCACAAAACGCCATATACAAAAAGTATAAGGATGCTCTTGTAAATGACGGTGTACCGATTAAGGCAATCTTTCCGGGAAGATGTTTTAGAAACGAGTCTACGGACGCTTGCCACGAAAACACCTTTTTCCAGATGGAAGGAGTAATGGTAGATAAAGATATATCTATATCCAACCTTATCTATTTTATGAAAACCATGCTTTCCGAAGTTTTCAAAAAAGATATTAAAGTAAGACTCCGACCGGGATTTTTCCCCTTTGTAGAACCTGGTTTTGAACTTGATATAAGCTGTCTTATATGCGGAGGCGAAGGCTGCCCCTCCTGTAAACACAGCGGATGGCTTGAGCTTTGCCCCTGCGGTATGATTCATCCGGAGGTTTTAAAAGCCGGAGGAATAGACCCCGAGGAATACACCGGATTTGCATTTGGTCTTGGCCTTACAAGACTTGCAATGATGAAATACGGTGTTAAAGATATTCGTGACTTAAACAGCGGAAGCCTGAAAACTCTTGCGCAGTTTACAGACGATGAATAAGAAAGGAGGAGCACACAATGTTTTTATCTATGAATTGGATTTCTGACTTTGTAGACCTTTCCGGTCTTGACAAGACCAAGCTTATAAGTCAGTTTTCGCTCTCTACCGCAGAAGTAGAAAATGAAATCTTTTACAAGGGTAGCGACATAAGCGGAATAGTGGTTGCCGAAATCAAATCTGTGGAAGACCATCCCGACTCCAAAAAGCTTCACCTTCTTAAAGTAGATGCCGGAAGCGATGAGCTTATTGATGTAGTTTGCGGTGCACCGAATGTGCGGGTTGGAATGAAAACCGCCTTTGCCAAAGTAGGCGCAAAAATCGGAGAAATAGAAATCGCTCCAAGACCCCTTGCGGGACATATGTCCTACGGTATGTGCTGTTCCGAAAAAGAAATAGGCATAAGCGATGAAAACTCAGGAATCATGGAAATAACAGACGATGTAGCTAACGGAACAGACCTTAAATCCATATATGATATTGAAGATATTATATTTGAAGTGGACAACAAGTCTCTTACAAACCGTCCTGACCTTTGGGGTCACTACGGTATAGCAAGAGAATTTGCAACCCTTGCCAAAAGGCCGTTGAAGCCTTTGGAAACTGTAAATCTTGCACAGTTTGACAACCTTGATAAAATTGATATGAAGATAGAAGACCCTCTGTGTCAGAGATATTCTTGCCTTAAGCTTGAAAACATCACAAAGACTATAAGCCCCGTAAATATGCGAATTCGTCTGTTTTACTGCGGTATGAGAGGAATAAACCTTCTTGCAGACCTCACCAATTATCTTATGTTGGAAATGGGTCAGCCAATGCATGCGTTTGACTCTCGCAAAGTGGAAAAACTAAGAATCAAGAGATTTACAGATAAGTTTACCTTTCAAACTCTCGATGGTGTAGAACGCAATATTGACGAAAATACTCTTATGATTTGCAACGGAGATACCCCTGTTGCCATAGCCGGAATAATGGGCGGTCTTGACTCGGAAATCGTGGAAGACACAACAACTCTTACACTTGAATCTGCTACTTTTGATGCGGTATCCATCCGTAAGTCCACTGTTCGACTTGCTCACAGAACCGATGCATCTATGAGATACGAAAAGTGCCTCGACCCCGAAATGACAGTTCCTGCAATTGCAAGATTTGTAAAAATCCTTAAAGACATCGACCCCGGAGTTAAGGTAGTATCCTCGCTTACAGATGAAGTTGCATTTAAATATGACACCATAACACTAAACTTCGACAAAAGCTTTGTGGATAAGTACACCGGTATTGAAATACCAAACGATACGATAGTGCAAACTCTTTCTGCTCTTGGTTTTGGCGTTGAAAACAAAGACAATAGCTTTACTGTTACAGTACCAAGCTGGAGAGCGACCAAAGATGTAACCATGAAAGCAGATATCATCGAAGAAATAACCCGAATATACGGTTATGACAACTTTGACATCAACACAGCGCTTGCTCCTCTGTATCCCGTAAGAGCAGATGTGGAAAAATCTGTTGAAGCCAGAATAAAAGATATTCTTGTAAAGAGATATTCCCTGCACGAACTTCACTCTTATATTTGGGCTTACTATGATGAATACAAGGATTTGGGCATTGAAACAGAAGATAATGTGAAGCTTGTTAATTCGTCAAACCCCAACATTGAAACAATCCGCAAATCAATAGTTCCAACTCAGCTTTGTCAGGTTAAGTACAACACGGGATTTGCTATGGACTTCGGCGTATTCGAAATAGGAAGAACCGTAGACGGAATTGACGAAAACAACCTTTGCAAAGAAAAGAAAAAGCTGGCAATAACACTTTTCTCCAAAACCAAGAGTACCGAACAGCTATACAGAGACCTGTACACAATGCTCTCTGTAGTGGCAGATGACATAAAACACGAATCTCTCTTGGCAACCGCTATAGAAGCTACTCACTCCTACCAGCATATTAAAAACCTAAATGCAATTTCCTGTGCAGGTAAGGTGATAGGCGAAATAGGTGTGGTTCACCCTGTTATATCCAAGAAAATAGACAAAAAGGCAGCTATAGTGTATGCAGAAATTGATGTAAAAGAATTTGCAGAAATTGAAAATGCAAGCATAAAATACAAAGAACCCTCAAGATTTCCCGAGATGGAGATTGACCTTTCCTTTGTTTGTGAAAAATTCGCACCTATTTCTGATTCAATTAAAGAACAGAACTGCGAACTCATAAAGAAAGTAAGTGTTGCCGATATCTATGAAGATGAAAACGGCAAATCCATTACTGTGAGAATGGTGTTCTCACATCCCGAAAGAACACTTACAAGGGAAGAAGTTATGGAAGTGGCAGATGCTGTAATAACTTCTCTAAAAGGTAAAGGAATAGAGCTTAAAAAGTAATATGAAAAGTTCCCGAAACAGTTTGTTTCGGGAACTTTTTTGTATGATTTTTATAAATATTCTTTCATCATTTCCATTTCGCAAATTGCATCTTCAAGAGCTTCCGACAGCTGACGGACAGAGCAACCCTCGGGTGCTGTTGCAACTGTTGCCGCAGCATTGTACAGTATGGGATGGAGCATATCATCATTAGTTTCCATAGCTATCTTTTGCATATCCTGTATAAGCACTCTTACCTTAGGATATATTTCATCAGTTTTTTGCATAGGTGCAAGAAGTGATTTCAGCTCTTTTGCCCATGTAATATATTTTTCAACTGTTTCTTTCATTACTTACTCTCCTTTTTCATTTGCATGTAAGGCAAAACCTCAAAGCCATTCTTTTTGTACACCTGTACAGCTCTTTGGTTTTCTTCCTCTGCCTCAAGTCTAAGGATTGCTTTGGGATACTTTTGTTCTGCAAATTTTAAAAAGGCTGTTGCTATGCCTTTTGAACGATAGCTTTCCTTTACATATATGTCCTCTATCCATATACACTGCTTTCCAAATTCTGTAGAAAAGCTTTTGGCAAGCATACCATAACCTGCAACAGCGTTATCACAGACAAAAACAAAGCCCTCAAGATACGGATTATCGTTTATGCAGTTTTCTACATCTGCACGAAATATCTCTTCCGAACCATTTGTATGGACTGCCGGGGAATTGTAAAAAACTCTCATCATTTCAATTACATCCCCAACATGCTTTTCTGTCATATTCTGTATTAACATGTACACTATCCTTTCATATTCTTAAACATCATATCGAAAATGGGTTAGAATCATTATAACACAGGGTTTTTGAAATATCAACCCAAAAACTATTGACAAATGACAAAATGTGTGTTATTATTACTGCAATATGAATATTTTAAAGACTTTGAAGGAGAGTGCTTCTGCTGATGCTTTAAAGAGAGATGACGTTTGGTGCAAGTCATTAAAGACAGGCAGTATGCTGTAGCTCCCGAGTCGGAAGGAAGAAAGCAACCATTTGCAAGTAGAACCTTCCCGAGAATGCTGCGTCAGTGCATAGGGCTTGATGGAGCCTGAAGTGGTGCCGGGTGATACCGGTGCAATTTGAGTGGTACCGCGGGTAATGAAATTTTCAGCTCGTCTCAAAGCAACATTAGTCTTTGAGGCGACTTTTTTTGTTCTCTCAAAGAAATTTTGAAAGGAGAAAATGCAATGGAAGAAACAATGACAGGCCTTGACTTTAAAATGAGTGAAGTTGCCGCAAGAATCAGAGAGCTTCGCCAGATTGACGGAATATCTATTGAAACAATGGCAAAGCTAACAGGCGTATCCAGAGAGGAGTATGCCGCTTGCGAAGCAGGAACACACGACCTCAGCTTTGCATTCATTTACAGATGCGCTCTTGCCTTTAAAGTAGGTGTTACCGACATTATAGAGGGCGAAAGTGCCAACCTCAAATCGTTCACAGTAACAAGACGCGGAGAAGGGCAGAAAATAGACCAGGCTCACGGTATGGTTTATCATAGCCTTGCGTCAAACTTTAAAAACAGAGTTTCTGAGCCTCTTTATGTCCACAGCATTTATGATGAAGCTGCAGAACGCAAAGATATAGAACTTACAACTCATGCAGGCCAGGAACTCGATATTGTACTTACAGGAAGCCTAAAAATGCAGATAGGCTCACACAGTGTTGTGCTTAATCCCGGCGACTCTGTGTACTTTGACAGCTCCACACCCCACGGTATGATAGCCGTAGGCGGTCAGGACTGTGAATTCTACGCAATAGTTCTTCAGGGCGAGGAAAAGATTATACACGCCGAAGAAAAAGCTGTAAACAAAAATGCCAAGTACAAGCCTCACCAGACATACAGGAGAGTGTACCACGACTTCATTGATACTGTTGAAGATGAAAACGGCTCACTTGTGTCAATCAGCTTTAAAAACGAAAATAAATTCAACTTTGCATACGATGTTATCGATGAAATTGCAAACCGTAAGCCCGACAAGCTGGCTATGGTTCACCTCGATAAGAACCACAACGAAAGACGCTTTACCTTTACAGATTTCAAGAAAGAGTCTGCAAGATGCGCAAATTACTTTGAATCTCTTGGCATTAAAAAGGGAAGCAAGGTGATGCTTGTATTAAAGCGCCACTATCAGTTCTGGATTGCTATTTTAGCACTTCACAAAATAGGAGCTGTGGCAATACCTGCTTCGAACCTATTGCAAGAACACGACTATGAATACCGCTATGGTGCGGCAGAAGTTGATGCTATTGTTTGCAGTATTGACGGCGATATTGCGCATCAGGCAGAGCTTGGCGCGAAAAACGCACCGTGCCTTAAGGAAAAAATCATAGTTGGCGGCTCAAGAGAAGGCTGGAGAAACTTTGACGAGGAATACAAAAGCTTCCCCGATGTGTACGAAAGAAAAGACGACTCCCCTTGCGGTGAAGATGATATGCTTATGTACTTTACATCGGGAACCACGGGAAATCCCAAAATGGCACTTCATAGCTACAAGTATCCATTGGGTCACTTCCACACAGCAAACTATTGGCATTGTGTGGACCCCGATGGTCTGCACCTCACCATATCAGACACAGGATGGGCAAAGGCAGCATGGGGCAAAATTTACGGTCAGTGGCTGTGCGAAGCACCGCTTTTTGTATACGACTTTGACAAGTTTGATGCAGCAGACATTCTGCCACTGTTTGCACAGTATAAAATTACAACATTTTGTGCACCTCCCACTATGTACAGAATGCTTATGAAAGAAGATATATCAAAGTACGATATGAGCTCCGTTCAGCACGCGAACACTGCGGGAGAAGCTCTTAACCCCGAAGTTTACAAGCAAATAGAAAAGCTTACCGGACTTAAGATTATGGAAGGCTTTGGTCAGACCGAAACCACCTGCCTCATTGGTAATCTATACGGCAGAGAGTACAAGCTCGGGGCAATGGGCAAACCCGTACCCCTCTATGATGTAGACATAGTAGACCCGGAAGGCAACAGTGTTGATGTTGGTGAAAACGGCGAAATAGTAATACGCACATCGGAAAGAGTACCCTGCGGTTTGTTTAAGGGTTATTACAAAGACGAAGAAAAAACAGCAGAAGTATGGCATGACGGTCTTTACCACACAGGCGATGTTGCATACAAAGATGAAGACGGCTTCTACTTCTATGTAGGCAGAATTGACGATGTTATAAAGTCATCCGGATACCGTATAGGACCTTTTGAAATCGAAAGTGTTATTATGGAGCTTCCATATGTTGTGGAATGCGGAGTTTCTGCAGCTCCCGATGAAATAAGAGGTCAGGTTGTTAAAGCAAGTATTGTGCTTACTAAAGATGCTGTACCCAGCGAAGAACTGAAAAAAGAAATCCAGCTCTATGTTAAAGAACATACAGCGCCTTATAAATATCCGAGAATTGTAGAATTCAAAGAAAGCCTGCCCAAAACCACAAGCGGCAAAATAATACGAAACAAGCTATAAAAAATCAGCGTGCTTAAGCACGCTGATTTTTTATAATGAAGAACATATTTTTTCTGCACATTTTATGCCGTCCATGGCGGCACTCATAATGCCTCCGGCATATCCTGCTCCCTCTCCTATAGGATAAATTCCTTTAACAGAGGCTGTCATATTTTCATCTCGTATTATTCTTAAAGGAGCGCTCGAACGGGTTTCCACACCGGTAAGAACGGCATCCGCCAAAGCAAAGCCTTTCATTTTAGAATTTAATTCTCCAAGAGCTTTACACAGTGACTCTGCCACAAATTTGGGAAGTACATCCCAAAGATTGCACCAGATTACCCCCGGCATATAGCTTGGAATTACATCGCCGCTTGAGACCGATGGTTTTTTTGCCATAAAGTCGCCCACACGCTGACACGGTGCCTTATACGTTCCCCCGCCGTACTCAAAAGCATTCCTTTCCATTTGGCGTTGAAATTCCACAGCATTTAAAGGATTGTTCCCATCTATGTCTTCGGGGTATACCGATACAAGAACGGCACTGTTGGAGTTTTGCATGTCGCGGGCAAAATAGCTCATGCCGTTGGTAACAACTCCTCCCTCTTCGGAAGAAGCACACACCACCTCTCCTCCGGGACACATACAAAATGTATATACCCCTCTTTTGTCGGGATGGCAGCTAAGCTTGTAGTCTGCAGCGGGGAGAGTTTCGGCTATATGCTCGTCCTTGTACTGCAAAAGATTGATGTACTCTCTTTTGTGTTCAATACGCACTCCCACTGAAAAAGGCTTTTTGCCCATAGCTATGCCTTTTTGACTGAGCATTGCATAGGTGTCTCTTGAGGAATGTCCCAAAGCAAGAACAAGAATGTCTGTGTCTATATTCTGTTTAGAGCCGGTTTTAACATCGGTAATCTCTATACAGTTAATCCTGCCGTCTTTTTCACTAATATCCGTAAGGCATTTATTAAAGCAAATTTTGCCTCCCAGAGCCTGTATTTCTTTGCGCATATTCTTTGCTACAATTTTAAGATAATCGGTTCCTATATGCGGTTTTGCGCTAAAAAGTATCTCATCGGGAGCACCTGCGTTTACAAACTCCTTTAGTATATATTGTGTCCTGATGTCATTTACACCGCAAGTAAGCTTGCCATCCGAAAATGTTCCTGCACCGCCCTCGCCAAACTGAATGTTGGAATTGGTGTTTAAAATGCCTGTGTGCTTAAATTTGTGTATGGTTTGTTCCCTCTCTTCCACACATTCGCCTCTTTCAAACACAACAGGCTTAAGTCCTGCCCTGCAAAGCATAAGTGCACAGAACAAACCCGCAGGACCTGTTCCTATAATCGCAATCTGAGCTTCAGACGATATATTTTTGTAAGCAAAAACATACGCCTTATGCTCATAAGGCGCAATATTTTTAATTTTTTTCCTAAGTATTGACTTTTCGTCCCTGCACACTACCCCAAAGGAATACACATAGCACACACTGTCTTTTTTTCGTGCGTCAATGGACTTTCTCAAAACAGAGTACTCATATATATCCTCGGGCAATATGTCCATATTTTTTGCAATTATATTTTTTAACGGACTTTTGTCGTAGATACCAACTTTTACATTGGTGAGCTTAAGCATAGTATGCCACCTCTTATAACATTATCTTGTAATGCAGATAAAATGCCATACCCAAAGACATCATTGCAATAAGCTGCACTGCTATGGCATAATACTTTTTTCTTGCTGTAAGGATGATATTAAGAATTAAAAAGGGGAGTGTGGCTGTCAACCCGCCAAGAAACATTGTAAGTAAAGCCGATGCAAATGCGGGAACTTTTTTGGCAATAAAGAGATTTCCAAGAAAAATTTGCAGCATATATGCGGGAAAGCACATCATGATACTTATGACTATAACATACCAGTGCTTTACATACTCCATAAAAAGAGATCTTGTAGGTCTCGGTTTTGGCTTTCGCGGATTTGTTTTTGAACCCGTATATTCCTGGGTCTCAAAGGGTTGGCTTGCTCGTACAGAGTGACCGTCACCAAAATTTATGTTGTCGGGCAATTTGTTCTCGTCCACGGTTATTACCTCCTATTGTTAAATTTTGAATGTGTATATTTATTAAAATGAAAAGACGCCCCGCAGTTTTGCGGGGCATAGAATCAAAAAAGCTTATTTGTTAACAGCGTCTTTTAAGCCTTTGCCTGCCTTGAATGAAGGAACAGTAGAAGCAGCAATGCTGATTTCAGCACCTGTCTGGGGGTTCTTGCCCTTTCTTGCAGCACGCTTCTTTGTTTCAAAAGTACCAAAACCAACTAAAGCGATTTTTTCACCTTTAATCAAGCCTTCGGTTACTGCATCAACAAAAGCGTTTAAAGCCTTTTCAGCTTCTACTTTCTTTAAGTCTGCTTTTTCTGCTATGATAGCAACTAACTCACTCTTTTTCATCTTACATACTACCTCCTAGGTAAATTTGGTATATACAGATTATAACAAATATTTTTGGTTTATGCAATAGTTATTATACACAAAATTCTGCGTACAAAACCACCAAAAAAGCCCGTTTTTTTGGTGGTAATGCCGATAAATCAGGCTTTTTGGCTTATTTTTTTGTTTTCTATCTGATTACCTGTTCCACAGTAAAAAGTGTATAATCAATATATGTGTTCTTGCGTACCACATTGGTGGCAAGGTCACACCAGAAGCTGTCTCCTGCATTAAGTGTCATATCCTCAACAGAGTCTCCCAATTTAGCTATGTCGGAGAGCATCATTCCGTCAAACGCTTTCTTTACATCAATCCTTACACGGTACATCTCGCCCATATCTTTAACAGACATAATAAGACTGGGGTGATAATCTATGTATATATCTCCGCCCTTTTCGTATATTCCTGCCGAAATGTACATAAGAGGTTTGTAGAACATATTTGCATGAAGGAATGCAAAGCCTTCAAATTCGAACGGCTTGTAGAGCTCCTCGCCTGTGAATGCATAAGGAGTTTCATATATGTTGTTGGGTATTTCTTCGAGAATATATTTGTAATAGTCGGCATTTGCAGGATACGAATTTTTGTCTCTGCGAACTTTCATGGGTATATACTGGGCATCGTATCCGCAATGAAGAAGTATATGGTCGCCAAAGGTCAAGCCATACTGCATATATATGCAGGCTATCTCTTTCTTTGTAATGGTAGCTTTAGCATTTATTTTGCCGTCTGCATAGAGCGAAATGCCAAAGTTATAGGCATAACTCATATTCTCCTGAAACTGAGTTCCCTCTTTTGCATTTACATCTGCATAGGTGTTGCCGTCTGCCTTAACCATGGAAGATGAAAGGTAGTCGTTGTATTTGGCGCCGTGTGTAATTATAGCAATGGCGTCCTCTACAGTTGCAAGCTTGTTTGCTTCTGTCTGTGTGGAGCCATATCCCTTTGCATCAAGGGGATTTGTGCACATTATGTTCCAGTAATGCGCATAGGGGCCATCATACTTCTTTTCAAACACATATCTTATGGCAGGATTTCTCTGCTTGTACTGATAGCGCAAAGATGCTGCAGAAAGCTCTTCGTAGGTTATGCCTTCGTCTGCGACATATGCAGAGTCAAAAATATTGAGCCCTTCATATATAGCCTTGTATGTTTCATCGGAGAAGTTGTCTATAAAGCTGTTTGTCTTGGCGGGGTCAAGGTCCATGGCTTTTACTATGAGGACCGCAGCTTCTGCTCTTGTAAGACCATCGTCAAGTCTTAAATTGAGCATATCTGCACCCAGCATAAGACCTGTATTGTACACCCAAGACACAGCATCGGCATTGTCGCCCTGACTTGCAATGTAGTACGGAGCCTTTACCTTGGCACCGTTTGCAAATCTCTTGTAGAGCAGGTTTGCCACCTCGCCTCTGGTAATTACAGCAGACGGGTTAAAGTTGTTGTTTGCATCGGGCTCGAGTCCCGAGTACATAATGTAGTCATATGCCCAATGAGACTCAGGAACATCATTGAATTCGCCCTCTGCTCTTACATTGGACTTGCCAAGCATCTTTACAAATTCTGCTCTGGAAACAGTGCCCTGAGGAGCAAATGTGCCATCGGGCATACCATTTACAGTGCCAATGTCGGCAAGGCGCATTACATATGAGTAAGCCCAATGCTGCTCTGTAACATCCGGAAAGGATGCTGCCGATACAGTAACTATGGCTGACGCAAAAATTACGACCGCAAGGGTCATTGCCAAAAACTTTTTCATAAATTCAAATCCTTTCAAAAAGTATATTAAAACAAATATTTTTTTACAGTTTTGGGTGCTTCGTCCGATATGTTGCAGCCAAGAACACAAACTCTGGAATTTGTGATGAAAGATGAAACTGCATCAAACACAAGGTTTGTTATTTCATCGGATATTGGGTTCATAATTGCTTCAAAAATCCTGCTTATTGTTTCGGCGGTGGAAACATCGCGTATTGTGTTGGTTTGGCTTCTCTCCAAAAAGACAAGTGCCTTTACGGGTACTCCAACATTTACATTTATACCGCTTGTGCCTGCCCACGGAGTTCCGTACATATGCCACATACCGTCCTTCATGCGAAAGGCAGGGGCATCGTCATTTAGTATGTATGTGCCGGGGTAGTTTTTAATCCACAGGTCTGTGTGTGTAGATTTTCCTGTGCCCGATTGTGCGGAAAATGCCAAGCCATAACCCTCGTGAACAACAGATGAGGCGTGCACTGCAAAACCTCCGTTAAACACCAAGGCTGTGCGAAATACCCTCTCCAATACATTGTACAAAAAGAACTCTGTGTCCACACCGTAAAGCGCCTGTACATCGAGAAGTGTAACAGACACATGCGAATTGGCGTTGTCATAGTGCATATTGGCACAAATACAATCGTTTTCGTAGTCGTATATACACAGTGTATACACGCCGTTATTTAAGTACCAGTTGTCCTGACTGCGCTCGGTAAGCCGTGTGCCCTGAGGCTGCTCCAAAGGCTCTTTTGTGCGTGTACATTCCACACGAACTGCATCCTCGGTGCAGTGTTCACAAAAATAATCCTTCAGCATTTCTTCGGTATACTTGTCCGGAAAAGATGATACCTCAAAGTATAAATCTGCAACTTTAAAATTATATTGAACTACATTTTCTATGTGTATCACACCCTTTTTTATATTTTAACACAATATGTCAAAGTAATCAACTACAAAAATTCATTTGCTTAATTTTGGTTGTGCTATATGAATCGGGGTTAAAACACATATACCCGCACACCTAAGTGTACGGGTATGTAAAAAGAGCCACAGCATACGCCGTGGCTCTCTTTATATTATTAAGTCAAAGACTTGAGAAGCTAATTATTCAGCGATAAATCTATCGTTTACAGAGTAGATATCGATTACTACATTATCTGTAATTCTAACGAGTACAGGTGTGTATTCATCGTTATCTGCATCATAATACCAAGCATTTCCGCCTCTGAAGCTACCTGTTTCGATTACAGTATTTCTACCTTCATCGTTGTAGGTGTACTTGTAAGCGCCAGACTTAACTAAGATTGTTTCGCCATCAGCAAGAGTGATCTTTTCACCCTTGGTGTTTGTTTCTCTCTTAGTGTTAGCAATGTAGGTAACTTCGAGAGTTGTGTCTTCACCAAAGAGTGAAGCAATCTTTGTATCATTGATGTCTTCACAAAGTGCAAGTGTCTGACCGATAATTTCATCATCTGTTTCAGTATCAGTACCATTATCGTCGATTACATCAACGATTTCAGCGATTACTGCATAGTTTGTAACTACACCGTCAGCTGTTGCATTGAAGATAAATACATCACCAACGCTGAGGTCGTCAACATCACAAGCGGACTTAGATGTAGAGTCATCATCGAATGTTACAACGCCATCTTCTTCACCCTGTACATAGGATACCTTAACAACATCGTTGTCGTCAGCATCTTTTGTATCGGAAACCTTTGTAACAATTGCAAGGCCTGTTTCAGCAGAGAATGCAGCGTCGCCTACAGTTATAATCATAACTGCGATTTCATCGTCTTCGTCTTCGTATACAGCACCGCCATATATACCTTCGTCAACGAGGAAGCTGATGTCAGAAGCTGATGTGTTGTCAGCCTTGTCTTCGTTGATCATGAATATGATAGTGTCATCTTCAATAGCATTACCATCGATGATCTGAGTATCAGCATTGTACTTCTTATCAGCAGCGATGTTGTCGATAGAAGCAACAGATTCAAGAGCCTTAATTTCGCCCTTAGCGTTTGTCTTGTAAGTTACAAGTCTTGTTGCGCTAAGATCGCCTTCAGCCCAGAGAATTTCAGCTGTTGTTTCATCTTCGTCATCGTCATCGTCATCCATTAAGGAATCGAAATCAGTAGCGAAATCATCAGAAGCATCATCTGTCATATCGTAGATAGCTACGCCATCTTTTGTAAGAAGCTTAACCTGCCATTTGTTGTCAGAGAAAGACTTTGTGGAAAGAGCAGCTTCGAGAACATATGCATAGTTAACGCCTGTAGCGGAACCGTCAAAGAGGATAACTTTACCGGTCATACCTACATAGAAGATACCTTCGTCGCCAACAGAGAGTTCAACATCGTCAGCAACCTTGAGTTCCTGACCATCAACAACAACATATTCGTCACCATTGGATGTGTATGCTTCTTCAACAACACCTTCTACAGCTGCATCAGTAAGCTTAATAACTTTGATGAAGTCTGCATTGTCAAGAGAAGAAGCGTTTGCATACCAAGCAATTACATCGTCTTCTGCGAAGTCAGCAAGTGTAAGTTCTTTACCAGCTTCGTCAACGAGTACGTATGTCTTTGCTTCGTCTTCATAATCGAAAGCAACTGTATCGCCACCGAGAGCGATCTTTTCTTTTTCAACGTCAACGAATTCAAGAACTTCAGAAGTGTATTCGGTAGCAACTAATACATCATAGTACTTGTCGCCTGTGTTTTCGATGAATACAAGTTCAACGTCTACAGCATTTTTGAAACTATTAAGATTAAGCGCGCCATTACCAGCCTGAAGTGCTTTGTTGTAAACAACAGTTGTGATGTTTGTCTTGAGTTCTTTTGTCTTGGAGCTGTTAGCAGGATCTACATAGTATTCAACAACGCCACCATCGATATTTTTGATATCATCGGAGAGAAGTTTGAATGTTTCGCCAATTGCAGAACCAACAACTGCAACTACATTGTAGTCTTTTCTAGCAGTCTTCTTAACGTATACATCTACGCTCTGGAACTGATAGTCAGCAATGTTGGAGCCATTAGCCTGAAGTGTGATGCAGTCTTCTGCAGGATCGTCACCCTTAACTTCGAATTCGAGGTCATCGGAATCTTCTGTTACGAGGAAGTCAACATCGTCAACTTCTACATCGTAAACAACACCTGTAGCAATATAGATGTCCATGTCGGTGAGGAGAGTTCTGTAGTCTCTGCCTTTTTTACCGTCAAGAACTTCGAATTCAGCATCTGCACCGTATACGGACTGATCCATAACAGGTGTGGACATAGCGTTTGATACTAAAACAGCTACATCTGCTCTTGTGGAGCCAGCAACGCCTTCGCTGATTTTGTAGGTGTTAGCTACTACGAGGTAACCTGTAGGCCATCCACCCTTCTGAGCAGCCATAGGTTCGAAACCGAGAGCGGAAACAACCATCTTAACTGCTGCTTCGTAAGTTACCTGATCTTCAGGTCCGAACAAACCATCGCCATAACCAGCAATGATACCATTCTGGTTTGCAACGTTTACATAACCGGAAGCCCAGTGTTCTGCAGGAACGTCAGTAAAGATTGTGTTACCTTTTGCTGCGTTTGCAGATGCTTCAAGTCCCTTAATACGGCAAACAATAGCAGCCATTTCTGCTCTTGTGATTGTATTGTTGGGATTGAAATTACCTAAATCGTCGCCCACAATTATATCTAATGCGGACAAGAGTTCTACTGCACCAGCGTAGTCAGCATCTTCAGGTACATCGTTGAAGCTTGCGAAAGCAACAACAGAAAGCATCATGGAGAATGCTACAACGAGTGCAAGTACTTTTTTGAGATTTCTCATATTCTCAAATCCTCCTTAATAAATTTTTGAAAGAGATTGACTTTTTCGTGTGTAAGCCGCATCTCTTTCATATACTGCTTAACACATAGCCGAGAAGATTTCTCTAGCTTTGACACGATTATATCACCACAAAAGTGACATAGTCAATGCCGAAATACGCGTTGTAACAAAACTGTAAAAATAGAGTAATCTATGTTACAATAGCATAATCTCTATGTCATTTTGTACAACTGCACTGTTCTTTAAGGCACAGTTAAATGGAATCTGCACCTTAAATCACTAATATATTCTATAATTTTATTGCAAAAATGTCAAGTTTTTTTTGCTTTTTTTCGTTTTTGTCACCAAAATGTCACAAGGCAATTCTTTAAAACAGTTTTTTCCGGTACTTTTACTGTCAATCAAAAAATATCATTTGGTTATGCTCTTCCACCACTCATATACCTTAAACTTGATTTTAGGTTTACCTCCCGATATCATTTCGTAAGAATCCTTGCCTATGTTCTCTATGAGTATTTGCTCGCTTTGATTTGATATACCCTCGCAGGACTCCTCAACAAAACACAGAGGCGGAAACATAACACACCACCAGTTGTCACCCTCTGCAGAGCCTATCTGTACCACAAGTGCTTCGTAGGTTCCTGCGGGAAGACAAAGACCGCTGTATGTCCTTTCGGGGAAAGTGCTTTTGCCAAAGCTTACTTTAACAGGATAATTATATCCATTGTTTATTACTTCGTCTTGTGCTATATCTTGTATAAACTCCATATTTTCTTTTGTAAGCAGCTTTGCATTGGCAGTATCTGATACATTTTGAAAAAGTACTCCGGTATCTTTCAGAATTCTGTCTCTTACCTTAAGCTTTAACTCCTGGTCGCTTTGCAAATTGCTGTTTGCACGCACATGCAGGCGTATTACACCTTGCGACAGTGACTCCTCTGCCGAGCCTAAGGTGAGAACAACTGAAACAGCAATAAAAACACCTAAAAAAAATGCAATCATGACGGTTTTCTTCATTATATATATTTCTCCTGACAATAAAATTTCCTGACAATAGAATTATCGTCAGGAAATTTTGGTTTTATACATCTGTTGTATGAGTCAAAAATACATCTTCAAACTTGTCATTAAAGCTGTTATATGCCTCTTTTGCCTTTTTATCATCTTCGAACAATCCAAAAACTGTAGATCCGCTTCCGCTCATAAGTGCAGTATTGGCACCCATAGAAACAAGTGCTTCTTTGATATCCTTTATTTGAGGATATTCTTTGAAAACTGAGGTTTCAAAAGAATTGCCCATAAGAGCATAGAACTTTTTTCTGTTGTTATCGCCAAGTGCCTTTACAGCCCGCTCTGTGTCGGGGTGGAGCATTTCGCTGTGGTTTAGTCCTGCATAGGCCTGAGGAGTTGATATTGCCACAGGAGGCTTTACTACCACCACTGTTACTTTGCCCATAGAGTTTAGCGGTGTGATGACTTCCCCTATTCCCTCTGCCCTTGCAGTGCCTCCCCAAATGCAATACGGAACATCTGCACCAAGTCGTTTTGAGATTTTGGCAAGTCTTTTTTTGCTGAAGGGTTTGCCGTACAAAAGATTAAGGCACCTTAGTACCGCCGCTGCATCTGTGCTCCCGCCTGCCATACCTGCACACACAGGGATGTTTTTTTCTATGTGGATTTTTGCTCCGCCTCTTACTCCCGAAACATCGAAAAACAGCTTTGCCGCCTTGTATGCCAAATTTGTTTCGTCATACTTTAGTGCTCCTGTACCCGAAAGAGTTATGCCTCCAAAGGTTTTTTCCACAAATACAGTGTCTCCAAACTCAAGAGTTTGCATAATCATATCTACATTGTGATATCCATCGGGGCGTTTGCCCAGAATGTTTAAGGTTAAATTTATTTTTGAATGTGCTTTTACTTTCATTATTATACACCGCCTGTATATAAGTGTTTTTTATAATACTATATATTTTCGTTGGAAAACAATACAGTTTTTCCACCTCATCTATCAGCTATCAATCTTTAATTACAAACTCATTATAACTTAAATCGCTGTTTTTTTCAACATATTTCTGTGTGCATTGTTCTACACTTAACTCCTTGTGCATATGTTATTAACAAATATATGTAAAGGCAGGTGTTTTATATATCGGAAATTCCAAACAATTTTATGCAGGGATTTAACAAAGAGCTGGTTCAAAAAAAGCTAATAGAGCTTGGTATGGGCGATATTGCCTCCAAGCTAAGCAACCTAAGCGACAAGGAAATTGAAAAGATGATACGCTCCAATCCCGCTATTTTAAAAAAAGCATCCGAAATACTGAAAGGAGGAAAACCTTTTAAATGAGTGAAGATTTGTCAAAGCTTTTAAGCGGTATGCTCTCTAATCCGGATGCACTAAAGAATATGCTGGGTTCGCTTTCTGCAGGTTCTACTCCTCCGCCTCAAGCGGAGACTTCTTTGCCTGCCGAAAAAGACATTGGCATACAGGATATGCTTTCCAAGGTGAACCGCAGTGATGACCGAAGAATAACACTCCTTACAGCACTAAAGCCCTACCTCAGCACATCGAGGGCAACAAATATAGACAAGGCAATTCAACTTATAAGACTTACAAAGATAACAGAAGTCTTACGCAACGAAAGGGAATAAAATGTATACTCGATATTATGACGGCTACTCCTCACAAATGCCACGCCCTGCACCTGCACCGCAAGAGATGCAGGACGAGAGCGTAAAAACCCAGGAAGTTCAAACAGATTCGGATTGTGCGGATGAAGTTACAGAAACAAAGTCTTTTTCGCCGATAAAAGCTTTTGGCAACTTTAAATCCGATGACCTTTTGCTGATTGCGCTGATTTTTTTGATTGCAACGGAATCGTCAGACGATTTCCTTATGCCTTTGATACTCGGGGCGCTTTTACTGGGATAATTTGACAAAACAGAAAAAAACATATATAATGTTCAAAAAGCATTGTATTCTGTATTCCAAATACTGTTTGACAGATATAATTAAAACATAAGAAAGGATGACTAACATATGAAAAGGTTTGCAGTTTTTGTCTTTATTATACTATCCATTGGCATGACCGCTACTGTATATGCAAGTGAATCCTCCAATATATTTGTGGATGCATGCATTGTAGAGTTTGACAGCAACACGGGAGTGCCTTTTGCTACAGAGAGCGGAAGAACTATGGTGCCTCTTAGAAAAGCAATGGAATCTATGGGGGTAGAGGTTACCTGGAAACCCGAAAACAGCACAGTAGTTCTGCGCAAAGACTCCAAAACCCTTATACTCACTCTTAATTCGGACAAAATAAAAACAAGCGATAAAAAAACCATAACCTCGGACTCTGTGCCGCAGGTAATAAACAACCGAATATATTTACCTATACGAATTATTGCAGAAGAGTTTGGAGCAAAAGTGCTATGGAACAGTCAGCTAAATTCTGTATATATACTTACAGATAAATATGCAGATTTCAGAGATATGTTTGTATATGAGGGCGAGCTTTCCAAATATGCCGATGTAGATACCGTTGTAGTGTCTGCCACCTACAAAGGAAAGATGAATGAAGACCAGTTTGAAAAATACTGGATGGGCTTTGCTGATGAGGAAATAGAAACCTATCTTAAGGCAATAGCTACAGACAAAAAATCTATAAATCCCGAGTATGAAATACTCATTAACTTTTTCTACAACTCGGGAAATGACAAGACAAGAAATCCATATCTTGGAAGCGTGTCCTCTTACAGCTTTGAAGCAAGAAGATACAATCCTTTTGAAGAAAAGGAAATAAATAACCTGAATTGATTGAAACACAAAAATTAAACCCCTTTGGAGTTTATCCAAAGGGGTTTGTTTTTGTTCTATTTATGCTAATTCTGCAAAATACTTAATTGTTCTAACCATCTGGCTGGTGTAGGAGTTCTCGTTGTCGTACCAAGAAACAACCTGTACTTCATAGAGGCCGTCTGCAATAGGAGCTACCATTGTCTGTGTAGCATCGAAGAGAGAACCGTATGTGATACCAATGATATCGGAAGAAACAATCTGGTCTTCGTTGTAACCGAAAGAAGCAGAAGCTGCAGCCTTCATAGCAGCATTGATGCCTTCCTTGGTAACATCTGCACCCTTAACAACAGCTGTAAGGATTGTTGTGGAACCTGTGGGAACAGGAACTCTCTGTGCAGCACCGATGAGCTTGCCGTTAAGTTCGGGAATAACAAGTCCAATAGCCTTTGCAGCACCTGTGGAGTTGGGAACTATGTTAACAGCACCTGCTCTTGCTCTTCTTAAATCGCCTTTTCTGTGGGGACCGTCAAGAATCATCTGGTCGCCTGTGTAAGCATGGATTGTAGCCATGATACCGGACTGAATGGGAGCATAGTCATTGAGCGCTTTAGCCATAGGAGCCAAGCAGTTTGTGGTGCAGGAAGCGGCAGAGATGATTGTATCATCTGCGCAAAGTGTGTTTTCGTTAACGCCGAAAACGATAGTCTTAAGGTCGTTGCCTGCGGGAGCAGAAATAACAACCTTCTTAGCACCTGCATCTATGTGAGCCTGAGACTTGTCCTTGGAGCAGTAGAAACCTGTACATTCAAGAACAACATCTACACCGAGCTCGCCCCAAGGGCATTCTTTGGCATCTTTAATAGCATAGATTTTGATTTCCTTGCCGTCTACAGTAATGCTGTCTTCGCCGGCAACAACGGTGTGACCGTCATATCTGCCCTGTGAAGAGTCATACTTTAATAAGTGAGCAAGCATTTTGGGATCTGTTAAGTCATTGATAGCAACAACTTCGTAGCCTTCTGCACCAAACATTTGTCTGAATGCAAGACGGCCGATACGGCCGAAACCGTTAATAGCAACTTTAACTGCCATTATAAATTCCTCCTTAGAAATTATATATTTTATTCATATGCATATATTTTACTATAAAATACCTTTTTATGCAAGAGATAACTTCAAAAATTTACCATAATTTTAAGATAATTACAAAACATTATATTGGTTATTTTAACCATCATTTGTGGTACAAACACTTATTTTCATACTGTGCTTCTGTACTCACATTTATTCCAAGACGCCTCAAAAGCATCTCGTCACTCTCGTTCAGGATTACCGAAAAGTGAGCTTCGCTGCCTTTGAGTGCAGACAGCTTTTCCTTGGCAGCCTTGGCATACGGGTCGTCAACTGCCGAAATAGTGAGTGCTATGAGCACCTCGTCTGTGTGAAGTCTGGGATTTTTGTGCTTTAAGTTCTCCGTTTTCAAAGCACATATGGGTTCTAAAACATTTGATGCAATGAGGTCTTTGTCTTCATCTATGCCTGCCAAATACTTAAGAGCATTAAGAAGCAGAGCTGAAGCTGCACCCAATGTGTCTGATGTTCTTCCGGTTACAACCTTGCCGTCAGGAAGCTCAATTGCCCCTGCGGGTCTTCCTGTGGTTTGGGCTTTTGTAAGAGCCTGAGACACTGCCGGAGAAATATCCGAGGTAATGCCCGCCTGATTCATAAGTATTTCCAACTTTACAACATCTGTACCGTCAGATTTACCCGAGTACTTGTCCACACACGCTTTATAGTATCTTCTTAAAATTTCCTTTTTGGATGCCTCACAGCACACATCGTCATCTATTATGCAGTTGCCCGCCATATTTACTCCCATATCTGTGGGAGAACTGTACGGCGAGGAGCCTTGTATCATTTTGAATATGGTGTTGAGAACAGGGAATATTTCTACATCACGGTTATAGTTTACCGCTTTTTCGCCATATGCTTCCAAATGAAATGGGTCTATCATATTTACATCATTTAAGTCCGCTGTGGCAGCTTCATATGCAAGATTTACCGGGTGCTTTAATGGTATGTTCCATATTGGAAAGGTTTCAAACTTGGCATACCCTGCAGTAATGCCTCTTTTGTGGTCATGATAGAGCTGACTTAAACAAGTTGCCATCTTGCCGCTTCCGGGACCGGGAGCAGTAACCACTACAAGAGAACGGGCAGTTTCGATGTAATCATTTTTTCCAAGCCCTTCATCACTTACTATGTGCCAAACATCGGACGGGTACCCTTCTATGGTGTAATGGCAATAGCTTTTGATACCAAGTGCCGCAAGCTGTTTTAAAAATGTATTGGCTGCCGGCTGTCCTTGATAGCGGGTGAGAACTACACTTCCTACATAGAGGTCCATTTCGCTGAATGTGTCTATAAGTCTTAAAACATCTTCGCCATAGGTTATGCCCAAATCGCCGCGCATTTTGTTTGCTTCGATATCCTCGGAATTGATTGTAATTACGATTTCCGCATCGTCCTTTAGCTGTTGGAGCATACGAATCTTACTGTCCGGTTCAAAGCCCGGAAGAACTCTGGAGGCGTGAAAGTCGTCAAAAAGTTTGCCTCCAAATTCAAGATATAGCTTACCCCCGAATTGATTGATACGGTTGCGTATTTGCTCCGATTGCATTGTAAGATATTTTTGATTGTCAAATCCGATATTGTTCATAACCAATTACACCTCATAAATAAAAGTGGTACACCAATAATCAGTATACCACATTTATTTCCGTTTGAAAAGATATTTATTAAACTTTTTGTCAGTTTTTGTAATCACATTACTTACTGATAAACTTTACTATCTTCATATTTTTAAAAGTGTCTCCATCTTTAGTATCCACAAGCCACTTGTCTTTCTGTTTAATAACGGGGATTTCAACAGTATCCTCGGTTGTGCCGACTTGCTTCAAAGCATTTTCAAGTTTGGGCACCATCTTTTTTGCAACACCGTCAAGCAATGCTTGTATGGTCTCCTCCTGTGTGGATTCTGCAGTTATGATTCCGTTTTCTGCAAGCTCAATAGCCACATCTTCACCAACCGCAGACATATTTGCCTGACTGAAAGCATCTTCAATTGTTTTTGTTGCAGCATCTGCATCCATCATGTGCATTTTTGCCTCAAATACATATCCGTCTTCTGTCTTTTTGCAATCTGCTATTTCATAGCTGATGGAAGACATAAAAATTTCTATATATTTATCCAGTACAGGATTTATTACTTCTTTTAAGTTTGTTCCCTCGTTACCTATTTGAGAATACACCGCGTCCTTGATGTATGAACGGACATCCTGGAAAGGAAACACATTTTTGACATCATCCGAAACAGTTACATACTTTGACATTGTTTGCATGTCAAGTTTACATAACGCATCCATAAAGTTTTTTGCAGTTTGTTCTGCAAGTTTTTGCGGATTCTTTTCTTTTTTATCTTTTTTATCTTGTGCATCACTTTGCGATGTGCTGTTGTCTTTTTCGCTGTTAGTACATGCAGAAAAAGAAAAAGCAAGACCAACTGCAAGCATCAGGCAAAGAAGTATTTTTAATGTTTTTTTCATACAGGCATTTCTCCTTTTTGCATTGTTGACACAATAAAATCAAATATATTATACTTCCCCGCAATAAAATTGTCAACAAACAATATGTCGACTAACCTATAAACATCTGAGTCCAATAGTTACCTCCCGCAACATATCCCACACCTATTTGTGTATATGAAGAATTCAATATATTGGCTCTGTGACCGGACGAGTTCATCCACGCATTTACCACCTCGCGAGGAGTTCTTTGCCCTTTGGCTATATTCTCTCCTGCGCTTCTGTACGAAATCCCAAAGCTTTTCATCATCTGAAACGGACTTCCGTAGGTGGGACTCGTATGTGAAAAGTATCTCTTATCCTTCATGTCCTGCGATTTTATTCTTGCCACACGGCTAAGCTCCCAGTTTGCCTTAAGAGCCTTAAGTCCGTTTTGCGCACGAATGTCATTTACAAGTCTTATGACCTCATTTTCGTAATTGGTAACAGAAGAATCTGTAACAGGAATTGTAAGCACCTGTCCGGGATATATGAGGGAAGGGTTGGAAATATGGCTGTTTGCACCTATAATTTCGCTGAGTCCCACCTCGTATTTAACAGATATCTTCCACATGGTATCGCCCTTTACAACCTTGTGCGAAACTGCACCGTATGCACCCGATGATACCGCAGTAAGCGCAAGCACGACTGCTGATAAACGCATAAATATTTTTTTCATAAATTAAACCTCCTTTGATACAAAATACTCCACTATTGTATCACAAGAGGTTTACATAATCCAGTTGTAAGTTATGGAAATTACTTAAATGTATACAAACTTTCGCCCGCAGACACACCTGTATACAACACCAATACATAATCGGGCTTTACAGCTTGTATATAGCTTGGAAGGTGTACCTTGTCGCCTATATATGCACCATCGCGGATGTCTGTAACATATGTCTTGTTAAAGGAAAGCGAAAGAAACGGTGTAAACACACAACCGTAGGAATCCCTTATTACAAGCACGGTTTTGCCGTTGGGGTTTAGGTTATTGGTTATAATCTGCTGCCTGAAATCACCTCCGCTGTATGCTGCATAGGGGTTAAGACTATAGTAATCTTTTACTTCTATGTTTTCCGTATAAAGAAGCGTTTCAGAAAAATTACCCTCGCGGCGATGCTCTTTTGCCGGCTGTTCTTCCACAAATGAGGTATCAAACTTTGGAACAATAAGCTCTATATCATCTGCACCGAACGGGCTGAAATATTTACCCGCCTTTTTGCCCTGCGAACCGAGAAACCAATCCTCATAAGTGGTTACGCTATAATTTTCTTTGTTATATATATCCTCACTGTACTCAAAGCCGTACCAGTCCTTTAATGCAGAACAAACCCTGTCCGATGCCCACATTCCCATAGAGGGTCTCCAATGATGGTCTGTTGCAAAAAACATTTGCTCATCAGTTATACCCTCGTTTGAGGCGATATCTATGAGGTTTAAAAATGATATATTTTTTTGTTCGAGCAAATCTGCAAATCTGTCGCAGTTTGACGCTGTATAGTCCTCGACATTTGACGGATAATTCAGACTGTAACCCTTTGTGGGTGCCATTACATAAATAAATTTTGCACCGCTTTGCAAAGCGAGGTTTTCAAGCTCTGCCACATTTTGGGCACGCCACAGCAAATCTTCGTCCGATATTTTTGCTCTGGGATTTCCAAGATATCCGTTTTTTGCCTTTACTACTGTCATGTCATCTTTTTCTACAATAGCAGTTCCCATCACTCTCAAAAACAAAGAGTTTATATTTATTGCCTCATCGTGATACAAAAGGCAATCTGATGTGGCTTTTTCAACATTGTCTGTTGCTCTTAAGAAAGCATCGGTTATTCCATAGACCTTTATGTCCTGTGAAACCTGCACTGCGGCATTTTTTAGACCAATTAAAGAATCCTTTGACACAAACCCCGCCACTATAAACAGAAATACGATTATAAATACTATTTGGTTTTTATCAATTTTTTTCATAGCCGTACCTCATTAGAAATTAAAGTAAATAAAAGGGTTGTAGGAAGTGCTTACAAGATTTGCCACACAAAGCACAAAAATCCCTGCAAGGCATATGATGTGCAAAATATCGGTAAAAATATTTTTTCTTGCCCTTGACCACATATTTTTAAACCACGGTGCACTTGCCAAAACTCCAAAAACAAGCATTATACACAATTGAGAGAGCCAACCTTTGAAAAATCCATCCAACAGAGAATTGCCGTTTAGTCCGAACATATATCTCATATATTCCAATGCTGTACTTAAGGAATCCGAGCGGAACAAAACCCAACCCATTACAACAAAGAACATTGTGTAAGTCCACTTTAATCCGCTTGTTATCTTATTGCCGTTTAAATCAAAACCTGTGAGCTTTTCTAAAGTGAGAAGAACAAAATACATAAGACCCCAAACAACAAAGGTAAGGTTGGCACCGTGCCATATGCCCGTAAGAAGCCATACTGCAAAAAGGTTAAACACAAGTCTGCCCTTTGAGACTCTGCTTCCTCCAAGCGGAATGTACACATAGTCTCTAAACCAACTGCCTAAAGACATATGCCATCTGCGCCAAAATTCAGTTATTGACCTTGATATATACGGATAGTCAAAGTTTTCGAGAAAATGAAACCCAAACATTCTTCCAAGCCCTATTGCCATATCGCTGTAGCCTGAAAAATCAAAGAAAATCTGGAAGGTATAGGCTATTGCGCCTAGCCATGCCGTGCCTACGGAAAGCTCGCCGCCCAAAGATGCAATACCAAAAATTTTGTCTGCCGGTATGCCAAAGGTATTTGCCAGAAGCACTTTTTTACCAAGACCAGTAATAAATCTTGCAAATCCATCGAAAAAATCTTCTTTGTTTTCCTTTCGGTTATTTATTTCATATGCTACGGTTTCATAGCGAACAATGGGACCTGCTATAAGCTGTGGAAAAAAAGCAATATACAAGCCTACATTCAATATGTTTCTTTGTACTTTGCCTCTTCCTCTGTATACATCTATTACATAGGACATAGCCTGGAATGTAAAGAAAGATATGCCGATGGGTAACACAATGTTCGGTATGTGCTCACTAATGCCAAAAACAGAGCACCATATACTTTCGGCAAAGTTGAGATATTTAAACACAAAAAGCAATCCCAAATTGCAAATGCAGGCAAGGCACACACAAATTTTTGCCCAAAGGTTTTTTCCTCTGATTTTGAAAACACTTACAAATATGCCAAAAAGCCAGTTGAACGCTATGGATGCCATCATCACAAATACAAATTTTGGCTCTCCCCATCCATAGAACACAAGACTTGATACAAAAAGAAACAAATTGCTTGCAGTTCTGTAATTTTTCAAAAAAACATAGTAAACCAAAAGAATGAGGGGCAAAAACAAATATATAAAGGTTGTACTTGAAAAAAGCATACTCTTCCTCCGTGATCAATAATACAACATCAATTTTAGCATAATTGAAAGGCTTTTTCAACACTTAAAAAAAAACGGTGTAAAAACCAAGGTTTTTACACCGCCGATTTAACAATTACTGTTTGTTGGTAGAAAACTCATATTCGGTTTCGTTGTATATTCTGTCGTATGTAATATATTCCAGAGACCAGCCAAAGATGTCCTCAAAAAAGCTTACACTTACATATACACTTCCGTCAATTACTTTTACCTCACCTATACAATACGATGTTAAATCTTTTTGTGCAGTACTTTCTTCCACATTCAAAGTGATTTTTTGAAAATCTGTAAACCATGGACTATCTATGGTTACTGTTCCGTTTGAATACACAATATTTATATTAGCGTCATATGCATCATCCAAAGTTGCCCTAAGCGGCACATAATATGTTTCGCCTGATTGTACAAGTCCGTTGTAATAGCCCCATGCGTAATAATTGGGGTAATTCTTTTCCCAGTCTTCTTCATCTTCATAAATGTAATCATCTTCATAGTCCAAGATGTTTGTACTGAAATCATAATACACTTCTCCTGTAATAAGGTCTACTGTGTAGCTGTCCAGCTCCCATCCAAGTATATCCGTAAAGAACTTTTCACTTACATAAACAGTCTGGTCGATTTGGAGAACTTCGCCTATGTTATATTCATTGGAATTTGTGTTTGCCACAGGCAAGCCCACACAAACAGTGGCGTATTCAATATCGCTGAAATAGTCGCTCTCCATAGTTATTATTCCGTCTGCATTTTCGGATATGTAGTTTTTTCCGTAGCAATCGTGCATGATTTTCTCCAGCGGGAAATATAGGAGACCGTCTTTTGTTATCTCGGAATCCATGTAGCCCGATACATACCACTGCGGACTGTCATTGTAACTATTTGATAAATACAATCCATCAAAAAACTCCGATTTGTAAGAGTTTTCTTCTGTTAGCACAGGAAAATCGGGTTTTGTTTTGCCTATGTTGGTAATATCCATTGTTGATGTTACATCAACTTCTATTTCGCCTTGCGAAGAAT
The DNA here is from genome assembly GCA_045637145.1 of Clostridia bacterium. GTDB lineage: Bacteria > Bacillota > Clostridia > UMGS1810 > UMGS1810 > RGIG8748. The sequence goes on along the minus strand of JAZTYV010000013.1, from coordinate 26,331 downwards.
ACTCCCACGGCTGACCTGTCATTTGAGTATATATTTGTGCAATATTCAATTTTATATCTGCACTTAATGTGCAGTTTCTTATTTTGCCCTGCGGATTAAGCTCATACACATATGTAATCCCTTTTTTACCAAGGATTTCTAGGGTGTCGGGAATAAGTGCTTCAAGTTCTTCTCTCATTTCCTGAGATGTGGTCTCACCATATTCATTACCAAGAACTTCGGTTACAGAAAAAAGTTTGTCTGCCGCCAGACTCATAAGCTCACCTGTCATCTTTACAAAGCCATTGTTATCAAGATGTATGGTATATCTGTTTCCGCTTTTTTTGATATCGGCATACTTTTCCAGAATTGTTGCTCCGGATGCATTGATATCGCTTACAAGTTCGGGATTAACAACTGTTTTGAACAGCTCATAAGCATCTTTGACTTCCTCTTTGGAAACATAATCCATAATATTTACCACTCCATACTTGTTTTGTATGGGTGTAAGGTAAACAAGCTCAAGCTCCGGTTCTTCCAAAGTAAAATCTGCATGAATCCAAAGACCTGCGCTATATTTGACATCTGCATTTAAGTTGGTGTTTACTGCTATTTTCTGTTTGGCATCTGCAGTTAAGGCCATGTCTATTTGTGAGTAATCTTCATTCATTTTAATCTGAATGTTTACATCACTTTCCGAGCTTAAAAGCCCGTCAATAAGCTTACCCAAATCTACATAGCGGTTTACTTCCTCTTCCATACCTGTTTCCTTGAGGAGTGAAGTGATTGCATCTGCACCCTTAAACTGAACACGGGTATTGTAATCTGCTGTGTAGTTGTTGTAGGTATCTGTCAAAAACTCAGGCACCTTAGCACTCACAGCAAATGCTGAAAAAAGCATAACAAAACCCAATAACAAAGCTATGATTTTTTTCATACAAAACACCTCTTTTGAAATATTATATTTGCAATTTAATTATATGTCATATTTATTTTAATTGCAATATATTTTTCATCTTGCATACATATTATTTAAATCCTTAAACTTTTGTCTGTCTATACTGTTGAGCTGTTGTCTGGTAATTCTGTATGTCCAGTTTCCCTCTGCCTTTCCGGGAGTGTTCATCCTTGTATCACATCCAAAACCCAGCAAATCCTGAATGGGCAAAATCACAAGATTTGCATGGCTTTGATAAAGTGTGCGTATGATGCTGTCGCACCCTGCCTCCCAGGGACCATTGTGGCCGCAATAATTCAGCATACTTTTTCTAAGGTTATCATCCAACTCCCACAAATATCCCAAAAGTGTGTTGTTATCATGTGTGCCGGTATATGCAACACAATTTGCAGGGTAGTTGTGCGGTTTGTGCCAACTGTCTCCTGCAGAGAGAAATCCAAATTGAAACACTCTCATGCCCGGAAAACCGCTGTCTTCAACAAGCCTGTGTACATCGGGTGTAATGTTGCCTAAATCCTCGGCAATTATCTGTGATGTACCTGCTGCTTTTTTGATTGCATTTACAAAATCCATACCGGGACCCTTGAGCCAAGTCCCCTCCCGTGCTGTGTCGGCAGAAGACGGTACTGCCCAAAAGGACTCTATAGCTCTGAAATGGTCTATGCGCATTGCGTCAAACAGCTTTGACATATGGCATATTCTATCGCACCACCACTTGTAGCTGTCCTTTTTCATAGCGTTCCAGTTGTAAAGAGGATTGCCCCACAGCTGACCGTCTTTTGAAAAATAATCGGGCGGAACACCAGCAACCACTGTAGGTCGATGGTTGTCATCGAGGAGATACTGTTCTTTGTTGCTCCACACATCACAACTATCCAAAGATACATATATGGGAATGTCGCCCATTATACTTATGCCTTTGGTATTTGCATATTTTTTGACATCTGCCCATTGATTAAAGAACTCATACTGTATGAACTTCCATCCAAAGAGAACTTCGGGCTCTGCTTTTAGCGTTTTCCACTGCCACCACGGAAGTCTGTCATTTGCTTTTTTTAATGCCATAAATTCACAAAATTTACTTATGTGCGGGTGCTTTTGAGCAAAGTCCTCTATTTGTAACTTGTTTTTAACTCTTGACGCAGCCTTCATAAGCAGTGCAAGCCTTGTAGAATTTAGTATTTCATATTCGCAGGCATACGGGTTTTGTTGATGATTATTGCTAAGCTCTCTTTGGGTAATGAGTCCCTTTTGTTCTAAAATTTTAAGGTCAACAAAATATGGATTTCCTCCAAAGGCAGAGTATGATTTGTATGGTGAATTATATTCATCTGCCATGCAAAAGGGAAGAACCTGCCAAAACGAAAATCCGCACTCTGCAAGAAAATCCACAAAGTATTTTGCTTCGTTTCCAAAGCTTCCTATGGAATAGTCGCCAAAAAGCGAAGATATATGCATAAGAACACCGCTTTTTCTGTTCATAATAACCATGCCTCCTTTATCATAATATGTGCATTTTTAAAAAAATTAAGAGGATGTAAAAAATTACATCCTCTTGTCAGCAAAATTGCAACTGCAAACTAATTATACTTTTCAATTTCTTCTTTGAGTTTTTCAACAGACTTTTCGTAGTCTGAAACAATTTTTTGGTATTTCTTCATATAGTTAGGGTATGTGCCGTTTTCTCCTATTACATATCCGAAACATCTGTTATAGTTAAAATATACATCGTTTGCAAGCTCGGTTATTTTGTCATTCTGTTGTTTAGCAATAAGGTTTTTGGCATAGTTTAAAGGCTCTTTTGTTTTTTTGATATCATTGATTTCCTCTTTGTAGACATCGCGCACTGCGGCCGCACTTCCCGTATGGTCAAGCCATGACTGCTTATAAACCATGTCCTCATAAACCTTAGCCATCTTGGAAATTTCTTCTATTGCTTCATTTGCAGATTCAATATACTCCTCTGAAAGTTCTGCAGCCTTGATGTTTTGTGCATTCTTTTTAAAAGAACTATAAAAACACAAACCGGCAACAAGACACATAACAACCAAAGGAACCAAAATTCTTATCCACAGAGGTATTCTCTTTAAGCTGTCCCAAAGTGTCGGAGGCTCCTCTTGTGCGTTTTTTTCAATTTCGTCAACCATTTTTTGTATGTTGCATCCGCATTTTTTGCACCGGGATTCTCCATCTTCAAGCCTTGCCCAGCAATTGGGGCATCTTTTTACATCCGGTTCAATTTTGCTTTTACAAAAAGGGCATACCTCACTGCCTTCGGGAATTACACCGCTGCAATTTGGACATATCATAACTTTGTTTTCTCCTTCTTTAAATATCAATAAAACCTTTCCAAAAACGAGTACTTTTGTCCGTTTTGCTTATACTCTATAAGAGTGTCTAAACTTACATTATGCAAACTCATAAACAAATTGTGCTCTATGTCGGGGTTTGTTTTGGAAAGCTCTTTTATAAGCTCTTTTATTTCTTTTCGTTTAGAAAGATGCTCAAGGTGTGACTTTTCCTCATTTTCCGTAAACTTGCATGCACACGCTATGAAGTCGAGAGAGTTGTATCTTGCCCAGGAAATAATGCTCTCTTCCTTTATGCAAAACATTGGGCGTATAAGCTCCATTCCCTCGAAATTGGAGCTTTTCAGTCTGGGGAGCATTCCCTGTATCTGTGAGCCGTACATCATGCCCATAAGTGTTGTTTCTATAACATCATTTAAGTGATGTCCAAGTGCAATTTTGTTGCACCCAAGCTCCTTTGCCTTGGCATAAAGGTGCCCTCTTCTCATCCTTGCACACAAATAGCAAGGCGAACTGTCTACAGAATCTGCCACATCAAATATATCTGTTTCAAAAACTTTTATGGGAACCTCAAGTTTTTTTGCGTTATATTCAATTTTACGGCGATTTTCTATGTTATATCCCGGATCCATTACCAGATATTCAACCTCAAAGGGAACCTCACTGGTCTTTACAAGCTGTCCCATAAGCTTTGCCATAAGCATAGAATCCTTACCGCCCGATATGCATACTGCCACTTTGTCGCCCTGTTGTATAAGGTCATAGCGTTTGACTGCCGCAATAAAGGGATTCCATATATCCTTGCGGTACTTTTTTATTATGCTTCTTTCTGCTATCTGATTAAAAGTCAATTCTCTTGGCATTAAACTATGGTTCCTCCGCCTAAAACCCTTTCCTCGTCATATACAACTACTGCCTGTCCTCTGGCAATAGCTCTCTGGGGTTCATCAAACAATATTTCCACATTATTGCAATCTTTATAAAACACCGTTGCCGGTTGTTCTGTCTGATTATATCTTATTTTGGCTTTCGCTCTTATAGGACCTTCCTTAAAATCCAAAAGCAAATTAAAGTCCTTTGCACTAAGTCTTCTCGAAAAAAGTTCTTCATTGGATGCCAAAATTACACTGTTGCTTTCTGCATTTTTTTCTTTGACGTAAAGAGGCTTTCCAAAAGCTATACCAAGGCCCTTACGCTGACCCACGGTATAACGAATTATTCCCTGGTGCTGTCCGAGAATATTGCCGTTTTCGTCCACAAAATTGCCTTTGGGATATTGTTTTTTTGAATACTTTGCTATAACTGATGCATAATCCCCATCGGGCACAAAGCATATATCCTGACTGTCGCTCTTATGGGCAGTAACAAAGCCCATTTTCTCAGCAATGTCTCTTGCCTCCTTTTTAGTGATATCACCAAGAGGAAAAAAGACGCTTGAAAGCATCTCGCGCTTTATGGAATACAGCACATAGCTCTGGTCTTTTGATAAATCCTTTGCTTTTTTAAGTTCATAGCCAGCTTTGGTTTTTTCTATTCTTGCATAGTGACCTGTTACTATTGTATCACATCCGAGTTCCTTTGCTTTGTCGAAAAGAAGCCCGAATTTTAAATATTTATTGCACTCAATACAAGGATTGGGTGTCGCTCCATTTTCGTAATCTTCTACAAACCTGTCTATTACCTTGCTTTTGAATTCCTGCGTCATATCAAAAACATGGTGCTCAATGCCAAGTTTTTTGCACACAGCAGCGGCATCCTCGGCATCCGAAGAATATATGTGCTTATCACAAAGACGCATAGTTGCGCCTATACACTCATATCCTTTTTGCATAGCAAGATATGCACACACACTGGAATCCACTCCACCGCTCATAGCAACAAGTGCTTTTTTGTTCATAACTTCACCCTATTAAATCCTTTATTACTTCCGAGGCTATAACCAATCCCGCTGCCGAAGGCACAAAAGATACAGAACCGGGGATTGTTTTTTTATCTCCCTTTCCCTCAAGTTCAATATACTCCTCAAGCACATCTTTATTGGGGACTATAGGTGTTTCCTCGGAATAAACAACCTTAAGAGAAGAAACGCCTCTTTTTTTCAGCTCATTTCGCATAACCCTTGCAAGAGGGCAAACTTTTGTGGAGTAAATATCTGCCACCTTAAATGCCATAGGATCTATTTTGTTTCCTGTACCCATAGATGATATTATTGGCACATTTAAATCAAAACATTTAACCGCAAGGTCAATCTTTGCCGTAACAGTGTCTATTGCATCTATTACATAATCATATTTTTTAAAATCAAAACGCGATGAGTTTTCGGGGAGATAAAAGAAATTATATTTGTTTACATTGCAGTTAGGATTTATATCCAATATTCTCTTTTCCCACGCATCTGTCTTTAGCATGCCAACTGTGGACTGCAGCGCAACAATCTGCCTGTTAAGGTTAGTTAGACTAACTGTGTCGTTGTCTACAATATCAACACTTCCAACACCCGCCCTTACAAGGGCTTCTAAAGCATAGCCGCCCACGCCGCCCAAGCCGAACAATGCAATTTTTGAATCTTTAAGCTTTTGTACCGCTTCTTTGCCAAGCACCAATTCACTTCTTGAAAATTGATTAAGCATATTCTTGCCTCAATTCTGCTTTCTTACAATTTTGTATTCATCATACATGCTGAAATATGAACACTGCGAATAAGGCTGTCCCATATATCTTGCCATATCATCTTCATCAAGATTTATTGTACAGCTCTCCTCATCTTCGTCATAATATGCACACATTTCGCACTGAGTTATACGCTTACTGTCCATTTGTTCCCTCTGTTACAATCTTTTTGTATATTCCGCTTATTCCGGCGTTTTCCATATCGTCCATATACATATCTGTAATTGATATTCTTTTGTTTGCCTCCAAAATGTCCAGCATTACCAGTCTTTCATCCTTAGTATATACTGCTCTTTTGGGGTCAGATTCCAGACATTCCAGTTTGTTTATTACCTTGTCCTCACCATCGGTTGTTTCGTATGTAAAAAGCACATATCGGTCTTTAATGCCGTAAACGCTCATAGTCTGTCCGTTTTCTTCGCAAACATACCTTCCGTTCCAAGCCGGATTTCCAAACTCCGGTATGTCCTCGCCTTCTTCAAGCTTTCGGTATCTGCCCGACCAATTTTCTATTCTGCCTTGCAGATTTTCGTCCGTCCACATATCATCAATATCCACATAATCATACTTTGACGACAAATTGATTTTAAGACTCTTTGAACCAAGATTTACCGCTGCATACCTTTTGCTGCTGCTTTTTACCAAAGTTTCAAATTCTTCGGTTTTTCGCGCGGACTTGCAAACAATCTTAATGCTCTCTTCGTCTATATTTTGTATGTTTATAAGCTTAAATTCCTCTGTTTCCTCGTCCTCCCAAATATACTGTCCGTTCCAGTTGTCCAGAAGAATCTCCTTACTTACCTTCTTGCCGGAACAGGATGCAAACGCAACACATATGGACAATATTAAAATTACAAGCAACACTCTTTTTATCATAATCTAAATCCTTTCATATTCTTAAAGGCCCAAGACAGCCCAGATTGACATTTGTCTGACATTTTACACCCGTAATTATACATTTTTTGCGGACTTTTGTCAATAAACCATGAGTAATATATACAAAAGGGCTTTTGTACTTGACAAAATTCGACATAGTCTGTTATGATAAAATCATAGAAATTTTCCTGAAAGGATGTATCATATTTTGAAAGAAGGCAGAAAAATCAAAACCCTGCCGCCGATGAATGTTGTAGGAACATATTTCATGCCCAACAGAAACGGCGCATCGAATCAATTTTCTACCAGAATAGACATCACAGAAACAGACAAATATCTGCACGAAAAACGTAAAAACGGAATGCCCGGTCTGGGACTGATGCATGTTTTGCTCACAGCGTATGTGCAGACAGTTGCCCGTTATCCGGGAATCAATCGTTTTATACGAGGGCAAAAAATTTACGCAAGAAACAACATTGAAATGTGCCTCACCATAAAAAAAGACATGAGTTTGGATGCTCAGGAAACTGTTGTAAAAATTCCGGCATCTCCCGATGCAAGCATAAGCGACATATACAATGCTCTAAACTCACTTGTTGAGGCAAACCGCACCGAGGGCGACAGCAACGGCATGGATTTTGCCGCAAGATTTCTTACCTTTATGCCCAGCATCTTATTAAAACTTGTAGTAGGACTTATACGCATATTTGATTTCTTTGGGCTTTTGCCAAGAGTTATAACAAAAATAAGTCCTTTCCACAGTTCAATGTTTATCACAAATCTCGGCTCTTTGGGAATACCACCTGTTTTTCATCATCTGTATGACTTTGGAAACATTCCGGTATTTATATCGATGGGTATGAAAAACACAGAATATGTGCTGAAAAAAGACGGTACCACAGAAAAGAGAAAATACATAGATATAACCGTGGTGTGTGACGAAAGAATTTGTGACGGTCATTACTACGCAACCGCATTTAAACACCTTAAGAGACTTGCAGAGCAGGCATGGGTTATGGAAAATCCCGCAAACCAAATAAATGCCGACATCAAATGATAATATAAAATAAATTAATATTGCCGTTCGCACATGCGGACGGCAGTAATTTTGGAAGGATAGTTTATGAAAAAGCTTTTGTATTTTACTGTGATAATTGCTCTTATACTAAGTTCTTCTCCTGTAAATTCATCTGTATTTTTTAACGATGTCCCATCGGACCACTATGGCTTTGAGGCAATAAACCACATAAAAAATATGGGTATAATAAGCGGATATACAGACGGAAGCTTTGCACCCGACAAATACATTACAAGAGCAGAAATGGCCAGCATAACGTGCAGAATGACAAAAGAAGACCAATTTGAAATCCACAATATACCTTTTGCCGATGTTTCAAAAGAATACTGGGCAGCGGGATACATTGCCAAAGCTTACGAAAAAAACATAATTTCCGGTGATGAAAACGGAAACTTTAAGCCGGAGGCAAACATAAAGTATGAAGAAGCTATAAAAATGACAATTATGGCAACAGGTATGGGTAAAAGCATAACCCCGTACTACTCCGACTGGTCAAAAGCATACATAGATATTGCAGACACCTTAAAAATATCCGAAAATATAAAAGCATGCAAGGGCGAGTATGTTACACGAGCAGATGTAGCTGTAATGATATACAATGCACTTAAACTAAAAAATGCAAACCTAATGGTATATGCAAACACCTTATATAACAGCGGTCTGCAAATTCCCTTAAATGTAAGTTTTGCACTTGACGAAACAATATTTTGGGGTAACAATACACAATACAGTAAGGAGCTGGCAAAAGCTTCTTGTGTGCTTTCTATGACTGCATACGAAAACATCTGTACAGATGATTTGCAAAAAGGACATACAGACAAAATTCTAAATGATATAGGCTTTAAACGCATTGAAAAAATCAATCTTCAGGACAGCTTCCAGGATAATCATATTACGAGCTTTTATATGGGAGAAAAAATAATAGAAACTGACGGCGCAAAAAACCGTGTAATTGCTGTTGTAATACGGGGGACAAACAAAAGCGCAAAGGAATGGACTTCCAATTTTGACATAGGCTCGGGCGATGAAGAAGAATCATATGACAAGGAAAACCACAAAGGGTATGACATTACTGCAAAAAGGGTAATCTCTGAAATAATATCATATGTGTCCAAAAAACCGATAACTGATGCAGCAGATGTCATATGGCTCATGGGGCACTCGCGCGGTGGGTCTGTGGCAAATATATGTGCAGCAACACTGGGAGACAGCGGCACAAAATGCTTTGCCTATACTTTTGGTGCATCACAAACCACGGTACAAACAAACTTTTCCGACTACGAATATATTTTTAATGCAGTAAACTCTGACGATTTGGTTACATATATACCTTTTAATGAATGGGGATTTAACACATACGGAAAAACAGCAAAAATATCCGTTTATCAAAATCTTTTGCCAATCTGGTCCGAAATGACAGGGCTTAAAAAATACAACTGCAAAACATCCCTTTCGGAAAGCATAGCAAAGATAGCTTCGTGTTCTGCCAGCCGAAAAGGATGCTATATGTATCCGGAAGGAGAAAAAATACAAATAGGACTCAGCTCACAGGAGGAATGTGAAGAATACAAAATATCTTTGCTTGAAACTTTTGCACAAGCCTCCCGTTCATACTGTAAATTTGAAACCGTAAAGGCTCCCGAAAACTCCAAATATGAGTATATATTGGAGATTTACATGCAACCTGCATTTCTTATGCAAAATATTGCCGCAGTAATGTCGGGCAAACTTGGTGTGCTTAGCTTCCTTACTATTCCGCTTCCGCAATATCTTGTCCAGACACACTCATCCGTTATAGCGGCATATATGGGAGGTCTTACCCACCCTCACACACCGGAAACCTATTATGTAATTGCAAACAGCTTAACACAAGATGATTTTAAATAGTTTCATATTTTAATAACAATAAAACTGCCGCAGTTTATCTTACTGCGGCAGTTTTGTATTTGTTTGTTATCAGATTGAATATTTCTCTTTGTATTCCTGATATCTTTGAGCAAAATCATTTTCGCCATCTTTTTTAACATGACTTAAATATTCGTGCGTATCCATACTTCCGTGAGCAATTTCCAGCATACACACAGCTATATTAGAGCAGTGATCGGCTATTCTCTCGCAATTTGTAAGAATGTCAGAAAGTATAAATCCATACTCAACAGTGCATTGACCTTCCTTGAGTCTTTCAATATGACTCGCTTTTATCTTGTTTTTGAGTCTGTCTATAACCTGTTCAAGAGGTTCTACAAGCTTTGCACCTTCCAAATCATCATCCGCAAGGGCATCTTTTGTAAGCTTTGCAATGTCGCAAACTGCATTTATAATTATTCCCAAATCGTGCTGTGCTTCGGGCGAAAAGACTATCTGCTTATCTCTCATTTCCTGCGCAACTTCAACGAGATTTACACAATGGTCGCTCATTCTTTCCACATCACCTATAACATGCAAAAGTTCTGTTACCGACTTGGAATCTTTGTCTCCAAGACTTCTGGACGACAGCTTAACAAGATATGTGCTTATTTTATCTTCGTATCGGTCAACTTCCTTTTCGCTCTCGACAATCAGACTGACTTTCTTTTCGTCATAGTCATTTATCATAGAAGTTGCCTTTACAATACCTTCATAGGTAATATCTGCCATTTTGTAAACAAGATCCTGACACTTTTCAACAGCAAATCCCGGCATCTCTAAGAAACGGTCATCGAGTGCGGCAAATGTGTCATCTTCTTTTTGCTTTGTGTTATCTTTTATACTGATAACAGCAAGTTTTTCAAGTGCTGTGCAGAAAGGTATGAGAATAACTGTAGATATTATGTTAAACAATGTGTGAACTACCGCAATATTAAACGCAGAAACATTGCTGTTCATAAACTCAAAACCAATGAGAGCATTTAATAGATAGAATGCAGCCGCTACAACTACAACACCAATCATCTTAATGTACACACAAGATATGGCAACTCTTCTTGAATCGGTATTTCCGCTTATGGAGGAAAGAACGGGTGTAATTGTAGTACCTATATTTTGTCCGAGAATAATGGGAATTGCTATAGAGTAGGGTATAGTTCCTGTAATGGCAAGCGCCTGAAGAATACCTACTGATGCCGATGATGACTGAATAATCGCAGTAAGGAGAGTACCTGTAATTATGCCAAGCACGGGATTTTTGAACATTACAAGAATTTGAGCAAAGGTAGGGCTGTCTTTTAAACCCGCCATAGAACCACTCATAGTTTCCATGCCAAACATAAGCACTGCAAATCCTAGCAAAATAGTTCCTATATCTTTCTTTTTGTTATCCTTGGCAACCATGGTCATAATAACACCTATTGCCGCTAAAACCGGTGTAAACGAAGATGGTTTAAATATTCTTATCCAAAAGGTATCTCCGCTTATATCCGAAAGACTCAAAAGCCAAGATGTAACAGTAGTTCCCACGTTGGCTCCCATTATAATTCCTATAGTTTGTCCAAGCTTCATAATTCCGGAATTCACAAAACCTACCAACATTACAGTTGTTGCTGATGATGACTGTATTACCGCAGTAACAAAAAAGCCAAGTAAAAAACCCTTAAAACGGTTTGATGTAAGTCTGGAAAGAAAAGACTCCAACTTACCTCCCGCAAGCTTTTTGAGGCTGTCTCCCATTACATCCATACCGTAAAGGAAAAGGGCAAGTCCACCTATTAAAGTAAGCACATTAAAAAAGTCCATAAAATTCCTCCATATTTATCCATAATAGTACATTTTAATTATACATTACCTTATGTAAAATCCACCACCTATTATATCTTAAATTTATGTTAAATTCAAGAAAATATACAATTTATCATTTAGAATAAAAAACCGTAGTTATTGCCGATATTTTTGCAATAACTACGGTTTTTTACAAAATCACTTAGCTTACTTTCATTTCCAAACGAATTTTATCTGCAATCATTGCTATAAATTCGCTGTTTGTGGGCTTCCCTCTTGTACTTAAAATGGTATATCCAAAGAGGTCATTTAATATGTCGGGGTTTCCTCTGTCCCATGCAACCTCTATGGCGTGTCTTATGGCTCTTTCAACCCTTGATGATGTTGTGTTATAGTGTTTTGCAACTGTAGGATACAGAAATTTTGTTATTGAATTTATTGCATCCATGTCCTCAATAACCATCATTATAGCATCTCTTATGTACTGGTATCCTTTGATATGAGCAGGAACACCCAACTGCTGTATATACATTGTAATGTTTGTTTCAAGGTCTTTTACGCAATTCATGGCCTGTTTAACAGGGTCTTTGACTTTTTCAGCAGTAATGTCATCCATGCGGTCTATAAGAGCTGACAGTTCGAAAGGCTTTATGAAGTAGAACTCTGCACCCAGCCTTGTAGCATTGGAAATGATAGAATCGTATCCGCTTGCCGAAAAAACAATGATTTTGGGTTTTTTTACAAGAACGGTATTATTTGCAATTCTTCCCATCATTGTAAGTCCGTCCATAACCGGCATAACAATATCCGTAAGCAAAATATCAGGCTTTGCTTCCAAAACCAACTCATATCCTACTTTTCCGTCATAAGCTATGCCTATTACTTCATAATCTTCTTTTGTGGACAAAAAATCACGGACATTTGCGCAAAAATCTCTGTTGTCATCCACAATTACAACGGTTTTCTTCTTTTTCACTTAAAATTACCTCCCAAAAAGTTATATTTTTTTCAAAACTTTAAGTTTATTTTACTTGCTTAATACCATGTTTTACAACAAAGTTTTTTTGAGTCGACAATTTCTCTTATAAATTCTGAGATTTCTTTCCATAAATTTAATAAAAAGCTGGTTTTTGTCAATATTTGTACTTTTTCCTGTGCAAATATTCAACTTTTTTGAACATAAATGGTATAATATTTGTCATTTTTATCAGTATTAAATAACATTTTGAAGAAAAAAATACTGCAAAAGTCAATATAGACTTTTGCAGTATTTTTATTTTTATCCTTATGACAAATCTTTTTGTGCATTTTCCAATTTTTTTCGTATTTCTATATTTTGCGGACATATGCTCTCGCATTTTCCGCATTTAATACAATTAAAAATATGTTCATCATTCTCGTGAAGCATCTTTTTTGACTCATTGGCAGTAGTTCTTGCCATTAAAAAGCTGTTGTATGCACTAAAAATTTTGGATATTGCAATATGTTGTGGACATACATCCTTGCAGTAATTACAGGAAGTACAAGGAATTTGCTTTGATTGCCTTATGATATCTCGAACTTTAACAAGTGCCTCATGCTCCTTTTTATCCAACGGAAGTGCGTTTGACATTGTTTTGATATTGTCTTTCATCATATCTATGCTTCCCATACCAGAGAGAACCATTATTACTTGCGGATGTTCGGCTGCAAACCGCAATGCATATGAAGCATAGCTTGTGCTTCCAAGACTGTCCAGCACTCTCTCTGCCTCTTGGGGAAGGTCTGCAAGTGCACCTCCCTTTACCGGCTCCATAACCATTACTTTTTTTCCGTGCTTCACCGCAACATCATAGCATGCTCTGCTTTGAATTGTAGGGTCATCATAATCCAGATAATTCAGCTGCAGTTGCACCACTTCAATATCCGGTTGCTCTTTTAGTATCATATCCAAAATATCAGCAGTATCATGAAAAGATATTGCTATATGCCGTACTTTGCCTTGCTCTTTAAGCTCTCTTATTATTTTAAAGGAATTGTAGTTTTTATATCTTGGATAATTTTCTCTGTCTACAGCATGATAAAAATAGAAGTCAAAGTAATCGACACCGCATGCTTTTAACTGACTTTCGAAAAATGGCAAAATTTCATCTTCTTTTTTTACAATCCATTCTGAGAATTTATTTGCAAGCACATAATCTTCACGATTATACCTTTTTACCAGACAATCGCGGATTGCAAGTTCACTCTTGCCTCCAATATATGGTCTCGAAGTGTCAAAATAATTAAAACCCTCTTTTATAAAGATATCTATCATATTGCAGAATTCATCATAATCCACTTCTTTGTCTTTCATTTTAAGACGCATAGTTCCAAATCCCAGTTTTTTGTTTAATTTATTCAAGCTCACTAAACTATCCCCCCACCAACTAAATTTTAATCCAAATCATATTGTTAAATCGCAGACCCAATTAAAGTTCTTAACGCCAATTCAAAGCTTTTGTCGTCCTTGGCTGTACGCTTTGGAATGTATGTAAGCCTCTTTTTCCCTTTGAAGGAATTTCGCTGCTTTTTGCCGAGAAATCGTTCAAAAAGAAGTTTATCTATATTGGCATCAGTGAATATAAGTCCGCTGTTTGATATTGGTTTTGCCTTTTTACCGAGAGCAAGTGCAGCAACTCCGTAATCCTGAGTTACTACTATATCATTTGCTTTAACACGGTTTATAAGATACAAATCTACAGAGTCTGTACCTTGGCTTACAGTTACAACTTCGCTGTAGTCGGAGATGATTATATGATTGACATCTATAACCATAGTTACCGCCACGCTGTTTTCTTTTGCAACTCTCTCTATTATTTCTTTAACCGGACATGCATCTGCATCTACATATATATGCATAAATTATACTCCATATCTGTATTTATGTATCTGTTATACCATAATCTTTACTATGTTGTCAACATACGTAAAACCGTTGAAATTGCCATTTTCTTATACTTTATGTGTTTTGTTGTTCTCTATATTATCTGCTGTGTCTGTTATTGTGCTATATACCGATTTGGAACGAAGAATATTTAGTATTTCTCTTAGCATATGCTCCCGATTGATTTTTCATTTTGGCATTTTTATCCTTATTTCTGTATGCTTTTAGTGCTTTTAAAATAAAAAATGCCCTTATGGTGTATCACATAAGAGCATTTTTAACTTATTTTGCTTTCTTTGCTTCTTCGAGCATGTTTTCAATAAATATACCATACCCACGAGTTGGGTCATTTACAAAAACGTGTGTTACGGCTCCTATCAATTTGCCATTTTGCAATATGGGAGAACCAGACATGCCCTGAATTATACCTCCTGTTTTATCAAGAAGCTCCTTGTCTGTAACTTCAATTGTAAAGGATTTGGTTTTGCTTAAGCTAATTCTGTTTACGGATAAAATTCTGACATCGTACTGTTTGGCAATATTTGTATCATCCACCGTGCATATTATTACTGCGTCTCCCTCTGTTACCTCACTTCTGGGTGCCGCAAACACTGCGCTATTTGATGGGCTATAGTTTCCCAGAACACCAAACACACCGCCTTGAGAGTTTTTGACACATTCCCCTATGAGGTTTGCCTCATCTATAGCTCCTGCAATTTCTCCGGGTTTACCTTTTTCTCCTTTGGAAACACTTAAAACCTGAGATTTGTAAACTGTGGCACTTTGCATGGGTATTGTAATTCCTGTATCCGAGTCTGCCACACCATGACCCAATGCAGCAAAGGCATTGTCTTCTTTTGAAACATATGTCATTGTACCAACACCCGCAA
This sequence comes from Clostridia bacterium, assembly GCA_045637145.1. Taxonomy (GTDB): domain Bacteria; phylum Bacillota; class Clostridia; order UMGS1810; family UMGS1810; genus RGIG8748. The sequence goes on along the minus strand of JAZTYV010000013.1, from coordinate 10,973 downwards.
TTGAATTCTTTACGAGAACACCCATCCTTTTGTGGCCATCTGTACAAAACTCCGGTTTAACTTTTATTTCTATATTTTTGTTTCCTCTTTTTACATTAAGCAAGCATTCCCCGTCAGCTTTGTCGGTGATATCTGTAAATTCCTTAACAGACGCTGTTTGTTCACCGTTTATTGACACAATTATATCTCCGTTTTTCAAGCCTGCAACTGCTCCCGGAGAAACTATGATGCCGTCTTTGGTTTCAAAATCTGAAAATCCTGTTACGATTATTCCTTTGGAATACATTTTAATGCCTATACATTCTCCCGATGGATAAAGCAGGGGAGTCTCAACAGTATTTACACTGACTTTCTTTACAGGAATGATATTTAAAACCTTTAGCGTTATTGTTTTTGTTCCTACAGAGCTTACAACTTTTCCGTTTTCCAACCTGCCGTTATCGGACACCTGTAGCGTGTCTTCAGGATATATGCCGGGTGGAAGTGCCGATTTTACGGAAGAACCTTCTATGATGGTATAACTATCCGATATGAGAAATCCAAAACAAACACAAAAATATGAAAAAATTATAAGTGTAAAAATAATTAAAAATGCGAATGATATTTTTCGAGCTTTCACTAAAAACAACCTCCGCAATTTAATGTTGCCGTTTTAAATGCCTTTATAACCGAAAATTGTTTCCAACAAGTTAAAACCTGTTGATATTTGACGAAAAAAATAGTATAATTGTTTTGCAGAGCAACAAAAAGGAGGTGCCTAGATGAAAAAAAATCAAAAACTATTTGTATCACGATATGTTCCATATACAAAAAATCACAAAAAATACAATTTCTATATGATAAAACTTGTAAGTATAACTGCCATGATATGCATTTTTCTTCTGGGAACCACATTTATAATTGCGAGGCAAATTCCCAAGGAGGTCTTTGTAGAAATCCTAAAAGGAAATGCAGTGGCAAAAACCAACGAGGAAAAAGGTTATTTGTACCCAATGCCCGATGACATAACAAGAGCGAAAGCCGACAGGCTTCGAGAAATCCGTTACGAAGATTATCTTTCACACTGCTATACCCCTCTAAACGGCGAAATGGACAATGTATATGTTTATGACAACCAAAAAAAATGTTATCTTACCTTTGACGATGGTCCAAGCAACATAACGCCGAAAATTCTTGATATTTTAAAACAATATAAAGTACATGCGACTTTTTTTGTAAAAGGGCAAAATGCACAGTTGTATCCACATATAATAAGACAAATACACAAAGATGGGCATACAATAGGAAATCACAGCTATAGCCATGAGTATGGTTCTATATATTCCGAATCAAAAAATGATTTTAAAAAAGAGGTTACACTATGCCGTGATGCAATAAACAATGCACTGGGGGAGAGCTATGAAAACCTTGTGTTTCGCTTTCCGGGAGGATATTCAAGCCTTAGAAACGAAACAACCAAATCCTTGTATCGTGATGCTTTGATTGAGCTGGGATATAAATATATAGACTGGAGTTGTCTGACCGGAGACAGTAACTCTGAAAATCCCACAGAAGCAGACATCTTGCAAACTCTTAAATTCAGCATTTCAAATACAGCAACAGGTGATATTGTTGTGCTTTTGCATGACGCAACCACAAAGCAAATAACTGCAGATACTCTACCTAAAGTGATAGAATATCTGTATGAGCAAGGATACACATTTGATGTCCTTAAAAATCAATAATAAAACCCCCCTGCTCCTTAGTGGGCAGGGGGGTTGTTTTTTGTTTTCTCAGACTAATTCGAGTATTGCCATTTCAGCATTGTCACCGCGTCTTGGACCTAATTTTAAAATTCTGGTATAGCCGCCGTTTCTTTCTGCATACTTTGGAGCGATTTCGTCAAACAATTTAACTACTACTTCTCTCTTTGTAATGTATGCAAGTGCCTGTCTCTTTGTATGCAATGTATTAGTCTTACCTAATGTTATCATCTTTTCAGCCATGCATCTTGTTTCTTTTGCCTTTTCAACGGTTGTTTCGATTTTGCCGTTTTCGAGGAGAGATGTAACTAAGTTCTTAAGCATTGCATCCCTGTGGTCAGAAGCACGACCAAGTTTTCTTGTACCGGGCATCAGATAAACCTCCTTTGTACTATTTATATACCAAATATCTTACTAACACCAATGATTACTCATCGTATTCCTTGGAGAATTCCAAGCCGAGAGAAGTGATTTTACCTACAACTTCCTCAAGAGACTTTCTTCCAAGGTTTCTTACTCTCATCATTTCCGCCTCTGACTTGGATACCAAATCAGCAACTGTGTTAATACCTGCTCTCTTCAAGCAGTTAAATGAACGAACGGACAAATCGAGTTCTTCGATTGTGGTTTCTAAAACCTTATCCTGTTTCTCTTCTCTTGTTTCTACCATGATATCTGTATTTGCTATATCATCGGAAAGATCTGTAAAGAGGTTCATATGCTCTGTAATAATTTTTGAGCTTAAGGAAAGTGCATCTTCGGGAGCAATTGTTCCGTCGGTGAATATTTCCAATGTAAGTTTGTCATAGTCGGTTATCTGACCTACACGGAAGTTTGTAACAGTGTAGTTAACCTTGTCTACGGGAGAATATACCGAATCCACGGGTATTACTCCTATTACATTCTGAAGCTTTTCCTTATTTTTTTCGCTTGTTACATAGCCTCTGCCGTTTTCGAACACAATTTCCATATAAAGTCTTGCTTTATCGCTCAATGTAGCAATGTGCAAATCTCCATTTATGATGTCAATTTCGTGGTCTGTAACGATATCCTTAGCAAACACTTCGCCTGCACCGTTTGCTTCGATGTAAACAGTTTTGGGAGTATCTGAGTAAACTTTGGCTATAATTCTCTTTACATTTAGGATGATTTCTGTAACATCCTCTTTAACACCGGGAATTGTGGAAAATTCATGCAGAACTCCATCAATTTTAACGCTGGTGGGCGCCGCACCGGGAAGTGAAGATAAAAGAACTCTTCTTAATGCATTACCTAAAGTTGTGCCGTAACCTCTTTCGAGAGGCTGAACTTCATATTTTGCATATGCGGGATCGGTCTTATCGTCTACTCTTTCAAGACCGGGTTTCACCATTTCGATCATATTTTAACCCTCCATTCAAAAACCATAATTATTTTATATCTGAGGGTAGCCTTATTATTTAGAATACAACTCGACAATGAGATGTTCTTCAACTTCTAAGTCGATGTCGTCTCTTTGAGCCAAAGCTACAACCTTTGCCTGCATGGTGTTTGTATCAAGGTCAAGCCACTTAGGAATAGCCTTTCCTTCGGTCTGTTCCAAAATAGCCTTAATCTTAGGAAGACTTCTGCTGCCTTCCTTTAAGGTGATTACATCTCCCTCTTTAACGAGATATGAAGGAATGTTTACCTTTTTGCCGTTAATCTGGAAATGACCGTGTACAACGAGCTGTCTTGCTTCTGCTCTTGAAAGTGCAAAACCAAGTCTGTAAACAACATTGTCAAGACGGCTTTCAAGAATCTGTAAAAGGTTTTCACCTGTTACACCGCTCTTCTTGTTAGCAAGTTCAAAATAATGAGCGAACTGGCTTTCAAGAACACCGTAAAATCTTTTTGCTTTCTGCTTTTCTCTAAGCTGTAAACCATATCCGGAAAGCTTCTTTCTGCTCTGACCATGCTGGCCGGGAGCATATTCTCTTCTGCTGATTGCGCATTTTTCACCGTAGCATCTTTCGCCCTTTAAGAACAGCTTTTGTCCTTCTCTACGACAGAGACGGCATACCGCGCCTGTATATCGTGCCATGTATTACACCTCCTAATAATCAGACTCTTCTTCTCTTAGGCGGTCTGCAACCGTTGTGAGGAATCGGAGTTACATCTTTAATCATTGTTACTTCAAGTCCTGCAGTCTGAAGCGCACGAATAGCAGCTTCTCTGCCGGCACCGGGGCCCTTTACATAAACTTCAACAGACTTTAAGCCATGTTCCATAGCAGCTTTTGCTGCTGTTTCTGCAGCCATCTGCGAAGCAAAAGGTGTGCTCTTCTTTGAACCTCTAAAGCCAACGCCACCGGAGCTTGCCCATGAAAGTGCATTACCCTGCACATCTGTGATTGTTACAATAGTGTTATTAAAGGTGGAGCGAATATGAACAGCTCCGCGTTCTATATTTTTCTTTTCTCGTCTTTTACGAGTTTTCTTGACCTGAGCAGCCATTTAAATTTCCCTCCTTCTCTTATTTCTTCTTGCCTGCGATTGTTCTCTTAGGACCTTTTCTTGTTCTTGCATTGTTCTTGGTGTTCTGTCCTCTTACGGGGAGACCTCTTCTGTGACGAAGACCTCTGTAACAACCGATTTCTATAAGACGCTTAATATCCAGAGCAATCTGTCTTCTCAAATCACCTTCAACTGTGTAATCTCTGTCGATGATTTCTCTGATTTTAGAAAGTTCGTCTTCTGTTAAATCTTTAACTCTTGTATCCGGATTTACTCCAGCTTCTGCTAAAATCTTGTTTGAGCTCTTTACGCCGATACCATACACATAGGTAAGGCCGTATTCAACTCTCTTTTCGTTAGGTAAGTCTACACCTGCTATTCTTGCCATTAGCTTTTTGCACCTCCTGCTTTGATATTAACAATAGTATATATTCATAACCGAAGGGTTCACAAGGGAAAACACCCTCGTGCAGCCGCTCCCTTACAGCTATAAGACTAAAATGAATCTTTATGCTGTCTTAGACAGCATAGGTCAATTACCTATAATCAACCTTGTCTCTGTTTGTGCTTGGGATTTTCGCAAATAACCATGATTTTACCTTTTCTCTTGATTATTTTGCACTTTTCGCACATAGGTTTTACTGATGGTCTTACCTTCATATTGGCTACCTCCTATTTAAAACTTAAGCCTCATTTGGCTCTCCATGTAATGCGTCCTCTGGTCAAATCATAGGGACTCATCTCAACCGTTACCTTATCGCCGGGAAGAATTCTTATAAAATTCATACGAAGCTTTCCGGAGATATGAGCAAGGATTCTGTGTCCGTTGTCAAATTCAACCTGGAACATAGCATTAGGCAGTGCCTCAACTACTGTTCCTTCCAATTCTAAAACATCTTCTTTTGCCAAGTACAAAACCTCCCTTATCAATAATTTTACTCTGATATTTCACTTGTAAATCTCATAAGTGAATATCTGACTTCCTTATTGGTAAGCTTGCCAACTGCAGCGAGCTTGTTAACGATGAATTCATCGCTTTTGCCCGTAGCCTCAACATGCTTTATTTTTTTCTTCTTCGGGTTACTCACCTTTCGGCTTTTACCGTCACATAGATACAGATAATTATCTTCACAAGATATTACTATAAAGCACTTACCTGTATCTCGTCCTTTAGCTGCATAAACAAATTCGCCAGGATGGATATCCATATCAGTACACCTCATCATATTCTGTCAGCAATATCGGCTCCGCGTCTGTAATAAGGATTGTGTTCTCGTAATGGGCAGCAAGTGATCTGTCCAAAGATACAACAGTCCATCCATCTGACAAGGTTGTTGTGTGGTAGCTTCCGTATGTTACCATAGGCTCTACCGCAATAGTCATGCCGCGGGTCAACTTTATACCGCGCCCAAATGTTCCGTGATTTGGAATTTCGGGGCTTTCGTGCATTTCCTTGCCAATTCCGTGACCGCAATAATTTCTGACAATACCAAATCCGTTATCTTCAACATGCTTTTGGATTGCAGACTGGATACTTCCAAGTCTTTCGCCGTGACGAGCATATTTAAGTCCTTCAAAGAAGCTCTGTTTTGTAACATCTATAAGGCGTTTAGCCTCGGGGCTTATATTTCCTACGGCAAATGTTCTTGCTGCATCACCGTGGTAACCGTCCTTTACGGCTCCGACATCAATACTTATGATGTCGCCGTCTTCAAGCTTTTTATCTGACGGAATTCCGTGTATAACCACTTCGTTAACCGAAGCACATATACTTGCGGGATATCCGTTATAGCCCAGAAATGACGGTTTTGCTCCTTGACTTAAGATATAATCTTTTGCAATTTGGTCCAATTCTTTTGTAGTAATTCCGGCTTTTATATGTTTTTCGACCTCTTTTAGAGTTTCGAAAACTATTCTGCCTGATACTTTCATTTTTGCAATTTCAGTTGACGATTTAATATATATCATCCAAAGACATCCTCCAAGTTATACAAGGCTACCCAATGCATTTACTATGGCTTCTGCCGTGTCTTCAACACTATCCTCGCCCATAACTTTTGTAAGCTTTCCTTTTTCCTCGTAATATTCCTTCAAAGGAGCCGTCTCTTTATGATAGACATCAAGGCGGGAAGCTATTACCTCAGGAACATCATCATCCCTTCTTATCAAGGTTGCTGAACATTTATCACATATTCCCTCTACCCTGGGGGGCTTGGAAACAATGTGATAAGGTGTTCTGCACGAAGAACATTCCCTTCTTCCGGAAAGTCTTTCTACAATAACATCATCATCAACTTCAAGAGATAATGCCGTATCGATTTCTATGCCGTAATCATCGAGAGCTTTTGCCTGACTGAGTGTTCTCGGAAAGCCATCTAATATATAGCCTTCCTTACAATCAGCATTATCCAGACGGTTCATAATAAGCTCTATGACCGCTTCATCGGGAAGAAGCTGACCTTTGTCTATATAAGACTTTGCTTTTATACCAAAAGGTGTCTTCTTCTCAATAGCCTCGCGGATTATAGCACCGGTAGATATTGCCGGTATAGAAAGTTTTCTACTTAATATTTCTGCCTGAGTGCCTTTTCCGGCACCGGGCGCACCCAATATAATGAGTTTCATAAATGTCACCTGCTTATTACTCTAGGAATCCCTTATAGTGACGCATAAGCATCTGAGATTCAAGCTGCTTGGTTGTTTCAAGTGCAACACCAACTACAATAAGAAGCGATGAGCCACCTATTGCATAGAAGCTTGCATTGTTCATAGTAACAGAAAGAATCATAGGCAGTATAGCAACTACGCCAAGGAAGAGTGCTCCTACAAGAGTGATTCTTGTAAGTATCTTCGAAACATATTCGCTAGTAGGTCTGCCAGGTCTGATACCAGGAACGAAACCACCGTTTTTCTTAAGATTGTTTGCAATTTCTACAGGATTAAACTGAATTGCTGTATAGAAATAAGTGAAGAATACTATAAGCAAGAAATAGAGTATCATATATACCGGAGATGTTGTAGCAAACTGTCTGAGTATTGTAGCCCAGAAACCTGTCTTTGTCATAGGATCATAGTTGGCAAAAGACATAATGGTCGAGGGGAAACTCAAAATACTCATGGCAAAAATAATAGGAATTACGCCTGCCATTACTACCTTTATCGGAATGTGTGTACTCTGTCCGCCGTACATCTTTCTTCCTACCATTCTCTTAGCATACTGAACGGGTATTCTTCTTTCGGCGTTGTCCACAAATACAACAAACACAACCATAAGAAGAGACACAAGAACAACTGCAATTATTGTTACTATGTTACCCGAATCCAAAGTGAAGTTGTTCCACAGATTAGCAATCATGGAAGGCATACCTGACACGATACCCGCAAAAATAATCATTGAAATACCGTTTCCTATACCTTTTTCTGTAATCTGTTCACCAAGCCACATAAGAAATGCAGTACCTGCGGTGAATGTAACAACTATTGTTATATATCCCAACACAGCACTTTGATATGTGAGGGATGATTTAAGTGCAAAGTAAAGTCCTGTTGCCTGAATAAAAGCGAGGATTACTGTGCCGAAACGAGTCCATCTTGCAATAACTTTTCTTCCTTCTTCGCCTTCCTTGGAAAGTCTTTCAAGGGCAGGAATTGCAACTGCTAAGAGCTGCATAATAATGGAAGAGTTAATGTAGGGTGTAATACCCATTGCAAAAATTGTCGCATTAGCAAATGCACCACCGGAGAAAGCATTGAGCATTGTAAACAGATTGTTTGTTGTACCATCGCCTATCCAGCTCGAAAGTGCTCCCTCTCTCAGACCGGGAACAGGAATGTATGAACCAAGTCTGAAAATGAAAATCATAAGCAAGGTGTAAAGCATTTTTTGTCTCAAGTCCGGGATAGCCCAGGCATTTCTAAGAGTTTTAAACACCTTACATCACCTCTGCCTTTCCACCTGCTGCTTCTATCTTAGATGCTGCAGAAGCTGTAAACTTAGTTGCCTTTACTGTAACTTTCTTTGTAAGTTCTCCGTTTCCGAGAACTTTAACACCGTCTAATGCCTTGGAAATAATTCCTGCATCAAGCAAAGCCTGTGTGTCTACAACTGCGCCATCTTCAAATTTATTTAAATCGGAAACCTTTACCTCAGCATACTGCTTTGCAAAAATATTTATAAAGCCACGCTTAGGAAGTCTTCTGTATATGGGCATCTGACCGCCTTCAAATCCGATTCTTACACCGCCGCCGGATCTTGCGTTCTGACCCTTATGACCGCGGCCTGCTGTCTTACCGTTACCTGAACCGTGTCCTCTACCCTTTCTCTTTGAATCCTTAGTGGAACCTTCTGCGGGAGTGAGTTCAAATAATTTCATTTAAGGCACCTCCTTTTAGATTTATATTTCTTCTACACTTACCAAGTGGCAAACCTTAGCTACCATACCCTTAATTTGAGGTGTAGCTTCGTGAATCTTTTCGTCTCTTATCTTCTTTAAGCCAAGAGCCTTAACTGTTGCAATCTGGTCTTTCTTTGAACCGATTGTGCTCTTGGTCAAAGTAACTTTAATTTTAGCCATTGTTATTCCTCCTAATTAAATTTAAAACGCTCAATTTTTACATTAACCGAGGAGTTCCTCTACGGTCTTGCCGCGAAGTGCTGCAACTTCCTCAGCAACCTTAAGGCTCTTAAGACCTTCGATTGTTGCGTTTACAAGATTGTTAGGAGTGTTGGAGCGAAGAGACTTTGCTCTGATGTTGCGTATGCCTGCAAGCTCCAATACGGATCTTGCGCAACCACCCGCGATAACACCGGTACCTTCGCCGGCGGGTTTCATAAGAACCTTACCTGCGCCGAACTCACCGATTACTTCGTGAGCAATTGTTGTTCCTACCATAGGAACTTCAATCATATTCTTCTTTGCAGCATCGATTGCTTTTCTAACTGCGTCCGGAATTTCGGCAGCCTTACCTGTGCCTGCACCAACATGACCATTTTCATCGCCAACAACGACAAGAACACTAAATCTGAAGGTTCTACCGCCCTTTACAACCTTAGCAACACGATTGATGTTAACTATCTTTTCTTTTAAATCTAATTCGTCTGCATTAAATCTTACCATAAAAGCTTTTACCTCCTTATTAGAATTCTAAGCCGCCTTCTCTGGCGCCGTCTGCGAGTTCCTGAACTCTGCCGTGATAAACATAGCCGCCTCTGTCAAATACTACAGCTTTGATGCCCGAATCGAGAGCTCTCTTAGCTACGAGTAATCCAACTTCTTTTGCTGCAGCCTTGTTGCCGCCATATGTGAGCTTTTCTTTGATTTCCTTATCCAAAGAGGATGCTGAAACCAAAGTCTTGCCTGTAGTATCATCGATAACCTGAGCATAGATATTGCTAAGGCTTCTGTATACATTAAGTCTGGGGCGAGCAGGAGTACCGGAAATATTTTTTCTGACTCTTAAGTGTCTTTTAATTCTCTGTGCATTACTGCTTTTCTTACTAATCATTTTTCTTTACTCCTTTCTGGCTTACTTCTTAGCGCCTGTTTTACCTTCTTTTCTTCTGATTACTTCATCAGCGTACTTAATACCTTTACCCTTATAAGGTTCAGGCGGTCTCTTTTCTCTTACGACAGCAGCAATCTGTCCAACGATCTGCTTGTCGATACCCTTAACAATGATTGTGTTCGGGTCCGGAGCTTCAAAGGTATAATCTTCGCCATCTTCCATTTCAACAGGATGTGAATATCCTAAGGAAAGAACGAGTTTTTTGCCCTGTTTCTGGCATCTGTAACCAACACCGTTTATCTGTAATGTCTTAGCATAACCTTCTGTTACGCCGACAACCATGTTGTTAATAAGAGTTCTTGTAAGACCGTGAAGAGATCTGTTCTCTTTCTTATCGTTCGGTCTTTCTACGATAATCTGATTGCCTTCAACCTTGATTATCATATCACCGTGAAGCACTCTTGAGAGTGTACCCTTGGGGCCTTTTACGGTGATTTCGTTATTATCTGTAACCTGCACTGTAACGCCTGCAGGAATGTCAATAGGCATTCTACCAATACGTGACAATTGTTTCACCTCCAAAAAGTTTTCTTACCAGATAAATGCTAACACTTCGCCGCCCACGTTGAGCTTTCTTGCTTCTCTGTCGGTCATAATACCTTTAGAAGTTGAAATGATAGCAATTCCGAGTCCTTTTAAAACTCTCGGTAATTCTTCTTTACTTGCATATACTCTGAGACCCGGCTTAGAAACTCTCTTTAAACCGGTAATAACCTTCTGCTTGTTTGCACCGTATTTAAGGGTAATTTTGATTATGCCCTGTAAACCGTCGTCTATAACTTCATATCCTGCGATGTAGCGCTCATCGTTTAAGATTCTTGCGAGTTCAATCTTAAGTTTAGAAGCGGGCACATTTACAGATTCATGTCTTGAAGAATTTGCGTTTCTGATACGTGTAAGCATATCAGCGATTGGATCGGTAATTTGCATTGTGCTACCTCCTTTTTTTACTTGTATATCTTACCAACTTGCCTTTTTAACACCAGGAATCTGACCTTTGTAAGGAAGTTCTCTGAAACAAATACGGCAAATGCCGAATTTTTTGAGATATGCGTGAGGTCTTCCACAGATTCTGCATCTGGTATATTCACGAGTTTTATATTTCTGCGGTTTCTGCTGCTTTAAAATCATAGCCTTTTTAGCCATTGTGATATACCCCCTCTCAAGCCTTTGTGAACGGAGCGCCCATAAG
>JAZTYV010000012.1:0-10872 GCA_045637145.1 Clostridia bacterium | reverse complement strand
CTTTTTTGAAACAGACAAAATTACACACAACTGCCCGTAATTACCTATGTTATAAAAAAGATTTTCAATCATCAACCCCATGCCCCCACTCTTGGGGGCAGAAAGGAAATCTTTTTTGAAATATGCAAAATTACGCACGAGTGCGCGTAATTTCCTATATTATAAAAATAAGTTTTGCGTAAGCAAAACCTCCTTAACTTCTTCCTTATTCACTATTACTTATTACCTCCCAAAAATCCGTACGCCAATGAATTTTAGGGAATAGTGAAGAGTGAATAGGTAATAAGTAAAAATCCGCACACTATCGTGTACGGATTTTTGAAGGCGTCACCCAGACTTGAACTGGGGATAAGGGTGTTGCAGACCCGTGCCTTACCACTTGGCTATGGCGCCGAACAAATATATAAAATATTGCAAATTCGTCCATGGCAGAATCTACAATATTTATTTTTGGCAAATCAAGAGACGAAATGAAATCGTCTCTTGATTCGTGGAGCGGAAGACGAGATTCGAACTCGCGACGTTCACCTTGGCAAGGTGACGCTCTACCACTGAGCCACTCCCGCATAAAGTGTAACTATGGTGCCTCCGGGCGGAATCGAACCACCGACACGGGGATTTTCAGTCCCCTGCTCTACCGACTGAGCTACAGAGGCATACCAAAGCTAACATTGAATTGTAAGCCCTACTGCCTTAACACTTAAGGCAGTAGAACTTGGCGACCGAGAAGGGGCTCGAACCCTCGACCTCCAGCGTGACAGGCTGGCATTCTAACCAGCTGAACTACTCGGCCGTATGTGGTGGGAGCTACAGGGCTCGAACCTGTGACCCTCTGCTTGTAAGGCAGATGCTCTCCCAGCTGAGCTAAGCTCCCGTACCACATCGCTCATTGGCGACTATGATAGTATAACCTTTTTTTATTTAATTGTCAATACCTTTTTTTAAAATTTTTTAAAATTTTTTATTCATTCTCTCTATTATATTAACAATTTCTTTTGGATATGACACAATTTCATCTGCACCATTTTTTATGAGTTCTTCTTCATCGCGAAATCCCCACAAAACACCAACTGTATATGCACCAAGGTTTCTTCCGGTATGCATGTCCACATCGGTATCGCCTATGTAAACAACCTCATGTGCATTTACACCCAATTCATCCATAAGTCTAAGTACGCCCTCTGTGTCCGGTTTTATCTTTACTCCGTCAATTTGTCCGCGCACAATTTCCAAAAGTCCGTCTGAGAACTTTTCCTTACAAACACTTTGTGCAGCAAAATCGGGTTTGTTTGAAATTACAGCACATTTAATTCCCATTGAATTGAGTTTTAAAAGCATATCACATACGCCTTCGAACGGTTCTGTAAGATATGCAGGGTTCGCGTCATAGCTTTTAATGTAGAACGCAAAGATTTTGTCGAAAAGCTCTTTAGAATAGCAATCCCTGTCTCTGAGCATGCGTTCAACAAGATTTTTAGAACCGTTGCCTGCAAGATATTTGTATCTTTCTACATCAATTGTTTTTATTCCAAATTTCTCTAATGATGTGTTTCCGTAATAAGCTATTGTTTTTATGGTGTCAAGAATTGTACCGTCAAGGTCAAAAAGGCAAGCCTTAATCATTTTTTATTTCCTCCGCAAGAGTTTTCAAATCCTCCTTAGAAAACTCATATTTGTTGCTGCAAAAATGACAGGAAAGCTCTGCTTTGCCATCTTCTTGTATGATTTTTTCTATTTCCTCTGCTCCAAGAGAGATAAGCGCCTTTTCCACTCTTTCCCTCGAACAATTACAATAATATTGTGTATCTATGGTGTCTGTAATGTGATAACTAAACCCAAACAAAAGAATATTTAATATATCTTCTAAAGTTTTGCCCTCTTCAAAAAGAGCTGTTACGGAGTTTACCTGATTTAAGTTTTGTTCCAGTTTTGATATATCGTCTTCGGTGGCCTCCGGCATTACTTGAATTATAAATCCTCCTGCAGTCTTTGCTGTATAATCCTTATCCACAAGTACACCAAGACCTACTGCCGATGGAATCTGTTCGGATACCGCAAAATATTTTGTAAGGTCATCGCCCACCTCTCCTGTAACAAGGGGTATTTTGCCTATGTATGGTTCCTTCATGCCAATGTCGTTTATTACTGTAAGAAATCCGTCTGTTCCTACTGCTCTGCCAACATCGAGCTTTCCATTTGAATTCAGAGGCATATCTGCATTTGGATAATCGACATATCCCTTTACATTACTTTTGCTGTCGGATACCGCAAGAACTCTGCCGAGGGGGCCGTTGCCCGTAAGCTGTATTGACACAGTGTCGTTTTCACCTTTGAGCATTGCACCCATCATTGATGCAGCTGTAAGTGTTCTGCCAAGGGCAGCAGTTGCAACGGGAGTGGTTTGATGATGCCTGAATGCTTCGTTTACAATTTGCCTGCTGTAACAAGCAAATGCCCGTATGCTTCCGTCATCAGTTACAGCTCGTATAATATAATCTTTCATCACAAATAACCCTCCATATTTCAAAATACGGCGAAAGTATTATCTCTCGCCGTATTTTTTGTTGTATTATGACAAATCCTGAACAAATAGAACTCTTACATCCTGATTGTCTGCGTTGGAAACTTCTGATGATTTTTCACGGTTTTCAAGAAATGTCTTTGCAAGCTGCGGGAAAAGCGCATATGAAAGTACATCTTCCTCACACTTAGCAAGGTTGCCTGCTTCTTTTGTGTATTTTTCAAGTTCCGGCTGAAGAAGGTCTGCGGGTCTTACAGTGATAACTTCTTCGTCACCTATTGCTTTCTTTCTTACTTCCTCGTTAACTTCTGCAGGAAGTCTGCCGTATTCACCTTTAAGAAGTCCCTTGGACTCTTTGGTAATCATCTTGTATCTTTCACCAAGAAGAATGTTTAAAACAGCCTGAGTGCCTACAATCTGACTGGTGGGGGTAACAAGCGGAGGATAACCAAAGTCTTTTCTTACTCTGGGCACTTCCTCTAAAACCTCATAGAGTCTGTCCTCGGCACCATTATCTTTGAGCTGACCCATAAGGTTTGAAAGCATGCCTCCTGGAACCTGATACAAAAGAGTGTTTCCGTCTACATTGAGAACTTTGCGGTCGAGGTCTCCTCTTTGTGTAAGTTCTGCAGCAACACTTCTGAAATGGGATGCTGCTTTGGCTAGAACCTCAAGGTCAAGACCTGTGTCTCTTTCGGTACCTTTAAGTGCAGCAACAAGAGATTCTGTAGCAGGATTACTTGTACCGTTTGCCATGGGAGAAAGTGCACAGTCAACTATATCAACACCTGCCTGAGCAGCCATGAGGTTTGTCATATCGCCTGTACCTGCAGTGTTGTGAGTGTGCAAATGGATAGGAACACTTACATTTTCTTTGAGTTTCTTTACAAGGCTGTATGCATCATAAGGAAGCAAAAGATTTGCCATGTCCTTTATGCATATTGTATCTGCTCCCATTTTTTCAAGGTCAGCAGCCAGTTTTACAAAGTAATCTTCGTTGTGAACAGGGCTTGTGGTGTAGCTTATTGCCGCCTCACACATACCGCCGTATTCTTTGACATATTTAATTGCAGCTTCAAGATTTCTTGGGTCATTTAATGCATCGAATACCCTTACAACATCTATACCGTTTTCTATAGATTTTTTACAAAATGCTTCCACCACATCGTCTGCATAATGCTTGTATCCAAGGATGTTTTGTCCTCTGAAAAGCATTTGAAGTTTTGTGTTGGGCATATGCTTCTTTATAGTACGAAGTCTCTCCCACGGGTCTTCGTTCAAAAATCTCATACAAGCATCAAAGGTAGCACCGCCCCAGCACTCTACCGACCAGTAACCGACTTTGTCGAGAGTTTCAAGAGCAGGAATCATATCTTCAATCTTCATTCTGGTTTTTGCCTGAGACTGATGGGCATCTCTTAAAATAGTATCTGTAATGTATAATTTTGACATAATATATCTTCTCCTTTATTAACCAAGCATTGCAAGGAGTGCGCCTGCTGCAATTGCAGATCCTATAACACCTGCAACATTGGGGCCCATGGCATGCATAAGAAGGAAGTTGCGCGGGTTTTCAGCCTGACCAACCTTTTGCGAAACTCTGGCAGCCATAGGAACAGCAGAAACACCTGCAGAACCAATAAGGGGATTAATTTTTTCCTTTAAGAACAGATTCATAAACTTGGCAAGAAGTACACCGCATGCAGTAGCCACACCAAATGCTACTACTCCCATAAGTATAATCTTTATGGTTTCAAGACTTAAGAATGTAGAAGCTGTAGCTGTAGCGCCAACCGATATTCCAAGAAATACCGTAACGATATTCATAAGCTCGTTTTGAACTGTCTTGGAAAGCCTTTCGCAAACACCGCTTTCTTTAAGCAGGTTACCAAGCATAAGTGCACCTACAAGGGGAGCTGCCGAGGGAACCAGAAGTGCAACGAAAATTGTTGTAACAATCGGGAATACAATTTTTTCTGTTTTAGAAACAGGGCGCAATTCCTTCATTACAATCTGTCGTTCTTTCTTTGTGGTAAGAGCCTTCATTATAGGTGGCTGAATTACAGGGACAAGAGCCATGTATGAGTATGCTGCAACAGCAATAGGTCCTAAAAGATGGGGTGCAAGCTTGGATGTAAGGAATATAGCTGTGGGGCCGTCTGCACCGCCTATGATACCTATGGAACCTGCTTCCTGAGGGTTGAATCCAAGATAATACGCACCTACAAATGTGGCAAATATGCCAACCTGTGCTGCCGCACCCAAAAGCAAGCTCTTTGGGTTGGCAATAAGTGGACCGAAATCCGTCATAGCACCTACGCCGATGAAGATTAAGCAAGGATAAACGCCAAGCTTAACACCAAGATAAAGAATATCTATAAGTCCGGGTGTTATATCACTGTCCGAACCAAACAAATCCCAGTGAACATGGCCGCCTGCAAAAAGCTCTTCATGGAAAATTTCTGCGCCAAGAAGATTTGTAAGAAGCATACCAAAAGCGATGGGAAGAAGCAGGAGCGGTTCAAACCCTTTTACTATAGCAAGATACAAAAGTACGCATGCTATAAGAAGCATAACCACAGACTTCCAATCAACATTTTCTATAATCATGGCAAAGCCTGTCTGCTTGGCAAAATTGGTTACAGCTTCTTTTGCGCCAAGATTTTCTTCTCCCGATGACAGTATGTCCTCTGCATATACATACTTGCCTATTTCCGGAGAATCTTGTATCATCTGTGAATTTGTTGCAACAACAGGATAGTATGCTACAGCAATATCTATGCGAGGAAGGTGTTTTTTGTTGTATCCGTCTATAATAACATTTTCAACGATTTTAACACTTTGTCCCGCTTCGATATTAAGCATGCTGACAGACTCACATCTGGTTTGGGCGGTACCGCTGATTTTTCCGGTGTATTGATACTGCTGCATATCTACAATTTCAAATTCCACATTTTTGTCGCCTTCAAGTATATACTCAATACCATACTCAACAGAACCTGTATTTTTTACAACCACAGTGATTGTTTCTGCTTTTTCATCATATGTTGCCGATTTGATTTCTATTGGATGATTTGCCTTGTCGTCAATCAATCCTGCATAATCAAGCTCTTGCTTTAGAGCTGGGGTTTGTAAAAGTTCTTCTTCCGCCTTATACTCCTGCGCCGGAGCAGCAAAAGCACTGAAACAAGTGATTAGGAGCATTGTAAGAAGGAGAACAGAAAGTATTTTTTTTGTCATTTCCTATTCCTCCGATTGTGTAATTACTGAATTGTACAAAGAAGTGTGCCATTGGAAACAGAAGCGCCTTCAGAAATACATACAGATGTAACAACACCATCGTTTGGTGCCATAATTTCATTTTCCATCTTCATAGCTTCAAGAATAAAGAGAACCTGACCCTTCGAAACGCTTTCGCCGTCTTTTACCTTTACAGAAAGAATTGTACCCTGCATAGGAGCTGTGATTTCCTCGCCTGCACCTGCTGCAACAGGAGCTTTTTGCTCTGCGGGTTCTGCCTTGGGAGCAGGAGCTTTTGTTTTTGCCTTTGCAGCTTCTTCTTCGCTCATAAGTTCTATGGAAATTGCATATTCTGTACCATTTACATTAACCTTGTAAGTTTTCATAATAAATTCTCCTTAAAATAATAATTCGTTTTTTGATTAAAGCTTCTTAAAAGAGTTTACTCTTATGTTTGAAACATCAGTTCCAAGTTCTTCTGCTATTGCTGCACATATTCCTGCAACGAGTTCCTGCTTATTTGCTATCGGTACAGCATTTTTAGCGGGTGTTTTTATGCTTTGTGCAGAGGGTTTGTTGCTTTCGGGCTTAGCAAACATCTGACATACATAGCTCATTATATATGAAATAGCAATTAGAAAAACAAGACCCACAAACACTGTTCCTATACCAATAATACACACTAAAGAAATGCTCATTTTTTCTCCCCCTTTCGCAAGAAAATGAAATGCAAAATTATATAATAACATCATAAAGGGCGTTGGCATTATATTCTAATGCCAACACTCCAACTTTACCCTTATTTGTGTATTTCTACATAAATCCTGTAAATCCTTTAAATTTTTAACAATTCGCAAGAAAATATCCGTCTAGATTAAGACACAAATCACAAAGGGCAACCTTAGGCGGGTATTCATCAATGTTTTTGATCTCTGACGGCGATTTGAATTTGAGAGCACGAAGCTGTTTTTCTATACTTTTGTTGTTTGACACAGCATAGCGGATACCTCTTAAATCCACAACATTCAAAAGAGACTTGCCAAGTCCGTATTCCAATGTAAAATCATTAAACTCATCCTTAAAGATAATGTTGTCTATGATGGCGTATTCATCATAAAGACGCATAACCCCCATGCCCATAAGAATCTCTGAATCGCGAACTGTCATAACTATACAATCGGCAGGTACTTCTATATTCATTTCTTCTAATGCATTTTTATAATCTTCTTCAATTTTAATTGTAAGCATTGTTGTTCCTCTTTTCTGTTATTTTCTGAGTTTATTTATTTCTACTTCTGTAAGATGCCGCCATCTTCCTTCATCAAGTCTGCCAAGCTCTACCCCGGCAATGCTTATACGCTTAAGTGCAAGAACTTCATGTCCTACAGCCTCACACATCTTGCGAACCTGTCTGTTTCTGCCCTCGTGTATTGCAATTTGCACTAAAGATGTGTTTCTTCTGTGTTCTTTGACCTCGACTTTAGCAGGCGATGTCTTTTTGCCGTCTATATATACTCCTCTTTCGAGCTTATCGGTAGCACCATGAAGCATTATTCCGGATACTACAGCCTCATATACTTTTTCCTTTTCATGCTTTGGATGTGTAACGGCATAGGTAAAATCTCCGTCATTGGTAAGTATTAGGAGACCTTGTGTATTGTAATCTAATCTTCCCACGGGATAAATCCTTTCGCCAATATCCTCTACATAATCCATCACTGTCTTTCTTCCTCTTTCATCACTTACAGTAGTAACACATCCTGCGGGTTTGTTGAGCATTATATATAACTTTTTGTTTTTTAATTTAATCGGCTTGCCGTCAACTGTAACACTATCGCCATCTTTAACCTTGGTTCCAAGCTCAGTGACAACATTTCCGTTTATGCTGACTCTTCCCTGAACTATAAGTTCCTCAGAAGCCCTTCTTGATGCAACAGAGCACAATGCAAGGTATTTTTGAAGTCTCATTTCTTCCATTTTGTTCACCACATTTCAATTTTGTCCAATATATATTATATGTTAAAATACATATTTTTTCAATAGCAAAACACTTTTGCACTTGAAATTGTTTGTCCAAAATGTTATTATTGATATTGATTTTGACGGAAAGGAATATTCTATTATGAGAATGAGAAGAAAAAAGCACAGAGAAGAACGCATGCAGGCTTGCGCTGACCTTATTATACCCGATATACTCGAGTACAAGAATGATTTGGGAGCTGTTTTTGGAGACTCAAAACCTCTGCACATAGAAATAGGATGCGGCAAGGGAAAGTTCATTACTGAAACAGCAATGAGAAATCCTGACATAAACTTTATTGCTATAGAAAAAATATCGGATGTGATAGTCCTTGCTTTGGAAAAAGTTAAGGCCGCAGGACTAACAAATGTAAAATTTGTACGAGGAGATGCAAACCTTTTGGGAGAGTTTGATACCAAATCCAAGTGCGACAGAATATACATCAATTTCTGCGACCCGTGGAAAAAAAGCGGGTATGCCAAACGCCGACTTACACATGCAAACTTTCTTCAAAAGTATGACGGCATACTAAAGCCCGGCGGAGAACTTCACTTTAAAACAGACAACAGGATGCTATTTGAATTTTCTTTAAATTCCTTTTCTGATTATGGCTTAAAGCTTAAAAACATAACCCTGGATTTGCACAACAGCAAATTTGAAGGCAATGTGATGACCGAATACGAAACCAATTTTTCAAGTCAGGGAATGCCCATATATCGCGCAGAAGCGGTTTTCCCAGAACACCGAAATTAAACACTTGTTTTAAAGGGCAGATATACTCTGCCCTTTTGTCTTACAAAACAAAATTACCCAACACTTTTTTAAAGCTTTTTTTAAAATGTCTTGTTTTATCCTCTTGTACACCATATTTTACAACAGCCGGAACTGTGCCTATGAGTGTACCGTCAAGATAGAACTCCACCACTCCTATTTTTGCTCCCTTTTTGACAGGTGCATTTACAACCTTTTTTGCCTTATATCTTGTTACATAGCATTTTCCGTCAACTGCGGGAACACTGAAATCATCACCGCACACAATCTCCGTTTTTTCTTTTTCTCCGTTGTTTACATCAATGTTTTGAAGATATGAGTCTTTGGACACAAGTGTCTTGCGACTAATTCTCTCAAAACCGTAATTCATCATATTTATATGGTCGTTCCAATCGTCAGGCGCATTAAGTGTAACAGCGATAAGCATTGTTTTGTCTCTTTGTGCAGCAGACACAAGACACCTGCCCGATTTCTTGGTAAATCCTGTTTTTACACCAATACATCCGTCCATGCGTTTCAAAAGCTTGTTGTGATTGGTAAGATACCTATATGTACCCTCTTCACTTCCCGGTATGGTTGTTTGATATGTAGATACTATTTTTTTGAATTTTTCATTTTTCATGGCATATGCTGTAATTTTGGCAAGGTCCGAAGCTGTGGTGTAATGTCCTTCCTGGTCCAGACCATTTGGGTTTTTAAAGTTAGAGTTCTTAATTCCAATATCCTTTGCTTTCTTATTCATAAGCTTTGCAAACTCTTCCACACTGCCCGACACTGCATATGCTATGGCAACGGCTGCATCATTTCCTGAATTTAGCATAAGTCCATACACCAATTCCTCCAATGTAAGCTCCTCACCGTCTCTTAAATAAACGGAAGAGCCCTCTACTCCTACCGCAGCGGGATTTATTTTTACCTTTTGATTGAGGTTTCCCTCCTCTAAAGCACATATGGCTGTCATAATCTTGGTGGTGCTTGCCATGGTACGTCTGACATCGGCATTCTTTTCATATATAATTACACCAAGCTCTCCGTCAATTAGCACAGCAGATGAAGCACTGATATCTAATGCATAACAATTTAAAGAACAACAAATAACACTGACAATAATAAATAAGCAGAATATATTTTTCACAGAATTCTCTCCCGATTATTGATAGTATAATTCTATGAGAACATATGTTTGTACAATTACATATAAATTTACTTTTAAAATACTTGATTTTTTTGTGTGCAAATGATATACTGTTCTTGCCAAACAAACTTTAATATACAAACCGCAAATGCGTGTGTATTTTTGTTTTATGATAAAAATACTGATGCTCTTATTTGCATATGCATTTGTGTTTATGTGAGTTTGTTTGGCGACAAAGAGAGCTGATGTGTTTTTTGTGCGCCGGCTTTCCGGCGCATTTTTTAATACACGCAGTTTCTTTATGCGCCCCTTCTCTTTGTTGTCACACAGGCATAGAGGACACCTTCGGGTGTCTTGCTGTGTTTTTACAAACTTTTTCAAAAAACTGTTGACACAACAGAGTGTTTGTTGTATAATATCACTGTTGCAAATTTAATACATAGGGGTATAGCTCAGTTGGTAGAGCAGCGGTCTCCAAAACCGTGTCCCTATGTTGTAAATACTGCATAATAAAAACTTAATATGGCGCTCTTTAGGGGTATGATGTAATGGTAACATGCCGGTCTCCAAAACCGTTCTTGAGGGTTCGAGTCCTTCTACCCCTGCCAATATATTTGGCTCAAACGCTGGGTTTGAGCCATTTTTTATTGCCAATTTTCAAGAGCGGCAATCTTCACTTTTTTGAGCATCAATAGGAATTTTTAGTAATTTAAAATCATATTTTTGATGACGGCGTATGGTCTTGAGACTCAAATCAATTTGTCTGAAATGAGCATCAATTTCGCATACGGTCGCATCCGTTTCTAACGATTCCGTCTAATACATCATCATTTTAGCATCACTTGATTTCGTCAATTCTATCAATTTCGCCTGTAGAGAACAATTCTGCAATAATATTTTTTAATTCTCGCAGAATATTTTTGCCCAAATTAAAATCCCTTTTTCTTTGTTTATGCGTATCAAATTTTGATACAGTCTTAAGTTTTCCTCATATCGATTTTACTTTTAGCTCAATTTGTTTTATAATCTCAACAAAACAATCATCTGATTTTCCTGTAGGATCAGGCAAACCCCAATTATCATCAAAGGCTTTACCAATAAAAGGACAGCCAACATCACACCCCATAGAGATAGCAATATCCGGCGTTGGAATTTTATCTATGGTTTTTGAATATTGCTCCTTTT
>JAZTYV010000011.1:0-76362 GCA_045637145.1 Clostridia bacterium | reverse complement strand
GCTTGTGCGCATTTCAGGTCTTTCTCACGGCACGGATGTATGGCTTAACAATGCTCAGGACTTGGTTCGTCAGGGAATATGCACACTTAAAGATGCTATTTGTACCCGAGATGACATTATGGTATATCTTATACATCATGGCGTTGAAAATGCCAAGGCGTTTAAAATAATGGAGAGTGTGCGTAAGGGTAAGGGACTTACCGAAGAGTTTGAAGAAATAATGAAAGCTCACAACATACCCGATTGGTACATAAAGTCTTGTAAAAAGATTAAGTATATGTTTCCTAAGGCCCATGCAGTTGCATATGTCACTAGTGCATATAGAATTGCATATTTTAAAGTTCATCATCCAAAAGAGTTTTACTGTGCTTACTTTAGCGTGCGTGCAGATGAATTTGATGCAGAACTTATGGCAAGAGGGGAAACGGTGGCAAGAGAAAGTCTTAAGACATTGGAAGAAAAGGAAATTGCCAAGGAAACCAGTGCCAAGGATGCAAATGTAATGACAATTCTTGAAGTCGTAATAGAAATGTATGCAAGAGGTATCAGCTTTGATAAAATTGATTTGTACAAATCAGATGCCACAAAATTTATTCCTACAGAAACCGGAATCCTGCCTCCTTTAAATGCTCTTGCAGGGGTAGGAACCAATGCTGCCAAGGCGATTGCAGATGCAAGAGGAACAGAAAAATTCGATTCTGTCGATGACCTTCAGCAACGCACAAAAGCAAACAAAACGGTTATAGAGGTTATGAAAAAAGCTGGTATTTTGGACGGACTGCCGGAAAGCAGTCAAATGGACTTTTTCTCCATGGTGTGAGGTTTAAAGAATGATAAGAATAACCAAAAGAAAAATTATATATCTGTTAATTTTACTTTTTATAGCTGTGCTATCATACATCGTACAGCCATATATAAGCGATAAAAACACTACCGGAATAAGTGTCCAAAAAATTGAAGATGTACTTTCATCTGTGGAGAAGTATTCGGAAAAACCGTATGTTACAATAAATGATAATAAGCCGTTTTTTAATGAAGATATTATGACGGATAAAGCATATGAAAAATACGGTGAACTCGATTCTTTGGGAAGGTGTACATTTGCTATGGCATGTGTGGGAGAGGAAACTATGCCTTATGAGGAAAGGGGTTCAATAAGCCATATATATCCTACGGGCTGGGAGCAGCAAGAATATAGCTTTGTTGATGGCAGAAGCCTGTACAACAGATGCCATCTTATAGGACATCAGCTTACAGGGGAAGATGCAAACAGGGAAAATTTGATTACCGGAACAAGATATATGAATGTGGAGGGTATGCTGCCTTTTGAAAATATGATTGCCGATTACATAAAGGAAACGGGAAATCATGTTATCTACAGGGTTACTCCATTGTTTGAAAATGACAATCTCCTTGCATCCGGTGTACTTATGGAAGCAAAGAGTGTTGAAGATGATGGAGAAGGAATATTGTTTAATGTCTATTGCTACAATGTTCAGCCTGGGGTTTCAATAGATTATGCGACTGGTACAAATTGTAAAGAACAGATTTAAACAAAACATACAAAAAATCCCATTACAATATATTGTAATGGGATTTTTGATTATGATTTATTTGTTTTCATTTTCAAAAAGGGATACCTGATTGTCAATTTCTGCTTTGTGTTTTTCCATAAGAGTTTTAATTCTTGTAACAGGAGAAAGGAGCTGGCTTATTGTTTCATCGTGGTTCAATGTATCTATGAGGATGGAAATATATTTGGACATATCAACTTCGCAGTACCATTCTCTTGTTTTGAGTTCGGGGATGCGGTAAACAAGGTTTGTTGTAAATACCTTTGTAATTTCTCCTCTTTCAAATGCTGCATCAAAAGCTTCAAGACCGTTGCAGAACAGACCAAATGCAGTAAAAATAAATATTCTTCTTGCACCTTGAACCTTTAGTTTGGCAGCTATGTCAAGAACAGACTCACCGGAGGAAATCATATCGTCTACTATCATTACATCTTTGCCTTCCACGCTTCTGCCAAGGTACTCATGTGCTTCAATGGGGTTTTTACCATTTACTATTACAGAGTAATTTCTTCTCTTGTAATACATTCCTAAATCAAGACCAAGAACGGAAGAATAGTACATACATCTGTGCATTCCGCCTTCGTCCGGAGATATAACGATGGTAGAGTCTTTGTCATATTTTACATCGGGGACAGCTCTTGTCAAAGCTTTGAGCATTTGATATGTTGTTTGTACATCGTCAAATCCGGAAATCGGAATAGCGTTTTGTACTCTTGCATCGTGTGCATCAAATGTAATAATATTTGTTACACCCATATTTACAAGTTCCTGAAGCGCCAAAGCACAGTCCAGAGATTCTCTGGCTGTTCTTCTGTGTTGTCTTCCTTCATAAAGCATAGGCATTACAACAGTAATTCTTCTTGCTTTACCGCTTATTGCCGCAATAATTCTCTTAAGGTCCTGATAATGGTCATCCGGACTCATGTGATTTTCCACACCGTACATTTTGTAAGTAACACCATGGTTGAAAACATCGCAGATAATGAACACATCATTACCTCTTACAGACTCATTAAGAACACATTTGGCTTCACCGGAGCCGAATCGGGGACACTTTATTTTTGCAATATATGTCTCCTCATCTTCAAATTCACTTCGAAATCTTTTTAAATAAAAATCAATTTTGTCTGCGAGTTCTTCGCAACCTTTCATACAGATGACGGTAAGCTTGCCGTTAATCGGCTTTCTTTCTGTTGACACTATCATTTCCTCCTATGTAATTGTAAGTTAACAAATATATCTATATAATATTTTATCACATAATAATTCTTTTTTCAACATTTACTGGCAAATTTTAAATAAAAATATTGACACAAAATTTGTGCTCAGTCTATAGGTTTTGTTGACATATATTCCTAATTGTAGTATAATTTATATTGCTAAATTTATATATAGGCGGTTGTTAAAGTATCCGATTCAAATATTAACACACGGAAGGATTTGATGAAATGGACATTCAAAACTCATTGGCTTCAAGGGTTACAGGTCTTAAGGCCTCTGCAATAAGAGAAATTTTCAAAATGCTTGGTGCCAAAGATGTCATAAGCTTTGCAGGAGGTATTCCGTCTCCTGAGATGTTCCCCACAGAACAATGGAGCAAGCTTTTGTCGGAAATTATGACTAAAAGCGGTAAATCTGCACTTGTGTATGGTGTTACCGAAGGCTATGCACCTTTAATAGATATTGTAACAAAAAGACTGGAGAAAGATAGCATACCCCACGGTTTTGATCAGGTTGTCATTACTACCGGTGCACAGCAGGCAATAGACCTTACCTGCAAATCTTTGGTTAATGACGGAGAGGGTATAATTGTAGAAGAACCAAGTTTTATAGGAGCTCTCAATGCTTTTCGTTCGTACAATGCAAAGCTTTTTGGCGTACCGATGTCAGATGATGGTATCAATGTGGAAAAGGTAGAGGAAATTTTAAAGAAAGAAAACATTAAGCTCATATATACAATCCCCACATTCCAAAATCCCATGGGAGTTACCCAGTCTTTAGAAAAACGCAAGAAGCTTTTGGAACTTGCACAAAAATATGATTGTTACATTATAGAAGATAATCCCTATGGAGAAATACGCTTCAGGGGTGAGTCCATAGCATCTATTAAGTCTATGGACGAAACAGGCAGAGTGATTTATGTGGGTTCTTTTTCAAAGACACTCTCGCCCGGAATCAGAGTGGGCTTTGTGTGTTGCCACAAGGATATTATGGACAGGATAGTTGTTGTTAAACAAGTAAATGATGTTCATACTACACTTATGATGCAGATGCTCGTTGCAGAATTTATTGCAAAATACGACTATGATGCTCATATCAAAAAAAGCTGTGAGCTTCATGGACAAAAGTGCGATATTATGCTTTCGGCTATACAAAAATACTTCCCGCAATGCGTTAAGTACACTCGCCCGGACGGCGGTATATTTCTTTGGTGTACACTTCCTAATGGAGTTGATGCAAAACCAATATTC
Source organism: Clostridia bacterium (assembly GCA_045637145.1). Taxonomy (GTDB): domain Bacteria; phylum Bacillota; class Clostridia; order UMGS1810; family UMGS1810; genus RGIG8748. The sequence continues at coordinate 72,317 of JAZTYV010000011.1, read as the reverse complement.
AAGAAGGCTGTGGAAAGAAAGGTTGCTTTTGTGCCCGGAAGTACATGTATGGTTGATTTGGAAGCTCCTTGCAATTCTTTTAGACTTAACTATTCAACAGCATCAAATGAAGATATAGAGAAAGGTATTAAGATTTTGGGTGATCTTCTCAAAGAAGAGCTCTCCAAGTAACATTGAGGTAGAATAAAATGGAAAACAAAAAAACTATATTCTCCGGTATTCAACCAACGGGATGTATTACCCTGGGAAATTATGCAGGAGCACTTAAAAACTGGGTAGATCTTCAAAATGACTATAATTGTATTTTTTCTGTTGTGGACTTGCACTCAATTACCGTAAGGCAGGACCCTGTAGAATTGAGAAAACGGTGTATGGACTTTTTGTGTCAGTATCTTGCAGCGGGAATAAATGCTGAGGATAACATTGTGTTCTTTCAGTCACATTCTTCAACACATGCGGAACTTTCGTGGATACTAAACTGTTTTACATATATGGGCGAACTTTCAAGAATGACACAGTTTAAGGATAAAAGTGCAAAACATGAAGATAATATAAACGCAGGTCTCTTTACATATCCTGTACTTATGGCGGCAGATATACTGCTTTACAAAACGGACTTGGTGCCGGTTGGTGTAGACCAGAAACAACATCTTGAACTTGCAAGAGACATTGCAAATCGTTTCAATAACATCTATGGTGATGTATTTACTGTTCCCGAGCCTTTTATTCCAAAGGAGGGGGCAAGGATAATGAGTCTTCAGGATCCAACCTCAAAGATGAGCAAATCCGATCCTAATGTAAACGGATTTGTTTCTATTTTGGATGACACAGATACAATAATGCGAAAGTTCAGAAAAGCTGTTACAGATTCCGAAGGAGAAATCGCATATCGTGAGGGCAAGGCAGGTATAAACAATCTTATTAACATATATTCAACTATTACAGGAAAGAGTCCCGATGAGGTAGTATCAGAGTTTTCGGGCAAGGGCTATGGCGAATTTAAGACAGCCGTTGGCGAGGTTGTCGATTGTGAGCTAAAGCCAATTCGTAAGAGATATGAAGATTTGCGTAAAAATAAAGATTACCTCGAAACAGTATATAAGTCAGGTGCTGAAAGGGCTTACAGAATTTCCAATAAGACCTTAAGCAAGGTGAAGAGAAAGGTTGGCTTCGTAGACAGACCGTTCTAAAGAAGCATATGGTGGATAAATGGACATTACCAAGCTTGTACTTTGTTTTAGTATTGCATTCGGCGTCAGTTTGGCGTCTACACCCTTTGTCAAAGTGATTGCCCAAAAAATAGGTGCAATAGATGTGCCCGACCAGCGCCGTGTGCACACACATCCTATCCCAAGGATGGGAGGACTTGCTATATTCTATGGATTTCTTATAGGTATATTGTGCTTTGCAAAAGTAGACACACAGCTTAGAGGTATTCTCATAGGCTCACTTATCATTGTGGCATTGGGCATTGTAGACGATGTAAAACAACTCGGCGCTAAAATCAAGTTTGTAACTCAAATACTGGTGGCATGTATCGTTGTATTCCATGGCGTTGTTATAGAATTTTTAAGTGTGCCCACCATTTTCAACCCGTCCGGTTACATAGAATTGGGTATATTTAGTATACCATTTACAATTATATGGATTGTTGGTGTTACTAATGCGGTTAACCTGATTGACGGTCTTGACGGTCTTGCAGTAGGTGTTTCATCAATAGCCACATTTTCACTGTTTTTCATAGCTATTCTTGCAGGCGAAATGCAGGTTGCTCTTCTTACTGCAGCATTGGCAGGCGGTTGCTTGGGATTCTTGCCGTACAATTTCAATCCTGCAAAAATCTTTATGGGCGATACAGGTTCCACATTTTTAGGATATATGCTTTCTGTTATATGCATACAAGGCTTATTTAAGGGATATGTTGTGATATCCTTTATCATACCTTTCCTTATTCTTGGACTTCCCATATTCGATACTCTTTTTGCAATTGTAAGGCGTGCGTGGAACAAAAAACCCATTATGTCTGCAGACAGGGGGCACTTGCATCACAAGCTCATGGACATGGGATTTTCGCAAAAACAAACAGTGGCAATACTTTATATAGTAACATCAATTTTGGCTCTTAGTGCTGTGGTTGTACTCGAAATAGGAGCATATACAGCTGCGGTATTTATAGTAACAATAGTTGCTTTTGCCGCTTTTGCCTACAAGACATATTCAGAAAATCACAAAGAAAGACTAAAACGCTCTGTATCAGAAGATTCAAAAGAGTAGCTTATAATGGTAATTGAAAGGAAGATGGCATGCAGTATAAATTCAATCCCACAGGTGTCTGTTCTATGCAGATAACCTTTGATATGGAAAACGACATAGTTACAAATGTTAGGTTTCTTGGAGGTTGTTCCGGCAATACCCAGGGAATTGCAAAGCTCTGTGAAGGAAGAGATGCAAATGAACTTATAGATGTCTTGGAGGGTATAGAGTGTGGTCGTAAGGGAACTTCGTGCCCCGACCAACTTGCAATGGCATTGAAAGCAGCTTTAAATGACTAATTTAAAAACCATGCTTTGGCGAATGTTTTATCATTTGCCAAAGCTTTTTTATTGGCAAAGTGTGTGTGTTTTGCATATTATGACAATGCACTTGATTTTATTGGGGGAATGATTTTGAAGGTAAATAGAGTATTTGTATTGGGTGGAGATTTACGAAGTGTGTATATGGCAGATTATTTTAGAAAAAAAGGCTTGACAGTTGATGTGTATGGCCATGGAGCTTCGAATGAAACCTTAACAAACATTCCTTTGGCAGATTTGATTGTGTTGGGACTCCCTGCGGTAAAAGACAAAGTTATAAATATGCCTCTATGTAAGGAGGAGCTGTTGTTTTCTGAATTTATGTCTTGTTGTACAGACGGAGTATGTGTGGCAGGGGGACGATTTACCCCGAATGAAAATGTACTGGCAAATATTCATGGAATAAAATTGTTTGATTACTCCGAAGACGAGATTTTTAAGGTAGAAAATGCTCTTTATACAGCAGAAGGAGCGATTGCAACTTTAATAGAGAACACAAAAAAATCTATATGTAATATGAAAATTCTTATTACAGGATATGGCAGGATTTCTAAAACATTGTGTTTACTGTTGGCAAACTGGCCGTGTGAACTCACTGTATATGCCCGCAATAATACAGCAAGGACATGGTGCAAAATGCAAGGCATAAAAGCTGTGGAAGATTTGACAGATTTGTTTGAATATGACGCAATAATAAACACTGTTCCTGCTCATATTTTGAGGCCCGAGTCACTTTGTACTGTCAATAAAAACTCAATTGTTCTGGATTTGTCGCAGAGACCAGGATATGTAGATAAGAATTTTTGCTCAGAACACAATATAAAGCTGTTGTACCTTCCCGGAATTCCTTTGTTGAGTGCACCGCAGTCGGCCGGCATAACTGCCGCAAAAGCTGTAGAGCGATTTACAGAGGGGAAATGAATGTTATGAAACAGGTCAAAAAAATCGGTTTTGCTATGTGCGGGTCTTTTTGCACATTTTCCAAAGTGTTGCCTGAAGTGAAAAAGCTTGTTGAAATGGGATATGAAGTATACCCCATTATGAGTGAGGCGGCAAGTTCAATAGATACTCGTTTTGGCAAAGCCGAGGATTTCAGGGCGTATCTTACGGATGTTACAAACAAAGAAATAATAAACACCATAAAAGCGGCTGAACCCATAGGACCGAAAGGATTTCTGGACGCATTGATTATTGCTCCGTGCACAGGAAACACCATTGCCAAAATAGCAAACGGTGTTACGGATTCTGCGGTATCTATGGCAGCAAAGGCAAATTTAAGAAACGAAAGACCGCTTATTATTGCAATATCAACCAATGACGGTCTTGGTGCAAATGCCAAAAACATCGGAACACTTCTTTCAAGAAAAAATGTATATTTTGTACCCTTTGGTCAGGATGATTGTATAGGTAAGCCTGATTCACTGGTTGCAGATATGACTCAAATCCCGTCTGCACTCTCTTTGGCTTTTAGCGGAAGACAGTTGCAGCCAATTCTGACAGCAAAATAAAAAACCACCCTATGTTTGTACATAGGGTAGTACATAATATGTTGTTTATATATTTCAGATTTCTGTAAGTGTAAAATCGAGGAATTTCATAGCGTTAGCAAGAGCATTGTAATATGTTTCCGGAAGCACTGTAGGGTTCACAAGGTCGTACAGCTTGCTTTTTTGTTTCGAAGGAGCATTGTTAAAAAGCTTTCGCATTTCAGACAGCTCGTCTTTGTACTGTTCTCTTGCATATAAACTTGTTATAAGGTGATTTTCTGCATTCAAAACACATTGACGGGCACAAAAATCTATGTAGTCCATTATTTCAAAAAGATGGGTGTCCCAACTGTCTGCTTCTCCGTTTATGTAATCTTCTTCGGGGTCAAGGCAATTTTCTCTTACGTACAGGGTTGCCTGCGGCACAATATTAAGCGAGTCTACAACCTCTTTGTTTGCTGCCTTAATAACCTCTGGAGTAAGAACATTATCGCAGAGAGCTTTGGGTGCAAGGGAATTCTTGTCCCATGTAAAGATCTTTATTTCATCGGGGGTTTGGTCAGCCTGATAATTACCCTCGGGATCTTTTACAAGCTTATATACATTGATTTTCATGGAGGTAAATGTTCTGCTTTCGGATATATCGACAGGAGTAAGCCTTGTAAGAGACCCGTTTGTAAAAAATCCTACCAAAAGGTTGCAATTTTCCTGAACCTCAGGTACAGTTATGTTTACCAATATATAGCTGTGTTTTTGATTTGCCTGTATAGCATCAATACTAAAGCTTTCAACTCCGCTTTCCAATGCATATGTACTACTGCAAAAACTTGAAAAAATCAGCATGGTTGCCAAAGTAATCATAAATATTTTTTTCATTTCACATCATTCCAATCTGTAGTTCAATTTTGCCATATTACAATACATTGTGTCAAGTGGTAAAAATAAACTGTAAAGTTAGTGTAAAACAAATGAAAAAGACTTCCCTTTTCTAAAGGAAAGCCTTGTTTGCCCGATAATCCTCAAAGACAGCCTTAAAAGCCTCCCGACATTACCGGAAGGCTTATAATTACGCACTTAACTTGTTAAGTTTGGAAGAAAGCTGAGCTTTCTTTCTGGAAGCTGTGTTTTTGTGAAGAATACCCTTGGCAACTGCCTGGTCAATCTTCTTGAATGCTAATTTGCAAGCAGCAACTGCCTGTTCAGCATCAGCTTTAGCAACACATTCTTCAAACTTCTTTATGCAAGTCTTTAAGTTTGTCTTGATAATCTGATTTCTTAAGGTCTTTGTTTCAATAACTTTAACTCTTTTTTTTGCGGATTTAATATTAGGCATAGTTTCACCTCCAATGACATAATTATCAACATAATGTGTATTCTAACACACATTTTTTCAAAAATCAAGTAAAATTTTATATTTTTTCAAAATTTAGCTATATTTTATGAAAAAATACTGTTTAATGGTTTTTTTTAAGCCTTTTGACCAATTCTTCGTCCGGGTCCGTGTACATAGTGTTGTAGTCTGTATATATCACCATGCCCGGTTTTGCACCGGTTGGCTTTTTCACATTTTTAACCTCGGTGTAATCTACGGGAACACTTTTAGAATTGCGAGCCTTGCTGTAGTATGCAGCAAGCGAAGCCGCTTGCACATATGTGCGGTCGGGAACGGTCATAGCATCGGCTGTGCGGATTATGGTGTGCGAACCATGAATGCTTTTTGTGTGTAGCCATATATCCGTGCTTCTGGATAGTTTAAAAGTAACATAGTCATTTTGAGTATTGTTTTTTCCCACATATATGTCGTATCCGTCATCGCTTATAAAATGAAGCGGAGTAGGAAGTTGTTTTTTCTTTTGTTTTTTCAAATATCGCTGCTTTAAGTAACCCTGTTCGGTTAATTCATCCCGTATCAGAGAAATTTCTGTTCCGGATTCTGCAAGTTCTATGGCTTCTTTCACAGATTCCAGATAATCTATTTCCTTAAGATTGAGTTCCTTTTGTTTTTTTGTTTCCGACTCGGCTGTTTTTTGTTTGGTATATTTTAAATAGTATTTTTGAGCGTTTTGCGAAGGAGACAGATCTACATTTAATGGTATTTCTATAATTTTTGCATCTTCATCATAAAAATTCTCACATTCCAAAACCTTGTCACCCTGATTTATTCTGTAGATGTTTGCTGTTATAAGGTCCCCATAAACCTTGTATTTTTCTTTGTTTTTCGATTTTTCCAATATTTCGTTTTCCAGCTGAAGTTTCTTAAGGCATCTGTCAAGATTGTTGTTTACAAACTTCATAAGGTCAGACCCTTTTTGCTTAAGGCTGTGAATTGATGATTTTTTGTAATAGAAAGCTTCTGCAGCCTCGTTGACCGAATCATAAAAAGTAACTTCTCCAAGCGACTCAAATTGCGATATGCCAAGAGCGTTAAAGTCCAAGAGTTTTCCGCTTGTGCACTCTGCCGCAATACATGGCTCAAACTTCCCGTTTACTGTGTTTTCAATCATTTTAAAAAATACATATGCAGTTTTGTCTATTTCCTCAGCACTTGCGTTTGATGGGGTTTTGTCAATGTCGCCGCATGCTCTGTAAACGGCTTCTCTTGCCATAAGAGGACTTATGCCGGAATAGGCATCAAGAAGCTGTTTATACATAGGGATTTCATCTTTGACAAGCCTCTTTTTTATATCGTCTTTATTGTGCATGGCAGGATTAAACTTGTTTTGTGAGGGTGGAGAGGTGTATATAAGTCCCGGCAAAATTTGACGCACGCCGGACACACTGAAATCTACATGATACACCGAATCTATAATTTTCTTGTCTTTATTTGTAAGTATGATGTTGGAGTGCTTTCCCATAAGCTCACAAATAAGCAATTTTTCAGAAAGCTCTCCGAGTTCATCGTAGCTTTCAATGTGTATGAGGAGTATTCTTTCGAATTCAGGTTGTTCTATTTTTGTAATCTTTCCGCTTCCTATGTGTTTGCGCAAAAGCATGCAGAACATAGGCGGGGTCATAGGATTTTCTGAAGTGGTCGAAGAAAGATGTACCCTTGCACAAGATGGATTTGCACACAAAAGCAGCCTGTATCCGCCATTTCTGGTGCGAACAGATATAACTATTGTATCTTTCTCGGGTTGATGGATTTTGTCTATCCTTCCATCTGTCAGAATACCATTAAGTTCTTTTGCTATGGCAGAAACCACAATTCCATCATATGCCATACAGATTCTCCTTTGCTTTGATTATAGTAAAAGTATAACATAGTTTTACAAATATATCTATAGCAAAACAATGAAAAAATGATAAATTTAACATAACTTAGGCTATAAAATTATTGAAATCTCACAAAAATGCCGAAAAATGCGGTAAACACACATATAATGAAAAAAATATATTTGAAATTGATAAAGTTTTGTGATATACTTAATAAGGTTAAGTTGGATATATCAAAACCAACACAAACCGTATTATTGTTTTATAATATAAAATTCAAATAGGAGGTCATTAAAAACATGGCAAAGAAATTCAAAACCATGGATGGTAACAGTGCCGCTGCACATTGCGCCTATGCGTTTACAGAAGTTGCTGCTATCTATCCTATTACTCCGTCATCAAACATGGCAGAAAATGTTGACCAGTGGAGCGCAGATGGTCTTAAGAACATCTTCGGCGAAACGGTTGACGTTGTTGAAATGCAGTCTGAAGCAGGTGCTGCAGGTGCAGTTCACGGTTCACTCCAGGCAGGTGCTTTAACAACAACATTCACAGCATCTCAGGGTCTTCTCCTTATGATCCCCAACATGTACAAAATTGCTGGTGAACTTCTTCCTACAGTTTTCCATGTAAGTGCAAGAGCAATCGCTGCTCACGCTCTTAACATCTTTGGTGATCATCAGGACGTTATGGCTTGCCGTCAGACAGGCTTTGCACTCCTCGCTTCCGGTTCCGTTCAGGAAACAATGGATCTTGGTGGTGTAGCTCACTTGGCTTCTATCAAGAGCAGAGTTCCCTTCCTCCACTTCTTCGATGGTTTCAGAACTTCTCACGAAATTCAGAAGATCGAAGTTATGGATTACGAAGATCTCAAGAATCTTGTTGATATGGACGCTGTCAAAGAATTCAGAGACAGAGCACTCAATCCTGAGCATCCCGTACTCCGTGGTACAGCTCAGAACTCTGATATCTACTTCCAGGGCAGAGAAGCATCCAACAAATACTACGATGCTGTTCCGGACATCGTTGCCGATTACATGAAAGAAATTTCCAAAATCACAGGCAGAGACTATGCTCCTTTCACATACTACGGTGCAGCTGATGCTGAAAAGATTATCGTAGCTATGGGTTCTGTAACAGAAGCTCTTGAAGAAACTGTTGATTACTTAAATGCTGCAGGTCAGAAAGTGGGCGTTATAAAGGTTCACCTTTACAGACCTTTCTCAGCTAAATACTTCTTCGATGTTATGCCGAAAACTGTTAAGAAAATTGCTGTTCTCGACAGAACAAAAGAACCCGGTTCACTTGGCGAACCTCTTTATCTTGATATTTGCAACCTTTTCCTCGGAAAAGCAGAAGCTCCCGTTATCATTGGCGGTCGTTACGGTCTTGGTTCCAAGGATACTACACCTACACAGCTTGTTGCAGTATTTAACGAACTTGATAAAGCTCAGCCTAAAAACGGCTTTACAATCGGTATCGTAGATGACGTTACAAATCTTTCACTTGAACTTGGCGAAAGAATCAATGCTGCTCCCGAAGGCACAACAAGATGTAAGTTCTGGGGCTTCGGTTCCGACGGTACTGTTGGTGCTAACAAGGATGCTATCAAGATTATCGGTGATAACACAGATCTTTATGCTCAGGCTTACTTTGATTACGATTCCAAGAAGTCCGGCGGTGTTACCATGTCTCACTTAAGATTTGGTAAAAAACCGATCAAATCAACATATCTCCTTGACGAAGCAGATTATATAGCTTGCCACAAGCCTGCTTATGTATATCAGTATGATATCTTAGAAGGTCTCAAAAAAGGCGGTACATTCCTTCTTAACTGTGTATGGACAGATGAAGAACTCAACGAAAAGCTTCCTGCAGCTGTTAAGAAATACGTTGCTGAAAACGAAATTAAGTTCTACACAATAAACGCTGTTGATGTTGCTGTTAAAGTAGGTCTCGGACCCACAAGAATCAACATGGTAACACAGAGCGCATTCTTCAAACTTGCTAACGTTATTCCTTTTGATGAAGCAGTTGAACTTATCAAAGCTGCTATCAAGAAGACATACGGCAAGAAGGGTGACGAAATCGTTAAGATGAACTGTGACGCTGTTGACGGTGCTATTGAAGCACTTCACGAAGTTAAGGTTCCTGCTGATTGGAAAGATGCAGTTGAAAAAGACGAAGCTAAAGCAGATGTTCCTGCATTTATTTCTGACATCGTTGCTCCTGTTAACGCACAGAGAGGTTACAAACTCCCCGTAAGCACATTTGTTGGTGACGACAAAGAAGCAGGTACATTTGAAACAGGTACTTCCAGATACGAAAAACGCGGTGTTGCTGTTAATGTTCCTGCATGGGATATCACAAAGTGTATCCAGTGTAACCAGTGTTCACTTGTTTGTCCTCACGCTGCAATTCGTCCTGTTCTTTTAACAGCTGACGAAAAGGCTAAGGCTCCTGCAGGTTTTGAAACAAAAGCTGCAACAGGTCTTGCAGGTTTAGAATACAGAATGCAGGTATCTCCTCTCGACTGTCTCGGTTGCGGAGTTTGTGCTAATGTTTGTCCTTCAAAGGAAAAAGCTCTCACAATGAAGCCTATCGCAGAAGTTGAAGCAGAAGCTGCTAACTGGGAATTTGCAATGACAGTTCCTACAAAGCAGAAAGATATGGATATTGCTAAGAGCATCAAGAACTCACAGTTTGCAACACCTATGCTTGAGTTCTCAGGCGCTTGCGCAGGTTGCGGTGAAACACCTTACATCAAACTTATCACACAGCTCTTTGGTGACAGAATGATGGTTGCTAATGCTACCGGATGTACATCCATCTGGGGTGGTAGTGCTCCCTCAATGCCTTACTGCAAAGACGAAGATGGCAAAGGTCCTGCTTGGGCTAACTGCCTCTTTGAAGACAATGCTGAATTTGGTCTCGGTATGGTTCTTGCTGTTAAGAAAGTAAGAAACAACCTCAAATCATTGATGAACCAGGCAATTGAAAACGGATGCAGCGCAGAGCTTGCAGATGCATTCAAGGCATGGTTTGCAGGAAAAGATAACGCTGATGCTTCCAAAGAAGCTGCAGCTGCTATCGAAGCTGCTCTCAAAAATGCAGATAAGAACGATCCTATCATCAAAGAGATCGCTGACAGAACTGACTTCCTCGTTAAGCGTTCACAGTGGGTATTTGGTGGTGACGGTTGGGCATACGATATCGGTTACGGCGGTCTTGACCACGTTATCGCTTCCGGCGAAGACATTAACCTCTTCGTAGTAGATACCGAAGTTTACTCCAACACAGGCGGACAGGCTTCAAAAGCTACACCTACTGCTGCTGTTGCTAAATTTGCTGCTTCCGGTATGAGAACCAAGAAGAAAGACCTTGGTATGATTGGTACAACCTACGGTTATGTATATGTAGCTCAGATTGCTCTTGGTGCTGATATGAACCAGACTCTCAAGGCAATTAAAGAAGCTGAAGCATATCCCGGTCCTTCACTCGTTATAGCATATGCTCCTTGTATCAACCACGGTATCAAGACAAAAGGTGGTATGGCTAACTCAATCGCTGAAGAAAAGTTGGCTGTTCAGTCAGGTTACTGGCACCTCTGGAGATACAATCCTCTTCTTGCAGAAGAAGGAAAGAATCCCTTTATTCTTGATTCTAAGGAACCCACAGGTCAGATCAAGGAATTCATGATGAACGAAAACAGATATCTCATGCTTCAGAAAGCATATCCCGAAATTGCTGCACGGCTCTTCGACAAGGCTGAAAAAGATCTCTTGGAAAGATACGAAAACTACAAGAGAAAAGCAAAGGAATATGATTGCTAATATATTGCTTTAACATTCAAGTGTAATTTTTGGCGGGCTTAAAAATTAAGTCCGCCAAAATTGCATTTTGTAAAGAGAAATGAGTATATTATAAATGATACAAAAATAATTTTTGAATAGTGCAATAAGATTTAAATTTTTAGATGTTGTTGCATTATTTAAAAGTAAAAGGCGAGGTAATTTTGATGAAAAAATTTTTTACTGGCAAAAAAAATATTACATTAGTTGTTGCAGGTATAATTATCATAGCAGTATTTGCAGTATTTGCAGTATTTGCAGTAAAATTTACCATTAAAGGCAGTACACAACAAAGCAACTTAATTGCAGAGGGTGTAAGCATTTCGGGCGTGGATGTAGGTTCTATGACAAAGGAGCAGGCTTCAAACGCACTTGAAAAAAAGATTGAGAAAATGGGTACACCTGTGTTTAATTTTGAATGTGAAGGTGCAGTGTTTACTCTTTCGGCCGAAGAAATTTCTTTAAAGGCAGAAGTTGAAAATGCTGTAAATAAGGCATATAATTTGTCAAGGGGTAAAGACAATAAAACAAACAAAGAAAATGTCCGTAAGGCAAAAAAAGATGGAATAAATCTTTTTTTGGAATATTCATTTGACCAAGACAAACTGCTCCTTACCGCGAATGATTATGTTGCAGATAAAATTTCGGACCCCTCTCCCATGACAGTAGAAATAGGAGATGATTGTCTTATTGTCACCAATGCTGTGTCGGGTATGATTATAAATACAGATAAGGCAAAACTTTCTATCGAAAAAGAACTTGCAGATTTTACTTTAGATAGTAACATAGAATTGTTTATAGAAAAACACACTCCCAAAAACCTTACTTTTGATGAGTTTAAAAAAGAGTATTTAAGAGATGCAAAAGATGCCGTATATACCAAAGAAGGGGATACACACAATATAGAACCAGAGGTTATAGGCATTGAATTTGATGTAAAACAAGCAGAAAAGATTTTTAATGCAAATAAAAAATCCGCAGAACCTTATGTAATACCTGCCGTAATAACTTATCCCAAAATTACAGCTAAAGCACTTGAGGATAAGTATGTAAATAAAATAATGGCAAGCTTTACCACATCTTTTGCAGGAAGTTCCCAAGGCAGATGTACAAATATCCGGCTTGCAGCATCAAAGATAGACGGATATGTATTAAATCCCGGGGAAAGATTTTCTTACAATCGTGTTGTTGGTCCCCGCACAGAAGCAGCAGGGTTCAAGATGGCACATGTATATGTAGGCAATCAGGTTGTGGATGGAATAGGAGGCGGTATATGTCAGGTTTCTTCTGCACTTTACAATGCAGTTGTTATGGCGGACTTAAAAACAGTTTCCAGAACCAATCATTCCATACCTGTAAATTATGTTCCCATGGGAAGAGATGCTACTGTATCGTACGGAACTATAGATTATGTGTTTGAAAACAACAAATCTTATCCGGTAATTATTAAAGCTACTGTTGAAGGTACAAATCTTACTGTGGCCGTAAGCGGAACATCGGAGATGGATTACACCGTAGAATTTGTATCTGTCTACAATTCGCAAATACCCTTTGGTACGATTACTGTAGAAGATGACACTCTGCCGGAAGGCGAGCAAAAGATTATTTCTTCGGGTTCAAACGGTTCTGTATATGACAGTTACAGAGTTTACAAAAGAAACGGCATAGAGTACGACAGAAAGTATGAGTCAAAGAGCCGCTATATGCCCACATCACAAAAAGTAGCTGTGGGCACAAAGAAGATAGCGGGCAAGGAATTATCGGCAGAAGAAACAGAGGACAACAAGGGACAAGATGAAGCGGTTAATTCAAATCAAAGTGAACAAATAAACCCTGAACCCGTGCCGGAAGCAAAAGAGGATTCTGATAAGGAGACAAGCAATCCGGATTATGCGGCGGAGGACGATGCAATAAACACCTTTGAACAGAAACAATTTGAAGACGAATAAAGAAGAGCCGGTATTTACGCATATAAATATCGGCTCTTTACAAAACAAAAAATCAAATGATTTTTCTTGATTATCATTTGAGGCTATAGTATAATTAAAAATGAAATTATGTTCAGCAGCATATTTTTTAGTGTTTAGCATAAAAGGAAGTCAAATACCGTGGTAGGAACAATAGTATTTAAAAATTTCGAAACCGGTTCGTACGAGGAAATGCGTATTGTTGCATATAACGGCACAACATATGCCGATATTGGTGAGGGCGAATTCTTCTCGTGCAGAGTAAATCTTGAACAAAAGGGCATAGTTTATGATTATACATCTTCTGAAGATGCCCCCTGCCGCAGTATGACTGCTGTATTGCTTTTGGCTAAAAAGGCAAGGGAATTTTTGTATCAAAATCCATATGTAACTGTAGCAGAGTATTGTTTTAATTCTGCCGATTGTACCTTGAGGGCTGTATCTTCTAAAGCAGGAGTATATGAACCGGTGGATTTTAAAACGCTTTTTAATAACGGCGGATTTTACAAGTGTATTGCAGAATTTAGTAATAAATCTCCCCTTTGGCGTTCTGTTCTTTGTGAAGGTTTAAACTTTTGTATTGAGCACACATTCAAAACATCCGAAAGGATATTTGATTTTTCTTCATATGGTATATATGTTAATGTTTCCGCTTTTCCCAGGAGTGTGTATAATGTCTTTGAACTGCCGGACAAGCTAAAAAAGACAGCAAAGTCTAAATCTGCTTTGGGTATTAGTTTGAGATACAAACGCACAAAAGAATTGGAGTATAATCAAAATATGGTTTATCAACCATTTGGAAGACTACTCCGACAGTATTGTGTCTATAGAATAAAATGTTTTAACCGTTTAAATGAAATTTTAATGAAAACAACTTCCCGTAGTGCAAGGAGCAGGGCAATTTTATCTTTGCCCAAAGATAAATACATATTGAGCATTACAAACGATTTTTCAGAAGAACTTTTGGATTTTGCTATGTCATATGCTGATTATGGTTATCTTAAGTCAAAATCTCATGCGGATATGCTTGTTCTTAGAGAGGTGCTTCTTCTTTCGGTGCGCGCCGATGTAAGACAAAAAATATCCTATGTTGCACAGGCACGCAGCGTAAATAGCAAACTTTTAAATAAACTTCCCTGTGCTCCGTATTTTGACAGTAACGGTACCGCAATTTGGCAATAATTATTATATAGGAGGAATTCATATGAAAATTCAACCCGGATTTACATTAAAAGAAGTTGCAGATAGCTTTGTTATTGTTCCTACAGGTTCAAACATTGTGGATTTTTCTGCAATGATTACCATTAACGAAACAGGAGCATTTCTGTGGGAGTGCCTTAAAGAGGATGTAACCCAGCAACAGCTTGCAGATATGCTTTGCAAGGAATATGACATAGATATGGATACAGCCCTTTCAGATGTAAAGGAATTTACAGAAGCATTGAAAGAAAGAAAGGTAATAGACTAATATGTTTATAAATGAAAATGCTGCTTACAGCATAAAAGACCTAATGCCTCTTATAAAAGAAAGTATAGAGGCAGGTCAGCGTGTAAGGATGCAGGTTTCCGGCATAAGTATGACTCCGATTCTTCATGATATGAGAGATAGTGTAGTCCTCGAAAACCCAAAAGAAATCAAAAAGTATGATATAGTGCTTCATCAAAGGACAAACGGACAATATATACTTCATCGGATTATTAAAAAGAGGGGTAATGTTCTTACCATAGCGGGTGACTTTGAAACCGAAAAAGAATATCCGGTGTATGAAAAACAAGTAGTTGCAAAGGTTGTTTCTTTTTGCCGAAACGGCAAGGAATATAAGGTGACAGATTTTATCATATGGTTATACTCACGCCTTTGGGTTTTTATATTCCCTCAAAGGCAAAATGTATTGTATTTACTTAATGTTATCAGGAGGAAGCTTCATGTTTAAAGGACATAAGGGAGCATTTAAATGGCTTTTTAAAAATTCTAAGCCCATATGGGGTGCCATAATACTGCTCACTGCTTTGGGTGCAGCTTTGTCGTATATATCCGTAGAGTTTGCTCTGGCTGCAAGAGATCTTCTCGACTGTGCAACGGGCGTCTCTTCCAAGGACTTTTCTATATGTGTTATTTCTCTTGCTGTGCTTCTTGCACTGGAGGTTGTTATTGAGAGCTTTTACAACATATATGCAATAAGGGTAAGCTCAAAAAATAAAAACAATTTGCAAAAAAAACTGTTTGCCTCTATTATGACACGAAACTATGCCGGGCTTGAAGAATATCACTCCGGCGAACTCATAAACCGACTTACCAGTGATATAAATGTTATAAACGGTAACATAATAGACATCATTCCGGCTCTTGTTATGCTTGTTACATCTGTTGTGTTTAGCTTTGCAGCAATGGTCAAGCTGGATTTGCAGCTTTCGGTTATATGTATAGCTCTTGGTCCTGTGGTTATGATTACTGCAGCACTCTATGGCAGAAAGATGAAAAAACTTTATAAAGATTGTCAGCAAAGTGACGGAAACACCCGTTCTTTTATGCAGGAGTGTATACAAAACATTTTGGTTATCAAAGCGTTTGGAAACGAAGAAAAAACCGCACAGCACACTTCGGTACTTCAAAACATAAATTATAAACTCAATATGAAACGAGGATACATAAGTATAGCTGTAAACATTTTGTATTATCTTGCAATGACAGTAGCCTATTATTTTGCAGTTGCATGGTGTGCCTACAAAATAAGCAAGGGGATTATGACGGTTGGTACATTTACAGCAATTCTGCAGTTGGTCAACTCGATTCAGGCACCGTTTAAACAAATTTCCGGGACAATATCTCAATTTTTTGCAACTTGCGCTTCTGTTGAGCGTATAATGGAAATTGAGGATATAGAGGAAGACGACTCCTGCCATAAAAAAATTCCAGACTTTGAATCACTTGATGTGTCAGGGCTTGATTTTTCTTATGGCGATAAAGAAGTGTTTCAAAACGCAAGTCTTTGTATAGAAAAAGGTGATATTGCAGTTATCTTGGGAGAATCCGGAGAGGGCAAAAGCACATTTTTTAAACTGCTCATGGGAATATATAAACCTAATGGCGGACACCTTAGTCTTAAGACAAAGGATGAACAGCTTACTGTCAATTCAGCTACGCGGTCGCTTTTTGCATATGTTCCTCAGGGGAATATGATTATCTCCGGAAGTTTGAAAGACAACATTGCGTTTTTCTCTAATGTTTCCGATGAAGAGATTGTAAATGCAGCAAAATGTGCGCAAATTTACGATTATATATGCACTCTTCCTCAGGGTTTTGATACTGTTCTTGGAGAAGGAGGCTCAGGACTCAGCGAGGGTCAGATACAGCGTATTGCTGTGGCAAGGGCTCTGTGTACAAGCGCACCCGTCATTCTTCTGGATGAGGCAACAAGCGCTCTTGACGATGAAACTGAGGCAAAAATTCTTGAAAACATCAAAAATTTAACTGACAGAACATCGTTAATTATAACTCACAGAAAAGCGGCTTTCAAAGTAGCAAACAAACGGATTTATCTGGAAAATAAAGGGTTTACTGTATCTGGAAAAGGTTGTTTATAATGCACAAACGCAAAGAAGGGTAATTGTAAGTTATTTTAAAAACAAAAAAGGAAATTGTATTGACAATCATTTTTCTTTTTGGTACAATGTTTATAACAAATCAGTATATTAAAATGAAGGAGATGTTTGTCAGATGAAAATAAAGCTTTTAAAAACTTTGGCAGTTGTTTTTGCTGTATGTCTTACATTTGCCGGTATTAGTGCTTTAGCTGCAGACGTGGTTATTGAAACAAGTTATGACTATGCGGATGTTGATACTCCCGTTATAGTTAATGCTAAGGTTCAGAACATTGATGCAGATGCTGAAGTTACATACTATGTAAGTGACAATGAAGGAAATATTGTTTATTTAAACCAGGAAACTGCAAATGGTTCCGGCGTTGTTACTTTCCCTGCATTCAAAGCAGGCTGGAATACTTTGCGCGTAAGCACTGTTAAATTCGGTTCCGATGCTTCCTGGAGCGAGAGCGGATTTACCTTCGTTAACGGCGGTAACTACAAGACCAGCGGTTCTGCTTGGGCTGAAGCAGATGATGCTTGGGCAGTAGAGGGTTCTTTTGAAGACGAAGATGGTCTGGTAAAAGGTATTAGTTACACAGCAAAAGTTGGAGGTAACTATTCCGAATACGGCATCAAAGTTACAATTGGCGGCACACAAGTAAAACTTCCTGCGCTTGGTTGTTCAGAGGACGGCACCTACACAGTGTTGGTTGGTGGCGTTGTTTTAACAGATATTCAAGCAGCAGAAGCTTATGCAGAATAATAAAGGAGGAGATTTAATATGAAGAAATATACTAAACCTTCAGTTGAAGTTGTAGAGTTATCTGTCAGAGAATCTCTTTCTGCATTACCTACAGGCTTCACAGGATATGAGCCCAGAGCTTATAAGCCTGTAACAGGTTCTAAATATAAGAACGTAACCGTATATAAAAGAACATCAGCAGCTAGTGTATAATATAACTGCTTAAAGGTTAAAGTTTTAAAAAAACAACTAATTCAATTTAATATCTGAATAATTAAGGTTGAGAATACGGACTCAACCTTTTTTATTTGCAAAAATAGTACATATAAATAATGTATGAACACTTTTTTATACAACATAGTGTATATCGTATTTTTCTTTTGCTGTCTTGTTATTTTTCAAAAAATGTGGTAAAATATTATCAATAATGGGTTATTGTAAATTAATTCCGGGAGGTGGCATAAGTGGGTGACTTTAAGGTGGTTTCCTCATACGAACCAAAAGGTGACCAGATTAAAGCAATCAAAGAGCTTTCAGATGGTATTTTGGAAGGAAAAAAAGGTCAGACCCTTATGGGTGTTACAGGTTCAGGAAAGACATTTACCATTGCCAAAACCATAGAAAAAGTAAACAAACCCACTCTTGTGCTTGCTCACAACAAAGTACTCGCAGCACAGCTATGCAGTGAATTTAAGGAGTTTTTTCCAAACAATGCAGTGGAGTATTTTGTTTCGTATTACGACTATTATCAGCCGGAGGCATATATACCAAGCACAGATACCTTTATAGAAAAGGATTCTGCCATAAATGACGAAATAGATAAGCTTCGTCACAGTGCTACAGCCTCACTTTTTGAAAGACGGGATGTTATTATAGTGGCAAGTGTATCGTGTATATATGGTCTCGGTGACCCTGAAGATTATTTGGAGCTAATGCTAAGTCTAAGGGTTGGCAACGAATATGACAGAGATGCTCTCCTTATGCGTCTTGTAGATATGCAGTACAGACGAAACGACCTTGTTCTTGAAAGAGGTACATTCAGAGTGCGTGGTGATGTGTTGGAAATTTTCCCCGTAGGTTCGGGTGAAAAAGCTGTAAGGGTTGAGTTTTTTGGAGATGAAATAGATAGAATTTGTGAAATCGACACTGTTACCGGTGAGGTTTTAGCCTTTAGAACATATACAGCTCTTTTTCCTGCTTCGCACTATGCCACAACAGATGAAAAAATGAAAAGAGCAGTAAAGTCTATAAGTGAAGAACTTTCACAAAGACTTGAAGTATTCAAATCTCAGGACAAGCTTTTGGAAATGCAGAGGCTCGAACAGAGAACCAATTATGATTTGGAAATGATGCAGGAAATAGGCTTTTGCCAGGGTATAGAGAATTATTCGAGGCATATAAGTGGCAGAGAACCGGGCAGTGCACCATATACTCTTATAGATTATATGCCAGATGATTTTCTGTTGGTAATAGATGAATCCCATGTTACAATTCCACAGGTAAGAGCAATGTACGCGGGAGACCGTTCTCGTAAAACTACACTTGTAGAATACGGTTTTCGTCTTCCTTCTGCATTTGATAACAGACCTTTAAATTTTGAAGAGTTTGAAAACAAAATAAATCAGGTTGTATTTGTAAGTGCAACTCCTGCTGAGTATGAAAAGCAACATTCATCTGCTGTCATAGAACAGGTTATCCGTCCTACAGGACTTGTGGATCCCGAAATTTTCGTGCGTCCTGTAAAAGGTCAGGTAGATGATTTAATAGGGGTTATAAATGAAGTTGTACCCAAAAATCAAAGAGTTCTAGTAACCACACTTACTAAGAAGATGGCGGAGTCCCTTACAGATTATCTGCACGATGTTGGCATTAAGGTTAAATATCTTCACAGCGATGTGGAGACCATAGAAAGAATGGAAATCATACGCGATTTGCGTTTGGGTGTATTTGATGTCCTTGTGGGTATCAACCTTTTAAGAGAAGGCTTGGATATACCTGAAGTAAGTGTTGTTGCAATATTGGATGCCGATAAGGAAGGCTTTTTAAGAAGTGAAACATCGCTTGTACAGACGATAGGCAGAGCTGCGCGAAATGCCGATGGCAGAGTAATTATGTATGCCGATACAATTACGGGTTCAATGCAACGAGCCATAGATGAGACCAATCGCAGACGCAAATTGCAGATGCACTACAACGAGGAAAACGGCATAGTTCCTGCAACTGTTATAAAGGATGTAAGAGGAATTATACAGACATATGCGGACATACCTAAAGATACAGACAGTGACGAAAACATTAAGCTTGCTGCTAAAGAGGAAAAAATAGCAAACCTTACTCTTCTTATGAACAAGGCGGCTCAGGAGTTGGAATTCGAGCAGGCGGCGCGTTATCGCGATGAAATAACAAGATTAAAAATGCAAAATGATATGGAGTGAAAGTATGCCTAAAGATACCATATATATACGAGGTGCCAGAGAGCACAATTTAAAAAATATAGATATCGAAATCCCAAGAGATAAGTTTGTTGTATTTACGGGTCTTTCGGGTTCGGGGAAATCATCTCTTGCATTTGACACAATTTATGCCGAAGGACAACGAAGATATGTAGAGTCTCTTTCTTCTTATGCAAGACAGTTTTTGGGTCAAATGGATAAACCGGACATAGATTATGTTGATGGGCTTTCCCCTGCAATAAGCATAGACCAGAAAACCACTAGCCGAAATCCGCGTTCTACTGTGGGAACAGTTACAGAAATTTATGACTATTTCCGTTTGCTTTATGCAAGGATAGGAGTTATGCACTGCCCTAAATGCGGCAAAGTTATTGCATCGCAATCCATAGACGAAATAGTTGATGGAATTATGGCCTTGGGAGATGGCACAAAAATTCAAATATTGGGACCTGTACTTCGTGAAAAAAAGGGAACTCATCAAAAAGTATTTGAAAACGCAAAAAGAAATGGTTTTGTAAGGGTTAGAGTAAACGGTGATATTCGTGATTTGTATGAGGATATTGTTTTAGAAAAAAACAATAGGCACACCATAGAAATCGTTGTTGACAGAATTGCCATAAAAGAAGGCATAGTTTCCCGTATTAGTGATTCTGTGCAAACTGCTTTGGAAATTGGAGGAGGCATAGTTGTTGTAGTTCTCCAAGACGGCAAAGAATTAGTTTTCAATCAGAACTTTGCTTGCCGTGATTGCGGCATAAGTATCGAAGAAATGACACCTCGTTCTTTTTCTTTCAACAGTCCCATAGGTGCTTGCAAGGAGTGTCTAGGGTTGGGTATGCTTATGGAAATTGACCCCGATTTAGTAATAGCAGATAAAAACAAGTCAATACTTGATGGGGGCATAGATGTATTTGGATTTAAGAATATAGGTGATGATGGTTCATATTCCAATCTTTGTATTGGAGCTATGGGCAAAAAATACGGGTTTAATCCAAATACACCCATAAAAGATTTGCCAGATGATATAATGGATAAAATTCTATACGGGACCAACGATTCCTTAAACATAATCTTTAATGGGCAAAGAAAAGTTGTCGTTTTTGAGGGAATTATAAACACACTTAAGCGCAGATATAAGGATTCTTATTCGTCATTGATGAAGGCAGAAATTGAGTCGCTTATGAGCGATAACGACTGCCCATCATGCAGAGGAAGAAGACTTCGTGATGAGGTTCTTGCGGTAACAGTAGGGGATAAGAACATAGCAGAAGTATGCGAAATGAGCATAAGAGATATCAAATCCTTTTTTGACTCTCTTGAGCTATCCAAGACAGAAATTATAATTGCAAAGCAGATTCTAAAGGAAATAAATTCCCGACTCCAATTTCTCATAGATGTAGGGCTTGACTACCTTACTCTTTCGAGAGGCGCAGGAACTCTTTCAGGTGGAGAGGCTCAAAGAATACGTCTTGCCACCCAGATTGGTTCGAGCCTTATGGGAGTATTGTATATTTTGGATGAGCCTTCCATAGGACTTCATCAAAGAGATAACGACAAACTGCTTGCCACATTAAAAAAGCTCAGAGATTTGGGTAATACTCTTATTGTAGTAGAGCATGATGAGGACACCATGTTTGCGGCGGATCATATTGTAGATATAGGTCCGGGTGCGGGTATACATGGCGGTTATGTTGTGGCGCAGGGCAGTGCACAGGATATTATAAACTGCAAAGAAAGCATTACGGGCGATTATTTAAGCGGTAGAAAAAAGATAGAAATACCTCAAAAAAGGCGTAAAGGAACAGGCAAAAACCTCGTTGTCAAAAAGGCTGAGGAAAACAATCTAAAGGGTATAGATGTCAAGTTTCCGCTTGGCAAATTTATTTGTGTAACAGGTGTTTCGGGTTCGGGCAAGTCCTCGCTTGTAAATGAAATATTAAATAAGGCACTTTCGTCAAAACTTAATGGTGCGAGAAAAAAAGCCGGTAAGCACAAGATAATAGAAGGAATTGAAAATCTCGACAAGGTAATAAGCATAGACCAGTCGCCGATTGGAAGAACCCCCCGTTCCAACCCTGCAACATATACGGGAGTTTTTGGAGACATTCGTAATGTATTCAGTCAGTCCAATGAGGCAAAGCTAAGAGGATACGGCCCCGGAAGATTCAGCTTCAATGTAAGCGGCGGAAGATGCGAAGCATGTCAGGGAGACGGCATTATAAAGATAGAAATGCATTTTCTTTCTGATGTATATGTACCATGTGAGGTGTGTAAAGGAAAACGCTACAACAGGGAAACACTTGAGGTAAAATTTAAAGAAAAAAACATAAGCGATATTTTAGAAATGACAGTAGAGGAAGGGTTGGAATTCTTTGAAAACATACCCAGAATACGCCGTAAACTCCAAACACTTTTTGATGTGGGACTCGGATATATCAAAATAGGACAGCCATCAACACAACTATCCGGTGGAGAAGCACAAAGAGTAAAGCTTGCTACAGAGCTTAGCCGCAAATCTACAGGAAAGACTCTTTACATTCTCGATGAACCCACAACGGGACTTCATACAGCTGATGTTCATAAGCTTATAGATGTACTCAATATTCTTGCGGACGGCGGCAATACTGTTGTTGTTATAGAACACAATCTCGATGTAATAAAGATTGCCGACCATGTTATAGATTTAGGTCCCGAGGGAGGAGACAAAGGCGGAAATATTGTTTGTACAGGAACCCCCGAAGAAATTGCAAAGTGTACGGATTCATACACAGGACAATATTTGAAAAAAATACTTGAGAGGAAGTAAACCTTATGGTGATTTTTGAACTTGTTTCGCGAATAATTAAATATGTGCTCATTGCAATAGTGTATATTTTTATCCTTAGGGTTGTAAAGATGGTATATACAGATATATCCGACACCAAGAGAGCCAGAAGAGCAGCAACAGATGGTCTTGCATATCTTAAACTTACAGGAAGGCAACGCAATGCTGCATACAAATTGTATGATACCTATGCAGTAAGAGAAAATACAACAATAGGAAGAAGCAAAAAGAATGACATTTGTATCCCGGACCCGTTTTTATCTTCATCACACGCAAGGATATTTTTCGCAGACGGAGATTTTTATCTTGAGGATATGGGAAGCACAAACGGAACTCTTTACAATGGCAAATATATAGGTAACTATACCGTTCCTCTTCAAAATGGAGACAAGGTTGGATTTGGAAATGTAACCTTTACATTTTTTGAGGATGAAGAGTGAGGTGGCGTATGAGATTTAGATTTAGCGGCATATTTATGGTGCTTCTGTTAAACATAATATGCTTTTCACTTTTGTCTTTTTTCCCTGAGGGAGAGCCGTTAAAAATTCTTATTGCAATGGGAGTGGTATGTGGAATCATACTGTTAACTTATGTACTTATATATGTTTTTAAGTTGGGTGACCCTTATCCGTTTCTCATTGTAGCAATGTTGTCATCACTTAGTATAATTATGCTGTACAGTCTGGGTATTCAAGAAGATGTTATAAGCGGAAGCGATGCTATGCTTGGCATAGCTCGCAGACAGATACTGTGGTTTCTCTCGGGTACAGCAGTGTTTTTTGTGTGCTATATTGTATACAGAATAATTAAAGTATGGGATAAATTGTTGTTTTGCTACATAGGGGCAACTTTTTTGCTTTTTGCGATCACTCTTATATTTGCAAAAGACAATATAGAAGATGGCGTTAAAAACTGGATAAATATAGGCGGAATAAGTATACAGCCTTCAGAATTCATAAAACTTTGTTTTTGTTTTGCAATGGCGGTTATATTTTCAAAAAAAGGAAAAAATAATACAATAAGCTCAAAACTATGGGTTGTAACGCGTGAGGATGTATATGCAACTCTGTTTGTATATTTGTGTTTGGCACTTTTCTTAAAACAAAGCGAACTTGGAACAGCAATGTTGTTTTTCTTTGTATATATAGCAATGATGGTGGCTTATGATGTGCCTCTTGTTATGCCTTTGGGTAATATGGCACTGGTAGCGGCTGTGCTTCTTTTCATATTTAAATTCGGCGATTCCATAGGACCTCTTGCAAGGGCTTTGGACAGGTTTGAAATATGGCTTGACCCCGAGGTGTACAATTTTTCACCCGAATTAAACAAGCCTGCAGGAACAGAGCATATGTATTATTCTTTAAGAGCTATCTGTTCGGGCGGTTTTTTTGGTGTAGGTCTTGGCAGAAGCGGCATATACTATCTTGCTGCCATAGAATCTGACTTGCTCTTTTCTGCTATATGCTACGAAATGGGCATATTTATGGGATTTGCAGTTATAATGATGTATTTCATCCTTGCGTATAGAGGTTTTAAGATAGCTATGGAGGTTTCAAATTCCTTTGACAAGGCACTTGCAATTACCATAGTAACCTGCATAGCAGCACAGGCGTTTATAATAATAGGCGGTGTTACAAAGCTTATTCCTCTTACCGGTATTACAATGCCGTTTGTAAGTGCCGGAGGAAGCTCTATGATTGTAAGCTTTGCTATGCTTGGAATACTCACAGCTATTTCTCATAAAAAAGAAAAATCCAAGTTTAACGGTTGACAAAGTGTTCGATATATGGTAATCTAATGTTAAACATTAGATTGGGGTTGAAACTATGAAATACAGAAACAAAGAAGTAATAGCTTTCGATAATATTAAAGACATTATACTTAACTCCGGCAAATTGTACGGAGACAAGGCGGCTTTCATAACCAAAGTAGGTGGCGTAAAGAGCAAAACCTATGTTACCAAAACCTACAACGATCTTATTCACGATGTATACTGCTTTGGTACAGCACTTTTCTCTCTTGGACTCAAGGACTGCAGAATTGCAGTAGCCGGAAGAAACAGCTACCCCTGGATGGTGGCATATATTTCCAACCTTTTCTGCCAAAACATTGTAGTTCCTCTGGATAAGGAGCTCCAGGTTGCAGAGCTGGAGGATTCCCTTGTGCGAAGCGAAGCGGTTGCTTTTTGCTACGATTCAAAGTACGAATCCAAAATCAACGAAATCCGCGAAGGCGGCAAGACATCTATAAAGTATTGGTTGCCCACAGAGGATAGCGACCTGTCTTTTGAAAAAATGCTGGCAAAGGGCCAAGAACTTATGGAAGGGGGCGATTCCTCCTTTGTAGACGCCCGTCCCGACCCGGATGCTCTTGCTATCCTTCTGTTTACATCTGGTACCACCGACAAGTCCAAGGCGGTTATGCTTGCCCAGAGAGGTCTTGCAAGCAATATATACGATATGGACAGAACCGAGGATGTACGCTCCACCGATACCAACATTGCATTTTTACCCTTCCACCACATTTTTGGCTCCGTAGGTGCACTTTTTATGCTTGCCTGCGGTGTAACCACCACATTCCCGGACGGACTGCGCTACATAAAGCAGAACCTTGCAGAATACGGCGTATCTTTGTTTATGGGTGTTCCGCTTCTTCTGGACGGAATGAAGTCCGTTGTGGAAAAGGAAGTCAAAAAGCAGGGTAAGGAAAAGCTTATTAAAGTAATGCGTAAAGTTATCCGCTTTTTATATAACATCAAAATTGATGTGAGACGCAAAGTTTTTGCACAGATAATAAATGGTCTCGGCGGCAAGATGCGTCTTATTATATCCGGTGGTGCTCCTCTCGACCCCAGCACCGCAGATTTCTACAAGGATATAGGCATAGAGCTTGTTCAGGGTTATGGTCTCACGGAGACATCCCCCGTTATTGCCGCAGAAAGTATGTTCTATACACGCCGCGGCTCCGTGGGTCATGCTCTGGACAGCGTTGAAGTTAAAATAGACAACAAGGATGCCGACGGCATTGGCGAAATCAAGGTAAAAGGCCCTACAGTTATGATGGGCTACTACAAAAACCAGGAAGCCACCGATGCAGTTCTGCAGGATGGCTGGTTCAACACCGGTGACCTTGGCTATATGGACAAAGACGGTTACCTCTTTATAACCGGCAGAAAGAAGGATATGATAGTCCTCAAAAACGGCAAAAAGATTTTCCCCGAAGAGGTTGAAACTCTTGTAAACCACATAGAAGGCGTAAGCGAATGTATCATATACGGATTTAGCGAAGACGGAGGCATAAGCTACGACAAGATACTTTGTAAGGCTGTTTATGATCCTTCTGCCTTCAAAGACAAAACACAGGAGGAAATACACGATATTCTGTGGTCCGAGATTAAGGAAATCAATAAGGGTCTTCCTATGTATAAGTACATCAAGGGACTTACTGTTACAGATGTTCCTCTCATCAAGACCACTACCAATAAGGTAAAGAGAAACGAAGAAATAAAACTTATTAACAGTAAATAGTATATAATCTGCCTCCTGTTTCAGGGGGCAGAATTTTTTGTTTACTTTTTGTTTGTGCTGTAGTAAAATAAAGTCAACACTAATCTGTATGGGGTGAAGCATATGAAAAAAACCACCAAAAATACAAAAGGCAAAATCGTAAGTGCTGCCTGGAAGCTCTTTTATGAGTACGGCTATGACGAAACCACGGTTGAGGATATAATATATGAATCCAAAACCTCAAAGGGTTCTTTCTATCATTATTTTGAAGGAAAAGATTCCCTTTTGGGTACGCTATCTTTCCTTTTTGATGAAAAATATGAAGAACTCATACCTCAAATTACCGATTATATGAATTCTGTAGATGCACTTCTGTTTTTAAACAGGGAACTGTTTTTGATGATTGAGGATTCCATCGCCATAAATCTTTTGTCGGGGTTGTTGTCTACACAGCTTGTAACTAAAGGAGAAAAACATCTTTTGGATAGAAATCGTGTTTATTACAAGTTGCTCAGGCAGATAGTAACACAAGGTCAGAAAAAAGGCGAAATTCGTTGTGATTTGTCTGTGGGCGATATTGTTAAGATGTATGCAATGGCAGAAAGGTCTCTTATGTATGACTGGTGTCTGTGTAACGGTGAGTATTCGCTTTCAACCTATGCCAAGAGTGCCATGCCTGTGTTTTTGTCTGGAATTCGTATATAAAATCGTACAACATAAAACCATAGTTATAATATAGCAATATTGCTTTAAATACAGAACGAAGTATAGACTACAGTCTATACTTCGTTCTGTATTGATTTTTGTTGTTTTTTGTGTTACAATGGCAAATGTACATAATTGATTGCATGTAAAAATAAAGAAAAGGAGTTTTAAAATAATGGATATTTTTGCATTTGTACTATACTTTGTAGCCATGGTGGCTATAGGTATTTACTTCTTCTTTAAGTCCAAGGATGTTAGTGAAAAAGATTATTTCCTTGGCGGCAGAGCAATGGGACCGTGGGTTACGGCAATGAGTGCTCAGGCATCAGATATGAGTGCGTGGCTTCTTATGGGCCTTCCCGGAAGTATTCTTGCTTTTGGATTTGGTCAGGCGTGGATAGGTATCGGTCTTGCAATCGGTACTGCAGCAAACTGGATTCTTGTGGCAAAAAGATTGCGAAAGTTTTCCAGAGCTGCAGGAGATTCCATTACTCTTCCGCAATATCTTTCCAATCGTTTTGCATCAAAAAGCCATGCTGTAAGCATTATTTGCGCAGTGGTATTTCTTGTATGCTTCACAATCTATGTTGCTTCTGCTTTTGTTGCGGGTACAGATGTCTTTACAACTCTTGTTCCTTCGCTTACAAGGACAAAGGCAATGCTTATTTTTGCAGCTATTGTTGTTGTATACACATTCCTTGGCGGCTTTAATGCTGTTTGCTGGACAGACTTCTTCCAGGGACTTCTTATGCTTGCGGCACTTCTTATAGTTCCGATTACAATTGCACTTGGAGATAACCTGGACTTTTCTGCCATAGATACTGTTTACAAAAGCAAAAGCGGAGAGGAGTATAAGTTTGTTGCAAACTTCTTCAATGCAAGCTGGCAGGATATTGTTTCGGGTCTTGGTTGGGGTCTTGGCTATTTTGGAATGCCTCACATCATAGTAAGATTTATGGCTATAGAAAAACCTTCTATGGTAAAAAAGAGTGCAACTGTTGCAATTGTTTGGGTTGTACTTTCTCTTGCAGCAACAATTGTGATTGCATACCTTGGCAGAATGTTTGTGTATGACAACGGTGTTGATCTTTCTAAGGACCTGCTTTGGAACGGACAGCAGTCTTTAGTATTTGTCAAGCTTGCAAGATATGTATTCCCCGGCTTTGTTGCAGGTCTTCTTCTTGCGGCTATTATAGCAGCATCTATGTCTACAGCGGATTCCCAGCTTCTTGTTGCAGCATCCTCATTTACAAGTGACCTCTACAAGCCTCTTGTAAGAAAAAATGCTTCCAACAAAGAAATTCTTTGGGTTAGCCGCTTGGTAGTTATAGCAATCTCCGTAGTTGCTTATTTTATAGCAAGCAGTGAGGGAGAAGCAGCACAGGCAATTATGGATCTTGTGTCCAATGCATGGGGTATTTTTGGTGCAGCATTTGGTCCGGCAGTTCTCTTGTCTTTGTTCTGGAAGAGATTTACATACAAAGGTGCTGTTGCGGGAATTGTTGTGGGTGCAATTGTTGATATGCTGTGGTTGTGGCTTCCGGTATCTGCGGGAATGACTCTTACATCTATTACGGGTGTTTACGAGATAATACCGGGATTTGTAATTGGCGGTCTTTCAGCAATTTTAGTAACACTTATAGACAAAAAGCCTTCTCAGGAAGTTCTTGAGATTTATGCAATGGGTACAGACAATTCTGTAGATGATTAAAATAATTCTTTGAATGAAAATCCGTCTTACTTTATACAAGCGAGACGGATTTTTTGTTTCAAAATTATTAGTAATGGAAAACCAAAGAATTTCCTACTATTTTGGTGTGATATAGGAATGCTTCTGTATCACAAATACTCTTTATATGGAATAAAAATTCTGTTTTTATCTGAAATAACATTTTTATCTACATTATCAAATGCGTCTTTACCGCTAAGTATATTAGTGCACACTTCTTCTATGATTTCTGCCATATATTCTGTATTTTGTTTCACTGTGCCTGCCATTATGCCATGCTGTATTGCGCTTTGCGCTTCTGTTGTGGCACCTATTCCAAACACAGGAATGGTTTTGGATTCCTGCAAGGTGTTATATTTATCTTTCTGCAAAGCTTCTATAGCACCTAATGCCATATAGTCACTATTGGATATTACGAGTTCAATCATATTGTTGTTTGACTCATTATACTCTTGAAGTTTAAATATCATATGGTCATATGCAGATTGATATGGCTTATTTTCGCTGTTATCCATAAAATATTTGTTATCAGCTTCTTCATCATAATACTCTATGGCGGGTTTCCCTTTTTTTGAAAGAATTGTGTCTATATTTTCAATACAATATTTCTCGTGGATAACTGCTCTTTCGTAATCCTCTTCCATAAACATAATATAGCTTATTTTGCCGTCTTTATTTAAGTCCAGAAAATCATAGTTTCTGAGTAGGAATTTTCCTATCATTGTTCCCTGAACCTGCGCGGCTTCTATATAATTTCCGCCGATATAAAGAGATTTTTCATATTTTTCTAAAGTTTCTGCATCCACGGGTCTGCCAAAAAATATTAAAGGTATGTCTGCGTTTTTTGCAATATCCACAATATGTTCTGCATCGTCTCTTGATGAATTTTTCAGCATATTCACCATCAATATATCAGTACCTTTTTCTATTTCCGATTCTATTTGTTCTGTTTGAGTTTTCTGGTCTTTTTTTGCATTGTAGTTTTCAAATACTATATTTGCATCTTCTTTTAATATATCATTTAAATCTAACCGAAGTTTTTTTGTGTATTCATCATCATTGTAACTGTGATAAAAAACCGCCGCTTTTTTTCGGCTTTGAGATGAACAGGACATAAGAAAACAAGTTAAAAACACAATAAAAACAACACAAGATACTTTATTTAATTTCATAATTATCACCTGAATATAGTATTTCCTTGTGTTCATATTTGATGCATTCGTAAATCATAGTTATATAATATGATTTAATAAAACAGGGATAAAATCAATTTGATTTTATCCCTTAACTTACTTCTGTATTAAATTTGAGGTAAATCTTTCTATTATATTTCGTGCTGTTTGATTTTGCAGTGCAATAGGTACCAAATCTAACCCAATAGAAACTGCCGATTTTTCCAGTAACATATATTCATCTCCCGGAAGTTTTTGTGCGTTTGCATTTTCATAAATAACAAGCTTGGCTTTTATATCATTTGAGCTTACAGAAATCTCAAAAGCGTTTTTGTTTCTGCAGTAGCCTTTGAGGTTTATATTTTCCCCTTTTTGTGTGTCAATAATTATTTGTGCTTTTTCAGTTTTAAAGTCAAGGTTCAAAAGTATGCTTCTATATTTTTCTGCAGACTTGATTTTAATATTATAATTTATTGTGCTTTTACATGGGAGTATATTTCCTGATGTGGTTATATCAAAAAATGTTTTGTTTGTTTTTGCTTTAATGTGAAATCCATCAAGAAAAGCTTTTACATTGTCAAATGATAACAATACATAAACATTATGCTTTTTTGCTTTCATTTCTGCCAAAACAATTTTGTCGCTTTTTATTATAAGAGATACTTCCATAATATAGTCAAAGCTTGCTTTGTTTACAGCATTTTTAAGAAAATTTTTATATAATGCGAGATTTTTTGAAGAGCATCCATTGTTTTCAATAATATTTATTATACTGTTCAAGTAAGATTTTATGTCTTCTCCTGCAAAATCCATAGTAATATGGTAGGCATTTGTGTTTTTTTCTCCAACAAAAGTTTTCCGCATTTCTTTGTTTTTTATTTTTCCTGTTTGTATAAGTTTCAGGCTTTCATCTTTTATTTGTTTTTTAAGCTTTTTATTTACCTTTTTTTCTGTATCATCTTGTTTTATTACATTATCAAAGGAAATATCTGTTTCGTCCGAAACAAGATTGTTTTTTTGAAGTAATGTGGACACAGCAGTAAACTTTGTCGTTGTAACCTGCTGTCCAAAGTGCTTTGAAGATACACAAAAGTGTTTTTTATCAGTAAGCTGGGGTATGTGTATTCCTATTATATCATTGTTCCATAGTATGTTTGTTCCTACTTGCTCTCCGTATAGATTTACATCATCTGCATTTATAAGCATTGCACTTTGGGAAGGTGCATAGGATACTTTTAATTTGCTGTAAGGTAGGTCTGTATCCGCATCAAGAGAGTTTTCCAATGTAAAATCTGTATATTTGCCGATGTCAAACCCAAGAATATTTTTAGATAATATTGCTGTTTCTTTGTCAAGTTGATTTATGGTTTTTGATAAAGAATATGCAACATATTCCTTTGGTGCAACAGTCATAAAGATGTATGCCCTGAAAAAATATATAACAATAGCAAAAAGTAATAAAATAAAGAGTACATATAGTGTTATAATTGTTTTTTTGTTTTTAAGTTTTGCAATAAAGGCAGATTGACTGTTTGTTTTGTTTTTTTGAAATTTGGAAATCATATTGACATCTCCTGTACAGAAAAAAATAACCACCTTAAAGGTGGTTATTTTTGGCTGGGCTAGAAGGACTCGAACCTCCGAATGCCGGAATCAGAATCCGGTGCCTTACCAACTTGGCGATAGCCCAATATTTGCTACCTGAACATAATACCAAAAAACCAGCTGATTGTCAAGCCTTTTTTTAAAAAATCGGGCGCTATTTTTTATCTGTGCTTGAATTTTATAAAATATTGTGTTAAAATATAAAAAAGTAAGAAGCTTTCCCGTCAAGTGATTTTTAAAATATATTGGAAAGAAAGGGGTAAAATTGTATGTCTAACATATGGCACGAAATAAACCCAAGGAGAATATCAAGAGATAAGTTTATGGCAGTAATTGAAATTCCTGCCGGATGCAAAAACAAATATGAAATGGATAAAGACACAGGACTTCTTCGTCTGGACAGGGTATTGTATACCTCAACTCATTATCCTGCAAACTACGGCTTTATACCGAGGACTTATGCGGAGGATAATGACCCATTGGATGTACTTGTACTTTGCCAGGAGGAGATTGTTCCAATGACATTGGTAGAATGTATACCTATTGGTGCTCTTAAAATGACAGATAATGATGAAATTGATGAAAAAATTATAGCTGTTCCGGTAAATGACCCTGCTTATAGCTGCTATACAGACATTTCACAGCTTCCTAAACATATATTTGATGAAATTTCTCACTTTTTTCGCGTGTATAAATCTTTGGAAAGCAAGGAGACTGTTGTTAATGAAACCGTATCTGCAGAAGAATCCAAAAATATAATCGAAAAGTGTATACAGCTATACAAGGATGCATATTGTTAAACCAAAAAAGCTCACCGAACTATTTTTTCGGTGAGCTTTCCTTTTCTATAAAGATGCAGCTTTTTCCAAAGCCTCAGAAATGTGTTCTGCAAAGTTTTCTTTTCCTATTTGTTCATACAGACCTTGTTTTTTAAGAACATTTAAAGGCTGTTCGTTTATGTGCGAAATTATAAGAGTAATTCCATTTGATTTACATTCATTAAATATGCTGTCTATGGTTTTATATGCGGTTGCATCGAGAGATGGTACACCTCGCATTCTAAGCACAAGTGCTTTGTAGTGCTTCTTGGAATCCGAGAGGATATTTATAAACTTGTCGGCCGCACCAAAGAACATTGGTCCTGTAATTTCGTATACCACGGTGTTTTTTGGAATTTGCATATGATTTATGGATTCACTGTCATTTTCTTCATCATATTCTTCCCATTTGCGAACTTCGGTAGTGTTTGCCATGCGGTTCATAAACAGAAGAGCAGCAAGCACCATACCGACTTCAATTGCTATTACAAGGTCAAAGCATACAGTGAGAAAAAAGGTTATGATGAGTACGGCATAGTCGCTTTTTGGTGATTTACGCATCTCAATAAATTCTCTCCAGCCACTCATATTGTATGCCACAACTATGAGAACTGCAGAAAGGGTGGTCATAGGAATAAGCGCCGCATATGGCATCAAAAGCACCATAATAAGTGCCAAAACTACAGCGTGTACCATTCCGGCTATGGGAGAGCGTCCTCCATTTTTTACGTTTGCAGCAGTTCTTGCTATGGCACCTGTTGCAGGTATTCCGCCAAACAAACCTGAGCAGATATTGCCTACACCTTGAGCTACAAGCTCTGTGTTGGAACGGTGATGGCTTCCTATCATGCCGTCCGATACAACACAAGACAAAAGTGACTCTATGGCAGCAAGAATAGCAATTGTAAAAGCAGGGGATATGAGGTCTTTTATCATTGAAAGACTCACACTTGGCAAATGGGGAGTAGGAAACTTGTTGGATAGTTCGCCGTACACACTTCCGATTGTTGCTACATTTACATTAAATATTTTTACAATCAAAGTTGTTACTATGATTGCAACCAGAGAACCCGGAACCTTTTCGCTGATTTTTGGCATAACAATCATTATGATAAGTGCAATACCTCCAATGAGTATTGCATAAGGATTTATTGTGCCTATATGCTCGGCATAGCTTGAAATTCTTTCGAAGAATTCTGATGGCACTTGTGCAATTTCAAGACCCAGAAAATCTTTGAGTTGTTGAACAAAGAGTGTTACAGCAATACCGCCCGTAAAACCAACCGTAATGGTAGAGGGAATAAATTTTATGAGCGAGCCTATGTTGCAAAATCCCATTATTACAAGGATTATTCCTGCCATTATTGTGGCAAGTATAAGCCCTTCAGTGCCGAATTTTGCAATAATTCCAACAACTATTACCACAAAAGCCGCTGTAGGTCCTCCTATTTGCACACGGCTTCCGCCAAAAAGCGAAATCATAAATCCTGCAATTATAGCTGTATGTATACCTTTTTCGGGAGATACATTTGAGGCAATAGCTAATGCTATAGACAAAGGAAGTGCAATTATTGCAACTATTATTCCGGCAATAATGTCCTTTATAAATTTACTTTTGTCATATTTTTTCATTGTTGACAGAAGCATTGGTTTAATTCTTTTGCTGTTCACATCAATTAACCACCTTTATTTTACCATATTTTATCATAAATCTAAGTATATCAAAAAAACATGTATTCTTCAATACTTAATGTTGATTATTTATATAAAACATTATATTTGAAGAAAAGAAATGAGAACAATCCGTAAACCTTTTAAGTTCTATTCTCTTAGAGTTGATACCGTATGGCAATAAGACTTGGAGAATCATCGAGCCATCTGACTCAATATATGTTACGACCGAATTTCCTGCTATCCGTTTCGGCAATTCGGTACCCGCAACTTATCTTTGCACGGAAAAACAATCCGCCGTACTGTTTTTCTGCGTGCAAACCTTTCGGAGTTCGATTCCCTACGAGTCGACCCAAATAAAAAAACACCCATGCGGGTGTTTTTTATTTGGTGGAGACGAGGAGAATCGAACTCCTGTCCGAAAGCTCATTCATTCGAGGCTCTCCGAGCGCAGTTTGTGGTTGGATATTCCCTTACATTAAAGTCCGCAAACAAACTTTAGTGCTCGGTAGCTTCATTGTTCATGGCAGTCTCAAAGCTTTGACTGCTCACGTTCACCACTAAATGACGCTCTTATCCCGACCGTGGTCCTTCGGGTAAGAACGGCTACCTTTAATTAGGCAGCGTAAGCTAAATTTTTGTTAGCGTTTAATTTTAAAAGTTGAGATTTTTAAAGCGGTTCCCGCCGCTGCTCGCTCCTCAAACTTCAAAACCCCCGTCGAAACCATTGCGTCCCCGAGAGTTTAAAATTTGTTGCGTTATTAGTATATCCAAAGTGTATATATTTGTCAACGGTAATAATTGTCAAATAATATAAATGTAAAATTTCATAAATTATCCCAAAAGACAAACTATATATTCGGAGGGATGGTTATGAAAGATAAAAGACTAAAAACAATAGCATTTTGCTTTTACTTTTTGTTTTTTGCCATTATATGTGTTCAGGCGGGAATATGCATATTTAAAAGAGATGAATATTCAAAAAATGTTGTTATGCAGAGAACCGGCAGCGTTGTTGTTAAGGACCGTAGGGGTAAGTTTTATGACAGAAATATGATACCGCTTGTGGAAAACACGGCATCTTTGATAAAGATATGCGAAAATGAAAAACTGCTGCTTCCTGTTCGTTACAGCCAAAGCTCGCCAGCCTGCCATCTTATAGGATACATTGACGGTGAGGGTACAGGTGTAAGCGGTCTGGAGAAATGCTTCGATAAGTTTTTAAAGGCATCCGCATCCGATAGAGTAAATGTGGTAAAAGGTGCAGATGGAAGAATTATAGAAACTGCAGGAATGAGCTATAATGGAGCGGGGAACGAGGGTGACTCAGTGGTTCTTACACTGGATGCACATATACAAAATATTTCGCAAAATGCTCTTTTGAGTCACGGGATAACAGGTGCGGTTGTAGTAATGGACGTGGATACTTTTGATGTTCTTGCTATGGCAAGCACACCTGTGTACAAGCGCGACAATGTGACTCGTTATCTGGAAGGTGATGGTAGTGAACTTGTAAACAGATGTGTTTCTCCGTATAATGCGGGCAGTATTTTTAAGATAGTCACATTGGCATCTGCACTAGAAAACAATCGTATGGCATATATGTATTTTTGCAACGGGAAAACAGACATATCAAATCACACTTTTAACTGCCACAAAGCAGAAGGCCATGGTGCACTGACTCCTGTTGATGCATTTGCAGAATCTTGTAATTGTGCATTTTACAAAATGGGACTGGATTTGGGTGCATCAAAAATAATGCAAACCGCTCAAAAATTTGGTATTGGAAATACTGTTGTTTGCTGTAACGGATTTGATGAATCTTCGGGATTTTTGCCCTTGAAAGAAAAATATGCACCTCTCGATGCCGTAAATTATGCAATAGGACAGGGAGAAGTGCTTATCACACCTTTGCAGGCAGCAAAAATGGCAGCAATTATAGCAGGCGGCGGAGTGGTCAAAAAGACAAACATCGCACAAAATGTAGTTGATTGCCACGGAAGAAATATTATTGACTTGAGAGAAGATGGCGTCTCTGCAGTTGTGTCACCCCAAACAGCAGAATTTATAGGCCGTTGCATGAGGCTTGCTGTAACACAAGGCACAGCCCTTGGTTTAAAGGACAGTCCGGCAAATATAGCAGGAAAAACAGGTACTGCTGAAACAGGATGGACACAAGACGGAAAAAATATGGTTCAAGGATGGTTTTGCGGTTTTTTTCCTTATGAAAATCCTCGTTATGCAATGGCAGTTTTGTCAGAAAACGGAGGAAGCGGCTCCAAAAGTGCGGCACCTGTTTTTAAAGATATTGCAGAAGAAATAATTAAATTTTATCCTATGGGGTAGAAAAAAATATTATTTTGTGATAAAATAATATTATATATTGTTTTTTCGGGGTGATGCATATGAAAAAATTACTCATAATTGATGGTAACAGCATCATAAATCGTGCATTTTACGGTATAAGACTTCTTACCAACAAGCACGGTTTGTATACCAATGGTATATACGGATTTTTGAATATAATGCTAAAGCATACCGAGGAACTTTGCCCGGAATATATTGCAGTTGCTTTTGACCTTAAGGCACCCACATTTCGTCATGAGATGTATGCTCAGTACAAAGCTCAGAGAAAGGGTATGCCCGATGAATTAAGAGTTCAAATGCCTGTAATGAAAGAAATCCTTTCTGCTATGAATATTACTGTTTTAGAAAAAGAAGGATTTGAGGCGGATGATATAATAGGTACTGTAAGTCGTATTTGCAAGGAAAGAGAAGTTGAGTGTTATATTCTTACAGGAGACAAAGATGACCTGCAACTTGCTACAGACACCACTAAAATACTTCTTACCGTAACAAAGGGCGGTACAACAACAACTACCGAATTGGATTCGGATGATGTTGAAGACACCTACGGAGTTACGCCTGAACAATTTATAGATGTTAAGGGTCTTATGGGGGACACCTCCGACAATGTTCCCGGAGTTAAAGGTATCGGTGAAAAAACAGCTTTTGAGTATATTAAAAAGTTTAAATCTATAGAAACTCTTTACGAAAATCTCAATGATGATATTATAAAGCCTGCTGCACGTCAGAAACTTATTGATGGCAAAGATATGGCGTTTTTGAGTAAAAAGCTTTGTACCATAAACAAGAATGTTCCGCTTGATTTTGACATAGAGGATGCAACAGTAAAAGAGTATGACATACCAAGATTAACTGAACTGTATACCAATCTTGAGTTTCAAGTTTTTCTAAAAAAGATTGGTGTTGCAAAAAACTCCGGTTTTGAACCTAAACCTCTCATTACTTTGGAAAATGCTGAGCTGTGCAGAAAACATCTTGACAATTTAGGAAGCAATTTGATATACAAGCTGTTTCAAAATGATATGGGAGAGCTTTGTGCTTTTGCATTTTTAAGTGAGGATAAGGTGTTTTTTGCAAAAGATACCGCATCTAACATATCAAATGTTTTAAAGCCATATATGGAAGACACAAAAATCCTTAAAATCTCTGCAGATGTAAAAAGTGACATGGTTCTTCTAAACAAATACAATATTTGTTTTATGGAAAGTTATTTCGATATAAGTGTAGCGGCATATATAGTAAATCCTCTTAAAAATTCATATGATGTAAGTTCTATGGCTATGGAGTTTCTTGAAGTTAATGTGGAAAATGAAAAGGATGTTTTCGGGAAAGGAAAATCCGCAAAAACACTGTTTGATTTAACAGAAAAAGAGCTTTGGTCGTATGTTTCCGGACACATAACTTCAACAATGCTCCTCAAGGAATATTTGGAAAACAAAATACATGAAGACGGACAAGACAAACTTTTTTATGATGTGGAGCTTCCTTTGGTTTGGGTTTTGGCATCTATGGAAATAGCAGGAATCCTCGTAGATAAAGAAAATCTTGAGAAGTTTAATGAAATGCTCAAATCGGGAATAGATATTCTGGAACAAGAAATTTATAAACTCGCAGGCGAAAGCTTCAATTTGAATTCACCAAAACAGCTTGGTGTAATTTTGTTTGAAAAACTTGGAATGAAACCACCCAAAAAGACAAAAACAGGATATTCTACAAACGCAGAAGTACTTGAAAAGCTTGCACCCGACAACGAAATCGTACAAAAAATTCTGGAATATCGTCACCTTGCAAAATTAAAGTCAACCTATGGTGACGGGCTTCTTGCGGTTATAGACAAAAGTACGGGAAGGGTGTATTCCAAGTTTAACCAAACCGTTACCGTTACGGGTAGAATAAGCTCTCAAGAGCCTAATTTGCAAAACATTCCGGTGAGAACATCGCTTGGCAGGGAACTTAGAAAAATGTTTATTGCCAAAGATGGATGTGTTTTGGTTGATGCCGACTATTCACAAATAGAGCTTAGAGTTCTTGCTCATATTTCCGGTGATGAAGCTCTTAATGATGCATTTAACACCGGTGTGGATGTTCATACTCTTACCGCATCGAGCGTTTTTAAAACAGATATAAATGAAGTGACAGATATGATGCGTTCACATGCAAAGACTGTTAATTTTGGTATTATCTACGGAATGGGAGAATATTCCCTTGCAAAAGATTTGAAAATAAGCGTAAAGGAAGCAAAAACATATATTCAGAATTATTTTGATAAATACCGAGGCGTTAGTCGATATATGGATTCCATCATAGAATCTACCAGAAAAACAGGATATGTGGAGACAATGTTTTCAAGAAGAAGAGCGATTCCTGAAATCAATTCTTCGAATTTTATGCTTCGAACAGCAGGGGAGAGAATGACCAGAAACACGCCTATTCAAGGAAGTGCGGCAGATATTATTAAAATCGCAATGGTAGATGTTGAGCGTGCTTTAAGAAAAAAAGGTCTTAAATCAACTCTTGTGCTTCAGGTTCATGACGAACTGATAATAGAGGCATATGAGGAAGAAGTTGCCAAGGTAAAGGAGATACTTAAATCATCTATGGAAAGTGCTGCAAAGCTCAGTGTTCCGCTTGTTGCCGAGGCAAAATGCGGAAAGAGTTGGTATGATGCAAAATAGTTTTAGTGCGAGGAATGAAAAATGATATTAGGACTTACAGGTGGATCAGGTACAGGTAAAAGTACAGCCTGCAAATACTTTGAAGACAAAGGTTATGTAATAATAGACTCAGACAAATTATCAAGGCAGGTGTGCCAAAAGGGTGAAGCATGTCTAGATGAGATTGTTTCTGCTTTTGGCACAGGCATCATAGACCGGGACGGAAATCTGTTAAGGCGCGTTCTTGGTGATATTGTATTTGCAGACAGAAAAAAACTGGAACTTTTAAACAAAATAACACATAAACATATCATAGCAAGAAACAAAGAAATTATTAAAGAGAATTGCGGAAGGAATATAGTACTCGATGCACCTTTGCTTTTTGAATCCGGACTGTCTGATGTGTGCACCAGGACTTTGTGTATACTCAGCGACATGGAAAATCGCATAAACCGTATAATGCAACGCGACAAAATAACAAGAGAAAAAGCTCTTGCCCGTATACAAAGCCAACCGGCGGATGAGTTTTACATATCACGCTGTGACTACACAGTTTACAACGATTCCGATGTCTGCCAATTAAAACAAAATCTTGAAAGCATATTTGGAGGTAGTAATGAGGTATAGGAGAAGACCGGTGTTTAAAATGTGGATTGTGTTGATTGTAATTTCGGCGCTTGTGACAGCATTTTTACCCTTGTCATTGAAATATATATATCCGTTAAAATATAAGTCACATATTGAGTACTGTTCTCAAAAATATGAGATTGACAAGTATTTGATAATGGGTATTATAAGTGCAGAAAGCAATTTTGATTCGAATGCCCAAAGCAACAAAGATGCCCACGGACTTATGCAACTTAAAGATGAAACTGCCGTATGGTGCGTGGAACATTTTGAAATGGACATACAAAAAAATGACATACGCACTCCTAAATCTAACATTGAGATAGGATGTGTGTATATGAATTACCTTACACAACTGTTCGATGGTGATGTACTTACAGCAATAGCAGCATATAATGCGGGTCCCGGAAATGTAAATAAGTGGCTTTCTGACCCCAGATATTCAGACGGAAAAGGCAAACTTGAGAAAATTCCGTTTTCTGAAACGGCTGCATATGTAAACAAAGTTCAAAAAAGAGCAAAGATATACAGAAAGATTTATTCATAGAATAAATTACCAAAAAATAGCCGGGTTTTTTCAAACCCCGGCTATTGACTTTTGGTCGTGGTGTTGCTATAATATATTATGTTATTATAGGTAAACTGGATATTTGTCTTTGTTAGTTTATAAGGAAGGTTTGATGATTATGAAAAGGTTTTTTTCAAAAATATTGATTTCCGTTGCTTTGCTTGGGTTGATTTCGAGCTCGGTAATGGCGGCAGAACCCATAGAAGTATATAACGACAACTCCATTATTACAGTTAAGGTCTCCGGGTTAAATTCCAAAGAAGAGACTTCGCTTCTTGTAACCAAGGACAATGCCTCGATTTCACAGGCTTTTGCAGATACTACAAAGATATATCATATAGATCAGGTTGCGGCGGATGAGCAAGGAGTTTCTACATTCAACTTTACATATTCCGGTGAAGAATCCCTTACAATTTATTCCGGATATGCTACCATGCCCGGAACAAAAGAACCTTACAGAGCAGTACTCGATGAGAGCACACCTCCTGTGTCGGGAGAAGAATATATGCTTGGCGATGTTAACGGAGACGGAGTTATAAATGTAACGGATGTTGCAAGTACTATTCAGCATGTGGTAAGTGATACACCTTTCAAAAAGGATGTTAACGGTGTAATGGTTGATTACCAACAAGGTGCGCAAGCGGCAGATGTAAACAAAAGCGGTGATATAAATGTAACCGATGTAACAAAGATTATTAATTACATCGTAAATGATACACCGTTTGATGAATAAAACAACTATAACAAGGAGGATATGATTATGAAAAGAAATTTATTTAATAAGTTGACATCTCTTGTGTTAGTTGTCATGCTTGCTTTTACCGTTCTTCCTTCGGGCATTGTATTGTCCAAAGAAGTCGATTTTGAAATTGAACTTACAACAGATAAGTACGAAGTTAGTAAAGATGGTACAGTAACTTTGACTATAACTGCAAAAGGCGATTTCAAAGATATTGTTGGTTTACAATATTTCCTTGTGTATGACCCCACAGACTTTTCTGCAGATGGAAAAAATACAGGAACACGACAAGAACCTCGTTATGACAATCTTTTTGATTCTGAATGGTTTGATGCAAACAACCCATCGGACTTCGTAGGCATTAGTGAAGGTTTGGATGATTTTACCGTTACAGTAAAGAACTATGCTGATGACCAAACAAAAAACAGAGTTGCTGTTATGTGGATAACAAGTGCAGATGCTTTGTATGAAGGCTACTATATTAACGAAAGTTGTGATATTTACGGTTCTCAAAGTGTTGTACTTGGTAAAATTAAACTTACCGCATTAAAGGATGTTAGTTCCGTGGCATCTTCGGTAACATTGGAAAAACAGGCTATCACATATTTTGGAGGTATTGAAGCCAACACTGTTGCAGTACAGCTTCCCAATATTGATATGTCAAAGGTAGAGGCTGCAAATAATGCAATTACTTTAATCCCGGAAACAGTTACATATTCTGACAAAGCTACTGTTGAGGCTGCAAGAAGTGCGTACGGTGCTTTAAATAATGAAGAAAAGGCTCTCGTAACAGGCGCAGATAAGATTTCTGTTGCAGAAAGCACAATTTCAGGTATTCAGGCCAAAATAGACAATGTAGAAAGTCTTATCGATGCGATTGGTGAGGTTACACTCTCTTCTCAGCAGGCTATACTTGACGCAAAGAATGCATACAATGAGCTGAAAAATGATGAAAAGGCTGCTGTAAGCAACAAGAACACACTTGATGCCGCAGAAGAAAGATACACAGAACTTTTAGAACAGGCTGCACAGGAAGCTGCAGACAGAGCTGCCGCAAAGGAAGTTTCCGATAAAATTGCGGCAATTGGTACAGTAACAATTGACAGTGAAAATGACATAAAGAATGCAGAAGATGCATATTACAGTTTAACACAAACACAGAAAGGTTATGTTGTAGGTTACGATGTTCTTACAAAAGCAAGAGAAACATACAACACAATCGTTTCCAACAAGAATGCTGCAGACGAAGTTGTAAATGCTATTATAGCACTTCCGTCACCCGAAAGTGTAACAAAGGATAATGTAAATGAAGTTGCGGCATCTGTGGCATCTGTTCGTACATCCTATGAAAATCTTGCTGACAAGACTTTTATAGCTGATGAGTATATAGAAATGCTCGAAGCTGTTGAAGCGGCGTGTCAGACTGTAAAGGATGATCTTGCTGCAGCAAAAGCTGTTGATGATGAAATCTTGGCAATAGGTACTGTGTCTCTTGAAAGCCTTGCTAAGATTGAAAATGCCGAGGATAAGTATGAGGCACTTAGCCAAAAAGCTAAGACATATGTAACAAAATATGATGAGCTTTTAGCGGCAAGAACAACATACAATACCCTTAAAGAAGAGAAAGATGCGGTTGACGGAGTTATATCGTTGATTACAGATATAGGAGCTGTTGAAGATGTAGACCTTAACAGTATTGGATACATTGAAGCGGCAGAAGAAGCATACGAAGGTCTTGATGATAAATTAAAAATCAGAGTATCAAATTACAGTACATTAGTTGCTGCAAGAGAAAAATACAATAGTATTCTTGAAAGTAAATCCAAGATAGATGCAGTAATTGCTATGATTGATGCAATAGAAGAGGTTACTCTTCAAAGCAAAGCTGCAATAGAAGCTGCAGAAAAAGCATATGAT
Organism: Clostridia bacterium; assembly: GCA_045637145.1. Lineage (GTDB taxonomy): Bacteria > Bacillota > Clostridia > UMGS1810 > UMGS1810 > RGIG8748. Next base: position 29,544 of record JAZTYV010000011.1, on the reverse strand, counting down.
GCACTTTCCGATGATGAAAAGGGTCAGGTAGATAATTATCAGGATTTACTTGATGCAAGAGATACATATCAAGCGTTGTTTGAAGCTGCAGAAAAAGAAGAAATAGACAGGGCAGCTGCACAAGGTGTTGACAATTTGATTGCTGCGCTCGGCGAAATAACACTTGAATCTGAATTGGCTGTAACTTCAGCAAGAAATACATATAATGCACTTACTGATGACCAGAAAGCATATGTTCAAAATCTAAGCATACTTGAAGCTGCAGAAGAAACTTTAGCTCAGCTCAAATCTGACAAGTTGGCAGTAGATGAAGTAATTGCTCTTATCAACGAAATCGGCGAAGTTAAATATCCTGATTCTGAAGATGCAATCAATATTGCAAGTGTTGCATATGATGCGCTTTCAGATGCTCTCAAAGGAAATGTAACAAATATTGATATTCTTATATCGGCACAACAGATATATTCACAATTGGAAACAGATTACAACGATGTAGACAATGTCATCAATTTGATTGATGCAATCGGCGAGGTAAAGTTTTCAAAAGAGGTTAAACAAAGAATAGATATCGCTGACGAAGCGTATCTTGGCTTAAGAGAGGAACTCAGAGCAAGGGTAACAAATGCAGCTACTCTCGAAGCGGCAAAGGCTTTGTATGAAACACTTAAACCTGTATATAGCGCTACAACAAGACCTGTATCCGGTTATGATGATGTATATGTAGTCGTATTTAGCAGTATTGACGCAAACAAAAAGATAAGCCTTGGCGGAACAGAAGCATATATGTATACCAAAGGCGAAGATGTATATTATGTAGTAGCAACAAACAGAAGATATGATCCTATGGATGTTGTTATTGAAGAAGGAACCCCCAAAATACTTATTATGGGTGATGCAGACGGCAATGGTATAATAACCGCAAACGATGCTCTTGCTGTAAATCAGAAATCTGCAAACCACGCCGTAGATTACTATGATGATGTTATGTCATATATAAGAACCGACATCAACGGCTCTGGTACAATTACTGCATATGATGCGCTTATGGTTGCTCGTATTGCGGCAGGTGTAGATGTTGTAACAAACTTTGTATCGGGCGACAATACAGATGCACCCGGACCTTCTGCAGGTGGCGGTGGAGGAGGTTCTGGTTCTTCCTCCGGTAGCAACGGCAATGGTGGTGCTTCTTCCTCCGGTAGCAGCGGCAATGGTGGTGCTTCTTCCTCTGGTAGCAGCGGCAATGGAAATCATGATAACAATAGCCCATCCAATGGTGATGATGACATACCCAATGAATAATAATATTGTATTAAAATCAATTATCATATGACATAAATCCTCCGTCTTAATATCAGGCGGAGGATTTTGAAAAAGAGGAAACAATTATGAAAAATATTAAAAAAATATTTGTTTTACTTACAGCACTTATTGTAATTACAACAAGCTCGTATGCTGCAGAGATTACCCTTAACAATGAAATGATAAGTGAGAATAATGTAAGTATTGATATAAGTCTGGACTCAATTCCCTCTGATATTAGTGATGTATCGGCAATTACTGTGAAATATAGCTATGACAAAACCAAACTTCAATATGTAAGTACTGTATCTGATGTGTATACTACTGTTGTAGCAAAGGACGGAAGTATTATATGGTATGATCCGGCTTCCAAAACAGAAGCAACACAAATGATTACAGACGAAAAGCTTTCGCAAATAGGCAATAAGCTTTTCACAATCAATTTTAAAAAGTTAGAGGGTGCCTATGGTGAAGTTAATGTCAAAATAACTTTTCTTGAATTGGCGGATTCATCTTTGACAGTTTCTTTGGAGGCAACATCAAAATCCGGTATTATTGACCTTGGAAAAGCACCTGATAATAATACAAACAATAATACAAATAACGATACAAACAACAACACAAATAACAATACAAATAACAATACAAACAACAACACAAACAACAACACAAACAACAATACAAACAACAATACAAATAACAACACAAATAACAATTCGGACAACAACTCGAACATAAATGTTTCCGACAAAAACAGCACTGCAACTGAAGACAAAAATACGCAGACCAAACCTCATGAGATAAAGAAAAACGAATTCGCAGATCTCTCTAAGGACAACTGGGCATATGATTATGCAAATTCGCTTTTCAACAAAGGCATAGTTTCCGGCGATGGTGCAAAAATCCCTTCTGTAAGACCGTTGGAAAACATAACGAGAGAAGAAGCCACAATACTTATACTGCTTGCAGCGGGTATTGAACCTGAAGAGGGTTTGCCTCTTAATTTTAATGACGCCGACACAGTGTCCTCTTGGGCTGCACCATACGTGTCAACTGCAGTCAAATATGGAATTCTTGCAGGTTCCGAAGGGAATATCAATGCTAAAAATCTCATAACTCGGGAAGAAATGGTGTGTATTATTTCTCGTGCGTTCAATTGGGATACTGCAGATGGTGAACTTAAATTTGAGGATAGCGTGCAAGTGTCATCATGGTCAAGGTCAAGTGTTGTATATGCAGTCAAAAATGGAATTATGCTGGGCAACGAAAATCAAATTCGCCCGAAAGCCACAATTACCAGGGCAGAAACATTTGTTCTTGTTGACAAATGCATAAACATGTAGTATAATATAATAAATTAATACTTTGCAATGGTTCTGTGAACCATTGTTAAAAAGGGGAGCTTGCGCAGGCAGGCTGAGAGGGAACTTAGTGCGTTCCGACCCATAACCTGATTTGGATAATGCCAACGTAGGATAATAATTTTAGTTTATTTGCGGCGTATCCGGAGAGGGTATGCCGCTTTTTTGCGGTTACAAGTATTTTTCATATATTTTTTATAAGGAGGATTTACAAATGAAAACAAAAAAACTTGTAACAACAGCAATGCTTATCGCTTTGGCAACCATTCTTTCCGTAATAACCCTGTTTGCTCTGCCTTTTGGCGGAACAATAACTCCGGCATCAATGATGCCTGTGGTACTTATAGCTTACCTTTATGGCACAAAATGGGGTCTGTTTTCTGCATTTGTGTATTCAATTTTGCAAATGCTTACAGGAATGGGAACTGTATCTGCATTTTTTCTTCCGGGAGACAGCCAAATGGCTTTGACTTCTGCAATATTTATATGTCTCATTGATTACATAGGGGCATTTACTTGTATTGGATTTTCCGCAATATTCAGAGAAAAATTTAAAAGCGAAATGCTCTGTATCGTATGTGGGACAATATTTGTTTGCTTTTTAAGATATGCTATGCATACAATTTCGGGAATGATTTTCTTTGGCAACTGGGCAGAGTGGTTTTTCGCAGATTCAACAGGACTTTCTCAAATTCCATTTTTGCAAGGCTTTTGCAAAATGGTAATGAACAATTTTTCAGGATGGGGTCTAAGTGCAGTATATTCGCTTGTGTATAATGGCGCATATATGATTCCCGAGACGATAATAACAGCACTTACTGTACCAATTGTTTACAAAGCGGTTAAAAAGATTTAATGTATTAAAGGAACCTTGCGTGAGCAGGTTCCTTTTTTATTATTAACAAATTGTTTAATATTTGTTTGTTGACACTCATATAGATAAATGTTAAACTTGACAATAGTTAACGATGTTAAATATTATAAAACCAAACTATATAAAACATTTTGTTCTTATAATTATTTTGAGAGGTGTAACTAAATGAAAAAAATAATTTCAGCTTTAACTATCTTATCTGTTGTATTATCGTGTTTTTTGCCAACAACAGTTTTGGCAAATGATGAATTTTTACATAATCCTGACGATGAAATTTTGAATGACAAATCATTAGAAGAGACAATATACACTTTAAGCTTAGAGGATGCAATAGAACTTGCTATGAAAGACAACCCGCAAGTTGTTGCTAATGTGCATATGCAGACCGCTAATGAACTAAACATAAAGAACGCCCAACTTACCAAAAGTGCAACAAAAGATAGTCTTAAAAAGGCAAGTGCCTTTGGCATAATGTCAGCTACCACTATTGAGGAAATCTGTGTAAAAAACGGATATTATGTAAATACCGCACGCCTTCAATATGACCTTGGGGTTATGGAAGCAGAGCGCATAAAAGCTTCTATAGCATATAATACAACAAATTCTTACTGCAATGTAGTTCTTATGGATAAACTTGTTAATGCAGCACAGAATTCGTACAACCTTGCTGTTGAAAACAAGTCTGTTGTGGAGACTCAGTATCAATTAGGGCTTGTGGCACAAATGACATATGAGAATGCAGATATTGCGGTAGCTGTTGCAAAAAGTATGCTTGATGCCTATAAATTAAGCAGAGAAATCGCAGAGATTAACCTTAAAAACAACCTTAATATAGATATAAACTCTACATTGATTCTTACTGATGAAATAGAATGTGAGCAATTCACATCAAATGCAGAAATGGATGCCCAATCTGCGATGAACACGCGATACGATATAACAGCGGCCAAAAAACAGGCGGAGCTTGCATATGAATATTTCGATTTAACAGGGGCATTTACAGAAAGGTCTGCGGTTTATAACACAGCATATGCTTCGTATATAAATGCTGAGTATTCCTATTCTTCTGCGGTAAAAAGCATAAATCTTCTTATTCGTTCTTCCTATAACACCATTTGCACAAATCATTCCTCTATGGATATAGCAAAACGAACATATGAGATGAAGCTTAGGGAGTACGATGCGGCAAAGCTTAAATATGAACTTGGTATGGTAAGCAATTTGGAACTTATAGATACAATAAATGCTCTTTATGAAGCTGAGGTTGATTATGTCAAGGCAAAGCTTGATTATAAGATGTCTGTAGAAAAGTACAAATACGATATTACAATAGGTTTACCAATGTAATTTCAAAAGATGCTTTATCAATGAAAGGAAAGATTATGACAATGTACAAAAAAATCGTTTCAATATTTATTTCCTGTATGTTTATAATGAACTTTGTCGGTTGTACGAAAAAAGAAGAAAAACAACAGGAAACGGGAATAACCAATGTTACGGTATGCAAGGTTAAAAAAGGTGATATACACGAAACAATAAATTATACTGGAGAAGTAAAGGCAGCTTCTTCTGCGAGTGTGTCCGCAAAAGTATCAGCAAATGTTAAAAAGCTTCATGTTGAAATCGGAGACTTTGTAAATGCTGGGGATATCCTTATGACATTGGATTCTACGCAGTATTCCCTTGCGTACAAACAAGCAAGCGCCGCATATAACAGTGCCTTGGCTGCCCAAAGCAGTGCTGAGGCATCATATAACAATGTAACAGGAGGAAGCTTAGAACAGTCAAAAATAAGTATGGAGCAGGCTGTTACAAATGCACAATCTGCTTATGATACAGCTTTAGATAATTATACAAGGCAAAAATCTCTTTATGATATAGGTGCTGTAAGCAAGGTTTCATTAGACAGTGCCGAAACATCATTGAAAAATGCTAAGATAGCATTGGATGCTGCTAAAGCAAATGCAGAATTGAACGAAAGTGTAGTAATTCCTCAGACACAATTAGGAGCTGTTGCGGGTGTAAACCAAGCCAGCGCAGGTGTAAAGCAGGCAAGGGTTGCAATGGAAATCGCTGCAAATAATCTTGCAAACTGTACAATTACATCACCTATATCGGGATATATATCTTCCAGCAATTTCACCATAGGGCAGATGGCATCTCCGGGTGTCGAGGCATTTTCCATCAAAAACTCCGAAACTCTTGATATTGAACTAAGTGTCACAGAATCCGTTATTAACTCAATAAAACAAGGCTCAAAGGCGTCTGTTTCTGTAAAATCCGCAAATGATAAAAATGTTGAGGGATATGTATCGGTTATTAGTGAAGCCAAGAATGAAATGACAGGCATGTTTATAGTTAAGGTCACCATTCCCAATGAAGACGGGGATATAAAAACAGGAATGATGGCAGATGTTTTGTTAAGCACAAATACTGCAGAAGATGTGCTTACTGTTGACTATAATGCTCTTATATTAGAAAATGGAAATCACTATGTATATGTTGCAGAAGATAATAAAGCAAGAAAGAAGGAAGTAACAATAGGTATTTCTGACGGAAAAAAGGCCGAAATACTCTCGGGGCTAAACAAGGGAGAGAATGTGGTTGTTGAAGGTAAAGAATTCCTTTCAAAGCAAAACAACAGAATTAGAATAACAAAATAAATTGTGAAAGGAAGTAAAGCAGAATGAACATAAGTAAACTATCTGTCAAAAGACCGATTGCCGTTACTATGGTTGTACTTATCTTTGTGGTGATAGGTTTATATTCTCTTACAATGTTGCCTATGGAAATGATGCCGGAAATGGAACTGTCTATGGCACTTGTGTATACTTCATATCCAAATGTTGGTTCCCAAGAAGTCGAAAATATGGTTACAAAGACCATAGAGGGTGCAGTAAGTTCTGTTTCCGGTGCCAAGGGGATTACATCTCAATCGTCAGAGGGTACAAGCATGGTGATGATTGAGTTTTCCTCGGATACTGATATGGATAAAGCTATAGTCGATATAAAGGACAATCTTGACCTCGTAAGCGGATTTTTGCCTGAAGATGTACAGGAACCAATGGTTATGAAATTGGATACATCTATGATGCCTGTGGCAACAATGAGTGTTTCTTTTGAAGGAATGAATCTGATAGAAACCAAGAAATTTGTTGAAGATAATGTACAAAATAAACTGGAAGCAATTGACGGTATAGCATCTGTAAATGTAACAGGTGCTCAGGATAGAATAATAGAGGTTGAGGTAGATCCTCAAAAGCTTTTTGGTTATGGTGTAAGTATAACGGATGCAGTTAGTGCAATTGCTTCACAAAACGCCAACCTTCCTGCAGGAAGTATAAAAAGCGGAAACAAGAAGTATACATCCCGTGCTGTTGGGAAATTTGATTCTGTCGAAGATATCAAGGTAGTACCTCTTGTAACACCGCAGGGACAGGTCATATATCTCAGAGATATAGCTACGATAAGAGATACATACTCTGATGTCAATACCATATCAAGATTAAACGGCGAAAACTCTCTTGCTATTTCTATAACGGCAGAATCAGATGCAAATACGGTAGATGTTGTAGATTCAATATATGATGTGTTGGATTCTCTTAGAGATCAAAATACAAAATTCACCTATGAAATGACCATGGAGCAAGCATCATACATTAAGGATTCGGTATCCAGTGTGGCAAGTAATGCTGTAACAGGCGCTATTCTTGCGGTGCTTATATTGATTTTATTTCTTGCAAATATTCGTAATTCGCTAGTCATTGGTATAGCAATGCCGATTTCGGTAATTACTACCTTTATAGGAATGTATTTTTCCGGCATGACTTTAAATGTAGTATCTCTTGGAGGGTTAGCGTTAGGTGTTGGTATGCTTGTGGACAACTCTGTTGTCGTATTGGAAAATATTTATCGCAGGCGCAAGGACATTGGTGAAGATGTACAGACATCTTCTATAAACGGTGCCGGGGAGGTTCTCAGTGCAGTTGTTGCATCGGTACTTACCACATGTATTGTTTATGTACCAATACTTTTTATAGATAATATAATGGCTGTAATGTTCAAACAGCTTGCATTTGCGATTATATTTTCGCAGGCAGCAGCACTTGTGGTTACGTATCTCCTTGTACCCATGCTCACAGCTAAAGTTAAGGACGATAAACCCAATGAAAAGCTTGGCTTTGTACTGAAACCTTTTTCAGCGTTTATGGATAAAGTATATGTTTACTATGAAAAAGCATTAAGATGGGTGCTTTGTCACAGAAAGATTTTTATGGTTTCGGTATTGCTTGCTTTTATAGTCAGTATGGCAGTATTGGGAATGATTGGTATGACACTTATGAATGCTTCAGATGAAGGTGCACTTACTGTAAGTGTGGAGCTTCCCCAAGGGTCTACATTAGAGGATACAAACGATATAACATTGCAAATAGAAAATATAATATCTCAAAACAAAAGTGTTAACAAAGTGTTTGCAAATGTCGGTTCCGGAGGTATGGCATCATTGGGGCAGGCTTCTGCCAATGCATCAAGTATCACTGTTACACTAAAGGATAATAGAAAAAAATCTACGGCTGAGGTGGGTCAGGAAATTCGCGATTCACTTTCAGACATCACCGGTGCTGTTGTCACTGTTTCGGCATCGTCAATAATGAGTATGGGTTCTGGTGGACTGGAGTTTGAATTCACCGGAAACAATGACCGCGAACTTAAAGAATATGTATTAAAAGCAGAGAAGGTTCTTGCAGGAATTGACGGTGTAGTTGAAACATCAACATCAATTTCCGATACCAAGCCTGAAATTCAAATACTTATAGATTCCGATAATGCCGCAAGATATGGTCTTAGCACAGCTGTAGTAGCAAATACAGTAAACAAAGTACTCGAGGGAACTACAGCAGGCAGATACAACGAGGATGGACTTGAATATGATATAGAGCTTACTTATCCGGACGGATATGTTGAAGATGTAAATGAGCTTAAAACTATGCGTATTAAAACTATGACGGGTCAATGGATTGCTCTTTCTGATGTGGCAGATATTGTAGAAAAAGAAGGCTACACAACGCTTACACGAGTTGACCAAAAGAGAGTTATAACACTCTCTGCAAAGATTTTTGACAAGGATATGGCAAGTGTAAATAGGGCATTTGTCAAAGCAATAGAGGATATTCCCAAACCCGATGGAATAAGCTTTAATGCCGGTGGCGACTTTGAAACAATGACAGATGCTATGCTTTCTTTGGTTATTGCCATTATGCTGGGTATACTGCTTATGTATATGGTAATGGCTGCACAGTTTGAAAATGTCTTGCAACCGTTGATAATTCTCTTTACTTTGCCTCTTGCTATGATAGGAGTTGTACTTGGTCATGTTATAGCGGGTATGCCGCTTTCTGTTGTAAGCTGCATTGGTATACTTATGCTTATGGGTATTGTAGTTAATAATGCAATAGTGCTTATTGATTTCATAAACAGTGCCAAAAAAGAGAAAACAGACTTTAGCAGATCGGAAATTGTTGTTTATGCGGCAATTACAAGAATGCGACCTGTTTTGATGACTACACTTACTTCAGTATTGGGATTTTTGCCAATGGCTCTTGCTTTTGGTTCAAGCGGAGCTGCTATGATGCAGCCTCTTGCAGTATCGCTTACAGGCGGGCTTACTGTGGGAACTGTTCTCACCTTGTTTGTAATACCTGTTGTTTACACCATTTTTGATGATAAACTAAAAAAGTTCAAAGAAAAAAAGGAACAAAAAACAGCTCAGTAAACAAAAAAACAGTTGTAATAATGTTTATATGCATTATTACAACTGTTTTTTGTTAAATATGAATACATTTCCATCAAAAAATTCATCAAAATATCCTTTGAAAAATATGTCAAAATATGGTAAAATACTATTATAAGTCAACATTAATCGTGTTTTACAGTATTTCATCGGAGGGATTTTGCTATGAGTTATGTGTTTAAAAAAGGCGATTTTGTAGTTTACTCAAAAAACGGAGTGTGTCTTGTGGAAGACATAAAAAATATGAACTTTACAGGAGAGAACAGTAAATATTATATATTAAAACCGCAATCGGGTAATTCTTCTGTAGTATATGTTCCAATAAAAAAGGATAGTCTTGTGTCTAAAATGCGTTCTGTAATGTGCAAAAAACAAATTGATGAGTTGCTATCTGACAAAAATATTGATGCATTGGAATGGATAGAGGTAAAGAACAAAAGACTGGAACGCTTTAATGCCATATTATCCTCCGGAGATATGACTTTGCTTTTAATGCTTGTTAGATGTATACATTCTAAAAAACAAGAAAGAGAAGAACTGGGCAAAAATATCTCCTCTACAGACGAAAATATATTCCGTACTGCGCAAGAACTTATAGAAGAGGAGTTTTCCTTTGCTTTGGGATGTTCACCGGATAAGGTCAAAGAATACATAGAGAAAAAAGGAAAATTTACATATAAAGAAAATTTAGAAAGTTAAGAAACAATCTAAAAATTCACCCCCAATAAATAAGTTGGGGGTGAATTTGTTTGTGTAAGGCATTTTACATAAATTTTTTGAGCCTTTCGTTTACTTCTAAAAGGAAATCCGTTGTGTTAACTTTCTTTTTGTTTTCAAGGGAAGAAAGAGCATAAAGGTCTCCTGTCATTATACCGTCTTCTATGGTTTGTATTGTTGCCTTTTCTATATTATCTGCAAATTTACAAAGCTCGTCTATTGAGTCAAGTTCGCCACGCTTTTTAAGAGCGCCGGTCCATGCAAATATTGTAGCAACGCTGTTAGTAGAGGTTTCTTCGCCTTTTAAATGTTTGTAGTAGTGGCGTTGCACAGTACCGTGAGCGGCTTCATATTCATATACTCCATCAGGGGATACCAACACACTTGTCATCATAGCAAGACTGCCGTATGCAGTAGCTACCATGTCGCTCATAACATCACCGTCATAGTTCTTACAAGCCCATATATATCCGCCATCGGAACGAATAACTCTGGCTACAGCATCATCAATAAGGGTATAGAAATATTCAATGCCGGCTTTTTCAAATTTTGATTTGTATTCAGTATCATATATTTCCTGAAATATGTCTTTAAAACGATGATCATATTTTTTGGAAATTGTATCTTTAGACGCAAACCACAAATCCTTTTTGGTATCCAAAGCAAAGTTGAAACAACATCTTGCAAAACTTGCAATGGATTTGTCTTTGTTGTGCATTCCCTGAATAATTCCGTTCGAATCTGAAAAGTCGTATATGAGTTCTCTGGTTTCCTTGCCATTGGAATCAGTGCATACAAGCTCACATTTACAACCCTTGTCCACTTTGATTTCAGCGTTCTTGTATACATCTCCGTATGCATGACGGGCAATTGTAATGGGTTTGGTCCATGTGGGTATATATGGAGTTATTCCTTTGACTATAATAGGTGTTCTAAATACAGTACCATCTAAAATTGCTCTTATGGTGCCATTTGGAGATTTCCACATTTCCTTAAGGTTGTATTCAGGCATTCTTGCTGCATTTGGGGTAATGGTGGCACATTTTACGGCCACACCATATTTTTTTGTTGCTTGTGCACTGTCTATGGTTATTTGGTCGTTAGTTTCATTTCTTTTTACCAGTCCCAAATCGTAGTATTCAGATTTCAAGTCTACATAAGGATATATTAGAATCTCTTTAATCTTTTGCCAGATTATTCTGGTCATTTCGTCTCCGTCCATTTCAACAAGAGGAGTTTTCATTTGAATTTTTGTCATATTGTCAGTCCTTTCTATGCACGGGATTTAGTATAATTCAAAAGTCCGCCTGCAAGGATTATATCTTTTGCTCTTTCAGAGAGCTCACAAGAACAGGGTATAGACTCTCCATTGGTTTTGTTTTTAACCACAAAGTTACCATTTTTGCGGATGGTTTCAATGAGGTTTTCAATTACAAGTTCATCGCCTTCGTTTATTTTGTCATAGTCGTTTTCATTTACAAAGGTAAAGGGAAGTATTCCGGCATTTACAAGGTTTGCTCTGTGAATTCTTGCAAATGATTTTGTTATAACAATCTTTACTCCAAGGTGAAGAGGAGCCAGTGCTGCATGCTCTCTCGATGAACCCTGACCATAGTTTGCACCGCCTACAATTATGCTGCAGCCAAGACTTTCTGCTCTGTCTGGAAAAGCTTCGTCACATACTGTAAAGCAATGTTTAGAAATCGCAGGTATATTAGAACGCAGAGGGAGTATCTTTGCTCCCGCAGGCATAATGTGGTCTGTAGTTATGTTGTCGCCAACCTTAAGTGAGCATTTGCAGTCAATTACATCTTCCAAGGGACTTGTCTTGGGGAAAGGTTTGATGTTGGGACCGCGTAAAACTTCTACAGAATCCATATCTTTCTCATCTGCAGGAGTTACTATCATATTATCGTTTATGTCGAATTCTTCAGGAAGTTTAAATTCAGGCATATCTCCAAGAGTTCTTGGATCTGTAAGCACACCTGATATTGCAGATGCTGCAGCAACTTCAGGTGATACAAGATAAATCTGACCGTCTTTTGTTCCGCTTCTGCCCAAAAAGTTTCTGTTAAATGTTCTTAACGATATTCCGCCGGAGTTTGGAGCCTGTCCCATACCGATACATGGACCGCACGCACTCTCTAAAATTCTTGCACCCGCTTCTATCATTATTGAAAGAGCACCGTTTTTAGCAAGCATATTAAGAACTTGCTTGGAGCCGGGAGCTATAGAGAGGGATACATCAGGATGTACGGTTTTGCCTTTTAATATATGAGCAACTTTAAGCATATCCAACAGAGAACTGTTTGTGCAAGAACCTATACATACCTGGTCTATCTTCATTGCGCCTATTTCGGAAATGCTCTTTATATTGTCAGGTGAATGGGGGCATGCTGCTGCAGGCTCCAGCGCAGATAAATCAATATTTATTTCTTCATCATAGACTGCATCATCATCTGCTGAAAGAGGTACCCACACATCCTCTCTTTTCTGAGCCTTTAAGAATTCTCTTGTTATTTCGTCCGATGGGAATATAGAAGTTGTAGCTCCAAGCTCTGCACCCATATTTGTTATAGTAGCTCTTTCAGGTACAGAAAGTGACTTTACGCCATCACCGCAATATTCTATAACTTTTCCTACGCCGCCCTTTACAGACATACGCTTAAGTATTTCAAGTATTACATCTTTTGCTGCAACCCAGGGAGAAAGTTTGCCGGAAAGGTTTACCTTAACAATGTTGGGGTAGGTAATATAGTATGCTCCGCCACCCATAGCTACAGCAACATCGAGACCACCGGCACCAATAGCAATCATTCCCAAACCGCCTCCGGTGGGTGTATGACTGTCGGAACCTATAAGGGTTTTTCCGGGAACACCAAATCGTTCAAGGTGTACCTGATGGCAAATGCCGTTACCTGGTCTTGAAAAGTAAATGCCATGCTTCTTTGCAACAGAGCCTATAAATCTGTGGTCATCTGCATTTTCAAATCCGGATTGAAGAGTGTTGTGGTCAATGTATGCTACAGAGCGTTCGGTTTTAACTCTGGGCACTCCCATAGCTTCAAATTCGAGATATGCCATAGTTCCTGTGGCATCCTGAGTTAATGTTTGGTCTATTTTTATACCTATTTCTGCACCTTTTGTAAATTCACCATCTACAACATGTGCTTTAAGTATCTTTTCGGTAAGGGTATATCCCATTTAAACAACTTCCTTTCCATATGTATAATTATAGATATTATATCATAAATAAATAAGCCTTGTCAATTGAATGAGGTGTATGCTAAAATTGTAACAAGTGTAATATTGAAACTGTTTTTAGTATTTAAGAGCTATTTGTTTGCGCCTTTTTATTATTTTACGATATACTAACCAAAGGCATATTCCCTGCACCAAGATTTTGACCGCAAAAGGCAAGGGCAGTCTGACTTACAGCGTTTGCCGTAGTGTATAAAAACGCTTCTATAGTAGATGTTGCGCCACATCTGCCATAGCCTCTGGTCCAAATCCGTTAACACAGGTTTGTATGTTTATATTTGATATAAAAAACATCATTCCCTGTATGCTTGCAGGTATACCGTATTTAAAGAGCAGAAACACCTTTTGAGGTACTATTCGCATTTTACGGAAACGGAATTTGCACATTCCTTCATTTTTGCTATGCCTCAGAGATAATCTCTTTTCTGATTATCAGTTAATATCTAACCAATGAGAATTTTTATTAAATTAGTACTCATCTAAAGAATACTATACTGCAAAGAAAAAATCAATTTCCGAATGCCAATTATGGTTAATGTTGACATAAAAAAGATTTTATTTTATTATATTATGTGAACAATTTATGAGAGGTAAAGTTATGAATGTTTATGATTTTGACAATACCATATATGATGGAGAGAGTGCTTTTGACTTTTTTAAATATTGCATAAGGAAAAAGCCCGTTGTTTTAAAGGTCCTTATTCCTATTGTTTGTGACCTCATTAAATATAAATCGTGCCGAATGTCTATAGAGGAATTCAAAGAAAGAGGAGCATATTACACAGAGACTTTTTTTACGCTTTTTGATAATATATATGATGAAATATCAGCATTTTGGGATAAAAATCAACATAAAATAAAATCCTTTTACAAAGAAGTTCAAAAAGATGATGATGTAATAGTAACAGCTAATGTAAATATACTTGTAGAGGAGATTTTTAGAAGAATAGGGGTAAAACAATATATTGCAACAATCTTTGATATGGAAAGCGGTAAACTTGTTGAAGTTTGTTTCTCTGAGGTTAAGGTTGAAAAATTCAAGGAAAAATATGGCAATAAAATAGATGATTTTTATACAGACTCTAAAAACGATGCTCCGCTTATGGCACTTGCCAACAGAGTATACATGGTAAAGGGAAACAAAATAAAAGATATGTAAAATTATTTACATATCTTTTTTTATAAAATATATGCTAAATGGTATGCTCACAAGCCCTGAAATAATATCTGCTATAGGCTGCGATATTTGTATGCCGGTAAGACCCATAAAATGTGTAGTTATAATAAGTGTGGGTATGAATGCGAGTCCACAGCGCATAAGCGAAAGAAAAGAGGAAATTCCGGGCTTTCGGATGCTTTGATAGAGCATGTTAACAGGTACCGACAGTGGTAAAAACATCACACCCACAGTTGCCCACCTTAGAGCATATGTGCCGATTTGTACGACATCTTGGCTTTTTTGAAAGACATATATGATTTTATCTGCAAATATAAGTCCCGGAATGGCAAGAATACTTACAAATATCAAACCAACACCTCCGGTTACCAAGAGTCCTTTTTTTACACGGTCGTATTTTTTTGCCTGATAATTAAATGATGCCACGGGCTGAAATCCCTGACCGATACCAAGCCCTACACACATTACAAACATAGAGAAACGATTTACAACACTCATGGCCGCAATAGCAGCATCACCAAACGGCTTGGTAAGGTTGTTTAACAAACCGTGAGATATGGACGAAAGTCCTTGGCGTATCATAGCGGGAAATCCTATCTTGGATATGGTGAGAAAAACTTTTCCGTCTTTGCTTATGTTTTTTATGCTTATTTTTCCCTGAGCTTTTTTAATGTGATAAAACAAGAGGATACCAAAACTTATAGTTTGCGAAACTGCAGTGGATAAACCCGCACCAAACACACCCATACGCCCAACAAGAATCCAGTCGCCAAAAATATTCAGTATACCGCCGGTTGTTAGTCCAATCATTGAGTAAAATGCCATTCCCTCGTATCTTAAACAATTGTTTAGAACAAGAGAACCAACCATAAACGGACAGGACACAAGTACCCAAAAACCGTATTGGCATGCATAGGGCAATATGGTTTGGGTGCTTCCAAGAATTTTCATAAAAGGTTTAAGGTTAATGAGCCCTGTGATACAGAGCAAAAACCCCAAAAATGTCCCTGTAAAAAAACCTGTGGAAGCATATATAGATGCTTCTTTTTTGTTTTGATCAGCAAGCCCCTTGGATACCATAGTTCCGCATCCTTGCCCCAACATAAACGATATTGCCTGAATTATTGCCTGTAGAGTAAAAAGAATACCTGTAGCCGCCTGAGCACTTTTTCCAAGTGTACCCACAAAATATGTGTCTGCCATATTGTATATGCTTGTAATAAGCATAGATATTGTAGTGGGAATACCAAGCCTTATTATAAGGGAAGAAACGGGGGTTTGAGTCATTTTAGTGTAGTACTCTTTTGTATCAGTCATTCTCTTCACCTCAAATTAAATATTGAATTGCACATTCCAAAAGAAGCACAGCAGTGCATGACGATGCAGCCACTATTATTAAAGATTTGTTTTTATATGATAGTATCAATGCAACAGCAAATCCTAAAGCCGCGGATGAAATATGTTCGGTAGCAAAAAATATTGCCGGCACCGTCATTGCAGAAAGAACAGCATATGGTATGTAGTACAGGAAAGACAGTAAAAATCTGTTTTCTATTTTTCTTTTTATAAGTACAAAAGGAAGCATGCGTATAAGATATGTTACACCTGCAGCTGTAATAAGATACAAAAAGAATTTTGGCGTCATATTATACATCCTCGCTTTCTAAATGAGGAATGGGAGATATACCGGCGAAAATTATACTTGCTGTAACTGCACATATAATAATTACAAATCCTTGAGGAATCCTAGTCAGTATAGGAACAAATTTAAACAAAGTGCTCATAAATACAGCAAAACATACACACATTGCCGTGCATGTATGCTTTCGTGTTTCCGGCACAACTATAGCTATAAGCATAGCATATATAGCTACACCCAAAGATGCGGTAATTATACCGGGCAGTATGTTTCCGATAATTGCCCCCAAAAGAGTACCCAGTGTCCATCCAATATAAGGCGGAATAATAAGCCCGTAAAGATAATTTCGTTTGACTTTTCCTGTATTTGAGCTTGCTACGGCAAAAACCTCATCGGTATTTACAAAAGATATTATAAATCTGTCTTTAAGTTTTACATTGGAATGTAGCTTTTGAGACAGAGATACAGACATTAAGGCATATCTTAGGTTTATAATAAACTGTGTAGCTGCAAGCTCTGCAAAAGTCCCTCCGCCTATTATTACCGGAACAGCAGCAAGCTGACCTGCGGATGTTACATTTGTCATCGATATAAGCAGAGTTTCCAAAATGCCAAGTCCGCTTTCTACGGAAAATATACCAAATGCAAATGATACAGATATATAACCCAGACAAATGGGTATTGAGTCTGTTAAACCTTTTAAAAATGTGTTTTTTTGTAGTTTCATGTTATCGCTTCCTGTAAAATTCAAAATACAAAGCCGTATCCTCAAATACACAAAGCTGTAGATACACCTATTATATTTCCTGTACCTATTCTTGATGTAGTTGATACAATAAAAGCCTGAAAGGATGAGAGTCCGCTTTTTTATTTGGTTTTTTTGCTACTGCTTTAAGGTGCTGACGAAAAAGTCTTATTTGCACAAAATCCGTATGAAATGTAAAACATAATCCTCCAAAAATAATCAGTATAATTGGAATATATAAAGAATTGCTTGTGTTAGGAATTACAGACGCCAATACAGACAATTAACATTACCTTAACTTTTAACACTATTGATTATTATATATTATTGTGTATAAAAAAGTCAATGAGTGCATTAAAACTACAACCAACTTTGTTTACTTGTGTTGTAGACGTGTTGTTTCAACAAGAAAAAATCCGCACACTATTGTGTACGGATTTTTGGTGGGGAGAGATGGATTCGCCCACGGCTGCGCCTTAAAGGGCCGTCCTCGCTGCAATGTGCCACGGGCACATTGCTATTTTGCTCGGTTCGAATCCTGTGCTTTTGGTCAAAACAAAAAGACACCTTACGGTGTCTCTTCGTTTTGGTGGGGAGAGATGGATTCGAACCATCGAAAGCGTAGCTAACAGATTTACAGTCTGCCCCCTTTGGCCACTCGGGAACCTCCCCTGGAGCTGGTGATGGGACTTGAACCCGCAACCTGCTGATTACAAATCAGCTGCTCCGCCAATTGAGCTACACCAGCATATTAAATTTTTGTTTTAAGTGGTGGGAGCTACAGGGCTCGAACCTGTGACCCTCTGCTTGTAAGGCAGATGCTCTCCCAGCTGAGCTAAGCTCCCATACACCACAGTCACTCGTTAGCGACTTTGATAGTATAACCTTTTTTTAAACAAATGTCAATACTTTTTTTAAAATTTTTTTTAAATTTTGGCTTTTACATACAAAATGCAGAAAAATATGGGTATCATCTCTGCGAAACATCAAAAATCAAACAAAAACACAGCACGTTAAGGTGCTGCGTTTTTATGTTTTCTGTATTCTTGAGGAGTAGTTTTTATTTTGTCTTTAAATGCCAGATAAAATCCATTGTACGACTGATATCCTACAGATTCTGCTATTTCTCTTATTTCCATATCTGTATTTGTAAGTAGTTTTTGTGCAATCAAAAGCCTTATTCGGCACAGGTGCTGTTTAAAACCTTCGCCAAAAGCCTTTTTTATCATTTTGTCTGTTTGTTTTTCACTAAGATACAAACGCTCCGACAGATTTTTAAGACTTATATTTTCCATATAATGCTCATTAAAGTACTCGCTTATCATAAAAATCCTTGTGTCGCTTTCTGCCAAATCGCTTCCGTATTCATATATGCCGCTTTCCTTGTCATAAAGCAAAGAAAAAATTTCTGTAAACAGCAAAACAAATAGTGCTTTTGTGCGGTCTTCCGCCACCGAAGATTTTGAATACATGCCTGCAACGATTTTTGTAAGATATTCTTCAATTTGTGAGTTTCGTGAAAAAACAATCGGTTGTTCTGCACTCTTTAGTTTTTCCTCTATAATCTGTGCATAGTTGGTACCGTTTCCCCTTTTACTCCTTTCAACAAAAAAAGTAAAACTTATAATGGCGGAACCTTTTTCCTTCTTTTTAAAACTATGAAAGGCTTTTGGAGGAATAAGGACGGAATCTTTTTCGTTAAGGTTTATTGGATTTTGGTCTGTTTCCAAAATTGCATCTCCGCGCATCATTGTGTGGAACTCAAAAACAGCATGGTTGTGAAGGCGCAGGTCTTCTTTGCCATCGCCATGCCAAAAACCTTTCATGGCGGCTTTTATTGTAATATTTCCCATTTCAATTTTTAAGACATTCTTGTTCTCCATGCCGACCTCTTCTTAAACTAATAAAATCTCCCATAAACAAATTATATAGTCCGTTTTATTTGTTTACTTTCTTCTTGAGTTTCATTATAATATAAATTAGTAAACAATGCAAGTATGATTTTTTAAGGAGGAAATAAAATGTCAAAAGCACAAGAACTTTATACTCATGCAAAAAAACGAATCCCTGGAGGAACTCAGCTTTTAAGTAAGCGTCCCGAACAGTTTGCTCCGGATCAGTGGCCTTCATACTTTACAAAGGCAAAGGGTTGTGAAGTGTGGGATGTTGATGGAAACCATTACTATGATATGACAAGTAATGGAATTGGCTCATGCTTACTTGGATTTGCCGATCCTGATGTAACAAAGGCAGTTGTAAACAGAATTAAAAATGGCTGTATGTCTACTTTAAATCCCCCCGAGGAAGTTGAACTCGCAGACAAGCTTTGCGAAATTCATCCCTGGGCATCGCAGGTTCGTTTTGCTCGTACCGGCGGTGAAACCTGTGCAGTTGCAGTTCGTATTGCCCGTGCAACAACAGGAAGAGATATGGTTGCAATCTGCGGTTACCACGGATGGAGTGACTGGTATATCGCAGCAAACCTTGGCGATGATGGTTCTTTGGACGGTCAGCTTCTCCCCGGTCTTGATCCTGCAGGTGTTCCAAAGGCGTTGAAGAACACTGCGGTAACTTTCCGCTATGGCAACAGAGAAGAACTCGATGGTATTATTAAAAATTACGGCGACCGTTTGGCTTGCGTAATTATGGAGCCTGTTCGTAATGTTATGCCTACAGATGACTTCTTAGAATATGTACGCGACAGTGTACATGCAGCAGGTGCTTTGCTTATATTTGACGAAATTACAATTGGCTGGCGTCTTGGTTTCGGTGGTGCGCACAAAGTTTTGGGAGTTAATCCCGATATCGCAACATTCGCTAAAGCATTGGGTAACGGACACCCCATAGGTGCTGTAATCGGTACAAAGGAAGCTATGTATGGTGCAGAAGACTCCTTTATTAGCAGTACATACTGGACAGAGAGTGTTGGTCCTGTAGCAGCTCTTGCTACACTTAAGAAGATGGAAAAAACACGAGTTTGGGAACATGCAGAAAAAATGGGCAAACAGCTTATTGATACCTGGAACAACCTTGGTAAAAAGCACAATATCCCTGTGGAAGCTGGCGGAATGCCCTGTCTGGCACATATGACATTTACAAAGTATGCTTCTGAACTCAAAACTCTTTACACTGTTTTGATGCTTAAGCAAGGATTTTTGGGTGTTAATTGCTGTTACATCACATTAGCTCACACTCCTAAAATTATGGAAAAGTATGAAAAAGCGATTGATGTTGTATTTGGTCAGATGAGTGAAATTCTTAAGAAAGATGATTACAATGCTATATTAGATGCTATTGGCGGTCCCGTATGTCACAGCGGTTTTAAGCGTTTAATTGATTAATATTTATTTTTAGAATAATTAACACACACACCATATATATAGGTATGTGTGCTGGTTCATTTTCATAAAACAGTTATTTTGAAAGGATGGATACATTTGAAAGAATTAAAAGTTGCAGTGCTAGGCATGATAGACGGCAACGGACACCCTTATTCGTGGAGTGCAATGTTCAACGGATATGACAAGGAATCTATGGAAGATTGTGGTTATCCTGTTATTCCCCGTTATCTTGAAAAACAGCCTCCTGAAACATTTGGTGTTAGAAATGCAAAGGTTACACATATATGGACAGATAATCCGGAAGATGCAATAAAAGTTGCAAAAGCATGCAAAATACCTAACATCGTGGAAAAGCCCGAAGATGTTATCGGTAAGGTAGATGCTGTTATCATTACTACTGATGACGGCAGTGATCATATATGGCGTGTAAAACCCTTTATAGAAGCAGGTCTTCCTGTTTTTGTAGACAAACCCTTGGCAGACAATGTTGAGGACTTAAAGACTTTCTGCAAATGGGTTGAAGAAGGCGCAAGAATAATGTCTTCCAGTTCACTTCGTTATACCAAAGAGTATATGCCTTACTTTACTTCAACATATGAACTTGGCGATCTCCGTTACATAAATATGACTATGAACAAAACATGGGAACGCTATGGAATTCATGCCATGGAACCTGTATACAAAATTACCGGCCCCGGCTATGTTTCTGTACAGAATACAGGTGAAAAGGGACGCGATATATTACATATCAAAC
Organism: Clostridia bacterium; assembly: GCA_045637145.1. Lineage (GTDB taxonomy): Bacteria > Bacillota > Clostridia > UMGS1810 > UMGS1810 > RGIG8748. Next base: position 8,585 of record JAZTYV010000011.1, on the reverse strand, counting down.
ACAAAGATGGAATTGACATCAATGTTGCTGTTACATACGATATGGTAGGCTCTCCGCTTAAACTGATTGGTACAAAGGACAATGTTGTTGTTGGAAGCAAAGATAGTTATTTCTGTTTTAAAACTCAGCTTGACGAATTCATCAAATTTGCAGAGGGAGAAGAGCCAGGTTATCCATTTACAGAAACCATTGAACTTATGGAAATTATCATAGCCGGTATTCGCAGCCGTGAAGAAGGCGGAAGAAAGGTAATGATTGAAGAAATCAGAAAAGAGGTAGAAGCTTAATGAATATGAGAAAAAGTAAAGTACTTAGAAAAATTAGAAACGGCGAAGTTGCTTTTTGCACCAAGTTGAATTTTTCTGATCCCAGAGCAGCAGAAATCGCTGCTATGTGTGGTTTCGACTGCATATGGCTTGACAATGAGCATGTTCCTACAGATTTTAATGCTTTGGAGAATATGATCCGCGCGGCAAAACTTTATGATTGTGATGTTATGACTCGTGTTTCCCGTGGTGGCTACAGTGATTTGATAAGACCACTTGAAGCGGATTCGGCAGGCATAATGGTACCGCACCTTATGAACCTTAAAGAAGCAAAGGAAATTGTATACTACACCAAATTCCATCCCATTGGACGCAGACCTTTAGACGGAGGTAATGCTGACGGAAAATTCTGTATGGTAGACGGTCCTGACTACATCAAAGAAGCTAATGAAGAGCGTTTTACATGTATTCAGATTGAAGATCCCGAACCTATGGAAGAATTAGAGGAAATCTGTGCACTTCCCGGCATTGATATGATTTTCTTTGGTCCTGCAGACTTTACTCAGGGAATTGGAAAACCCTGTGATTTCAGTGATGAAAGAGTGGCAGAAGCCAGAAAACTCGTTGCTAAGACAGCAAGAAAGTATAACAAAATTGCCGCTACCGTGGGTGGCCCCGGAAATGCCAAACAGCTTATGGATGAAGGCTTTAACTTCATCAGTATGGGTGCAGATGTAGTTGGATTATTTACTTATTACAACAATATCATTGCTAAGATTACGGAAATAAAATAACACAATTAAAATTTTTGTTTTAACAAAATTCAAAGAAGCTACAGTTAAATTTAGAAATTTAACTGTAGCTTTGTTTGATTTGTGCTGAGACTAAAATAAAAAAGAAAACTCGCAAAAGGGTGATTGCAAGTTTTCAAAGTGGTCGGAGTGAAGGGACTCGAACCCCCGGCATCCTGCTCCCAAAGCAGGCGCGCTACCAACTGCGCTACACCCCGAAAAATATATTAAATTTTAAAACAAACTGTGCAGAATGCCTTTCCGGCATCCTCGGCTTCGCCGCCTCTTGCGGTGCCCGAAAAAATCATCGAGCTTACACTAAACTCGATTTTTCCGACCGCTACGCCAATTCAACCTCACTTAATCTGCCATAGGCAGCGTTCGGTTTCATAGCCCAAAGCATGTGATTTTACAAACTGGCTACAACACAATCACATAAGCTTGTGTCCAAAAATGTACTTTAATATTATAATACATGGCGACAAAAAAATCAAGCCTTATTTTCAAAAAAATGTGTATTTTACAGTATTTTAATGGTTTTTCTTGACAAATTATTACTTTTACAATAAACTATACTTATATGTAAAAGGGAAGGTAGGTATTCAATATGCTTAATTCAGAAAAGACAATGGAAAAAATAGTAGCCCTTTGCAAAGGCAGAGGTTATGTATATGCCGGTTCCGAAATATACGGTGGTTTGGCAAACACATGGGATTATGGTCCCTTGGGTGTAGAATTTAAAAACAATGTAAAAAAAGCATGGTGGAAAAAATTTATTCAGGATACCAACTTAAATGTTGGTCTTGACTGTGCTATTCTTATGAATCCTGAAACATGGGTTGCTTCCGGACATGTTGGCTCCTTCTCGGACCCTCTTATGGATTGTAAGGAATGTAAAGGACGCCATAGAGCAGACAAACTCATAGAAGATTTTGCTCATGAAAAAGGTGAGGATGTTGTAGTAGATGGTTGGACAAAGGATGTAATGGAAGCATACATTAAGGACAATGGTATTACATGTCCAAACTGTGGCAAGGCAAACTTTACAGATATAAGAGAGTTTAATCTTATGTTCAAAACTTTCCAGGGTGTTACAGAGGATTCTTCATCCACTGTATATCTTCGCCCTGAAACTGCACAGGGTATATTTGTAAACTTCAAAAATGTTCAGAGAACATCCAGAAAGAAGATACCCTTTGGTATTGGACAGATAGGTAAATCTTTCCGTAACGAAATTACTCCCGGTAACTTTACTTTCAGAACAAGGGAATTTGAACAAATGGAGCTTGAGTTTTTCTGTAAACCGGGCACAGACCTTGAATGGTATGAATATTGGAAGAAGTACTGTATGGACTTCCTTTTAAGTCTTGGTATGAAGAAAGAGAATTTAAGATACAGAGACCACTCCCCCGAAGAACTTTCTTTCTATTCTAAGGCTACCTGCGATATAGAATTTGTGTTCCCATTTGGTTGGGGTGAGCTTTGGGGAATTGCAGACAGAACAGACTATGACCTTAAGCAACATCACGAGCACAGCGGACAAAGTTTGGAATATGTAGATCCTGTTACAAACGAAAAGTATATTCCCTATTGTGTGGAACCATCACTTGGTGCAGACCGTGTGGCTCTTGCATTTTTGGTAGAAGCATATGATGAAGAACAGGTTGGTGAGGGAGACACCCGTGTTGTTATGCATCTTCATCCTGCACTTGCACCTGTAAAGGCTGCAGTTCTTCCGCTTTCCAAAAAACTATCCGACAAAGCGCTTGAGCTTTTTGAAAAGCTTTCTAAGAAGTTCCCATGCGAATTTGACGAAGCGGGCAGCATAGGAAAGAGATATCGACGTCAGGACGAAATCGGCACCCCCTGGTGTATTACCTATGACTTTGAATCTGAAGAGACCGGCAAGGTTACAGTTAGAGACAGAGATACTATGGAACAGATTAGTTTGGATATGGATGAGGTTATTCCCTATATCGAAAAACATCTTGAGTTTTAATGGTAATTTTAAATAATATTTAAATAAAAACGCTGTTTTTCAAAAACGAAAACGGCGTTTTTGCTTTGCATCAAGCACTTTGCCCAAAACCAAATATATACATATATATATCAAAGCCTGAAAAACGGGACTTTTCGCAAACCATGCGCCAAAGGCACTTATAAAAGGAAGAATCAACGCTCTAAAAATATCAATTTTGATTTTTGATGTTTTTGAGGCTTTTCCAAGACTTAGTGTAAGATTAAAAATTTCGCTTATGTAAATCATTAAAACATAAAAAACAGGTCCAAAATGCTGCATAAGAAAGAATATAGTTGTAATTCTTAATGCTGAGTCAATGATATTGTATTTGAGGCTTGCATTTTGCAAATCCAAGCCTTTGAGCAAACTATCTGCCACATTATCAAGATACATGGGTATACATAATAGCGATAAAAGTCCAAGATATTTTGAAACACTGGGTTCTTTAAAGAATGATTGGCTTATTATATCGTGATGGCAAAACAGCATAAGAGCAATAAAAACGGAAAACATCATTACTGTATTTATGGCAAGGTTGGAAACATATCGTATACCGTTTTTTCTTGCCGATGCATTCATTTCACTTATTTCCGGTACCAGCATGGACGAAAAAGCATGTATAAATACCATAGGAAACATTACCACAGACATAGCCATTGCTTTTATTATCCCGTATTCGCCTACAGCATTTAAAACTCCATATTTTTCAAATTGAAGAGGTATCATAAGGTTTTCCGTAGCTACAAGCGCTGTTTTTAGATAAGACCCTAATGCAATTGGTATGCAAATTGAAAATATTGCTTTAAATTTGACTTTGTTTGTATTATATGTACTTTTCCTCAAGCATTTTTTACAAAATATACTATCAAAAATAAATGCCGCAAGATTTGAAGAGACACATCCGTATATCAGGCTCATATATGCCTTGGGCGTTCCTGCATATTTGTTTAGCATAATAAGAGTTACACCCAAGCAAACGCTTTCTTCAAATATTGAACTTGCAGTGATTATTGTTGCTTTCCTTTTTGCAATAAAATATCCCCGATACACTGTAGATGCTGCCATACATGGTAATGCAATTGCTAAAAGTCTTAAGGCAAATTGGGCATTTTGTTCTTTTATAAATAATTTTTGAAAAACAGGAGCAAAGACAAGAAATAATACAACCCCAAAAAAAGACATGACGCCGGATATTGCAAGACATTTTCGTATGATGCCTGCTTCATCACCGCGGTTTTCTGCTACAAGGCGAGTTACGGCAAATCCCGTACCCGATGAAGCAAAAGTAATTCCAAAAGTGAATACGGAAAATATCATATGATACAACCCCATAGCAGAAGCTCCCGCCCGGGAAGATATGTATATATTTGTTGCCATTCCTGCTATTCTTATAAATAGCATAGATGATGACATTATGAACACATTTGTTATAAATTGTTTTTTTCTCATCGTGCTACACTTCCTTTGTTTATGTATATTAGTAAAACAAAAAGAAATTAAAGTTATTTACAAAATTGTATTTTATTTTCAAAAAACATATGATATACTAATTAATATACAATAAATTTTTAAGGGGTTTTATAAGTATGACTTCAGATAAAAAACAAACCTTTATGAAAGGTGCACTTATTCTTATGATTGCAAATATCATAGTAAAAGTTATAGGTGCCGCCTTTAAAATACCACTTACATATCTTCTTGGCGAAGAGGGAATGGCATTGTTTTCCACAAGCTATACTATGTATACATGGCTTTTTATTGTGGCAACTGCGGGTATTCCTGTTGCAATTTCCCGTATGATATCTGAGGCAAAGACCAAAGGGAATTATAAAGAGGTCAAGCGAATTTTTTGTGTAAGCCGTAATCTTCTTATAGGTATAGGTGTGTTTGGAACACTTATTCTCTACTTTGGAGCCGGCGTTTTTTCGGATTTGCTCAAAAATCCTGATGCAGAGCTTGGAATAAAAGCCATTTCTCCCGCTGTTTTATTTGTTGCTCTTATGAGTGCATACAGAGGATTTTTTCAAGGACATCAGGATATGTTTCCTACGGCATTTTCTGAAGTTACAGAAGCCATAGGGAAACTGGTTATTGGTTTTTTATGTGCATACTTTCTTATGAAAAGCGGTGTTAAATATGGTGCTGCAGGCGCTGTACTTGGCGTTGCTATGGGCGGATTTTTGGGCTTCTTAACTTTGTTTTGTGTGTATAACATCAAACGAAAAAAGCATACATCTGCTCACAATGTAGGAATAGCTCGCTCAAATGGCACTATTTTAAAGGAACTTGTTCGTATTGCGGTACCTATAACACTTGGTGCATCGGTCTTTAGTTTGACAACGCTCATAGACACCGCAATGATTATGCATAATCTTCAGTCAAGTGTTTTTTCATACAGCGAAGCAAAGCATTTATATGGTTCATATACCGGATATGCAGTTCCTCTGTTTAATCTTCCGCCTACGCTTATATCTGCAATAACAATCAGTCTTGTTCCGGCTGTTGCTGCTGCAGTTGCCAATGGTGATATGAAGCTTGCACGTCAAACTGCAGGAAACAGTATATCCATAACTACACTTTTTGCCCTGCCCTGTGCTGTAGGAATTGCAATATTTGCCGAGCCGATACTGGCTCTTGTGTATAACAATACAAATGCTACCAATACACTTAGTGTGCTTGGGTATGCCATTGTTTTTGTATCGCTTGTAATGGTTACAAATGCTATACTTCAGTCTGTAGGCAAAGAAAAAACACCGGTAATAAATATGCTTATTGGCGGTGTCGTTAAGATAGTTATAAATGCATCACTTGTAAAAAATCCGCAAATTAATATAGTGGGAGCTCCTATAGGAACAATATCATGTTATGGAGTTATCCTTATATTAAATATGTTCAGCCTTGTAAAAGTGATTAAACTCAAGTTTAACCTCATGCAGAATATTGTGAAACCTGTTATTTCTGTAATAATTATGGCATTTTGCTCTTTAGGTGTATACAAGTTTGCACTCCCGCTTGGCAGTACAATTTCTCTTGTTGCAGCAATTTTGGTTGCCGCTGGTGTATATTCATTATCGTTACTTATGTTAAGAACAGTAACAGAGGACCTTTTGTGTTCAATTCCCGGTATGACAAGATTTATACCTATACTAAAAAAACTACATCTTATTAAAACGGAGGAAGAATAATGCGTTTGGATAAGTATTTAAAGGTATCCCGACTTATAAAGCGAAGAACAATAGCCTGCGAGGCATGTGAACTTGGCAAAGTAGTGCTAAACGGCAAGGTGGCAAAGCCCTCTGCAGATGTCAAGCAAGGAGACACAATTGCAATTACCTTTGGTGAAAGAATAACAACCGTAAGGGTTGAAAAGGTGGCAGAACATGCATTAAAAGCAGATGCATCAGATATGTATACAATTTTGTAATACAAGCCGTCTTGTCTGCATAGTATTATATTACATACTATGTTTTTAAAGGCGGGATTTTAATGGAAGACAAAAAGGCAGTAACAAAAGTAAAACAAGAATCAATACACAACCTTATACTTGAAAACAGGAAAAAATTGAGTGTGTCCGGAATAGAAGAAGTTGAAAGCTTTAATGAAGAGGAAATTGTTTTAAGGACTGTTCATCATGGCGTATTGGTAATTAAAGGCTTTGAACTTCATATAAATAAGCTCAATGTAGACACCGGAGATGTAAATATATCGGGAACGGTTACTTCTATGGATTACATAGATGAATCATTGAAGTCAAAGGGACCGGGTCTTTTTTCAAGACTATTGCGTTGATGGCGGTGATTTAAATTGCAGATATCATCATCAAATCAGGCATATGTATTTTTGTCAATGATATTTTGCGGTGCTTTGTGTACTGTGGTTTTTGACCTTTTCAGAGCTCTCAGAAGATTCAAAAAATCGTCAAACGGCATAATTGCGTTGCAGGATGTTGTGTTCTGGGGCATGGAACTTATTATTGTCTATGTTGTTGCTTTTAAACTTAATTATGCTAAGGTCAGGGCTTATGAAATTATTGCTCTTGTAATGGGTTCACTGATATACTTTGTTACCTTGTCAGAATATGTAATAGGCATTTTCTGTAAGTTCATGGATTTTGCTGTAAAAATCATATCAAAATTATTATTACCCTTTGTAAAATTAGCCAGGCTTGCCACAAAGCCTTTCATGAAGATGAAGATACGGTTATCTTTGAAATTGAGAAAACTCAAAAAGAACTTTGTGGCAAAAATAAAGAAAACAAAAAACAAAATAGCTGCAAGGATAAATAAGTTGTTTACATTTGCCAGAAAAAGAAAAAAAGAAGATAAAGAGTGCAAAGATTCTTTAATTTAAAGATTATAAATGAAGGAAATTATTTTTTGTAATAATTTGATGTTTTTTGCAAAAAAAACTTTACAATTAGCATTTATTGTTATATAATATTCTGTGTAAAATATTGTGGGAGGTGTCGCTGTTTTGAAAAAGAAGAAGCGCGGTGTGATTTTAAAAATCACTTTGGTGTTTTCCGTATTTTTGTTCCTTTGTTTGTTTTACAAAGGGTATGCAACACTTGATTCCTGTAATAAAGAAAAAGAAGAACTCAATGCCCGTATATCTGAAGAGGTTAAGTACGGCAAGGAACTTGACGAAACTTCTAAGGAATACGGAACCGATGAGTACATAGAAAAGTACGCAAGATCCTTAGGACTTGTAAAACCCAACGAAAAGGTATATAGAAACTATAACGACAAAAAGTAGCTCACAGGGGAGGCAATTTGTAAAAATGCAGATTGAAGAGGGTCAGATTCTCAAAGGTAAGGTAACAGGTATAACTAAATTTGGCGCTTTCGTAGAACTTGAAGGTGGTTTAAGCGGACTTGTACATATATCAGAAGTTTCTTTGAGTTATGTAAACGATATAAATGACCATATAAAAGTTGGAGATATTGTTAAAGTTAAGGTATTACCTTCGGAAAAAAAGGGTAAAATAGGATTATCAATTAAGCAGGCGCTAAAAGAAAGTTCGCCTCGCACTAATGACAAAAAGCTTTCCAGAAAGCAAGAATCTGTAAGAGGGCACAATGCCCCGCCTGCTGAAGTTGTTTTTGGTTCAAATAATGAAGATTTGTCTTTCGAAGATAAATTGAACAGATTTAAACAGGCAAGCGATGAAAAGATGCATGACATTAAGCGTTCTTTTGAGTCGAAGAGAGGAACAAGCCGAAAAAATAATAACAATTACTGATAAAACAGAAAATTTACTATTGACAAACCGTGTCTTAAGTGGTATTATAGATAGGCACGGTAGGTACGCCGGAGTGGCGGAACTGGCAGACGCACAGGACTTAAAATCCTGCGAGGGTTAAACTTCGTACCGGTTCGATTCCGGTCTCCGGCACCAATTGTGTTTTGTTAGTTTGTCAAATTTAAATATCGCAGGGTAGAGCAGTCTGGTAGCTCGTCGGGCTCATAACCCGGAGGTCGTTGGTTCAAATCCGGCCCCTGCACCCA
>JAZTYV010000010.1:0-35158 GCA_045637145.1 Clostridia bacterium | reverse complement strand
GAAACCCGGTACCGAAACGCGAAGCGTTTGGGTGGGTGAGGGAAACAGTTTGCGGAGCAAAGTGTGTCGGTCCTTCTAGCCCAGCCACAAAAAAGCAAGCGTACAGTAGTACGGTTGTGTTTTTGTGCATAGAATGGGAAGGACTCGAACCTTGGGAAGGTACGAGCGAAAAGAAAACAGTCCGGTGGACTGTTTTTAGCGAGTAGCCCGAAACCCGGTACCGAAACGCGAAGCGTTTGGGTGGGTGAGGGGAACAATTTGCGGAGCAAAGTGTGTCGGTCCTTCTAGCCCAGCCACAAAAAGGCAACCGTACAGTACTACGGTATGAGCACTCCGTATGGAGTGCTTTCGGTTTGGTAATTTATAGGAGATTTAAGATTCGGACACCTTGGCAAAGGCAGGTTATCTGCCGAGCAATATATAGTCGCAGTGAGCGGGTAACTCTTGCGGTGCCCGACCAAAAGCATACACCCATAAAGGGCGCACGCTTTTGGTTCGACCGCTGCGCCATTTCCGCTCTCCCTTCATCTGCCACCCGCAGCGGGAGGGCGGAAATGCTTCCGACTTCGCATTAGCTCAGATGGGAAAGAGCACTTGACTTTTAATCAAAGGGTGTAGGAACTGCGATTTGCGGATAATTCACCAAACCAAAAAGCACTCCGTATGGAGTGCTTTCGGTTTGGTGAACCATCGGAGATTCGAACTCCGGACACCTTGATTAAAAGTCAAGTGCTCTGCCGACTGAGCTAATGGTCCAAATATTTAGTTTTTGTTGCCTCATAGCCCCGAAGGGTGGCTGGGCTGACTGGACTCGAACCAGCGAAAATGCCAGAATCAAAATCTGGTGCCTTACCGACTTGGCTACAGCCCAGTATATATTGTGGGGTGGGTAGTCGGATTCGAACCGACGACCTCCAGAATCACAATCTGGCGCTCTAACCAACTGAACTATACCCACCAGATAGAAATGGCGCGCCAGGAGAGACTCGAACTCCCGACCCTCTGCTTAGAAGGCAGATGCTCTATCCAGCTGAGCTACTGGCGCAAATGATATGGAGCGGGTGATGGGAATCGAACCCACACGGCCAGCTTGGAAGGCTGGAATTCTAGCCATTGAACTACACCCGCATATTAAAGTCGGTTCTCATCAACCGACTTTTAAGATTATATCAGCTTTAAGAGCATTTGTCAAGTTTTTTTTGTAAAAATTTTGCTTTTATTTCTTTGGTGTTTTTTATATACTAAATTATTTGATTATGTCTTGGACTGTTTTGTTTCCGCATACTGTTTTTCTTGTATTTCTTCGTCTCTTTCAGATGTAATGTGATAGTCATATACATCTTCAAATATCGCTTTTATAAGAGCCATAACAGGAACTGCAAGGACAATGCCCAAGATACCAAACAGACCGCCTCCGACCAAGACACCGCATAGCACCCAGAAGGGTTTTACTTTAAGTGTGTTTTTTACAATTCGGGGCTGTATGATGTTTGAGTCAATCTGCTGTAAAACAATAAGTACTATTGCAACTAATATACCTTTAGATAAAGATGTTGTAAACACAGTGAGTATTGCAGTAAGTGTGCATGCTACAACTGCGCCAAAGTATGGAACCAAATTGGCTATGCCTATGAATATTGCAAGAATGGGAGCATATTGTACATTCATAATGATGAGAGCAATAAAGGCTACAAAAGCAACAATGCACATATCAAGCAGCTGACAGTATACATATTTGTACATAATATTAAAGGTTTGATATGCGTATTTGCTAAATACATCTCTGCCTTTTTTGGGCATAAACAAAAACAGCAATCTTCGTATGAGTCTGTGTGCACCTGCTCGATCCAGCAGAATGTATACAGATATAATTATTGCCAAAATTACATTAAAAATACCCTTGGAAATACCCGCCAATCTATCTACATAAGCATCAACACTGTAAAGATTTAGCTTTGCCATAATGTCGCCAATGGTAATTTGGTTAAGAAGTGGCTTAAGTGAGTAGTCTCCGATTTTTAAGGAATGGAGATAATCTGCCACATTTTGTATAATTGAGGGAAGATGTCTTATAAAATCTGTAATACTTCCAAAGATAACAGGCAGCATTATTGCCAAAAAGCCTCCTACAGCTGCAAGAGCTGCCAAATATACAGTAGCTACCGCAAATCCTCTTGTATGCGATGAAATTTTTGGTATTTTGGCATATATGGTTTCTGTTTTTTTGCAAAGAGGCAAAAGAATGAAGGCTATAGCAAATGCCCAAAAAACAGGCGACAACAGCGCAAAGAAATCTGCTATGTAGCTAAAAAGAATTCCTAAGCTGTCAAAGGTCTTGTATACAATTATAATAAGTACAGCCAAAACGAAGTAGCTGATATTTTTGGTAAATTGTTCGCGTTTCATATTATCACCGTATAATTTATGATATTATTTTGAGCCGTTTTCTATGATAGAGGTAATTTCTTTGTAAAACTCAGCAGTGCTGTTTTTAAGATAGTTGCAAATTGCAATTGCGCGTTGCTTGGAGCCGGCGTACAACTCTAAATTCATAAGAGAAACACCGCCCTCTTCCATAGAAAATTTAACTGTGTATTTGTTTTCTCCAACAGGGAAATAGTCTGCAAAGAACTTGTTTCCGCTTGCCTCTTCCTTGTTTATCTTATTTATTATTTCCTCCAGACGGCCCAATATGCTTCCCGGAATTTTATATTTAAAAAATTCCAAGGTCTCTTCGCCGCTCTCTTTAATAGAAAAGTAAGTTTTTCCGTCTGCTTCATATTCCATTATATTGTCTTTTGCTATAAGTTCGGCTATGTAAGGCTCCAGTTCGAAGTAATTTACATTGGCCGATGAGGATATCACAAAGTCAAGAAGAGTGTAGTCCGAATTTTTTTTAAGATGTTTTATTGTGTATAGTATGATAAGCTTTATTTCATACTCAGTGGGTTTGTATGTATATTCCATATGATATCTCCGTGTTATATATTCTGCATAATGCATTTCTAAAAAGTAACGCGACTGCTATGCAGCCGCGTTACTGAATCTCATCTAATCATTCAACTATATACGGCTTAAGCTCGCCGGCAAATGCAGAAGCATCTTCAGTATGGGCCTCTACGGTAATTTTTTTTGTAAGGTCAAGGCTGAATATACCCATAATTGATTTGGCGTCTACTACATATCTGTCGGAAATGAGGTCAATGTCAAAGTCGTATTTGTTAACAATATTAACAAAGTTTTTTACATCATTGATTGAGCTGAGCATAATGTTATAAGTTGTCATAAGTCTTGCCTCCGTTAAAAATATTTTATATTAACTATATTATACTACTATAAAATTTTTAAGTCAATTATTTTCTTTGGTATTGAAAATTTTTGTGAGTAGTGTATAATAAATGTATACCATTTTTAAGGAGTTTATATATGAATAGTGTATCCTTTTGCACATTAGGGTGCAAAGTCAATCAATATGAAACAGAGGCAATGGCAAAGTTGTTCTTAAATGCCGGATATGAAATAAAAGAATTTGACGAAAAATGTGATATATATGTAATAAACACCTGTACAGTAACTTCTATGGGCGACAGAAAATCCAGGCAGATGATACATCGTGCAATAAAGCAAAATCCGGATGCACTTGTTGCGGTAGTCGGTTGTTATTCTCAGGTATCTCCCGAAGAGGTAAAAAAAATTGAAGGAGTAAGCCTTGTGCTTGGCACCAAGGAGAGAAGTCGCATTGTAGAGCTTTTAGAAAAGCAGATTATGGAAAACAGGCAGAAAGTACTTGTGGGAGATGTTATGAAACAAAGGGAATATGAAGATATGTGGGTATCTTCATATTCATCGAAAACCCGTGCGTTTGTAAAGATAGAAGATGGATGCACAGAGTTCTGTACATATTGCATAATACCTTATGCCAGAGGTCCTGTAAGGAGCCGAAGCCTAAAGAGTATAACTGATGAAATAAAGGAACTTGCCAAAAACGGGTTTTCGGAAATTGTACTTACAGGGATACATCTTGCTTCATATGGGAAGGATTTAAAGGATTATAGCCTTTTGGATGTAATAAAGGAGACGGCAAAAATTGATGGTATAAAGCGTGTAAGACTGGGTTCCATAGAACCAAGAATTCTTACAGAGGAGTTTATAAAAGAAATTTCTGCGATAGACAAGATGTGTAATCATTTTCATATAGCACTGCAAAGTGGTTGCGATGAAACTTTGAAGAGAATGAATCGCAAGTATACTGTTGCTCAGTACAAAAACAGTGTGGAACTGGTGCGAAAATATTTTGACAAGCCGGCAATTGCTACAGATATAATGGTGGGATTTCCGGGAGAAACGGACGAAGAATTCAGAGCATCTCTTAATTTTGTAAAGGAATTGGAACTTGCAGATGCTCATGTTTTTGCATACTCCAACCGAAAGGGTACCAAGGCAGATAAAATGGAAAACCAAATAGAAAAGAGAGTAAAGGAAAAAAGAAGCAAAGAAATGATAGGCATAATCAGAAAATTGCAAAAAAACTATTTGATTGGATATGTAGGAAAAACAGTCGAAGTACTTTTTGAACAGGAAGTAAAAGACGGGATATACGAAGGCCATATGACCAATTATGCAAAGGTTCATATAGTGTCCAAAGAGGATTTGAGCGGAAAATTCAAGAAAGTAACCATAGGCTCTGTTAAAGGTGATTGCCTTATTGCAAAATAAAATAACAGGTTATTGCAATTTGAGATTTTAAACTCAATTTGTAATAACCTGTTTTGTTTATATCAAAGAAAAAAAGATAAGAGATAATCCAAGCGAAGCGGCAAGCATAAGAGAAAAAATGAGAAAACCGCTGTTATCTTTTTTGCATTTTCTGTGAATAAGTTTGTTTTTGGAGTATATATAATCTTCTATAACCTTATCCGCCATTGATACAATATCATCGCAAGGGGACTTTTTGGGTTTGAACACACAAAAAAATCGGTTTAGTACATTTGTTTTTTTATAGGGCATATATTAAAACTCCTTTTTCATTTTGTATTAACAGTATACGCCTAATTATGTAAATATATACATTTATGAAACAAGGAGTTTTCTTGCTTTTTCGAGCAAAAATTCAGACAAGCTTTGTTATCTCTTTTTTTAATCTCGATATTATTTTCTTTTCTAGTCTGGATATGTACGATTGGCTTATTCCCAGTATATCTGCCACTTCTTTTTGGGTTTTTGCATTTGCCCGCCGTATACCAAATCTTAGTTCCATGATGTTTCTTTCTCTTTCGGACAGGGTTTGCATTGCAATTTCCAAAAGTTCTTTGTCTACCTCCGATTCAAGATTATGGTAAATCATATCATTATCCGTTCCAAGTATATCCGACAAAAGAAGTTCGTTGCCGTCCCAGTCTACATTTAGAGGTTCGTCAATAGAAATTTCGGTTTTTCGGGCATTATTCTTCCTTAAATACATTAAAATCTCGTTCTCTATGCATCTTGACGCATAGGTTGCAAGTTTTATATTTTTATCCGGATTAAAAGTATTTATGGCTTTTATAAGACCTATTGTGCCTATACTTATCAGGTCTTCGATGTTTATTCCCGTGTTTTCAAATTTTTTTGATATATACACCACAAGACGAAGATTGCGTTCTATAAGTTCACCGCGTACTTTTTTTGGCTCTGTCTTAAACATTTCTATAAGTTTGTCTTCTTCGTCTTTTTCAAGCGGAGGAGGCAGGGTGGTTCCACCGCCTATGTAGTGTATGTCACCTTGCAATAGCTTCTGTATTATGATAATTATTTTCTCTTTGAGCATTGGTATCATCCTTTCTTACATCAATGGGTCCAACAAGCGCGTTGTAGTCTCCGCTTTGACACAGAGTTCCGCAATATATTGCTGTCGTCAGGTTTGTTATAATTTTTTGGTCTGCGGTTATCATATCGGGTACAAAAGCTGCCAAAAGTCCTTTTGAGTTTCCCACAGAATTAAATGGAATAAGTCTGAATCCCGGAGGAAGCGTTTCAAATCCGTCTTTTTCAAAATCGGGTATGTCAAAGTCAAAAAGACACGACAGGCACCTTGCCTCTGCCACCATAACTTTCTTGCCGTTAAACGGGTCTGTGAGTGTGTTGCCTGTGTCTATAAGTGCAGTAAGTTCTGCTGTTTTTCCTCTATATGTAATTTTTATCTTTACACAGTTTTTTGTAACAGAGTGCTTTAACAATTTTTCTGCTGCAACAGTAACAACAGATGCTGCTACACATGCAACAAACATATACCACAGCGGTATGTTGAAGTAAAACACACCGTTTTTTATTATTCCGCCCAGCTTTATGCCAATATCTGTAAAATACAAAACAGCAAGTACAGTTATCGCAAAGAAAACTGTCAACAAGAAAAAAACAGCTGTTCTCTTAAGCAGAGGTTTCGGTTTGCTTTTTCCAAAAGTAAGAAGTGTTATCAAAAGTGCAAAGGATGCCTTGACAGCAAATGATGATAATATGCGGTAATATCCTGTAAAAGCAAGACACGAATAAAGAGCCCCTGCTGCAGAACCCAGAAGCAAGCATCGTAATTTTACAGGGAGCTTAAGAACTATGGCTTCTATATTCAAAATTGTCATATTGATTATGAAATTTACAGCAAAAAGTACATCTATGTATATGGTCTTTATTTTCATCATCGCCTTTCCAATTTCAATTGTAACATATGTTTAGTGGAGAATTTTGTAAAATCAAGTCTCAAAAAATTTAATTATTTGTTGGTTTTACTTAAATTTTACAAGAAAAAGATAGTGAATTTTACATGGGGATGTTAAAATTTTAAAAGAAAAGATATTGGAAAGGATAAAAGGATTATGAATATATTTGATGTTTTTGCCCTTATGGGCGGTCTTGCCATCTTTCTTTTCGGAATGAAGGTTATGGGAGACGGACTTGAAAAAAGAGGAGGAGGAAAGCTCAAAGCCATACTCGAAAGTATGACCTCCAACAGACTAAAGGGAGTATTGCTCGGTTTGGGTGTTACGGCGATTATCCAGAGTTCATCGGCTACAACAGTTATGGTAGTTGGTTTTGTGAATTCCGGTATTATGAGGCTTAATCAGGCAATCAGTGTTATTATGGGAGCCAACATAGGTACTACAGTTACGGCGTGGCTTATGAGCTTAAGCGGTATTGAGGGAGACAATATTATTATTCAGCTTTTAAAACCCTCTTCGTTTGCACCCATACTTGCAGTAATTGGCATTGTGTTTATAATGTTTTTAAAAAGCTCTAAGAAACAAGACACGGGTTCTATATTAGTTGGATTTGCTGTACTTATGACAG
The DNA here is from genome assembly GCA_045637145.1 of Clostridia bacterium. Classification (GTDB taxonomy): domain Bacteria; phylum Bacillota; class Clostridia; order UMGS1810; family UMGS1810; genus RGIG8748. Next base: position 27,838 of record JAZTYV010000010.1, on the reverse strand, counting down.
GTATGGAAATGATGAGCGGAGCCGTTTCCGGTCTTAAAAATAACGAATCTTTTACTCAAATACTCACCCTGTTCACCAATCCGATTTTTGGTGTTTTGGCCGGTGCTGTGCTTACTGCTGTTATTCAATCTTCCTCTGCTTCTGTGGGTATACTTCAGGCACTTTCCAGTACGGGAAGGATAACCTTTGGAAGTGCAATACCAATAATTATGGGTCAGAACATAGGAACCTGTATTACTGCTATTCTTTCTGCAATAGGTGCCATCAAAAATGCCAAGAGGGTATCGGTGGTCCACTTAAGCTTTAATATCATAGGTACTCTTTGCTTTTTGACTTTGTTTTATATATTGCATTGGATTGTGGATTTCAGTTTCATAGATGATTCTGTAAATGCGGCAAGTATAGCGGTTGTACATTCTATATTTAATATATTTGCTACTGTTATAATGTTCCCATTTACCAAAGGATTAGAAAAACTCTCTATTATGGTTATACCCGATGATGACAAAACCGACAAAGAGACGATTCTCGATGAAAGACTTCTTTCTACGCCTCCAATTGCTATTGTTCAGGCAAAGAATGTGGCAAATAAAATGGCTTTTCTTGCAAAGGACAGTCTTATTCATTCAATGGAATTGATTGGTGAATATAATGAAAAAATTGCAGAAGAAATATATGAAAATGAGTCTAAAGTTGATCAATACGAGGATATTTTGGGAACATATCTTGTAAAATTAAGCCGCGAAGGGCTAAGCTGCGATGACAGTCATGAAATATCCAATCTTCTTCATTGTATAGGTGACTTTGAGCGCATATCTGACCATGCGGTGAATTTGTTAGAATCTGCAAAGGAAATTGCAGAGAAGAGAATTGCTTTCTCGGAAGATGCTCAAAACGAACTTAATATAATAAGAAAAGCGCTTGAGGAAATTCTGGAAAATACTTATAAGGCGTTTGAAACAGAGGATCTTGACCTTGCTATTATGGTAGAACCTTTGGAACAGGTTATAGATGAACTTAAAACAAAACTCAGAGCAAACCATATTTTGAGACTTCAGCAGGATAGTTGTACTATTGAAACAGGTTTTGTGTTTTCTGACCTTCTTACAAATATAGAGAGAACAGCAGACCATTGTTCCAACATTGCTGTATGTCTTATAAGTGTAGCACATGACAGCTTTGATACTCACGAATATCTCCATCATGTAAAAAACGGCGGAGAGAACAATTTTACACAAGTATATGAAATGTATAAAGAAAAATATCTGATATAAATAATTGACAAAAAGAGGAACCGTTCATATGAACAGTTCCTCTTTTTATTAATATATTTCATAAAGCATTTTTATTACTTCTGCTCTTGTGGTGTTGTTTGTTGGTCTTATGCTTCCGTCAGAGTATCCGTTTATTATCTTAAGACTTGTAAGCTTTGTAAAAGCGTCTTTGCACCAGGTTGGTATGTCTTCACTGTCTGTAAAAACTCTTTCCTCTGTCATAAGGTTTTCCGGCAACAGCCTCGAAATAACAGCAGCAGCTTCTGCTCTGGTAAGGGTTGCTGTGCTGTCAAATATAATTTTGTCACCGGCTTGCTTTCCATTCATAATTCCAAGTTCCCACAACGCTTTTATATGATTTATGCACCATGCAGGGATTGTGTCTTCGTCAGATATATTCATTATTACATCTTCAAACGCAGATACATCAATTCCCATTACATTTGCCGCCATAACAGCAAATTCACCTCGGGTTATGTTGTTTGAGGGATTAAAAAATCTCTTGCTGCCATCGGTTGTTCCCGAAACTATTTTGTGGTAATGCATATATGAAATGCAATCTTTTGCCCAATATGTTTCCGAAATATCATCGAATGGATTGTGATACGACTCTCCGTTAAGCGTATAGGCAGCTACAGTTTTGTATCCCGAGGAATTCATTACCTGGACATTTATCTTATGCATTTTTTCGTCATCAAAATTAAGTGTTATATTTCCGTCTGTAAGCTTGGTTTGTATTTCCTTTCCGTCAATTTTTACAATGATATTGCTTTCATCAACAGAATCTCCTGCATTTGTATTGAATTCTATTTTTACACTTCTGTCAGATTCTTTTGTAAAGAAGATGTCCGTGTATTTGTTTTCCTTGTTTATCGTTACGGGTATTGTACGGATATATTTTCCTGCGCTTACGGTTATTTCGCCTTGTGCAGCTTTATTTGTTGCTTTAAAGTTTCCCATTTGGTCGATTGTTCCTATGTTTTCAGAACATGACCACACATAGCAGCTGCTGTCATCAATAAGATATTTATTTCCGAACTTTGCTATAGGACTAAGGGAAATGCTTTCTTCAGTGAGCATTTCCAATTGGTCTACAAGCTTGTTGGTTTTGGTATTTGTAAGTGATATGTGAGTGGGACTTTCATAGCAATTTACAGTAGCTGTACCGGTTAAACCGTTTGCAGAGGCGGTTACCGTTATCTCTCCGTTTCCTTTGAGTGTAAGAGAACCATCTGTTGATACAGAGCCTTCGGAAGAGGTGTACACAATGTTTTCGGGAGTATCAGTTTTATAGTAGTTTTCGTCTGTGGCATATGCACTAAATGTAACATTGGTTCCCGAAAGGTAATTGCCTGTGTACGGATATACAAACAGTTTTTGGGGGACCGATGTTTTTTGCAGGGTATTGATAAGGGCAATATAGTTTGGAATTTTTCTTTCTGAGCCGTCCGAGGGAGAGTTTACTACATAAAGCTTACTGTTACCCGGTTTTATGATTCCCATTGTAGTAGAACCTCCGCCGTCTAAATTTATGGCGTCAACGCACCCAAGCTCTTTCATTCTGTTTGCAAGGGTGTGAAGTCTTACTCCGTAGCTGTGTCCGCTTTGCCTTCCATCTATGGTATAGAACACTAAAGTTCCGTCTTTTTTTATTCCTACGGCGCTTCTTGGTGCTGCCGAGGCGTCTGTTATTGTTATTTCAGAATTTGTAAGAAGTCTGCCGCCTACAGTTCCAAGGATGTATTTTGCATCGTTGAATCTGTCATCGCCCTCGGCAGTAGTTGCAATCTGTATTTCATCACCTGGGGCAAAGAGTCTCATTGCATTGTAAATATATTCGGGAGCGTTGTTATCTGCACTTATTACTATTTTACCTTTGGGTATTTCTACAGCACCCTTGGTTTCAATTATCTCTTCCACTATACCGGTTTGTGTTTCGCCTATTGAAATGTCTCCGCTAAGAGACCCAACCACTATATTTATACCGTCAGTTGAAGCTTTAGTTGTTGTTGCAAACTTATCTGTAAAAAGAAAAATTCCCCAATCCTGACGTGCCATATTTATTACTGTTATGGGTATCAAATATTCCCTTAGGGTAATTTGTGTGGAAATGGTAAGAGGTGCTATGAATGCTGTACCGTCAGAGTTTATTCCCAAAGCATCTGTTGTCTGGTAATCCTGAACTATTATTTTGCCGTCAACCGCCTGATTGCTTACAGGGAAACCCATATCCATAGAAAAGTAATCTGCGTTCATAAGCATTGCAGGATAAGTGCCATATGAAACAAGTGAATTTCCTTTGGAAGATACGGAGGCCCTGTCACATAAGTATGTGTTATTTATTATCACAGGAAGAAGATTGGAATTTGGCGAGTATTCCACATAATTTTCTGTTTGATATCCCACTCCGCTTTGGTCGCTGTAATATATGTTTGTATTAAGAGTGGCGCCATGTCCTATTTCAAGAGAGGACATTTGTATGGCTTCACTTCCCAGTATTGAAGCATTTGCAACACAAGTACAAAGAAGTGCTGCCATCACGATGAGTGCAGTTATCTTTTTATATTTCATAAAATCACCTTCAATTATTTTTATATATTCGTGTACTTTGGCATTATAACAAAAAACATTGATATTCACAATATCTACAAAAAAATTTTAATCTAATTTTCACATTTTGTTTACAAGTGTTTTTTTACAAAGCCTGTAAAATACTGGGATTTAGGCGTGTTCGTTTTTGTGTAAAACAGTAGGCGAAAATTTTGTTTTTGGCGTTGTATAATATAATTACAGCAGGTGACGCGCGGGAAAGACCGCAGAATTTGCTGACACTTCGGAAAGACGAAAGGAGAAAAAATGGAAAAAGAAAAAAACACAACACAGGATATGGAAATAAGCATATCCAACACAGCAGAAGAGATTGATATCTCACAAGGGGAAGTCGCTGAGCCTGAGGCTGCAGTGCAAAAAGATGCCGGCTCCGGCCGTATTTATGAGACAAATACAAGCAAACAAGATGATAACAGTGTGTTGGGGTCTCAAAAAGCGGAAGAATCCGGGCAAAATCAGACTGACAGCAAGTCTTTGAAAAGAGCAGAATTTGAAAAGCTCATCAAAGGCGATTACAAGGAGTTTTATGAGGAAAGAATTAAGGAGAACCTTTCGAGGCGTTTTAAGGAAAATTCTCAGACAAAACAGCTCAATGCCCAAAACGGTGAAATTGTGGATATGCTCTATGACAAATATAATGTCACAATGGGAGATGTTTTTGCCCTCAAAAGTGCTATAGAAGCAGATGATGCTTATCTTGTTGCTCAGGCAAACAAGCGGGGAATGAGCATTGATGACTATAAGTACATAAAAAGACTTGAGGCAGAAAACAGAAAATACCAAATGATGTCTTCACAAAGAGAAGCCGCCCAAAAGGCAAACAGAGCAGTAGAAAAATGGTATGCCGAAAGCGAAAACTTAAAAGAGGTTTATCCTGACTTCAACATATTTGAAGAGAGCAAAAATAAGTCTTTTGTGTCTTTGATTAAAAGCGGGATTGATATTAAAACCGCATACGAGGTTGTTCACCACAATGATATAATTTCAAAAATTGCTCAAAGTGCTGCAAGAGATGCGGAAATCAAAGCTGCAGAATCAATAAAACAAAGGGCAATGCGTCCTGCTGAAAACGGTCTTTCCTCTCAAAGCTCTGCCATCATAAAAAATGATGTGTCAAAACTATCGGCAAAAGAACGGGCAGAAATTGCCCAAAGGGTGTCAAGAGGTGAAAAAATAACTTTTTGACACAAAAGAAAAGGAGGAAAATGAATGTCAGAAACAACATTTGATATGAACACAAACACAACCGGTGGTCTCTCGGCAGAAATGAAAACCTATTACAGCGACTATCTTATTGATAATGCTGTTCCAAATCTTGTTCACGACCAGTTTGGTCAAAAGCATCCCATACCTGCCAATGGCGGAAAAACAATCAATTTCAGAAAGTTTGTACCTTTCACTAAGGCATCAAAGCCTCTTACAGAGGGCATAACACCCGATGGCGGAAGTCTTTCTGTTACCAATGTTACTGCAGAGGTTTCACAGTATGGATACTATGTAACTCTGTCGGATGTGCTTATGCTCACCGCAGTGGACAATACCCTGGTAGAGACTACCCGCCTCTTAGGTAATCAGGCAGGAAGCACTCTCGACACTGTAACAAGAGAGGTGCTTAACTCAGGAACAAGCGTTATGTATCCTGCCTCCAAAGAAGCAAGAATTATGCTCACCGAGGACGCTAAGCTTACTGTTGATGATGTCTTCAAGGCGGCAAGATTTTTGAAATCTCAGAATGCACCCAAAATAGAAGGCGGTTATGTGGGCATCATTCATCCGGATGTGAGTTATGATCTTATGCGTGACGAAGAATGGATAGATGTAAATAAATATTCTAATGCAGAAAATATTTTTAACGGTGAAATAGGAAAAATCGGCGGTGTAAGATTTGTAGAAAGTACAGAAGCAAAAATCTTCCATGCTCAGGGTCTCACTGCTGCAAACAGAAACCTCACTGTTCAAAGTTTCTCAAAAACAGCTACAGATACTTCTGCGGAGTTTGGTAGTGTAGGAACACACAAGATTATTGTAAACGAAGATATTACAGAGGAGGACGCACGCAAACTTCTCGGCAGAAAAATTTGCGCGTTTTCAGATAGAGAATTACAGTATGAAGTGGCGTGCTTCCCTGCAATTGTAGGAGGAGTATCTCCCTCTACCAAAACTATATGGTTCTTAGATTCTGCATTACCGGAAACAGACCCCTTATTCATCTCTCAGGGATCCATAGTGTATCCTGGTGAAGCAGGCGCAAAGGGCAGAGATGTATATTCCACTCTTATACTTGGCTCCAATGCTTACGGTGTAACAGAGGTAACCGGCGGAGGACTGGAACACATTGTCAAACAGCTTGGGTCAGGAGGTACGGCTGACCCGCTCAATCAGCGTTCTACAGCAGGCTGGAAGGGAACAAAGGTTTGCGAACTTCTGGTGGACAATTATATGATAAGAATAGAAAGTGTATCCAGCTTTGAAAGCGGAGAAAACTGATTAGCTGTAAGACGATTTTATTATTGTGATTGTTGCCGCATTGAAAACTCAATGCGGCAACAACAAAGCTAAATTACAGAAAGGATTGAACTATATATGGCTTCAAAAACAAGTGCAACTTCAGGTGAAACTGTAAAAAAAGCAGTTTTTGACTCAAAAAAGTATTACAATGAGCTTGTATGTATAAAGCTCTTTAAAGATAACAACAGATACAAGGACGATGTTTTTGTATCTGTAAACGGTGTGGGAATGATAGTGCCAAGAGGCATAGAGGTCAAAATTCCCAGAAAATATGCAGAAGCACTGTACAACAGTGAACAGCAAAATAGTTTTGCTGCATGGTATCAAACCAAACTGCAAAACGAAGCTGCAAAGTCCGATGCATTGGTTTAGGTGATGTAAGTGTCTACAGCAACTGCAGATTGGAACATCATAAGGCAAGATTATATTTCATCTGAGCTGAGCTATAGAGACCTTTGCGAAAAACACAAGGTTTCTTATGGGAAACTCAGTAAAATCGCTGCAAAAGAGGGTTGGCATTCTGCCAGAAAAGAAAGCAAAAGCAAAACATTGTCGAGAGAGGAAAGAATACTTAATATAAGCGATTCTCTGCTTGATAAAATAGAAAAATCTATTGAGGAACTTGACAGATGTATTGTAAAATGCAAAGAAAAAACCAAAACCCTTGAATATGACTATGATACTAAAAAGCCTGTAAATGAGATTGTTGAGGAAAAAGAGGATATACAGATAATTGAGGGTATGATAGATAAAACCGGTTTAAAACAACTGGTATCTACACTTAAGGACATAAAGGACATACACCGTTCAATAGAAGATGAACCGATTGACAAGGAAGAAGAAGGCGGAGTTATAATATTGAGCGAAGTATGGGAAGATGCCTATGGAGAAAGTGAATATGAAGGCTAAAACAATATGGACTCCTCAACCCAAACAGGCAATATTTCAGTCAAGATCTGAATATGAAGCCCTGTACGGCGGTGCAGCAGGCGGAGGAAAGTCGGATGCATTGCTTACAGAAGCTTTAAGACAAGTGCATATTTCTCACTACAGAGGTCTTGTATTAAGAAAGACATACCCTCAGCTTTCTGAGCTTGTAGACAGAAGCAGGGAGTTGTATCTTGGAGCATATCCGGGAGCAATATACAATGACAGTAAGCATTTTTGGCTATTTCCATCGGGTGCAAAAATATATTTCGGTGCAATGCAGCACACCAAAGACAGAATAAACTATCAGGGAAAACGGTATGATTTTATTGCCTTTGATGAACTCACACATTTTTCATGGGAGGAGTATTCATATATGTTCTCCCGTAACCGTCCCTCCGGACCGGGGACGCGTTGCTACATAAGAGCAACCACCAATCCGGGCGGTATTGGACATGGCTGGGTAAAAGAACGGTTTATCACAGCTGCCCCGCCCCTTACTCCCATAAAGACAAAAATAAATGTCCCCGGACCGGAAGGAAATATCATAGAGTTGGAAAGAAGCCGAATATTTGTACCTTCTACGGTATTTGATAACAGCGAACTTTTGCAAAATGATCCAAACTATCTTGCCAATCTTTCTTTGTTGCCCGAAAAGGAAAAGAGAGCCCTTTTGTACGGAGATTGGGACAGTTTTCAGGGTCAGGTGTTTTCTGAGTGGAAAAATGACCCCTCGCACTACGATGACAGATGCTTTACCCATGTGATAAAGCCCTTTATAATACCAAAGAGCTGGAAAATATTCAGAGGTTTTGATTTTGGATATTCAAGACCATTTGCAACAGAGTGGATAGCTATTGACCATGACGGCAGGGCATATGTTATTGCAGAGCTTTATGGCTGTACAGGAACTCCTAACGAAGGTGTGAGGTATACACCTGTAGAAATAGCACAGAAAATAAAAAGGTTTGAAAAAGAGCATCCAAATCTTAGCGGAAGGAAAATAAGAGGAATTGCCGACCCTGCCATAGCAAAGGCAGAAACAGGGGAAAGCATAGCAGATATGTTTGCTAAAGAAGGAGTGTTTTTTGACTTTGGTGATAACGAACGCCTTGCGGGAAAAATGCAGTTTCATTATCGGTTGTCATTTGACAACAGCGGTATACCCATGATGTATGTTTTTGATAATTGTGTTAATTTTATAAGGACAATTCCGGCTCTCGTTTATGATACTACCAATGTAGAGGACATTGATTCCTCGGGCGAGGACCACATATACGACTGTGTGCGCTATGTATTTATGGAAAACCTTATAAACCCAAAGAGTACAGCGTTATCGGGCTTAGACACAGAAGACCCGCTCAATCAATGGAATAACTTGCAACCGGTTGACAGGTACAATTTTTATAGATTATAGAATTATGTTTACAAACAGTTTTACAGATAATGTAAAGCTGTTTGTTTTTTATCAAAAAGACATTTCTATAAAGTTAAATTTTTGTGAAAAATTGTTTAAAAGATATTGCATAATTCATTGACACCCGAGGTTTACTGTGATACAATGATGTAGTCGCGAAAAAAATAGAAAAATGGTGATATATAATGAAGAAATATCGGTCAATAAAGAAATTTGCAGCACTTTTTGTTGCAATTATACTTTTGTTTTCCGTAACATACACACTTTCTGATGAGGATAAAAATGCATCTGTCAAACCCGAGATGTTTTTTGATGATGTTTCTCCGGAAAAGTGGTACTACCAAGCGGCAAATGAACTTGGTGTTTTGGGTGTTATCCCTGAAGAAAGCAATTTCAACGGCGAGGCTTTAGCAACCAGAGGAGATATTGTACTATATCTTTATAACCTCGGCACTGTTTTGAAAATCGAATATCCGTCTTACAATGAGGTTCCGTTTGCTGATGTAACCGAGCAAGATGATATTTACGATGCAATATGCTGGGCATATAATAATGGTGTTGTTTCAGGTTATCCTGACGGCACATTTTCTGCAGATGGAGAGTGCACCAGGGAACAGTTGTGTACAATGATAGTCCGTTTCCTTTCTGCCTCGGACATACAGGTATGCGTAAAGGGTAATTCAAACCCGTTTGCCGACTCAATGTCTGTAAGCAAATTTGCGCGTTCATATGTGGTTGCTGCCAAACTTGCGGGCATCATAAACGGAAATGAGGGCGGGTATGTTAATCCGCAGAATTCTTTGACCAGAGCAGAACTTGCGCAAGTTGTTTACAATGTGTATAAAATTGCTTCAATAACTATTGATGAAACACAAGAGGCAGTAAACCTTACGCCAAATGCTTACGATGACTGTTATATAGAATATGAAAGACTTGCAAGGGAGGCATATGATCCTCGCGTTAAAGAAAGTGCACCTGTAGATTTGTCATATTTTGATGATGCGGTCTTTGTGGGAGATTCTGTTACTATGTCGTTGCAGTTTTATTGTGCGGCAACAGGCGCTCTTGGAAAAGCCAAGTTTCTTTGCGCAGGAAGCCTAAGTCCTTCAAATGCTCTTTGGGAAATTTCTGACGAGTCGGTTCATCCTGTGTACGGAGGTCAAAAGGTTTTTGTAGAAGACGGAATTAAACGCATGGGCGCAAAAAAGGTTTACATAATGCTTGGCATAAACGGACTCAATCCTGTTGACTCGGGTATAGCAAACATGAAAATTCTTATAGATAGAATCTTGGCGAAGTCTCCCGATGCAAAGATTATACTGCAGTCAGTTACACCAATGACAAAAGACAGTCCCATAAAGGGCGGAAAATTTAACAACACAACAATTAATCAGTACAACGAGGAACTTTGCAAACTGGCAAAGGAAAACGGATGGTTTTATATCAATGTAGCAGAAGTTGTTACGGACAAAAACGGAAATCTGAGAGATGATTATTGCAGCGATCCTCAAAAGATGGGTATTCACTTTAATTATACGGCAGATAAACAATGGGTAGATTATCTTATTACCCATGCACCAAATATATAATAAGGAAATAAGAAAATGAAGAAAATAAAAGTTATATTGATGATTGTTGTTTTGGGTTTTGCTGTTGCGTGTTGCAGCTGCACCAACAAAGAGGAAAAACAAATAGAAACAGCTACAAGAGAAGAAATGCAGGAGGTATCTTCCAAAGACGGTTTTCAAAAAGATGAGCCCGAAATAGTTGAACCTGATTTGAAAGATGACGAAACCAAAGACGAACAACCTAAAATACCCGAATACAATCTTTCAAAAATAAAAGAAGAAATAGTTTCACAAATAGGAGCTTCCGACAGATTGGATTTCAACGAAAATGCAATCTATGCTCTTTACTCAATAGATGTTTCCGACATAAAACAATGTGCGGGATTTTCAGTGATGGAAGGAACTTTTCCTCATGAAGTGGTAATGATAGAGGCGGCTGATGATGAGGCTGCAGCAAGGATAGAAAAAGCATTTGAGATTAAAATAAATTCATTTGCCGAGCAGTCAAAGAACTATGATGCGGAGAATTATGCTCTGGCTCAAAAGTGTAAAATACAGAAAAACGGAAGATTCTATGCTATGTTTCTTTCGCCCGATTATGAAGACATTAAAGGCATATATAACAAGTATATAAAGTAACAAACAATTACCGGGTGATATGATTCATCCGGTAAATTTAAGTGTTAGACATTTTGGTTAGATGGAGAAATTTTGAAATGGTATTTTCAAGTCTTGTTTTTTTGTTTATTTTCTTACCATTGGTAATCATAATAAACTATTTGTTGCCCACAAAGTACAGAAATACATTCTTATTTATTGCCAACCTTGTGTTTTATGCTTACGGAGAACCTGCATATGTACTTTTAATGTTGGCATCTATTTCTTTTAACTATATTTTTGCACTTCTCCTGGATAGAGTTGTTTCCTCATCGAGAAGAAAGCTTATACTTATACTTAGTATAATTTTAAATCTTGGCGCTCTTGCATATTTCAAGTATACAATTTTTATTATGGACACATTAAGAGTTGTTCCGTTTTTAAAGGATTTGCCGGGTATGAATATAATTCTGCCGATAGGTATATCTTTTTACACATTTCAGGCCATGTCATATGTTATAGATGTATACCGAAGGGATTGTAAAAGCACATCGAGTTTTGTAGATTTCGGAGCTTATATATCGCTTTTTCCACAGCTTATAGCAGGCCCTATAGTCCGCTATTGCGATGTGGAGAGGCAAATGAAGAACCGACATGTTACCTTTGTTATGTTTTCCAACGGAGTCAAGCTTTTTGTTGTAGGCTTATGCAAAAAGATACTTCTTGCCAATCAGTTTGGCATAGTTTGGGATGCTGTTTCTGCAAATACTGCATTTTACGGAACTTTGGGAGCCTGGATTGGTGCAGTTGCATACGCCCTCCAAATATATTTTGATTTTGCAGGATATTCTGATATGGCAAGGGGTCTTGGCAAGATGCTTGGATTTGATTTCTGCATTAACTTCAGTTATCCGTATATTTCCAGAAGTATCACGGAGTTTTGGCGAAGATGGCATATATCTTTGGGCACATGGTTCAGAGACTATGTATACATACCTCTTGGGGGTAACCGTGTTTCAAAGCGAAAACATGCGTTAAACATACTGCTTGTCTGGGCTCTTACAGGCCTGTGGCATGGTGCAGGGTGGAACTTTATTGCATGGGGTCTTTATTACGGCATAATTTTGCTTGCAGAAAAAATGCTTTACGGTAACGCACTAAAAAGAATGCCAAAAACAGTTTGCCACATATACACTCTGTTTATAGTTGTTGTGGGATGGGTATTCTTTGTTTCCCCGGATTTTGGTTCGGCTTTTAAATATCTTAAGATTATGTTTTTACCGGCGGCGGGTAATGTATATTCACTTATTCCTTGGACATTTACATTCATCATAGGTGCTGTTAGCTGCACCCCTCTTTGTACTGCCATTTTAGGAACATTGAATATTAAGAGAAAAACAGGGGTTGCAGAAGTTATACTGTGCTGTATAGGATTTGTTTTATGTGTTGCAAGTCTGGTAACACAAACATACAACCCATTTATATATTTTCAATTCTGAGGTAGCGTAAATGAAGAAGTATAATATTAAAAAAATGATATTGCCCTTCCTTTTCATTGGTACACTCACAATTATGTCTGTTATTACATTTTTTGGAGGTCAGGAAGAGTATTCCGAAAATGAAAAAAGAGTGCTTGCTGTTTTTCCGACTGTGTCATTAAAAGGTGTAATAAACGGAGAATTTCAGGACGGACTGGAAACATATATAAGCGACCATTTAATCGGAAGAGAATTTTTTGTGGGAATAAACGCATATTTTTCAAAGTTGTTGGGAAAGAACGCCTTAAACGACATATATAGCGCAAAAGACAGTTATCTTATAAATGCTCCAAAAGAACAATCAGACAAAGATGCTGTTAATCACTTTGAAAAAAACATGCAAAATTTTGAAAAATTCACTGCACTAAACGGCATAGAAAGTACACTTGTAATTGTACCTTCTGCGGGATATGTTATGGAAGACAAGCTTCCGTCTTTTCACAAGGAGTATACTGACCAGGAACTTATACTAAAAGCGGCAGCATCTACACCGTCTGTGAGATTTTTTGACGCGAGAGGGTGTCTTGTTGAGGCGTATGGTGAAGGAAAGCAGATATATTACAGAACAGACCACCACTTGACTTCTCAGGGAAGTTACGAGCTGTACAAGGCATTTTGCTCATTTAACGGTCTTGAATTTTTACCCAAAGAGGAGTATAATATTACAAGATATGAAGGTTTCTACGGAACCACCTATTCCGGAAGCGGATATTGGCTTACAGCTCCCGACTATTTGGAAGTTTGGGATTTGGGAGAGCCGGTAAAGGTTACTTTCAAAGAAAACGGTGATGTGCACAGTTCAATGTTCTTTACCGAACATCTTAAACAAAAGGATAAATATCCCGTATATCTTGACGGTAATCACGGTTATGTAAAAATAGAAAACACACAGGCAAAAACACAAAAAAACCTTTTGATTGTAAGAGATTCTTACGGGCAGAATTTTGCGCCGTTTCTTGCACATAATTACAAAAACATTTATATGCTGGATATGAGATATTACAGAAAATCGGTATCTTCGCTTGTAAAAGATGCACAGATAGACGAAATTCTCTATCTGTTTGGCATAGACACAATAACAGGTGACAGCAGCACATCATATTTGTTTTTTTGATGAGTTTTTAAAAGGAGTTTTATGTTATGGATTACAAAATGAAAATTGCAGGACTTGAAAGAAGTCTTCCATTAAGCAAAGTAGCAGACAATCTTTATATTGCGGCTTTTATTATATTTGGCGATGTGGAGATAACAAAGGCAAGTGCGCAGGAACTTTTAAAGAGAGTTCCTGAATACGACATAATGCTTACTGCCGAGTGCAAAAGTATTCCGCTTATATACGAAATGGCAAGACAGCATGGCGATGACAATTATGTAATAGCAAGAAAGGGAACAAAGGTTTACATGCACAATGTAATAAGTGCAGAAGTCAACTCAATTACAACCGCACATCCGCAAGTGCTTTATTTGGGCGAAGATGAAATAAACGCACTTAAAGGCAAAAGAGTTCTTATAGTAGATGATGTAATAAGCACGGGAGAATCGCTGAAGTGTCTTGAACTGCTTGCACAAAAATGCGGTGCCGACATTGTAGGCAAGGCTGCAATTCTTGCAGAAGGAGAAGCTGCCGAAAGGGACGATTTGATTTACCTTGAAAAACTGCCTTTGTTTAACGAAGACGGAAGTATAAAAGAATAACATGTAAAAACAGTGTGCTCATAAGATGTTGAGTACACTGTTTTTTTCTATTTTTCAAGTTTTTGCAAGAGAGCAACCGCTTCGCAATGACCGCTCATTGGAAACAGGTCTACAGCACAAGCTTTTTTGAGGGTGTAGCCGTATTCTGCAAGTATTTTTATATCTCTTGCCAAAGTTGCACTGTTGCACGAAACATACACTAGTCTGTTTGGCGAAATTTTGTTTATAAGGCTTAACAAATCCTCACTGCATCCTTTACGGGGAGGGTCTACCACAACCACATCTGCTGTTTCACCTTTTTTTATAAGAGCATCTACAACTTTTCCGCAGTCACCTGCGTAAAAGTTTGCATTTGCTATATTGTTGATTTTGGCATTTTCTTTTGCGTTTTCTATAGCCTTTTCTACGATTTCCACACCAATTACTTTTTTTGCGCTCCGTGCCAGAAACAGTGATATGCTTCCTACACCGCAGTAGAGGTCAAACACAGTGTCATCCTTTGTAATATCTGCATATTCCAATGCTTTTTCATATAGCTTTTCGGTTTGTTCGCCGTTTACCTGAAAAAAGCTCTGAGGAGAAATCTTAAACTTCAAATCCTTAATTTTCGAATAAATCCAGTTCTGACCCCAAATGGTTCTGTTTTTATCGCCTAATACAAGGTTGGTTTTTTCGGTGTTTATGTTTTGTATTATTCCCTTAACTGCTTTATGTTTTGTAAGAGCTTTGACAAGTGCATCTTCGTTGGGCAATGGTTTTAAGCTGTTTGTAACTATTACAACGAGCATTTCGTCTGTTTTATTCCCTAACCTGACATATATATGTCTTAAAATTCCTTTGTGATTTTTTTCGTCATATACACTTACTTTGTTTTCATTAGCATACTTTAAAAAGAGTTGTACAGCTTTGTTTATCTTTTCAGATTGAATGAGGCATGAGTCGCACGGAACAATGTCGTGAGTTCTTTTGGAAAAGAAACCACACACAATTTGTTCGTTGTGTTTGCCTATTGGAAACTGTGCTTTGTTGCGATAGTTATATGTTTTGTCTGCAGATATTATTTCTTCATATTCAAAGTCTTTTGCATTCCCAAGTCTTTGCAAATTGTTTTTTACAGTATTTGATTTAATTTCTTTTTGATGTTCGTAGCTTATATGCATAAAATCGCACCCGCCACAGTTTTTCGATGCAGTACATTCGGGTATAATTCTGTTTGGAGAGGCAGTCAGGATTTTGTCAATCCGTGCAAAACCGTAGGTCTTATTGGTTTTTGTTACAGTTACAGAAAGCAAATCACCGGTAACGCCGCCTTTTATAAAGAGAGGATAAGACTCAACCTTTGCAATGCCGTCTCCGGAAGAAGTAACATTGGTTATTTCTACTTCCAGAGTTTGATTTTTCTGTATAATATCAAACATCTCCTCTCTAAATGTCATTATATTAAATATATACCAAAAATACTTTTTTTGCAATAGTTTTCATAGTATTTATATGAGGTGAAGCTTTATGAATACAGTTATTTTAAGACCAATGGCTTTAGATGTTGACGGTGTTGTGGAATATTATATCAAAAACTCGTCTCTTACAGTAAGATATAATGTTAATTCCAATGAATCAAAAGAGATTTTGCGTTTTGTAGCTTTGAGTTCACGAAAGCCCGCAAATATGCCGCTTAAATTGGATGTACCTGTTTTTGACGGAGGAAGTGCCTCGGGCAAAAAAACACTTTCCTTATCTGATGCTGCCCATAGTGGCTACAACCTTGGGGATATAGATACATTTGCACTGATTTTTGAGGAAAAAACAAACACAAAAATAGCTTCTGCAGGATTTGCTTCGCTTCACTGGAACATATCATACTATGCAAGTAGGAGTTTGGGACGAGAAAACACCAATCCAACCAAAAAGGCAGAAAAGCTCTTGTCCAGAATAAAGAAAAAACCAGTGTCAGATGAAGAGTATGACAATGTACTGAGATATGTGAAATATGCTTTTTCCAAATATAATCAAAGCGAACTTATACCAAACAGTGAATATAAGTGGTATAATTTTGATTGCTGGGAAAATCCAATACAGTTAAGCTCAGTTAAGCATCTTATATATACAGAGGAATTCACAAAAGCATATCAAGATAGTGGGATATGTCTGATTGGTACAAATGGCATTGACAGAATTGCAATTGCAATGAAAACTGACGACAAAAACCCATTTGTAACAGCAGATGACTGTTCGACAAAAGAAAACGGTTTTTGGTTAACAGGTATACTTCTAAAAAAAGACGGTCAATATTTTGAAAGAATAGAATAAAAAAGGGCAAAGCCTGCTATGTAACATGCTTTGCCCTTGTTAAAATTATTTGCTGTTTTTGGTAAAGTTCCAGGAATCCGCACACATGCGCGCAATATCCAGCTCTGCTTTCCATCCAAGTTCTTTAAATGATTTCTCGGTGTCCGCATAACATTGTGCAATATCTCCGGGGCGCCTTGGCGCTATTTCGTACTTAAGGGTTTTGCCGCATGCTTTTTCGTATGCGTGGAGAACTTCCAGCACACTGTAGCCATTTCCTGTACCAAGATTATATACATTGACACCGGTGCATGAATTTGCTTTTTCCACCGCTTTAACATGACCTTTGCTCAAGTCAACAACATGTATGTAATCTCTTACTCCTGTACCGTCTTTGGTTGGGTAATCGTCACCAAATACATTTAAGTGGTCAAGCTCACCTATTGCAACTTTTGCAATATATGGAACTAGGTTGTTTGGTATGCCATTGGGGTCTTCACCTATAAGACCGCTCTTGTGAGCACCTATCGGGTTAAAATATCTTAAGAGAACTATGGACCAGTTGTTGTCTGAAATATAAAGGTCTTGAAGTATGTTTTCTATCATAAGCTTTGTGCTTCCGTACGGATTTGTTGTAGAAAGCGGGAAATCCTCTTTAATGGGAACGGTGTGAGGGTTTCCGTATACGGTAGCAGATGAACTGAACACCAGTTTTTTGCAACCGTATTTTGCCATGGTTTCGCAGAGTACCAAAGTGCTTACTATGTTGTTGTAATAGTAAGTGAGAGGTATCTCAACAGATTCTCCCACAGCCTTGAGACCCGCAAAATGAATTACTGCATCAATTTTATTCTCTTTAAAAATCTTTTCTACAGCTTCTCTGTTTACAAGATCCGCTTCGTAGAATTTAAAATCCTTTCCGGATATTTTTTTTATCTTGTCAATACTTTCTATTTTGGAGTTGCAAAGATTATCTATAATTGCAATCTCATAGCCTGCGTCAAGAAGCTCAACACTGGTATGACTTCCGATAAATCCGGCACCGCCTGTAACTAAAATCATTATGTAACATCCTTTCTGTCTGTTATATATCCATTATATACCACTTTTTTTGTTAATTCAAGTAAAATCTATTTAATTGTAATATTTACACAGTGCAAAACATTGTAATAATGTGTAAAGAATTTATTAATTTTATTTATTTGGGGTAGATTTTTGGTATAAATTGTAGCATAATATATATAACTAAAAAATTCCTAATATTGTGAAAGGAATAAAGTCAATATGAGTACACAAAAAAAAGACTCCCTCAAGTCGCTTTTAAAAATAGTTCTTGTAATGCTTGTTATTATAATTGCTACATTTGCACTGCCAAAGATAGTATCGTGCATTTTGCCGTTTGTTTTTGCGTGGGTTGTATCTCTCATAATAAAACCTGTCATTAAACTTTTGGAAAAAATGCACATTAACAGGAGAATAGCCGTTATAATTTCTATGCTTCTTGTTATTTTTGTTATGGCATCTGTTCTCTATGGAATTTCCGTTGTGGCAATACGGGAAATCAAAGAAGTGGCAAAGATGTTTAAAGACACACATAACGGCATTCCTGTATTTGTATGGGATGTTATAGATGTATTGCCCAAGACTATGCAAAGCATTACTGTAAAAACAATAGATTCTTTTATAAAAGACAGTTCAGGACTTATTTCTTCTGCGGTACAGTCTGTACTTCCTCAGATTGGCGGTATGGCAGGAAAGCTTCCCGGAGCCTTTGTGTTTTTTATTGTTTTCATCATAGCCATATATTTCTTGAGCTTCGACCCAAAGGGTATAAAAGAAGAAATAAAAAACCTTGTTTCCAAGGAAAAGTACAGGTATCTTCGTTCTTTAAAGCAAAGTTTTTCAAAGGCTTGCGGAGGATATATAAGAGCACAACTTATAATAATGGCAGTGGTTTTTTGCATTTTGCTTATTGGATTTTTAATTATGGATGTAAAGTTTGCATTGCTTCTTGCGCTTATAATAAGCATAATAGATGCCATCCCGGTTCTTGGTACAGGCATTATACTTAATCCGTGGGCTGTTGTATGCTTACTTCAGGGCAATTATACTCAGGCGATATTTCTTGTGTGCCTGTATGGCGTAATTCTTTTGACAAGACAGTTTATAGAACCTAGAATTTTGAGCGGACAGCTTGGAATACATCCTCTCATAACTCTTATTGCAATGTATGCCGGCCTTAAGCTTGTTGGAATAGTAGGGATGATATTGGGACCGCTTGTTGCTCTGGTGGTTATAAACTTTGTTAAAATAAATTCACAGATTTCAAAAGAAAAAGAGGAGACAGAAAATGTTGGCGAATAACACAATACTTATTGTAGACGATGATAGAAATATTTGTGAGCTTGTAAGGCTGTATCTTGTAAAGGAGGGCTACGACACCGTTTGTGTCCACACAGGTAAGCAAGCTGTTAAGGCTGTTGAGGACTATGACCCATCTGCAATTATTCTTGATATAATGCTTCCTGGAATTGATGGCATAGAGGTTCTTAAACAGATACGGAAAAGCAAAAAAACTCCCGTAATTATGCTTACGGCAAAGGGTGAGACCATAGACAAGGTTTTGGGACTTGAGCTTGGGGCTGATGACTATGTTGTAAAGCCTTTTGAACCCAAAGAACTTGTGGCAAGAGTAAAAGCAGTTTTAAGAAGAACGGAAAATGGTGCACAAACTGATGGGGAGGTTGTGTTTGATAAATTGTCTTTAAGTATGAGTACATACGAACTCAAAATTGACGGCAAGATTACAGAGATACCTCCAAAGGAGCTTGAACTTCTTAATTATTTGTGCATACATCCCAATAAAGTATTTACCCGCGACCAGCTTCTTGACGAGGTGTGGGGTTATGAGTATTTCGGGGATTCAAGAACAGTAGATGTACATGTAAAACGCTTGAGAGAAAAAATCGAGGGAGTAAGCGATAAGTGGTCGCTCAAAACCGTTTGGGGAGTAGGCTACAAATTCGAGGTGAAGTAACTTGAGAAAAAGTATATTTGGAAAGCTTGTGTTATGTAGCTTTGC
The DNA here is from genome assembly GCA_045637145.1 of Clostridia bacterium. Lineage (GTDB taxonomy): Bacteria > Bacillota > Clostridia > UMGS1810 > UMGS1810 > RGIG8748. The sequence goes on along the minus strand of JAZTYV010000010.1, from coordinate 8,336 downwards.
TGTGGTTGCAGTTATGGCAGTTGTTATTACGGTTTACTTTGCAACATTTGTAGAAAAATTTGCAATAGAAGAAAAATCAAGAACACTAAAGGAAAACGCGGGTAAACTTGAGCAAGCCACATATTTTGCACTTACAAACAAAAGTGATGTAACAGATGTGATGTTTCAAACACTAATAGATAATTTGAGTGCAAGCACGCAGTCGTCTGTTACAGTTTTTGACACTAACGGCTTTGTAATAGCTGCCTCCGGCAGAAAAACCGATGATACGGCGTTTGAAAAAGTAAATTCCAAAGTGACTGAGCCTGTTCTTAAGGGGGACAGTGTGGAAACGGTAAGGATATATCATGACCAAAACGGTGACAAAATTCTTACGGTTGGTATGCCGCTTGTTTACGAAAAAGAGGTTTTCGGCGGGGTGATGTTCAATCAGCTTGTTCCCGAAATCAAGGCAATATACGGATATGTTTCTAACAGAATGATTGTGTTGCTTGTTGTTGCTATAGTGTTGGCAGCTATATTCTTTTATGTGCTTTCTGTAAGAATAACCTATCCTTTAAAAAAAATAAGTGCGGCTGTTACAGAGTTTTCCAAGGGTAACTTTAAAAGCAGGGTTGAGTATATATCCAATGATGAACTTGGAGATTTGGCAGAGAACATCAACAATATGGCGTCTTCGCTGGAAAATCTGGAGAATCTGAGAAATACATTTATTTCCGATGTTTCGCATGAGTTAAGAACCCCCCTTACAACTATATCCGGATTTGTGGAAGGCATCATAGATGGTACTATACCCGAGGAAAACAGGGAAGAGTATTTGCAGGTTGTTCTTTCTGAATCCAAGCGTCTTTCCAGACTTATAACAAATCTTTTGCAGGTTACCCGCATGGAAAGCGGGCAGACTAAACTTGACAGAACGGATTTTGACATTAACGAACTGGTAAGGCTTACACTGCTTAAATTTGAAATGATGATAACTCCTAAAAACATTGATGTTTCTTTGAACATCAAAGACGGAAAACTCATGGTAAATGCAGACAAGGACAATATTTCTCAGGTTCTTATAAATCTGATTAACAATGCGGTAAAGTTTACACCTGCCAACGGCAGTATAGTTATTGATGTTGATGAAAACCGCGAAAAATCAATTGTATCCATAACCAATTCCGGACATGGCATAGAACCCGACCAGCTTGCATATATATGGGACAGATTTTATAAAACAGATAAGTCGCGCAGTATGGAACGAACCGGAGTCGGATTGGGGTTATATATAGTAAGGCGTATTTTGTCTATGCACAATGAACAGATTTTTGTGGAAAGCAAAACGGATGATTACACAAGGTTTACATTTACTCTGGCAAGAAGCGGACATACAGAAGCCGAACAAAAATAGCTTTTATGATTTTTTTACACTTTATTCATAGTTTATTAAAAAATCCGTGGTAACATATAAATAAAGATAATGACGGAAAGGAGATTTAATATGGAAGACAACAGTTTTGATAAGCAGTTTTTAAATAATGAAAACAATGAAAAAAAACAGGAAGATATAGGCACTGCCAACAACTATTCGCAAGGATTTGCAGATGACGGAACTTATCGTTTTTCTGCTTCCAACAAACAGGAAAATGACACTTCTCCAATGTATGAAAAGTTTAACGTGTACGATACTTTTTCAAATATGGATTACAATACATCGGGGGCGGATTATGGTACAAACAATACAACAAGTCCCCTTTCTGATGAAGACAGCAATGATAGCGATACTCATTTCTATAATACAAATATAAAGAAAAAAGGCAAAAGAGTGCCTCTTTATACTGTGATAATTGCTGTGGTGCTTACTGCAGGAATTTCGCTGGCAGGAGCCTTTGGGTATGACTATGCTAAAAGTAAAATGGCTTTGTTTAAGGAGGGAAATTCCTCGTCACAAAACGGTCAGGCAAACTCTCAGGGCTCAGCTGTCGTAGCAACTGCCTCTGAAGACAGAAACGGAAAAAAGGTTCTTTCAACACCTGAAATTGTAGACAGGGTAGGACCTGCAGTTGTAGGCGTTCTAAACACAACTCAAGTTACAAGAGAAGGTATGTTTTATGAATTTTTCGGCGGAGGCGGATCAGGAGTTGAACAGAGCACGGGTTCGGGTGTTATCATAAGTGATGATGGATATATTGTAACAAACAATCATGTTATAGAGGGTGCTGCAAGCATAACTGTTATTATGAACACAGGTGATGAATACACTGCAAAACTTGTTGGTGCAGATTCCAAAACCGACCTTGCTGTTCTTAAGATTGAAGCTGAGGGGCTGACATATGCTTCTATGGGTTCAAGCTCAGACTTAAGAGTAGGAGATACAGCCATAGCAATAGGAAATCCTTTGGGTCAGGAATTTGCCGGAACCACCACGCAGGGTATCATAAGCGGACTCAACAGAAGCGTTACCATAGACAACAAACAGCTTACTCTTATACAAACAGATGCGGCAATCAATCCCGGAAATTCCGGTGGAGCCTTGGTTGATGCATACGGACATCTTATAGGCATAAATACAGCAAAGATTTCTTCCTCCACGCTTGAGGGACTGGGTTTTGCCATCCCCATAGATGTGGCAAAACCAATTATTGCAGAACTTATAGACAACGGTTATGTAACAGGAAGGCCAATACTGGGTATAGGCGGCAGAGCTGTTACCGAAGAAGATGCCAAGGCTTACAACCTTAAAGTGGGAATATATGTTACAAGTATGACTCCGGACTCGCCTGCATATTTGGCAGGTATAAAAATTGGTGATACCATTGTGGAGTGTGAGGGCAAGAAAGTTGCAACAGTAGAAGAACTCAACAAAATTAAAAATAAGTACAAGCCCGGTGACAAGCTGTCTCTCAAAATATACAGACAAGGTCAATACAAAACCATTAGTGTTATACTTGGAGAAGAGGCACCGTCTTCAAATTAAACATTACTATATCTCCTTTCTTTTTCTCGCTCCCATTTATTCGGGAGCGAGTTTTTTCGTTGACTTTATTTTTTTGGTGTGATAATATCTAAATATACAGACGAACGGGGTGATGATTATGAAAAAAAAGTTAAATATAAGACCGTTTTTGCCCTTTAAACTATTTCATATAACTTTCGATAATTATAACCTTATTACAAGTTTGCATCATCACACCGCCATAGAAATATTATGTGTGATTTCAGGAAAGGGAAAGATAGAGACAGATAGCGGTGTTTCCATTTTTGCCTCAGGTGATGTGTTTATTTTTTCTCCGGGCGAGGCACATCGGATTTCATCGTACAGTCAAGATACAGATATCTTGTGCTTTGATTTCGAGCCCCGTTATATATGGTTTTCCGAAAGCGGATTTTCCGAAACAAAACTTCTGGATGTTTTTTTGAACAGAAGTTCAAAGTATAAAAACAAGCTTCCTCCAAAGGTTGCAATAAAGGTTTATTCCAATATTACAGACTGTGAGGAAGAACTCATAAATATGGAAGAAGAGTATGAGGCGGCAATTAAAGTAAAACTTACAGATACACTTATATATATGCTGCGCAATTTGGGATTTGCAAAACCTCAGCGTATGTCTGCAAGTCGTTCTTACAACCTGGAAAACCTTAAGAAGTCCATGGATTATATAGATGCCAATCTTCATGAAGAACTTGATTTGGACAATCTGGCAGATGAGGCAAATATGAGCCGCTCATATTTTTGCACTGTTTTTAAAAGATATAACGGTATAAAACCATGGGATTACATAACAATAAAGCGTATAGAAAAGGCATTGAGTCTTTTAACCGTATCCGAAGAAAAAAAGCTAAATATTGCATTTGACTGCGGTTTTAATAATACAGCAAACTTTTACAGGGCATTTAAAAAAATTACCGGAAAGACCCCCGGAGATTATGAAAATACGGAAAAATAAAACGAATACTGCATAAAATTTGATTATGCAGTATTTTTATGCGCAAAAACAAGGAAAAGTTTAATTTTCATCTCGTAAAACAGCAATCGGGTTGACAAAATATGGAATATGATATATAATTTATCTGTATTTTTATACAATTATTTTTAAAGGAGATTTTAAAATGAAAAAGATCGTATCATTGGTTTTAGTTGTTGCACTTGTATTATCCTGTGCAGTTATCTTTACTGCATGTAAGGATAAAGAAGATGGCGGAAAAGAAAAGCTTACCATGGCAACAAACGCAGAATTCCCTCCGTTTGAATATGTTGAAAAAGGTGAAGTTGTTGGTGTGGATGCTGACATAGCCAAAGCTATTGCAGACAAGCTTGGAATGGAGCTTGAAATTGTAAATATAGACTTCGATGCTGCACTTACAGGAGCAGCTACAGGTAAGTATGATATGGCTGTTGCAGGAATCACAGCAAATGCCGAGAGAAGAAAGAACATGAATTTCTCCGATGATTATTACAAAGCTTCTCAGGCAATCATCGTTACAGCTGACAGCAAAATTGAAGCCGTTGCAGACCTTAAGGGAAAGAAGATTTCTTGTCAGGAAGGTACAACAGGCGAACAGTATTTGTTGGACAATAAATATGAAATTCAGTCATTCAAGACCGGTGCAGAAGCTGTTGCAGCACTTACAGCAGGCAAAGTAGATGCTGTAGTTATTGACAACCAGGTTGCTATTGCACTCTCCGAAAAGCAGAATGGTGCAACAAAGGTTCTTGATGAAGCCCTTACAGAAGAAGCTTATGCTATTGCTATAGAAAAAGGTAATGATGAAATGACAGAGAAAATCAATGGTGCTCTAAGAGAACTAAAAGAAGAGGGCGAACTTGCAAAGATTTTCGATAAATATGATTTACCGTACGATGCCGAATAATTTATAAAATTCACAACAAGCGGCGCATTTTATGCGTCGCTTAGTTTTTGAAGCGGGTTTGAGAGGTGCTTAAAATGGTTTGGTTAAAAGAATGGACCGAAACTTTATATAATACATTTATTGTTGCTGACAGATACAAGACCATTATAGAGGGTTTTGGTAATACATTATTTATTACCATAGGTGCGCTTATAATAGGTATTATCATTGGAACTTTGGTTGCGGTTATTAAGGTGTTTGCCAGAGAAAACAAGGGTCTTAAAATTTTGGATGTTATCTGTGATATATATCTTACTGTTATAAGAGGAACACCTGTTGTTGTACAGCTATTGATAATGTTTTTCATTGTCTTTGTAAGTGCAGATGACGGAAGATGGGTAGCGGTGCTTACATTTGGTATCAACTCCGGTGCTTATGTGGCTGAAGTAATACGCTCGGGTATATTGGCTATTGATATAGGACAGACAGAAGCAGGAAGATCTTTAGGGTTTTCGAACATAAGGACAATGTGGCTTATTGTTTTTCCCCAGGCACTTAAGAATATATTGCCCGCAATAGGAAATGAAATGATTGCACTTCTTAAGGAAACATCCGTTGCTGGGTATGTGGCAGTAATGGATCTTACAAAGGCAGGAAATCAGATAAAGAATACTACATATGATCAGATTAACCCAATTTTGCTTGTTGCATTGGTGTATCTTGCGTTGGTAATGCTCCTTACAAAACTACTTTCAATAATGGAAAGGAGACTAAGAAAAAATGAACGATAATTCTTTGATAAGCGTAAAGAATCTCAAAAAATACTACCTTGACGGAACTGTAAAAGCACTTGATGATGTCTCCATCGATTTTGAAAAGGGAAAAGTTGTTGTTATTGTAGGGCCATCCGGAAGCGGAAAATCTACACTGTTGCGTTCGTTGAACCTTTTGGAAAAACCCACAGAAGGAAGTATTTATTTTAAAGGCAGCAATTTACTCGACAAAAAAACAAATGTCAATGTTCATCGACAGAAGATGGGTATGGTTTTTCAACATTTTAATCTGTTTGGACATATGACAATATTAAAGAATATGACAATAGGTCCTGTTAAACTGCTCAAAAAATCTAAAAAAGAAGCTGAAGAAAAGGCAAAAGAGCTCCTTGACAGAGTTGGTCTTTTGGATAGAGCAAATGCTTATCCTGCGCAGCTTTCCGGAGGGCAAAAACAGAGAATTGCTATAGTTCGTGCACTTTGTATGTCGCCAGAGGTTATGCTTTTTGATGAACCAACATCGGCACTTGACCCCGAAATGGTAGGAGAAGTTTTGGATGTTATGAAAGAGCTTGCGTCCGAGGGAATGACAATGATTGTGGTAACTCACGAAATGGGATTTGCCCGAGAAGTTGCCGACAGAGTTGTGTTTATGGATGAAGGGCAAATTGTGGAGGACGGAACCCCCGATCAAATATTCGATAATCCTCAAAGTGACAGACTTAAGAGCTTCCTTGCCAAAGTACTTTGAGAGTAATACAGTTGTATAATAAATCGGTGTATCTTTAAAAAAGATACACTGATTTCCTCTAAAAAAAACAAAAAAATCTATTGACATTGACCACTGCTTATGTTAAAATAGACAGGTCACACGGAGAGGTGTCCGAGTGGTTTAAGGAGCTAGTCTTGAAAACTAGTGATGCGAAAGCACCCAGAGTTCGAATCTCTGCCTCTCCGCCACTTCTTTTTTTATAAAAGGTTAATATTCTTTGAGGTTAACTACCCATTCGGCGGGTGTTAATTATATACGGAGAAGTACTCAAGAGGCCGAAGAGGCGCCCCTGCTAAGGGTGTAGGTCGGGCAACCGGCGCGAGAGTTCAAATCTCTCCTTCTCCGCCACCATTAAGCAAGTCATTTTTAGAATGACTTGCTTTTTGTTTTTCTCCTGTGTTTATGTTCTTCAAATACTCTATGGAATACTTGGGAGCATACCCATTCAGTTTAAGATGTATTGTGATTGCAAGATATACCTTTGGGTCATCTCCTATATCAAGTTCTCTTATGTCTATATGGTCTATCATATAGTTGAAAAATACCTTTAATTGCTCTCTTGATAACTCTTGAAAGTCTTTATATGTAATGTCTTCATGAGACTTGTTGAACTGCTTTCTTATTTCTCTTTCTTCTGCTGATATATCAATACTTTCATACAGTTTTAACTGGTCATTATTCATAGACAGTTGAGCAATTATATCTTCAAGTTTTTCTTTATAGGTCTTTACAAGTTCCTCATTATCTTCTGTGAGCATTAAATCAAGCAATTTGTTTTTCTGTGTTGTAATTTTTGCTATATCTTTTTTAAGTTTTGTAATGTCTTTCTTTTTGCTCTGCAAGACTTCAAGTTCTCTTGTAAGTTGCATTTCAAATTGTGTCTTATACATTGAAGATGTCAAAATCTCTCTCATTCTGTATAAAACAAACTTTTCCAAGAGTTCTGCTGGTATCAAGTGAGTAGAACAAACACTTTTCCCATTTCTCCTACGTGCGCCACAACCATAGTAATGTATCTTTCCCCTTGCTTTACTGCTACCTGTGGTTGGAATATATAAACTGTGGCAATGCTCACAGAACACCAACCCAGCAAGTGGAGCAAGAGATGAAAGATTTCTTGAAATGTTATTTACTCCATTTTGCTTTTTTCTCTGTCCCATCATAGATTGAACAGTTTCAAAGTCTTCTTGACTTATAATAGGAGTATGAGTGTTCTCAATGACAATCCATTCATTCTCTGGGTTGAACTTTCTGCCACTGCCTTTGGGTGCTCTTCTGTTGAATACAGTTTTGCCAATGTAGGCATCATTTCTCAACATTCCAAGAACAGAGTTTTTACTCCAATATTTACCCTTTGGTGGTGTATAGTTGTTTTCATTGAGATAGTTGCAAATCAGTTCTCCACCTTTATTGTCAAGATACATACTGAAAATCAATCTAATAACATTTGCTTCAATCTCATTAACTTGTAAATGAGAATTAACAAGGTCATAACCATAAGGAGACTTACCATTCCATTCTCCTTTTCTAACCTTGTTCATAAGACCTTTTTTGACTTTTAATGAGTATTCCAAGGAATAACCTTGGTTCATCATAGAAGAAACATTTTTCACAATAAAAGAAGAGAATGGGTCCATTGTGTCATAATGTAATTGTCTTGTATAAATAATCTTGACATTGTTTTTGGTTGCAAAATTATTTACAACAATACTATCTTCAAGATTTCTAAACATTCTGTCATCGGAAATGGCAATTACACAATCAATATCTTTGTTGTATATATGGTCTAAAACAAACTTTCCTTGTGGTCTGTCTTTTAATGGGTGGTGATATGCACTTACACCAGCATCAATATAGACTTGGAGTAATTGTATATCATTATCTCTGCAATAGTCCTCAATCTCTTTCTTTTGGGTATCTAATGAAAAACCTTCTAAAACTTGTTCTTCTGAACT
>JAZTYV010000009.1:0-43237 GCA_045637145.1 Clostridia bacterium | reverse complement strand
TAGCGTCAGCAGGAGTGTCAGCATTTGTGCGAACTTTAAGAGTTCTGTATTTGTCAGCCCAATCCATAATTCTGCCGAACTCACCTGCGATTTCAGCATCAACTGTAGGAATAATGCCATCATATATGTTACCGGTAGAACCGTCTATGGAGATGTAGTCTCCTTCTGTGTAGGTCTTACCTGCGAGTGTGAACTTTTTGTTTTCTTCGTCCATGTTGATGTCACCGCAACCGGATACACAGCATGTACCCATTCCGCGTGCAACAACGGCAGCGTGGCTTGTCATACCTCCGCGAACTGTGAGGATACCCTGAGAAGCCTTCATACCTGTGATATCTTCGGGAGAAGTTTCGAGACGGACAAGAACAACCTTTTCGCCTCTTGCATTCCACGCTTCTGCATCTTCTGCAGTAAATACTATCTTACCGCAAGCAGCACCGGGAGATGCGCCAAGACCTCTGCCTGCAGGAGTTGCAGCCTTTAATGCCTTTGCATCAAACTGAGGATGGAGAAGTGTATCGAGATTTCTGGGGTCAATCATAGCAACAGCTTTCTTTTCGTCTATCATGCCCTCGTCAACAAGGTCGCAAGCAATCTTGAGTGCGGCTTTTGCTGTTCTCTTACCGTTTCTGGTCTGGAGCATATAGAGTTTTCTGTCTTCGATTGTAAATTCCATATCCTGCATATCTCTGTAGTGGTCTTCCAAAGTAGCACATACTTTGTTGAACTCTTCGAATGCTTCGGGGAACTTTTCTGCCATCTGTGCAATGGGCATAGGTGTTCTTACACCTGCAACAACATCTTCGCCCTGTGCGTTTACAAGGAATTCACCCATAAGTCCTTTGTCGCCTGTAGCGGGGTCACGGGTAAATGCAACACCTGTACCGCAGTTGTCGCCCATGTTACCGAATGCCATCATCTGTACATTAACGGCTGTACCCCATGAATAAGGGATATCGTTGTCACGGCGATAAACATTTGCTCTGGGGTTGTCCCATGAACGGAATACGGCTTCTACAGCACCCATTAACTGTTCCTTGGGATCTGTGGGGAAATCCTTGCCGATTTTGTTTTTGTATTCTGCTTTGAACTGACCTGCGAGAACCTTTAAGTCTTCGGCTGTAAGCTCGATATCCTGAGTTACACCCTTTGCTTCTTTCATTTCGTCAATAAGCTGTTCAAAGTATTTCTTGCCAACTTCCATAACTACATCGGAATACATCTGAATGAATCTTCTGTAGCAGTCCCATGCCCATCTGGGATTTGAGGACTTAGCGGACATAGTCTCTACAACTTCTTCGTTGAGACCGAGATTTAAGATTGTGTCCATCATACCAGGCATAGATGCTCTTGCACCGGAACGAACAGATACGAGAAGGGGGTTTTCCTTATCACCGAATTTCTTGCCGCAGATTTCTTCCATCTTGGTGATGTTTTCCATGATTTCTGCCTGAATGTCTGCGTTGATTGTTCTGCCGTCCTCATAGTACTGAGTACAAGCTTCTGTAGATACAGTGAAGCCCTGGGGAACGGGAAGACCGAGCTTTGTCATTTCAGCGAGGTTTGCACCTTTACCGCCGAGAAGCTCACGCATACTTGCATCGCCTTCTTTGAAAAGATAAACAAATTTCTTTGCCATTTTATTACCTCCATATATAAATTAACATTATATCAACAATTAATTATATAATAACTGGAAATAAAATTCCAGCATTTTTTGATATTTTGGTTATTTTTTAGAATTTTTATAATATATCCACTTATTATTGATGTTTTTTAGACAATATGCACAAATCAATCGGGGTTTATAACGGTCTTCTTAAGATATGTAAGAGCGGGCGGGAAGATTTCCATGGTATTTATCATATAGGTTTCCGAAATATGAGCTATTGTTTCTATGTCATTTGGATATCCGCCGAATGCAAAAACCGATTTGTAATCTGCATTTTCCAAAAACTTAAGAAGCTTAAAAGTTGCGGGTGTAATCTTTACAAGACCCTCGTGATATGTGTCCTTGCAATCCTTACATACAACACAGCCTGAGGATACATCAAAATACTCTATGTCCTTCTTGCCGGAACATGAACCACACTCGTCAAGTGAAGGCATAAAGCCCGCATAGCATACTGTTTTGAATTCAAAAACAGTTTTAAGACGCAAAAGATATTCGCATACATCGCCGTCTTTTGCCTTGTCCTGTGCTTTGCCCGTTAAATAGAATGTGTTTAATACAAAATTGAAATAGTCTTCCTCTAAGGGAAGCTCCTCGGGGAAGCTCTTTATGACATCGGCAAAGTATGCGGCATAAGACATCTGCTCCACAGAATTTCGTATGCCGAAAAAATTGTTTATTACAGAAGCAGAAGAAACATAGAAGAGTCCTCCCTTGGAAGAGAGAACCATGTCGCTTAGGCAAAATGTCTGAAGCGCAGCAAAATCCTTGTGTTTATGAGAACGGATGCCCTTGGAAATTGCCGTTATTTTGCCGTTTTCTCTTGTCTGTATGGTGTAGAGTCTGTCGTTGTCATTCAAATTTACCGCCGACAGAATAAGCCCCTGCGTCTTTAGTTCCTGCATCATTATCATCCCCTATTTGTTCCGACAGCTTGTAGAGAAGATACAACTCTACAGAACCGTAAGTTGAAAACATATTCCACCAACCCGTACTGTACACAGCAAAAACTCCTTTTTATTTTTAGTTTGCTGATATCGGCTGAATATTATGTTGGAAGTTTTTTATTCTTTATCTATGCCAAGCTCTTTCATAAGACTGTTGGAATTGCGCCAGTCTTCCTTTACTTTTACCCAAAGCTCCATATAAACCTTTGCTTCAAGCATTTTTTCGGCATCTATTCTTGCAAGCGTTCCTATTTCCTTAAGCGTTTTTCCGCCTTTGCCTATTATTATGCCCTTGTGCGAATTTTTTTCGCAATATATATTTGCGCTTATATTGTACATTTCGCCCTTGTCTGTATTTGAATACTTCATCTTTACAATTTCCACAGCAGTGCCGTGAGGAATTTCGTCACGAAGTGTTTTTAGCATTTTTTCGCGTATCAGCTCTGCCACTATTTCCTTTTCCTGCTGGTCTGTAACCATATCCTCGGGGTAATATGCAGGGCCTTCGGGCAAATGCTCCTTAATAACCGAAACAAGCTCGTCCATATTGCTTTTTGTGCGGGCGCTGAGGGGCACTATGTCGCAAAAAGGATACAGCTTTGAATATGCACTTATTACGCCAAGGAGTTTTTCCTTTGGCACTGTGTCGGTCTTGTTTATTGCAAGTATACATGGCACACCGCCAAGCCTCTTTATAATTTGCTCTTCGGCATCAAATACCTCTTCGGTTGGTTCAACAACCAGCATAACAAGCTCGGCGTCTCCTATGGTTTCTTTTACAGATTTTACCATATTTTCTCCAAGGCGGGTTTTTGGCTTATGGAAACCGGGTGTATCTAAAAACACAGCCTGAAACCCGTCACCGTGCATTATGCCCAGTATTTTGTTTCGGGTGGTCTGCGGTTTGGGAGAGATTATTGCAATCTTTTGCCCAACAAGCTTATTTAATATTGTAGACTTGCCCACATTGGGTCTGCCCACTATGGCTACATATCCCGATTTAAAAACTTTGTCCATTGTATCCTCCTGAATAACCGTCTTTATATATCCCTTGTAAGAGCAAGTGTATTTAGGGTATCTTCCTCTTTGGCTCTCATTCCTTCCCTCTCATCTTCGTTTTCGTGGTCGTATCCCAGAAGATGAAGAACACTGTGGCAAATGAGATACCCGACTTCCCTTTTAAAAGAATGTCCAAACTCTATTCTCTGCTCCTCTGCCCTTTCGAGAGACAAAACAATGTCGCCCAAAATGAGCTTGTCCTCAAAATAGTCTCCTGCAGATGCTATCATCTCTCCGTCCTCAAACTCCAGTACAGGAAAGCTTAAGACATCGGTAGCACGATCTATTCCTCTTTGCTCGAAGTTTATCTGCCGTATGCTTTCGTTGTCGGTAAGAGTTACTCCAACATATGAGTCATGGCAAAAATTTTCTTTTTTGAGTGTTTCGCATATTACATCGTAAACAAGCTTTTTGGTATTTTCGTCAACCTCAAGTTTATCCTGTTCGTTTTGTATATCCAAAAGTATATTCACTGTTTATCCTCTGCCTTTCTTTTGTAGAAAGAATCTCGCTTTTCATAGGCTTTGATTATCTTTTGTACAAGACGGTGTCTTACAACATCTCTTTCGGTAAAATAGCAAAATGCAATATCTTCTATGTTTTTCAAAACATTTATTACATCCTTAAGTCCGCTCTTTTTGCCATCGGGCAAGTCTACCTGTGTGATGTCACCCGTAACTATGGCTCTGGAATTGAAGCCTATTCTTGTTAAAAACATCTTCATTTGCTCAGGGGTGGTGTTTTGCGCTTCATCAAGAATAATAAAGCTGTCATCAAGAGTTCGCCCTCTCATATATGCAAGAGGCGCAACCTCTATTGCACCCTTTTCCAGATGGCGTGCAAAATTTTCCATGCCAAACATTTCGTAGAGAGCGTCATAGAGAGGTCTTAAATACGGGTCTACCTTGTTCTGCAAATCACCGGGCAGAAAGCCGAGCTTTTCGCCGGCTTCCACCGCAGGACGGGTAAGAATAATTCTTGTAACCTCTTTGTTTTTAAATGCCTTTACAGCCATTGCTACAGCAAGATAGGTTTTGCCTGTACCTGCGGGACCTATGCCAAAGGTTATGGTGTTGTTTTTGATGGCATCTACATAAGATTTCTGACCCATTGTTTTACTCTTTACGGGCTTGCCTTTTGCTGTAATGCACACACAATCGCTTCCGTAGAGAAGAGCCGGGTCTATGCCGTCCTTTACACTTTCTATGGCATAGCTGACATTCTGATCATTTAAAAGCTCGCCCCGTTCAACAAGATTTACAAGGTTTTCAATAACCTTTTGTGCCATAACAACACTGTCCTGAGGACCCGATATCTTTATGCTTTCTCCTCTTGCAAGGACAGTTACGCCAAACTCCTCCGATATCATATTGATATTTTTGTCGTATTCGCCGAAAACAGAAATTATTTTATCTATGGTGTCAAATTCAATAACCTTCTCCACTCGTATTTTCCTCCAATGTTTCTACATCTATTTTTTTCTCCACGGCAATATTCTCAAGACTTTCCACCGTCACACTCACAAAAACGGCGCCGTCCTCGTTTACACTGTGGTCGCATATTACATTTATGGTTTTTGAACCCTTGGGACGCATTTTCTCTATTTTTTGTGTAAGCTCTTTTTTTGCATTTTGAATTATCTCATCTTCGCTTAAGTTTTCATTTTCTAATATTATCTCATAAAAAGTCTCTGTTGTAAAGGTCAAAGGCAAATAAATATTTTCAAACAGCTTCATTTGACGGTCTTGTTTTTTCTTTACATAGTTATCATAGCCAACCTTTTTGAAAAAAGGAAAAGAAATTTTTGTATTGAAAACAACAAGAGATTTGCGTTTTACTGAATTTCCTGTTTTGGTTTTGACAGTTTTTTTGTTAGAAAAGGTATCCTCCATGCTCCTCCATGTCTTTGCAATTACCTCGCCGTTTGCATTTATATACCTGTTGCCCATATATTTTGTGGACGAAACTCCGCTTACAAGCAAATCCCCCTCGGATACCGCCATATTGCGTTCCACCGTTTTTCTCCCGCGTCTTACCCTCATATCGACTATCTGTCCCGAGTGTGACGCCACAAGATTGCAGTAATTATTGCTGTCGTATACCTCATTGCCTTCACCTTTTTCCCGAACCTCCACCACAGCCCGCGTTCCGTCTATGGTAACCCATAGCCATGCAAGACTGTCCAGTTCTATGAGGGCACGGTTTTTAATCTGTGATATTTTTTTGCCGTATCTTATGTCGCCTATTCCTATACCGAGTCGCGACACAACCTCTTTTATTTCTTCGTCCGATGTAATGTCATTGCCCACAACATCAACAACCCATATGCATGATGTAAGATACACAAAAATCATAACTGCCAAAAGCGCTCCCGCAAAAAAGCCGTAGCGCTTTCTGTGGTTGTGCACAAAGTATCCCGCACCCCTTTTTTTTACTATTTCAAGACTTACCTTAGACTCTCGTACAACCTTTCTTATGCCCTTAAAGCTTTTAAATGCAAGAGTACACAAAAAGCTGTCTTCGTTTTGATAGATATCTTTTAACACGATGTTTTCTTTTTTGCATCCGTTTATAAAGTGTTCAAAATTTTTCTGACTTATTCTTACGGTTACAGTGTTTCTAAAGGATAAGTTTTTCATACATCCTCCTCAAAAACATAGCTGATATTTTTAATACTTCCCTCAAGGACAAGCCGTACGGGCGAAAACGACCGTATGAAAAGCTTTTCTCCCGCAATATACAAATTTATGTCTCCCAAATCCAAAAGCAGTTTGTCATCACAAAAAAGTTTAACGGATTTATAGTTTTCCACAGTCAGCGTGCAATTTGACACAACATTGACTGTGGGCTTTTCTTTGGCAAACTCTTCTACCGCTTCTGTGGCAACTTTAAATTTTTCAAGGACTGACATATGAAATAACCTCCGTCATAAAATACTCTATGAAGAGATTTACCGATATATGTGGAGGTAACTGAAATGAATTCTAAAAACTCCGTAAAAATTTTGATTTTGTTTTGTGCAATGCTTGTATTGATTTTCAATTCGCCTATTGTTCTTTCGGGGGCATACTCAGGTCTGGTAATTTGTGTTTCATCGGTAATACCTGCCCTGTTTCCTTTTATGGTGCTTTCCTCCGCCTTTGTCGGCAACATTACACAAAGCTCCTTTAAAACAATTTCGTATATATCCAAAAAACTATTTGGTTTTTCACCCTACGGCACAGGGGCATTTGTATGCGGTATGCTGTGCGGATATCCAATAGGCGCCAAATGCACCGCCGAGCTTTATGCCGAAGGCAAAATATCATCTTCGGAGGCAGAAACCCTTGTTGCCTGCTCAAACAATTCGGGACCGCTGTTTATAATAGGTGCTGTAGGCACAGGCATGCTTGCTTCGGCAAGAGCAGGTGTAATACTCTATGCCATACATATATTCTGGGCTTTTGTGTTTGCAATAATACTTAGAGGAACTACCTACACAAAGCACATAGCCGTGTCTAAGGCACAAAAAAGCAAAAGCTTAACTGTGTGCATAATAGACAGTGTAAACAATATGCTTAACATTTGCGGATTTATAGTTTTCTTTGCTGTAGTAAACAGTCTTATTGAGCCTTTTATATCGTTTTTGCCATACAGCATAAAGTCGCTGTGCTTCTCTTTTGTGGAAATAACAAACGGTATAAGCTTTATTGCATCAGCAGACGGGTTTATAACAGACAAGATGATACTCATTGCTCTTGCTTTGGGTTGGTCGGGTCTGTCGGTGCATATGCAGGTAAAAAACATTGTGAGTAAATACAACATTTCCATGAAAAAATACTATGCAGTACGCACAGGCATTGCGCTTATGTCTGCACTTACCTGTGCAATATGGGCAGGCAAGACAGACACCGTGATATCCATTGTACCTGTGGGCGTATTGCAAGTTTTGGCGGGGGCAGTTTGCATATGCTCTGTAATCGGTCTTATTTGCACAAAAAGAAAAGAGAGCCGAAGTAAAACCTACGGCTCTCTGAAATCTTAGTATTAGTCTAAAATATATACATTTACACTTCTTCTTCCAAACTGCATACATTCTGCATTTGTGTTAAAGAACAAGTCAACCTTATTGCCTTTAATAGCACCGCCCGTATCTTCCGCAACACAATAACCGTATACGAAGCTTCCGTCAGAAGACTCAATATACATTCTTGTACCCAGCGGAATGACTCTGGGGTCAACAGCAACTGTTCCGGGTTTTGCATATGTTCCCGAAGCGGTTATACCGTAACCTCTGTCACCGGGTCTTTTGCCACAGCTCTGGAAGGAGAGGTCATATGCGGTAGCACTGCAAGTGATGAGCTTGGAATAAGAAAAATCGTCTGCTTTTTTTGTTACTCTTCCGCCCTTTGTGCCTACTGCTTTAACCTCTGTTATGGGTTCCTGGACACGCTCTGTAGATAAAAGTACTCTGGATACCTCTACACCATTATGCGTAAGAACCTCATATGTTTGACAGTCAATACCGTTTACACCCTTGGTAACGATTTTGCTGTCCGAAATACTCATTGATGTGTCAGCAACAGTCTTGGTAGTGTACGGGATTTCCGTGTTTACCTTAAGAATGCGCTTAACTACTCTTACAATCTCCAACTTTGTGTCACTTGTGAGCTCATCTTCGGGAGAAAGGTTCATCATATCGCGGTAGTTGAGTTCAAGGCCTCTTTCCTCAAGGAACTGCCCTACTGTATCTGCCGTAGTATAATACTCCTTTGTCTCGTCTCCTGTTGTCACAGTAACTTTGTTAACTCTTTCTACAACTATTGTCTGGGATGAAGTAATGTACTTGTCAAGCTCGGGTGATACTACATCGTATTTTGATATTTCAATACCATTACTTGCAAGAACCTGAGCAACAGTTGCTCTGGATGTGGTTATATCATAATAGTTGTCGCCGTCAATAATAGCTATTTCATATTGCTGCGGAGAAGCGTAAGAAACTGTTACAGCACTTGAAAACATTATTGTTAACGCAATGGCAACTCCCTTTCTGAGTTTAATCACACCTTTAAACACATCATAAATATTTCTATCGTGGCGATGCTTATGCTCAGACACATTCGATATTTTAGATTTTATTGAATTGAAAAAATCTGAAAACATAATTTCCTCCTTAATAGACTTTTCTTGCGTTCGTGGTTCATTTTATTTCAAAAAAAACATTTTGTCAAATTTCAAGCGATTTTTTTATGTGCATATTGCACAAAAAAACTTGTTTTTTTTGACGATTACATCATTGGAGATAGTTTTTTGATAAAAACAGCCTGAAATCCCCCAAACGCTGCACTTGAAAAGGTATTTTTATAATGTCACATAATTACAAAATTATTACAAAAACAAATAATTTTGTGCATATTAAACAAAATTTACACCTATTTTCAAACAATATGTAGTGTTTCACCTCCTTATATAACCTATATATAGTAAGCAAGCCCTGAAAATATGTTAAATTTCTTTTAAAAACAGTAATTTGTGTCGCTGTCGACACAAATATTTTTGATAAAACAGCGTTTTTTATTGACATATTTATAATTATGTATACCTATTTTTGATAAAAATATAGAGGCTGTCTGGGTTTTAACAGCCTCTTTGCAATAATTTAATGTATTTTTCTTATGTTTTTGTGCATAAATCTTCCTTATATATAACATCTGAAAAACGACTTTTTTCGATTTGCTATATATAATAGAAGAAACTCGTCACATTTTAGAGCTCGGATACTATTTTTTTGTATTCTTCATAGCCGTAAAGACGGTTTAACACATCAATGAGCATATTGACAGACAAATGCTTTGGAAGATTGAGCTTCCTTTTAAGTTCTTCCCTTTTGTTGTTGCTGTCGGTATTGCCCGTAAGTCCGTCTGCAAAAAAGTCTGCCTTTGTGATGATTTTGCTGCAGAAATCCTCACGAAGCTCAAAACCCGCATTTTCCAGCGATTTTAAGATTATTTCATCGCTTACACCCTCAACTCCCAGGAAACCCTCTTTAGAATGGTGATTTTTGCGTTTTTCTTTACCTGCTATGTCGGGAATGTACGCATGGCGCACTTTGCAGTCTTTTAAAATGTTTTTGAGATAGTTGCGGATTTTAAAGCCTGCGCTGTCGCTGTCGGTAAAAATAACTGCCCCGTTCTTTTTGGCAAGAGTTTTTATCATATCGCACTTCTTTTTGTCTTTGTATATCATAAATCCGTCAGTTACGATTATTGTAGCATCTACAAGATTTTCGAGCTTTGATTTGTCGTAGTTGCCCTCAACAATTATTATTTCCTTGATTTTAAGCATGGCACACCTTAATTTCTGAGACTGTGAACGGGAGCGGGAATACGGCCTCCCCTTGCTATAAACTCACTGCTGGAATACTTGCTTACGGGCATAACGGGTCCTGTGCCCAAAAGTCCGCCGAATTCCACAACATCACCCACAACCTTTCCGGGTGCGGGAATGAGCCTTACGGCAGTTGTTTTGTTGTTTATCATACCTATTGCCGCTTCATCGGCAATGATTCCGGATATGGTAGAGGCAGGTGTATCGCCGGGGATTACGATCATATCGAGACCCACAGAGCACACACATGTCATAGCCTCGAGCTTTTCGAGGGTAAGAGCGCCTACGGATGCGGCAGATATCATACCTGCATCTTCGCTTACGGGTATAAATGCTCCGCTGAGACCACCTACAGATGACGATGCAAACACACCGCCCTTCTTTACTGCATCGTTAAGAAGGGCAAGAGCCGCCGTTGTGCCGTGGGCACCGCACTTTTCGAGTCCCATTTCTTCTAATATATATGCAACGCTGTCGCCTACTGCGGGCGTGGGCGCCAAGGACAAGTCCACAATGCCAAAAGGCACACCAAGTCTTTGGGAAGCCTCGCAGGCTACAAGCTGACCCATACGGGTAACCTTGAAGGCTGTTTTTTTGATGGTTTCGCTTACGGTGTTGAAGTCTGCGCCCTTTACCTTTTCCAAAGCGTATTTTACAACACCGGGACCGCTTACACCGACATTTATTACACAGTCTGCCTCGCCCACACCGTGAAATGCTCCCGCCATAAACGGATTGTCCTCAACAGCATTGGCAAATACAACAAGCTTTGCACAGCCAAACCCGTCCGAGTCCTTTGTGAGATGCGCAGTTTCCTTGATAACCTCACCCATTCTCTTTACGGCATCCATATTGATACCCGCTTTTGTGGAGCCTACATTTACGGAAGAACATACTATATCGGTCTCTTTGAGTGCCTCGGGGATTGAATCGATGAGGATTTTGTCACCCTTGGTAAAGCCCTTTTGTACAAGTGCCGAAAAGCCGCCTATAAAGTTTACTCCCACCGTCTTTGCAGCCTTGTCCAAAGCCTTTGCATAGCAAAGATAGTTTTTGGCATCGCTTGCTCCCGCAACAAGTGAAACGGGTGTTACGGAAACTCTCTTGTTGATGATGGGTATGCCAAGCTCCCTTTCTATGTCCTCACCTGTTTTTACAAGCTTCTCTGCCTTTTGGGTAATTTTGTCATATATTTTGGCGCATGACTTTTCTGCTGATGCATCTATGCAATCCAAAAGAGAAATTCCCATCGTAATTGTTCTTACATCGAGATGCTCACTTTCTATCATATGAAGTGTCTCATATGCTTCGAATTTATTTATCATTTTACCGTCCTCCCAAGGCTCAAATTCTGTGCATTGCTTCGAATATAGCCTCAAGCTGTATTCTTATTTCAACACCGAGCTTTTTGCCTTCTTCGTTTAAAAGCTCCGAAAGGCGTTCAAACTCCACCTTGGAATCCGCCACATCTACAACCATCATCATTGTAAACATGCCGTCCAAAATGGTCTGGGAAATATCGAGTATATTTATGTTATTTCCCGAAAGCACGCCTGCAACGGAATATATAATTCCTACAGTGTCTTTCCCTACTACAGTAACAATTGCTTTTTTCATAATAAACTCTCCTTATATATAATAGAAGTTATTTGACACAAATTTTTGCTTTTTTGAGTCTTAGGGCATTTAGCACCACAGAGACCGAGCTTAACGCCATTGCGGCAGCTGCTGCCATAGGGCTGAACTCAAGCCCCGCAAAGCTCAATGCACCCGCAGCCACGGGTATGAGAATGCTGTTGTAAAGGAATGCATAAAAAAGATTTTGCTTTATGTTTTTTATGGTAACCCGACTTATGTTTTTTGCCTTAATGATGTCTTTAAGGTCATCCTTCATTATTACAATATCTGCACTCTCAAGTGCAATCTGTGTTCCGGAGCCTACGGCTATGCCCACATCTGCTACGGCAAGCGCAACACTGTCGTTTATTCCGTCACCAATCATGGCAACTCTTTTTCCAAAAGATGTAAGCTCATTTATTTTGTCTGCCTTTTCGCCCGGCAGAACCTCCGATATACATTCGTCTATATTAAGTTCCTTTGCCATAGCATTTGCAACATACGAGTTGTCCCCTGTTAAAAGCACTGTTTTTTTGCCCGCTTTTTTAAGCATATCAACCGTTTGCACAGCATCGGGCTTAAGAGAATCTTTTACTGCAATAACAGCCTCCAGACAATTATCTACAGCAACAAGCATCACTGTTTTGCCCTCTGAGGTATACTTATCGCTAAGGCTTTGCCAGTTGCCCTGCACATTGTTTTCCTCCATAAAACGAGCATTTCCGAGGATTACTGCTTTGCCGTCTGCTTCTGCCTTTACGCCTCTGCCCGCTGTTGCCTCAAAGTTTGTTACACTCTTTTCTTTGATGCCCCTGTCAAGCGCATATTCGTATATGGCATCGCTTAAAGGATGCTCGGAAATTGCCTCTACGCTCATGGCATACTCAAGGATAGCTTTTTCATCATATTTTCCTACAATGTCGAAGTTTTCGACAGACGGCTCGCCTTGGGTAAGCGTTCCTGTTTTGTCAAACACATAGGTGTCCACCGCATTTAAGCGTTCCATTGCTCCTGCATCTTTGACAAGTATGCCCTCACTTGCCGCCCTGCCCACAGACACAATGACTGCAGTGGGAGTTGCAAGACCCAAAGCACACGGACAAGCTACAACAAGCACGCTTATAACTCTGTCTGCAACAGTTGCGGCATCGGCACCCAGAATAATCCAGATAAATGCAACAACGATGGCAATAAAGAGCACACACGGCACAAAAACAGCACAGATTTTGTCTGCAAGATGTGCAAGCTTCGGCTTTGAGCCGGATGCCTCCTCAACCATATTTATAATTTGCGAAATCACTGTTTCTTCACTTGAAACAGTTGTCTTTACCTCTATATATCCGTATTTATTTATGCAACCTGCAAAAACACGGCTTCCCTCCTGCTTTTCTACAGGCAGGCTCTCTCCTGTAAGCATGGATTCGTCTACGGTAGTATGACCGCTTACTACAACACCGTCCACGGATATCTTTTCGCCAGGAAATACCAATACGATGTCGCCTGCTTTTATATCGCTTACATTTACAGTTACCTTTTCGCCGTCTTTTATAACTGTTGCAGTTTGCGGTGCAAGCTCCATAAGCTTTATAATGGCATCGTTTGTCTTGAGCTTGGAACGGTTTTCAAGATATTTGCCAAGCTGTATAAGAGTAATTATAACTCCTACCGACTCAAAGTAAAGGTTGTGAGAATGGTCTGTGCCGTTTAAATACATATCTATGGTAAGATATGCACCGTAAACAAATGCGGACATAGTGCCTATGGCAACGAGCGTGTCCATATTGGGCTTTAGCGTAAAGAGATTTCTAAAACCGTTTGTATAGAACCTTATGCCTATAATCATACAGCATACAGCAAGAGAGAGCTGTGCCAGAGCATATGCAAACGGGTTTTGTGCAGGCGATATAAATGACGGCACAGGAAGTCCTGCCATATGCCCCATGGAAATATAAAACAGTGGCAGAGCAAAAATTAGAGAAAATATGAGTCTCTTTTTCATAGCTGTGACTTCGTGCGCTTTTTTGGAAAGATTGGTTTTGAAATTGTCATAATTTACTCCAAAGCCGATTTTTGTTACTGCAAATTCTATGTCCTTACTGCAAAGCAAGTCTTCGTCATATTCAACTGTCAGTCTGCCCGAAGTGAGATTGACACTCGCACTGCTTACTCCCTCAAGCGACCTTACTGCCCTTTCAACACTTGCCGAGCAAGCGGCACAGGACATGCCGGAAACGGTAAAATAAGACTTTTTCATTGTAGACATCTGTCCTTTCCGTCATTTTGAACATCTTGTTCTTGCAACCTCATATATCATAAGGGCAGCCGCAACAGATGCGTTTAATGAATTTATGTCTCCAAACATGGGAATACGGACTATAAAATCGCACTTTTCCTTAACAAGTCTTGAAATTCCGTTTCCCTCGGAGCCGACCACAATGCCCACTGCACCCGAAAAATCGTGTGTATATATGGTGTTTTCGCCGTCCATATCTGCGCCCACAATCCACACATTAGCCTTTTTTAAGGCTTCTATGGCGGAAGCAAGATTGGACACCCTCGCAACATTCATAAACTCCAATGCCCCTGCCGATGTCTTGGCAACAACAGGACTTAAGCCTACAGAATTGCGCTTTGGAATTATAACACCGTGAGCGCCCGCGGCATTGGCTGTTCGTATGATTGAACCAAGATTGTGCGGGTCGTTTAAATCATCGGCAATTATTACAAAAGGCTTTTCGCCTTTGCTTTGTGCAAAATTCAAAATGTCCTCCACGGTGCAATATTCCTTGGCAGCAGCAAGAGCTATTACTCCCTGATGCGATTTGGTTTCCGACATTTTGTCTATCTTGGCTCTGTCAACTTCGGAAATAACAATTTTGTTTTCTTTGGCAAGGGCAATAATTTTTCGTATGGAGCCGTTCTTCTCCCCTGCCTGTACAAATATTTTGTCTATGGTTCTTCCGGATTTTATAGCCTCGATTACAGGGTTTCTGCCCTCGATTTTTCCGGATGATGAGCTTTCGTTTGTGTTCATTGTACACCTCAAAAAATAATTTTAGGGAACAACGGCAAAGGGTGTGGCATCTGTGCCAAACCAAGGACCGTGTTCCCTATTTTTAATTAGTATTCAAAATAGTTTATGCAAGGTTAAACTTTGCGTGAATTGCCTTAACAGCAGCATCGGCATTGTCCTCATTTACAAGCACGGATACCTTGATTTCGGATGTTGCAATCATATGAATGTTTATGTTTGCATCATAGAGTGCCTCAAACATTGTGCTTGCAACACCGGGGTTGTTAACCATACCGCTTCCAACGATGGATACCTTGGAGAAGTGTGTGGAAACCTTGATTTCCTCGAAGCCGAGATATGCCTTTTCTTCCATAAGGATTTCTTCTGCCTTTTGAGCATTTTCTTCTGTTACGGTAAAGCTGATGTCCTTGGAACCCTCTCTGCCTATAGATTGGAGTATAATGTCTACATTTATACCCTTCTTTGCCAAAATTGAAAAAATCTTAAATGCAATTCCGGGTTCGTCCTTTAAGTTACAAACTGCAATTCTTGCTACATCATTATCGCGTGCTACGCCTCTTACAAGTGTTTTTTCCACTTTGCTTTCCTCCTTAACATATGTTCCCTCGTTCATATTGAGACTCGAACGAACACTCATATTTACATTATATTTTTTTGCCATTTCTACAGAACGGTTGTGAAGTACATTTGCACCGAGGCTCGCAAGCTCAAGCATTTCGTCAAAGGATACTTCATTAAGCTTTTTAGCTTCGGGTACAATTCTGGGGTCTGTGGTGTACACACCGTCAACATCTGTGTATATTTCGCACAGGTCTGCATGAAGTGCAGCAGCTATTGCAACTGCAGTGGTGTCCGAACCTCCTCTGCCCAGAGTTGTAATATCATCATACTTGTTTATGCCCTGGAAGCCTGCAACTACAACAATCTTGTTGTCGTCAAGTTCATTTCTTATTCTCTGTCCGTCAATATTCTTAATTCTTGCCATACCGTATTTTGAATCGGTATTCATACCAACCTGCCATCCGGTAAGAGAAACTGCATTTACACCGAGTGTCTGGATAGCCATTGCCAACAGCGAAATAGAAATCTGCTCACCTGTGGAAAGGAGCATATCCATCTCTCTCTTGGAAGCTTTGGGGTTGATTTCTTTGGCTTTTTCGATTAAATCGTCTGTTGTGTCGCCCTGTGCCGAAACTACAACTACAACCGAATTGCCCGCCTTGTAGGTATCTACAACGCGTCTTGCTACATTCATTACTCTTTCGGCATCTCTAACAGAAGAACCGCCGAATTTCTGAACTATTAAACTCACAAATACTACCTCCTATTGTAAGCGGATTTGTCCGCACTTATATTTTAAAATTTTTAAATGTATCTTGCACCCTCGTTGTCGGCTGTAAGAATAACAAGCTTCCAGCCTTTAAGGTTTGTTTTTATAAGATTATTCATTTTGGTTTCAAAATGTTCAAAATCCTTGTCCAATATTGCCATTATTGTAGGGCCTGCACCGCTTAAATAACTGCACAACGCTCCGAATCTGCGTGCATTTCTTGCAACATAGTCACCGCTTTTGATTTTTGGAAAACGGTATCTTTGATGAAGTCTGTCCTTTACTCCATAGCGCAAAAGTTCATAATTGCCCTGCATAAAAGCTGCAGTTACCAAAGACGCGTGCGAAAGGTTGTACACTCCGCTTTTAAATGGAATATATTTTGGTAAAATTCCTCTCGATGCCTTTGTCTGCATATAGAAGTCGGGTATCATGGCTGCAAAGCGTATGGTGTCGGGAACCTCTGCTCTTGCATATGTTACCTTGTCATTTTCGTATATTGATGCCACAAACCCCCCAAGCAGTGCAGGAGCCGCATTGTCGGGGTGACCCTCTATCCTTGTAGCAATACTTACAAGCTCATCCTTGGTAAATCTGTCGCCAAGGAGTCTGTTGGCTCCCATAAGTCCGAGTATGATGCTCGAAGACGAACTGCCGAGTCCTCTTGTTACGGGGACATCGCTCCAAAGACTTATTCTTACAGGCGGGCAAACCTCTCCGGCTTCATCATATACAGCCTTAAAGGATTTGTACACATAATTGTCCTCGCCCCTGGGTAAAAAATCTGCATCGTCTTTTATGACAATTTCCAGTCCCTTGTCTATAAGTTCAAACTGTGCCTTATTGTACATATTGAGCGCTACACCCAAACAGTCAAATCCGGGACCTATATTTGCACTGGATGCAGGAGATATAACTGTTACCACAAAATGTCACCAACCTTAAGCAAACATATATTTCTTTATAACATCTATGCCCTCTAAGAGCTTTTCTGCCTCGCTAACCTTCATACAAGGTGTAACAAGGGCAAATTCGCCTTCTATGATTTCGAAAATTCTTTCATCCTTAAAGCGTGAAACCGCAAGAGAAAGCATATTGTCGCTGCTTTTTATTCTTACAAAGAATGATGCACAAACCTCGCCGAAGTCCTTGGTGATTTTTTCGTTGCAAGGCACCCATGCGGGAACTACATCGTCTTTGGCATCCTTGACAACTTCCATTACATCGGATACAACTGCACTTGCAGTAGCAAGCTTGCCTGCGCCCTTTCCGTAGAAAAGAGCCTGTCCGAGCATATCTCCGTTTACAAGTATGCCGTTAAACACATCATCTACCTTGTAGAGAGGACTGTCGCTCTTTACAAGCATAGGCGCAACATATACCTCATCGCCTGTTTCGGTGGATTTGTACTTGCCTATTAGCTTAATGACACAATCCATAGCCGCAGCATAGCGGGTATCCTCTTCGGTTACGGCAGTGATGCCCTCTGTATATACATCCTCGTAATTGACCTTTTTGCCAAGTACCATAGAAGAGAGTATGGATATCTTCTTGCCTGTATCGAACCCGTCTACATCGGCAGACGGATTGCTTTCTGCATAACCGAGCTTTTGCGCCTCAAAAAGAGCTTTCTCGAAACTTACAGAGCCTGAAAGCATATTTGTAAGTATGTAGTTTGTCGTGCCGTTCAATATGCCGGTGATTTCGGTGATTTTGTTGGCACCGAGACTGGTGATAAGGGGTCTTATGATAGGTATTCCTCCGCCTACTGCTGCCTCATAAAAATACTTTACACCGTTTTTGCGGGCAATGGCAAACAACTCGTCTCCCTTTGCTGCCACAAGCTCCTTGTTGGAGGTTACAACGCTCTTTTTGCTTTCCAGAGCTGCTTTTGTGTACTGATAAGCAAAGGTGGTACCTCCCATTGTTTCTATAACGATGTCTACTTCCTTGTCGGAAAGCACGGCATCGAAGTCGGTAGTGACTATAGGTGCAATTTCGTGTCCGGTAAAATCGCGAATGTCAACAACATATTTTACATCAACGGTCTCACCGGTACGCATTGAAATCAAATCCTTATTCTCTTTTAGAATTTCGTATGTTCCGGAGCCTACACATCCGAAACCGATAATACATACCTTAGCCATTACCTTATTCCTCCGTAAAAATAAATTTGCATTATATAAATTTCCCTATATTATATCACTTTTGTAAGTATTTGTCAATTTTTGTATTACTCAATTTTAAAGTTTTCGGGGTAATTTGTGCTTATTTTTGCGATATTATCGAAAATATCATTGCAAGAACTGTTATTTTGATTGTTATTCTCTCTGAAAACACACTTTATTTGAGGCTTTATGCCGAACAATTCGGATATTACATCGCTCAAATCGGATATTGAACTGCCCGATGCAAAAGACGATGCAGCATCCTTGGCTTCAAATGACAACACAAGAGTGCCGTCTTCAAATGCGGGATTTACTCCGTACAGCGACACAAAGGATATGAGTTTTCCCTTCTCTTCAAGTCTGCGCTTTACATCGTCCCAACGGGAAATAACTGCGGGGATGTCTGAGCCGGCATCTGACTGAGAATTTTTTTCATTTGTTTTTGGTGTCTTTGGAGCAGCTTTGACATCATCTATTGGCGCATTTTTTAAAGTGTCTTTATCCAAAGGAGCTTGCTGAGTGCTTTGAACATCCGACTGCACCTTAGCAAAGGAGCCGTTTGAAAGCTTACTTTCCAGTGCGGAAACTCTGTCCAAAAGTGAAGTTATGTCACTTTCGTACTGAGGCGATGCCATTCGTATGAAAGTACATTCCGCAAGAATTCTTGTATTTGACGAAAGCTTGATGTCTTTTAATGCAGCACTTAGTATATCCAGACAGCGCAAAAGCTTTTCTCTGGTGTAGAGCTTGCTTACCTTTTCCACCAAAAACTTCTTTTTTGAAGTAAAATCACAAACCTCGGGTGCCATTTGATAATAAAGGATATCTCTCATTGCCTTTAGCATACCCTCGGCAAAGCTGTCGGGATTTTTGCCCGAGTCTATACATTCATTAAAAAGTATCAAAAGTTCTCTTATACTGCCGTTTGCAATATGCTCTGCGGCACAATACAAAAAGCTGTCGTCAAGCGTACCTAAAATGTCGGTAACATCGGCATATGATATGTTGTCACTCTTATATGCAAGGCACTGCTCAGTAATGCTCAATGCATCACGCATGGAACCGTTGCCAAGATATGCAATATATTCTACAGCATCGGATTCCATGTTTACACCTTCTGAATTGAGTATTTTAGATACCGCATCAGAAATGGTGTCTGTTGTAATATTTTTAAAATCGAAGCGCTGGCATCTTGACAAAATTGTTGCGGGAACCTTGTGAATTTCGGTTGTGGCAAGAATAAATACCACATGGGCGGGAGGCTCCTCCAAGGTCTTTAAAAGTGCATTGAATGCACCCACAGACAGCATGTGAACCTCGTCTATAATGTACACCTTGAACCTTGCACTTGACGCACTGTAGCGGACCTGGTCTATAATTTCACGGATATTTTCCACACCGTTGTTGGAGGCTGCGTCTATCTCCACAACATCGAGTACGGACTCATCTGCAATACCCGTGCAGGAAGCACACATATTACATGGGTTTCCGCCCACAGGATTTTCACAGTTTAATGCACGGCTCAAAATTTTGGCAGTAGATGTCTTGCCAGTACCTCTGGTACCGGTAAAAATATAGGCATGTGCCGTCCTGTTATTTATGATTTCATTTTTTAAAGTAGAGGTAATATGCTCCTGCCCTACAACCTCATCAAAGGTTTTGGGTCTCCACTTTCTGTACAAGGTCTGATATGCCATTTAAAGCCCTCCGAAACAATAATTAACAAAAAAGCCGTACATCCTTAAATCGAATCATGAGAACAGCCGTTATCAGTCAGTTAGCTCAAACCGGGCGTCCTTACGGCACATGTCCGCAAACGCTTATGGCTGCTTGATTCCTCACCTGACCAGGTTCACGCGCGTTCATCGCGCAAGACCCGGCTCTCAACACCACTTAGCTGACACATAACTATTCTAAAAAACCCTCAATAAGGATATAACCCTTGCTATAGCGGATTGCAAGTACAGGGCGCCGCTACTGCCCCGGCTGTACGACTATATTATTATACACTATTTTTTCTGATATTTCAATATCAAATATAGGTTTTTTTAATTAAAATAATAAAAATTCGCATTTGTCGGTATTTTTTTGCATATGGTTACAAAATAACAGTCAAATCAATCGCAAACAGGTGCTTTGTGACGCATATTGCGATGGGTTTGACTGGCATTTAAGTAAAAAACAAACTATAATTATGGTATACTGTTTTTGAAAGGATGAACAAAATGGAGAAAATTCACTCCGAAAGAAAATTTGTACCCATAACCCCCGAAGGTCTCGGCTTTGAGGGGTTTTATCTTGATTACTACATCATTAAATCCGAAATCAAAATACCCAATTCGCAAATAAAAGCAACCGTATATGGCATAGAAATCGAAAAGAAGTATGAGGAAAACGGCAGAGTAAAGCTTTTGGAACAGGCAAACATCAATGACATTTTTGTATCTAAAGAGCATACAAAAAAATTCATTGACCGCCTTGCCAGAAATCAGGTTACACCGTCTTCGCTAAAGTATATAATTGATGACCTTTTGGACGAAAACGGCTATGAACCGCCCGAGTTTACAGTTAATATACTGTGATTACAAAAGTGGCGAAAACAGCTTGAGTACTCTGCCCGAAAGTCTGTAGAAAAATCCAAGCTCTGCGTAATCTGACAAAGTAAACTCCAGGCACTTTGAAGCGGTATCGAAAAAGTCGGATTTCATTTTGGAAATAACTTCATTTTCGTATATATACACACCGCATTCATAGTTGTGATACAAACTTCTGAAGTCGTAATTTGCAGAGCCGATGTATGCCCTTTTGTCATCGGACACAGTGCTTTTTGCGTGCAAAAATCCCGGAGTGTACTCAAATATCCTTACACCCGATTTGATAAGAGACGGATAGTAAGTTCTGCCCACGGCAAATACATACCATTTGTCAGGAATACGGGGCATACAAATCCTTACATCCACTCCCCTCTTTGCTGCAAACTGAAGTGCCGAGAATATGTCGTCATCGAGTATAAGGTAGGGTGTGTTGATGTATACATATTCTGAGGCTGTGTTTATGATGTGCAGATACACATTTTTTGTAATGGTTTCGCCGTCTACCGGAGTGTCGTCAAAAGCAGATATATATCCGCCCGTGTTTTTGGACTCCTCCACGGACATAATATACCGCGTGTAGTCATCGCCTGCACCTTTGGACAAATTCCAAAGCTTAAAGAACATAAGCAGAAATCCCTTGACTGCCTCGCCCTGTATTTTGATTGCACTATCCTTCCAGTGACCGAAACGGTTTTTGAGATTTATATATTCATCTGCAAAGTTTACTCCGCCTGTGTATGCACACTTTCCGTCTATGATGATGATTTTGCGGTGGTCGCGGTTGTTGTGGTAGGTAGATACAAACGGCTTTACGGGCGAAAACACACTGCACCTTATGCCCTGCTTTATTAGTGAAGACGGAAAATCCCGATGTGTACCCGTAAGAGAACCCATGCCGTCAAAAAGAACCCGCACCTCCACTCCTTCTTTTACCTTTGAGGCAAGGAGCTTTTCCAAACGCTTCCACATATAGTCATTTTGATTTATAATAAATGTTTCTATGAATATATATTTTTTGGCGTTTATGACATCGTCTATGAGACTTTCGTACATATGCTCTCCAAGTCGGAAATATTGTATTTGTCCGCATTGGAAGGTTGGCGCAAATGCACACTCGGAAAGATAATTGAAAAATCCGTGTTCGTGAGGTGAGGTTTTCCTCATATCAGAAATATCGGCTGTTACATTGAGGGTGATATCCGACACCTTGGCAGACAGAAGTCCCAGGCGGCGCTTAACAATGGCAATGATAGCATCGGAATGTACATATACATACAAAAACACACCAAACAACGGAAAAACTGCTATAAGACCTATCCATATGAGCTTGATGTCGGAGGTGATTTCACGGTTTATTTCAAACAAAATTACGACAACCGAAACAAGAGTCAGTCCCCCATAGAACACAAAAGAAGAGTCGTATATACCGGTAATGGTAAATGCTATGAGTGCAAGCTGCAACACAAGAAAAAGTACGCCGAGCATCTTCTTGCCGAAAATTGGTTTTAAAAATCTCCTCACATTATCACCTCTCATCTACAATATATTATATATCCCTGTAAAAATATTTTCAAGCCAAAAAATAAAAAGGGCGTGTCTCAATTGCTTAAATTGAGGCAACACCCTTTACATCTTTATAAATATACACATCTTCCGCTATGTCGAAAAACTCAAATAGCATATCCGGGTTTGATATAAGCTGTTCCTTTTTGTCCTTTGGTATATGCTTGATACGGTACTCGAGCTTTAAAGCATCAGACTTTGTTTTAGTTTCCCACAGTGCTTCAACACCTATTACCCGCCTTGATTTTGTGTATTTGGCGGCATTTGGTTCTTTTTGAAGATGCATTTTGTATCTTTTTTCAAAATCATTGGTAATCCCCGTGTACAGAGAGTTGTCACTGCAGCGGAGCATATATATAACATACATATCTCACCTGTAGCAATAAAACAAAATAAAGAAATAGTGAACTATGCTTCCGCCGAGAACAAACAGATGCCATACAAAGTGCATATATCTTATTTTCTTTGCTTTATAAAATATGATTCCGAAGGTATATAAAAGTCCGCCTGCAAGAAGAAACATCATACCCGAAAAAGGTATTACGGATACTACTTCCTTTATGCTCATAACAACAGACCAACCCATGAGGATATACAAAAACATAGACAGCTTTTGATACTTTTTGAGGTTTATAGAGGTAAGAACAACCCCCAGCACTGTGCAAAAAGCATTTATGCCAAAGAGTGTCCAGCCCAACGCTCCTTTGAGCATCCAGAGGCATATGGGTGTGTATGTTCCGAGTATGAGAAGAAAAATTGAGCAGTGGTCAAACACCCTGAATACCGTCTTTGCCTTGACATTGGTAAGTGAATGATATAGCGAAGAAAAGGTGTATAAAAGTATGAGCGATGCTCCGTATATGCACGCCGATACAACTCCTATGGGTGTGCTCATAAAGGCAGACCTTACAATTACAATAACGCAAGCGGCTACTGCAAGAAGAGTGCCTACTCCGTGGGACACGGCATTTGCTATTTCCTCGCCCAAGGACTGAATTCTAATTGTTTTTGTGTTTTCCATACAATCATCTCCGTTTGATGTTTAATGTTGTCAAATCTAATGTACTACATTAGATTATCACATTTATATGTATTTTGTCAACTCTCAAAATCAAAAACTGCTCTTTCTCCATCAAGCTTAAGATATGCCGAAAACTCCTTGCCCGTTCTTTGAGAAACAAATCCTGTAAGCTTTTGAGTTTTGCCCTCGCCAATAAGCTTTTCCACTGCACTTTTGGGTATGACCCTCGAACAGATAACATTGCTTACTGCAAAACGGCAACCCTTTTCCCTGTAAGATGTACAGCCGTAGCCAAATGATGTGCGCACCACCTTGCCATCGCACAAAGGACAGTCGCCTACAATGTCACCCAAAAATCCGTCATCTGCATCATTTTCGGGTGTGTATTCCCTTTTTTTGAACACCTCGCCTATTTCATCTTTGGCAAGCTTTAGGCTGTCGTCTACGGTTATTTCACCCCTGAACACCTTTTTTAATGCCTTGCCCAGCGATGCGGTTTTGTACTTATCCATAGATATATTCATTCTTGCCACAGACTCTATAAGCTTTATACCATCCGGCAAAATATAGTATACATCTTTTTTCAGCTCTATATACCTGCTCTTTTGTGCATTGGCTATAATTCCCGTCCTTGTGGCTTCGGTGCCAAGCTCAAGGCCCTCAAAAACTGCCCTGTACTCCTCGGCATCGTCCTCTGTTTCAATGTTTGCCTTTTCCTCGCGGAAAGGGTTTTTGAGGTAGTTGTTTAAGGTTTCTATGGTGTAGTGCTTAGGCGGCGAGGTTTCCTTTTCGGTGGGAACAAAGTTGAGTTTTACCTCATCGCCTTTTTTTAGCGGAGGAAGGATTTTGTCCTTTTTGCTGTAGTCGTCATACTTTGTCCAGCCCGCCTGAGATATAGTCATTCCCTTAACGGTGTACTGTTCCCTGCCCGAAGCATCTATGGTAATTTCTGTTTTGTGTGTTATGCACTCCTCACTGCAGAAGACTGCCACAAACCGCCTTAATATTGTTTTGTAAACAATGGCTTCCTTTTCGCTTAGTGCCTCTTTTTGAGGGATTTTTCTTGTGGGGGTAAGGGCGCTGTGCGATTCTATTTTGGAATCATCGAAAATGGTCTTTTGATTTTTAAAAACCACAGGATAACCCATTTGGGACACAAGCTTTATAATCTCCTTTATCTTACCCTGCTCTGCGGTGGCAAGATACTCCGAGTTGGTTCTGGGATATGTAACATACCCCTTTTCGTACAAATCCTGCACAGTCTTAAGACTTTCGTCCATCGGCATCTTATACTTTTTGCCAAGAAAGCTCTGAAGCTTGGAAAGCGAATAAAGCTTGCCCGCAGACAAGCTGTCCTTTTTGTTTTTGACATCGGTAACTGTTGCGGGGTTTAAATTGAGTACATCGCACGAACGCTTTGCACGCTCAAAATCATTTTTGTCAAACTTGTGCTTGCTTGTAAGTTCAAGCTGACATCCGGCTGTTTCCGTTTTGCTCACAAGTGCATAATAAATATCTTTTTTAAAATTTTTTATTGCCATATCCCTGTCGTACACAGCCTTAACTATAGGCACAATTACTCTGCCCACACGCATAAGAGTACCTGTCTTAAGCGTGGCATAACGCGTTAGATTTACGCCGTAGAGCCAGTCTATATATGTCCTTGCAAAGCCCTCGTCTGCAAGGTTGTCATACTCGGCTTCGTCCTTTAAATCCGACAGAGCCTCCAGGATTGTCTCTTTTGTCTGGTCGGGAAGCCACAGCCTTTTTAGTTCCTTTTTGGTTTTAAGTGCATTCTGAATGCAAAGCCTTATGATGATTTCACCCTCGCGGTCAGCATCGCCTGCGTTTATTATTGTAGTGACATCTTCTCTTTTGCAAAGGGTGCAAATGATGTCAAACTGCTTTTTTACACCCGAATCGGTATTTTTGTTTTTGTCCTTTTTAAGCTCAAACATAAACTTTTGAGGAAAGCATGGAAGGTTGTCTGTTGTCCAGCGCGAATTTTCGTCTCCGCCTGTGTACTTTTCTACATCACAAAGCGAAAAAAGGTGTCCAAACACCCAGGTGACTATGTATTGTCCACCCTCCCAGTAGCCGTCTCTTCTCTTCATTTGACCGATTGAGCTTGAAATGTTGGCAGCAAGGCTTGGCTTTTCTGCAATAATAAGTTTCATATTCAACACCTACAAAATTATATGAGATATCCGCCGTTTACTCCGAGTATCTGGCCCGTTATAAACGCCGCTTCATCCGATGCAAGATAGTACACGGCATCTGCCACCTCACAAGGATTGCCCATACGCATAAGCGGGGTTTCGTCACAGATTGCCTCAAGGTCTTGTGCAAGATAGCGCGAATTCATCTTGGTATCTATAAGTCCGGGTGATACGGCATTTACCCGTATTTTGCTTGGACCAAGTTCCTTTGCAAGAGCCTTTGTAAGTCCGTCTACAGCCGCTTTTGTCATGGAATATGCAGCCTCGCACGAAGCCCCTGTTTTGCCCCACATGGATGACACATTTACTATGCTTCCCGATTGATTTTTAATCATATGCACCGCCGCAAGAGAACACATATTGTATGTGCCTCTTATGTTTACATCTATAACTTGTCCAAGTTGTTCATCTGTAATGTCCTGAACAAGTCCTGCCACAGAAACGCCCGCATTGTTAATTACGGCATCTATTCTTCCGAAACGGTCTATAGCAAGGTCAAATATCCTTTGGCAATCGGATTTTTTCGATATGTCAGCACCCACAAGCAAAATGCGCGAGGAGTCGAGATTTTCAATGTTTTTTCTTGCTTTGTCTTCGCTTTCAAAATAGCAGGCGGTTACATTCCACCCTTTTTCTATAAACTTTTTAAGGCAGGCACCGCCTATGTCTCCCGATGCACCCGTAATTATTACTGACTTCATATGTACACAACCTCCAAAAAGGAGATGTAAAACTGTATATTTACATCTCCTGTTGTTATTTACATGGTTTTTTTGTTTTCCTCAGCTATTTCGGTAATGGAGGATACAAGTCCTGCAATACCCTGAATTTCAGACGGAATTATTATCTTGGTAGCTTTGCCGTCTGCCGCCTTTTCAAAGCTTTCCAAAGCCTTCATTGTGAGGTACTCATGTGTGGGCTGTGCCTCATTTATACGGCGTATGCCCTCCGCTATTGCAGAATTAACCTTGATGATTGCCTCTGCCTTTCCTTCTGCCTCCTTGATTGCCGATTGCTTCTTTGCCTCGGCATTTAAAATTGCAGACTCCTTTTCACCCTCGGCAATAAGGATTGCAGACTTCTTTTCGCCTTCTGCCTTCAAAATGCTTTCTCTTCTTTCTCTTTCGGCTTTCATCTGGCGTTCCATTGCATTTTGAATTTCCTTGGGTGGCATAATGTTCTTAAGCTCCACTCTGTTGATTTTGATGCCCCACGGGTCTGTAGCTTCATCCAGAATTGCGCGCATCTTTGTGTTTACGGTATCTCTCGATGTTAAGGTGGCATCAAGTTCCAAATCGCCTATGATGTTACGAAGTGTGGTAGCAGTAAGGTTTTCTATTGCCATCATTGGTCTTTCAACACCGTATGCAAAAAGCTTGGGGTCGGTTATCTGGTAGTACACAACAGTGTCTATCTGCATTGTAACATTGTCCTTGGTTATAACGGGCTGAGGAGGAAAGTCCACAACATGCTCCTTCAGACTTACCCTGCTTGCCACACGGTCTATGAAAGGTATCTTTATATGGATACCCACACCCCAGGTTGACTCGTATGCGCCAAAGCGCTCAATGATATATGCGTGAGCCTGAGGAACTATTTTGACATTTGCAATCAAAACAACTATTACTACAGCTACGATAAAAAATAATATTTCTGCCATTTAATTAATCTCCTTTCGTAGATGAAACAACCAATTTTACTCCTTCTATCTTCTTAACATATGCCTGCTCTCCGCTTCTTATACATTCGCCGTTTTCGGAACGGATGCTCCATTGCATACCGCCAAGATTGCCCAAGCCTTTGCCTTGTACATTGTCTATGTCCTCTGTTACAAGCACCGTCTCGCCGATAAGAGCATCAACATTGGACTTAAATGTGCTTTTTTTAAGAAGCTTTAGTGCAACAGGTCTTAAAAGTGCAAAACAAACTGCAGATACCGCAAAGAATGCTACAATCTGCCACAGACTTCCTATACCCATTGCTGACAAAACTGCAGAAACCGCGGCACCCACGGCAAACCATGTTGTAAGCATCTGATATGTCAATGCCTCTGTTACAAGAAAAATTATAACAAGAGCTGCCCAGATTACTGTAGAATTCATTGTACTTCACTCCTTACTTAATTGTATTTGTCTTTGTGTTAATTCTAACATTATAGCGAAAAAAAATCAACAATTTTAACATATATTTAACGATTATTCGCATTAAATTTAAATTATTTGTTAAGGTTTGGATTTTTTTACAGAATTAAATTGATTTTTTGTATTTTTGTGGTATAATTGTAATGATTGTCAAAAACAATTTTATTTGAGGAGGGATTTGAAAATGGGATTTTTGAGACCCGATTACAACAAATTCGGAAAAGGCATTGAAAAAGATGCTCCCGAAAAGAACCGTTTTTTGTTGTTCTTTGAAATATTGTGGAATCAGCGCTCCAAGCTGGTATATGCCAATCTATGCTATTTTGTTGCAATGCTCCCTCTTGTTTTGGCACTTATCCTTACTTTTGAAATAGATGTTTCTTCGCCGTCTTTAATAAAATTCAAAGATGGCGGCATTGACATTTTGGCGGTTTTGCTCTTTTTGGTGTCTGTATTTGTATCGTTTCCTGCAACCATGGGATTCACATACATCTTAAGAAACATACAAAGAAGACAGCATTCGTGGATATGGCACGACTTTATAAGCCAAACCCGTATTAACTACTTAAACGGTGTTAAAAACGGCGCTGTGACACTTTTGGTGTATTATCTGTTTATAAATGCATACACAATATATCAAAACGGAATAATGGGTAATAGCACTTATGTAGCTGTATTTACGGCACTTACTCTTGTTTTAATGATTGTTTTTACATGGATGCAGTTCTATGTAAACACAATGGCAATAACCTTTGACCTTAAAATGAGACAGATTTACAAAAATGCCTTTATATTTGCTTTGGGCAATCTTCCTCTTAACCTCTTGATAAGCATTGTATGCATAGCTTTGGCTTTGGTTATATATCTGTTTCCGATATTGTATTTGGCGGGCATATTTTTTGTGTATGCTCTTTTTGGATTTATTGTGGTATTTGCGGTTTATCCTGTCATAGACAAGCATATGATTTCAAGGGCTGATGAAAATGAAGAAAGCAATAAGGTATAAAATATGACTATGAAGCATGTTGAAATATTTACTGACGGTGCCTGCAGCGGAAATCCCGGAAAAGGCGGATACGGTGCAATACTTAAATACGGCACGAATACAAAAGAAATATCCAAAGGCTACAGTTGTACCACAAACAACCGTATGGAGCTTCTTGCGGCAATCGAAGCCCTTGAAATGCTCAAAGAACCATGCAAGGTTACCCTGTACAGCGATTCAAAGTATCTTGTGGACTCGGTAAAGCTTGGTTGGATTAAAAAGTGGGAATCAAACGGTTGGAAACGCTCGGGCAATGAAATGGCAAAAAACATAGATTTGCTTAAAAGACTCTTGGTTCAATTGGATAAACACGATACAGAGTTTGTGTGGGTTAAGGGCCATGACGGACACACAGAAAACGAAAGATGCGACACGCTTGCGGTAAACGCATCCAAGGGCGATAATCTTGAAACCGATACAGGATATAATTCATAACGAAAGAAGGAACACAAATGGAAAAGTTTATATATTTGGACCATGCTGCAACCACCTTTGTAAAGGATGAAGTATTGGAGAAAATGCTCCCCTACTTTACCACTGCTTACGGAAATGCATCTACAGTGTATTCTTTGGGTCAAAAGTGCAAGGCGGCACTGGACGATGCAAGGGAAATTACTGCAAAGGCTCTGGGTGCTGACTCTAACGAAATCTACTTTACCGCATCGGGTTCGGAGGCAGACAACTGGGCTATTAAAGGCACTGCAAGAAAGCACAGAGCAAAGGGCAATCACATCATAACAAGTGCCATAGAGCATCACGCTGTTCTTCACACCTTAAAGGCTTTGGAAAAAGAAGGCTTTGAGGTTACTTACCTGCCTGTTGACCAATACGGCAGAGTAAACCCCGCAGATGTTGAAAATGCTATTAAGGACACAACAATCCTTGTTACAATAATGTATGCCAACAACGAAATAGGCACAATACAGCCAATAAAGGAAATTGCCCGCATTGCCAGGGAAAAAGGCGTTCTTATGCACACAGATGCAGTTCAGGCGGCAGGAGCTGTTAAAATAGATGTAAAAGAGCTTGGTGTGGATATGATGTCTATATCCGCACACAAATTCTACGGCCCCAAGGGCGTAGGTGCACTCTATGTGCGAAAAGGCGTATTTATACAAAATCTCATAGAGGGCGGCGCTCAGGAAAAAGGCAAAAGAGCCGGAACGGAAAATCTGCCCGGAATTGTGGGACTCTCCGAAGCTTTGAAACTGGCTACAGACTCACTTGATGAAAAGTCAAAAAAGCTCTGCGAAATGAGAGATTATATTATAGAAAATATTGAAAAAAGAATTCCCTACTGCCGTCTTAACGGTCACAGAACCGAAAGACTGCCCAACAATGTAAACTTTTCATTTGAATACATTGAGGGCGAAGGAATGCTTTTGTGGCTGGACTGCTACAACATTGCGGCTTCCTCCGGTTCGGCTTGCACATCGGGCTCTCTTGACCCCTCGCATGTGCTTTTGGCAATAGGTCTTGACCATGCAACTGCTCACGGGTCATTGAGATTAACCTTAGGTGACGAAAACACCTACGAGGAAATTGACTATATGCTCGACAAGCTTTGTGAAACGGTAGAAAAGCTAAGAATGATGTCACCTTTATATGAAGGCGTGAAAGGAGATAAATAATATGTATTCAGAAAAAGTAATGGACCATTTTCAAAATCCGAGAAACTGCGGTGAAATAGAAGATGCAAATGCCGTAGGTCAGGTTGGAAACGCTAAATGCGGAGACATAATGAAAATGTATATGAAAATAGAAAACGATGTAATAGTGGATGTCAAATTTAAAACCTTTGGCTGCGGTGCTGCGATTGCAACAAGCTCCATGGCCACCGAGCTTGTAAAGGGAAAAACCATAGACGAGGCTCTCGCCCTTACAAACAAAGCGGTAATGGAAGCTCTGGATGGCTTGCCCCCTGTCAAAGTGCACTGCTCCGTACTTGCGGAAGAAGCCATAAGCGCTGCTATTCAGAATTATTATGACAACATGGGCATAGACAAAAAGGTAATGAAGTGTGACGGATGCTGTGAGCATTGCGGACACTGATACACACAGCAAATCTTGACATTTTTTAACATAAATAATATAATAAATCTATTGTACTAATATTTTAAGGAGGTAATATTTAATGATTAAAGTAACTCTGCTCGGTACTGATGTAAAGGAGTATGAAAACGGTACCACCATATACGAAGTTGCAAAATCCATAAGCGACTCATTGGCAAGAGCTGCTCTTGGCGGAATTGTAGACGGCGAGGTTAAGGAGATGACCTATACCCTGACCCGTGATTGCAATTTGGAAATTATTACCTTCGAGCACGAAGAAGGCAAAAGAATTCTCCGTCATACAGCATCGCATGTGATGGCCCAGGCGGTTAAAAGATTGTACCCGAATACCAAGCTGGCAATAGGCCCCGCCATAGATGACGGCTTCTACTACGATTTTGACGCTGAGGTTAACTTTACAAACGAAGACCTCAAGGCAATCGAAGCCGAAATGAAAAAGATTGTAAAAGAAAGACTGCGCCTTGAAAGATTTACCCTGCCCAGAGATGAGGCTATAAAAATGCTTGAGGATGCAGGCGAAATATACAAGGTTGAGCTTGTAAGCGATTTGCCCGAGGGCGAAGAAATATCTTTTTACAAGCAGGGCGAATTTACAGACCTTTGTGCAGGCCCGCACGCGTTTGACACAGGTTCTGTTAAGGCGTTTAAGCTTATGAGCGTGACCGGTGCTTACTGGAGAGGAAACGAAAAGAACAAAATGCTCCAGAGAATATATGCAACAGCATTTTCAAACAAGG
Organism: Clostridia bacterium; assembly: GCA_045637145.1. Lineage (GTDB taxonomy): Bacteria > Bacillota > Clostridia > UMGS1810 > UMGS1810 > RGIG8748. Next base: position 11,651 of record JAZTYV010000009.1, on the reverse strand, counting down.
ACGACCTAAACGCTCATCTTGAAAAGCTCGAAGAGGCAAGAAAAAGAGACCACAACAAGCTTGGCAGAGAGCTTGAATTCTTTACCACCGTGGATACCATAGGTCAGGGACTCCCTGTTCTTTTGCCAAAGGGCGCCAAGGTTATACAGCTTTTGCAGAGATTTGTGGAAGACACTGAAGCAAAGCTCGGATGGCAGATGACAAAGACTCCCCTTATGGCAAAAAGCGACCTGTACAAAATTTCAGGTCACTGGGACCACTACCAGGACGGTATGTTTGTAATGGGTAACGAAGAAACCGACAAGGAAGTATTTGCACTGCGTCCCATGACATGCCCGTTTCAGTATCAGGCATATCTTAACAAAATGCGAAGCTACAGAGATTTGCCCATACGCTACAGTGAGACAAGTACACTGTTTAGAAATGAGGCATCGGGCGAAATGCACGGCCTTATAAGAGTAAGACAGTTTACCATAAGCGAAGGCCACCTTATGTGTACTCCCGAACAGCTTGAGGGCGAATTTAAGTCCTGCGTGGAGCTTACCACATATATGCTTAAGACTTTGGGACTCTACGAGGATGTGTCATACAGATTTTCGCAGTGGGACCCCGACAACCGCGACAAGTACATCGGTACAGACGAGCAATGGAACGAAGCTCAGGGCATAATGAAAAATATTCTTGACAACCTTGGCATAGACTATAAGATAGGCATAGGCGAAGCCGCTTTCTACGGACCCAAGCTTGACATTCAGATTAAAAATGTATTTGGCAAGGAAGACACACTGATTACCATACAGATAGACCAGATGCTTGCAGAAAAATTCGGCATGGAATACACAGCACCGGACGGAAGCAAGAAAAATCCGTACATCATACACAGAACATCTATTGGCTGTTATGAAAGAACTCTTGCCCTGCTTATAGAAAAGTACGCAGGTGCATTCCCCACATGGCTTGCTCCTACACAGGTACAGATTATACCTGTATCGGAAAAGCATTTTGAATATGCAAAAGAGCTTAGAGCAAAGCTTATGGATGCCGGCATACGCGTGGAAGCAGATATGCGAAACGAAAAGCTTGGCTACAAGATAAGAGAAGCGCAGATGTCCAAGGTACCCTATATGATTATAGCGGGCGACAAGGAAGTGGAAGAAAACACTGTATCGGTTCGTTCCAGAAAGAACGGCGATTTGGGTGCTAAATCCTACGGTGATTTCCTTGCTCTTATACGCGAAGAGATAGATACAAAAGCGTTATGATAATCGTCATTGCGGGGCACATAGTAAGGTGTGCCCCGCATTTTAGATAACAAGTGCTTTAATAAGGAGTTATAAAATGAGTTTAAAAGGTGCTATGGGTCATTTTAAGACCATTACAAAACACAGACACAAAGTAATACAGCATACTTTTAAAGCGGGAATAGGATTTCAGGGCTTATTTCACGATTTATCGAAGTATATGCCGGCGGAATTCTTTTCGGGCGCAAGATACTTTTCGGACGGTAAGCGTTCTCCGAACGAAGCAGAAAGAAAAGAATTCGGCTACAGCATAGCATGGCTTCATCACAAAGGACGAAACAAGCATCACTTTGAGTACTGGACAGACTACAATCCGCAGACAAAAACGGTAACTCCCGTAAAAATGCCAAAGAAATATGTAATTGAAATGTTTTGCGACAGGGTTGCCGCAAGCAAAATATATCAGGGTGAAAACTATACGGATTCGCACCCTCTTGAATACTTTGAAGCAGGCAGGACAAGACGGCTTATACATCCGGAAACCTCGGATTTACTTGAGAGTCTTCTTGTGATGCTTAAAGAAAAAGGCGAAGAAGAAACCTTCCGTTATATACGGTCCGAAAAAAACAAACCCTATTAAACACAAGAGGTAACAATGAAAAAAATATTGACAGTGATTTTGGCAGTTGTGTATATACTCACGCTGACATCATGCAAATACACACAGGAAGATACCGAAAACAAAATAAATGTGGTATGCACTGTCTTTCCGCAATACGACTTCGTACGGCAGATTGCAAAGGACAAGGTAAACCTTACCATGCTTTTGCCTCCAGGAAGCGAGGCACACACATACGAGCCGTCACCCAGGGACATCATAAGTCTTAAGGAGGCAGACCTGTTTGTTGCCATAGGAGGAGAGTCGGAGCATTGGGCAAAAAGACTCCTTGAAGGCAAAGAGCTAAAGGATACTCCTGCCCTTTTCCTTATGGACTGTGTAAATGTTTTTGCAGAAGAACACAAAGACGGTATGGAACACCTTAAACACGAGGATGAATCACACAATGAGGAATATGACGAGCATATATGGACATCTCCTCAAAATGCTGTGCTTATGTGCAAAAGCATTACGGATGCACTTATAAAAGCGGACGGTAAAAATGCATCGTTCTACGAAAATAATGCCAGAGAATATATTGGAAATTTGCAGGAACTTGCAAATGAATTTGATGTAGTGTGCAAAAGCTCCAAGAGACACACCCTGATATTTGCAGACCGATTTCCCATGAGATACCTTACGGAGAGTCTGTCTCTTGACTACTATGCGGCTTTTCCCGGATGCTCGTCTAAAACGGAGCCTTCGGTAAGCACTGTTTTCTACCTTACACAAAAAGTAAAAAAAGAGAATATACCTGTTGTTTTGTATATGGATTATTCTGACGGACGAATTGCAAAAACCATTGCCAAGGAGTGCGGTGTAAAAACAGGCAGACTGTATTCGTGCCACAGTCTTTGCAAAAGCGACTTTGCAAACGGTGAAACATATGTATCGCTTATGAAAAAAAACTTAAGTTTAATAAAGGAGGCCCTTAACTGATATGCCCATAATAACATGCAAAAATCTGTCTCTTGGTTATGGCGGAAAAGAAGTAATAAAAGATATCTCCTTTGAACTTGGCGTGGGAGATTATCTTTGCATTGTGGGAGAAAACGGTTCGGGCAAAACCACTCTTATGAAAGGCTTGCTCGGACTTATAAAGCCAATTAAGGGTCAGATACAGATAAATGAACCCAAAATAGGTTATCTGCCTCAGCAAACCACTTTACAAAGAGATTTTCCTGTTACGGTAAGAGAGGTTATACTTTCGGGATGTTTGTCTTCACACAGATTTAACCCGTTTTATACCAAGAAGGACCGCGCCATGTCGGACGCTGTTGCAAAAAAGCTGGAGCTTACCCCGCTTATGAACTCAAGCTATCTGGAGCTTTCGGGAGGACAGCAGCAAAGAGTGCTTATTGCAAGAGCGCTGTGCGCTGCAGGAAACCTGCTTATACTGGACGAACCTGCGGCAGGTCTTGACCCCATAATAACCAACGAAATATACGAAACAGTGGAAAAGCTCAACAAAGAGGACAAAATGACGGTTATAATGGTATCGCACGACATTAAAGCATCTGTTAAATATGCAAGCCATATACTTCATATAGGCAATAGTTCTGCATACTTTGCAACAGTCAAAGAATACAAGGCTTCCTCCGATGCAAAATGCTTTTTGGGAGGTGGTCTTGATGGATAACTTAGTTTCTGTTTTTTCATATTCGTTTATGATAAACGCATTTGTATGCGGAACACTCATATGCATATGTGCGGCACTTTTGGGAGTAATACTTGTCCTCAAAAGATATGCCATGATTGGTGACGGTCTTTCGCATGTGGGATTTGGTGCTTTGAGCATTGCGGCAGTTGCAGGGCTTAGTCCTCTTGCGGTTGCTATACCCGTTGTAATTGCGTCTGCACTGCTCCTTATGAAAAACAGCACCAATACCAAAATAAAGGGCGATGCCCAGATTGGTCTTATATCCACAGGTGCGCTGACCTTTGGCATAATAATTGTATCTGTTGCAGGTGTAAACACAGACCTGAGCAGTTATCTTTTCGGAAGCATACTGTCCATAAGCAAAACCGATATGATACTTTGTGTGTCATCCTGCATATTGGTTGTACTTATGTTTGCCATACTCTACAACAAAATTTTTGCAGTTACCTTTGACGAAAACTTTGCGAAGACTGCAGGAATACATACATCTGTGTACAACTCGCTGATTGCTGTTTTGTCGGCAATAACCATTGTACTTGGTATGCGCATGATGGGAACACTTCTTATATCAGCCCTCATCATATTCCCATCGCTTACTGCAATGAGGGTTTTCAAAAGCTTTAAAAAAGTATGCATTTTTTCTGCAATAATCGCTGCCGTCTGCTTTGCGGCGGGCATGATGATATCCTTTGTGTTTTCAACGCCTGCAGGTGCAACGGTGGTAGCAACAAACATTGTTTTGTTCTTTGTTTTTTGGATCATAGGAAGTATTAAACAATAGAAGGAGTTTAGTTATGTCATTTGCAGATTTGTTTATTATAGCTGTAAGTCTTTCCATGGACGCCTTTGCGGTGTCTATGTGCAAGGGTCTCACAGTAAAAAAGGTATCTTTTAAGCATATGATTACAGCAGGTCTGTATTTTGGCGGATTTCAGGCACTTATGCCCTTTTTGGGTTTTTTGGCAGGCTATAAATTCAAAAACATCATTTCAAATTTTGACTACATAATATCCTTTGTGCTTCTGGCTCTTATAGGTGCAAATATGATTAAAGAGGCTCTGGGAGGCGAAGAGGAAGAATGTAACTGCGGTTTCGGCATACGGACAATGGTTCCCTTTGCGCTGGCAACGAGCATAGATGCCCTTGCGGTAGGTGTAACCTTTGTAGGAAAGGCAAGCTTTTCGGGACTTTTTACACAAAACATATTTTTTGATGTTCTGTCAATCGGTGTAACAACCTTTCTGCTTTCGGCACTGGGCGTAAAAATCGGCAATATGTTCGGCATAAAGTATAAAAGCAAAGCGGAAATTGCAGGCGGTATTGTTTTGATACTGATGGGCATAAAAATGTTTGTACAGCACTTTATATAAGAATTATTTTAAAATATACGAAAAACGGACTGTAAAATTTTTACAGTCCGTTTTCAACAGAAAAAGTATTGAATTTTAGTGTGCTTCCATCGGTTATAATCATTATGTTTCCGTCTAAATCTGTTCTCAGAATCTCTGTGTCCTTCAGCCTTTTTAAAACCGCCTCCGATGGATAGTTGCCGTTATATATGGGTATGAGTGCAAAGTCGGGTTTTGTCTCTTCATAAAAATACTGGCTTATGTACCCGCTTGTTCCGCTGTACGGAAGTATTATAACATCGGATTTAATGCGTTCTTTAAGCTCTGACGCCATTTTTGCCTCTGCACCTATATCGCACTCTCCCTCTACAAATATACTCCTGCTTCCGCAAATTATGTACAGACAGATGGCATCGGTCTCTTTGGTATAGCTGTACTTTTGTGTGGCTACAACATCTATGCATATGTTATCAAAATCATATATGCGCGTACCCTCGCAAACAGGGCTTAAAGCAATACTGCATCTTTTGGATAAAAGCTCAATACGGCGGTATGTGTCTGTAGTTTTCATATCCTCGCTTACACATATCCCGCAAACAGTAAAGTTCTCCGCAATCATCTCCAGTCCGCCCATAGTCTCTTCGCTTTTTGAGGTAAGGACAATAAGGTCTATTACATTTATGTCAAATTTTTTGAGTGTTTCGTACAATACAGGGAAATCCTTGCCCGAAGCGCAATCTATAAGCATACACTCTCCGCCAGGCATCATCAGCACAACACATTTGCCTCTCTCAAGGTCCGGAACAAGAACTCTCAGGTCTTCCCTATCGTTTAAATCATTGTTTCTTACAACTGTCCCGTTGTACCTCTCAAGCACAGCTTTCTCGGTTAAACTGCACGAGGAAATAAGTATTATCATAAGCGGTAAAAACCACAAAATTTTTTTCATATGTATCACCCATATATATTTTATCACAGATATTATACGAAAAATGTCAAAATCCGCCGTCAAATGAAAATATTTACGCTGTAAATTGCATGGGATATATAGTATAATGTTATTGCTACCCAAATTTTCGAAAGGAATTTAAGGTAACTATGAAACTTAGGAAGGTGACATCATTTTTAACGGCAGGTGTGCTCTTTTTTGCATCATCTGTGCCAATTGCCAAAGCATACGAAGAAACTTATGCACCAAGGGATATAAATTCCCACTGGGCAGAAGATTCGCTTGCAACCATGGTAAATGCGGGAATAATAAAGGGAAGCCAAAGCTATGTAAATCCCGACAAAAGCATAAGCCGAGGAGAATTTTCGGCTCTTACGGCACGCACACTCGCACTTGACTTAGATACTGACAGCAATTTTGATGACATACCAAAAGGACATATGTTTTACAAGGAGATAAATGCACTTAAAGGTGCGGGTATTATAAGCGGTGTGGGAAATAACATATTTGCTTCGGACAGAAACATAACCCGAGAGGAAATAATGCTTATAATATCGAGATGTACGCCGAATACATCTAAGGCCAAGGTGAATTTTAAGGACATCAAATCGGATTACAAATATATAGACGAACTTAAGACAGCCGTTGGAAGCGGTATAGTATCGGGCTATGATGACAACACATTCCGCCCCTACGAAAAAGCCTCGCGCGCAGAATGTGCCGTGATGCTCGAAAGACTCCTTAAGGCTTTTGAAGACATTGAAAAAGACGATGCCTTAAGCCTTGCAGAAGAGTTTATTGAAAATGACACTTCAAACACACAAAAAAACCTTAATCTGTCTATTGGCAGAGCCAACGAAGAAACATCTCTTAAGCTGAAGGCACAAAGCCGTATACAAAAAAACGATGCACAGGTTACTAAGCTTTTAAACAATGCCGACCTTAAAAAATGCGACATCAACGGCTCTTTTGCATCTGTCAGCTATGAGGGAGACATACAGTATGTGACTGTCTCAAAATCGGCATCCAAGCTAAAAACATACAAAGCAGTTTATGACATAGACATAATAAACCAAAACGGCACACTGTATGTATACGACTGCAGTCTTTCACTTAAGAAAAAGGACAAGATAAATCTCACATGGGAGGTATACTCCTCTGTGCCGGACTATGCACCAGGCGGAGTAAATGTAATTTCTCCATCGTCATTTCAAATTTCCAAAGAAAATCTTGGAGTGGAAAAAAGAGAGCTTTTGGGAGATATTAAATTCTACAATTCTCTTACAAGAAAATATGTAAACTACGCCAAGGAAAACGGCTATGAGCTGTGGCCCATATACAAAACGGACTTTACATTAAAAACTGCCGATGAATTTTTAAACAGCAAGGAAACAAGGATGAAGGCAATTGAATACCTTTTGGACTACGCCGTAAGCTACCAAACAGACGGTATAAACATTGACTTTGAAAACATATACGAAAGAAACAGATACCTTGTAACAAAGCATGTAAGAGAGCTTTCTGTGATGCTCCACGAGCTTGGACTTGTGGTATCTGCCGACATAACCCGTCTTGAGCCTACAAGCTCCAACTGGTCTATGTGCTACGATAGAGACGCACTCAGTGAAAACTGCGACTATATTATGCTTATGGCATATGATGAATACTACGCGTCATCTAAATCGGCAGGCCCCGTGGCAAGCCTTGACTGGACAGAAGAGTCTGTAAAGCGCACCTTAAAGGAAGTGCCCAAAGACAAGCTTGTACTTGGCATACCCTTTTATATGAGGTACTTCGAGGTGACAGGAAGCAAAGTTACCTCAACTAAAGCAATAAGCATGCAGACGGCTTATGAGCTTATACAAAAAAACAACCCCGCATACACATATATGGAAGAAGACGGCCAATACAAAATATCGTGGAAAAACGGAAACAAAACCTGTGTGTTCTGGCTTGAAAACACAGATACAGTTGCAAAAAGAGTTGAGCTTGTAAACAAATACTCTCTTGCAGGTGTTGCAAGCTGGAGAAGAGGTCTGGAAATATCAAAAGTGTGGGAAGTAATAGAAAACAATCTGTAAAAACAAAAAGGCTCCCAAGACCAAAATACTAAGGTCATAAGGAGCCTTTTATAATTGTTTTATTTTAAATATCCACACCCAAAAAATGCTTTGCGAGTATTCCTACAACAAAGGATATAACTGCAACTCCAACACTTATTAGTGTCATTTCCAAAAATCTGGGCTTGAATTTTTCGCCCTTGGCAACAGAAATGTAGTATGTAAAGCCTGCAATAATAAGTATTACCACTGCAATCATGGCAAAAAGCGCCGTCATATACCGCGAATTGTCCAAAACAAGATACGGGATTATAAGAAGTGCCACCGTAATCAGATAAGCAATTCCTGTGTAACTGCAGGATTTGAGCGCGTCTGCTCTGCCCTCGCTTTTGGCTGCCAAAAATTCGCTCGATGCCATGGAAAAGGTTGCCGAAATGCCCATAATAAGACCGGAAAGAGCAATAAGCCGTGTATTTTGCATGGCAAAGGTAAATCCTGCAAGCGAGCCTGTAAGCTCTACAAGTGCATCGTTCATACCCAAAACCATACTTCCCACATACTGAAGCCTCTCCTCATCGAGCATATCCAGAAGTGCCGCCTCGTGCTCCTCTTCCTGCTTTTTGATATCGATGCTTTCCTTTACTTCTTCTGCTATGATGTCATATTCTTTTTGCGATGCCTCTTCACCGTTTTCCATAAGCTTAACCGCAAAGGTAAAACCAAGGAAATATGCAATAGCCTTATACTTTATTACTTTAAGTTTTTGAGGCTTCATTTCTTCACCCGTATAGCTTTTCCATATTTCGTAATGCGCTTTTTCCTCATCGGCAAGGCGCAATAGTGTTTGCTTGTTTTCCTCGCCTTTTGCAAACTTTGCAATTTCTCTATATATAACACTTTCCGTCAATTCGTTCTGTTGCATTTTTTTGATTATTTCGTATGCTTTTTTCGATAATTCTTTTGTCATATGCTTTCACCTCACAAATAAAATTATATCGCAAATTTCTAAATTCTGTCAAGTTAAAATATATCAAAACAAAACAGATGTTTCAAATAGAAACATCTGTTTTTTGTATAATTAAAGATTATAATACTTATCAAATTCTGCAGGGTGAGGAATTTGTGAAAGCTCGCGAACCTCGGCTCTCTTTGAAGCAATGAAGTTGTCGATGAGCTCCTTGGGAAATACACCGCCTGCTGTAAGGTAGTCGTTGTCCTTTTCCAGTGCATCGAGTGCTTCATCGAGCGATGTGGGCAGATGCTTGAGCTTTGCCTTTTCTTCCGGCGGGAGATGGAACAGATTAACATCATAGGGGCCCCAGCCGTTTTCGTGCGGGTCTATTTTGTTCAAAATTCCGTCTATACCTGCCATAAGAATTGCCGCATAGCAGAAATACGGATTGCATGTAGCATCGGGATTTCTAAGTTCAAAGCGTCTTAATGACGGCTCCTTGGCATATGCAGGAATACGGATAACTGCACTGCGGTTTGAGGTGGCATAGCCAACTGTAACAGGTGCTTCAAATCCCGGAACAAGCCTTTTAAATGAATTTGTGCTGGGGTTTGTAAGTGCGCAAAGCGATGCAATATGCTTTAAAAGTCCTCCCATAAAGTAGTGAGCCTCACGGCTTAAGTTGGAATAGCCGTTATCATCGGAAAATACTGGCTCTCCGTCTTTTAAAAGAAGCATATGGACATGCATACCGTTGCCCGCCTCACCCATTACGGGCTTTGGCATAAAGGTTGCAGACATACCGTACTTTCTGGCTGTGTTGTGAATTATGTATTTAATCATCATGGTTGCATCTGCCATTTTGGACATCTGACCAAGCTCAGGCTCGATTTCAAACTGTCCGCCTGCACCTACTTCGGGATGATGATAATTAAGCGCAATACCTGCTTCGTCTATGAGCATACACATTTCGCTTCGTGCTTCGTAAGACACATCAAACGGCTTTGCAATATGATAGTTCTTCTGCTTTGCAACGATGTTGCCCAGTCCCTCCCCGGCACTGTTCCAGTGTGCCTGCTGTGCATCGAGAGCAACGCCTATTGATTCCGGCTTTACCTCCCAGCCAATACTGTCAAAGAGGTAAAACTCGAACTCGGGCAATATGAGCATTGTATCGGCAATACCGCTGTCTTTTAAATATTTTTCGGCAGCTAAAACAATGTTTCTGGGATACTGTGCCAAAGGTCTGTTTTCGGGATTGTCTATAATCATTGCATTACCTGTCATAGACAAGGTGGGAATTTCACAAAACGGGTCGATAACCGCTGTGTCGGGGTCGGGAATAAACACCATATCGCTCTTTTCTACAACTGCGTAGCCGTAGTTGGAGGCATCAAAACCAATACCATTTTTCATGGTCTTTTCCGAAAAGTTTTTTGCGGGGATTGTTACATGGCGGAACTGTCCGTTTATGTCTACCATTTTAAAGTCCACCATTTTTATGTCATTATCCTTGATGATTTTAAGAATGTCTTTTACAGTCTTCATACACTTCTCCTTTGTTTAATTATTTGTATTACATTACTTTTATTATAAATAATAAATCGTACAATTGCAATATGTGAATGTAAAAAAATTGTGTTATTTTTAACAAAAATGGATATACATTATAGACTTGACAAATATTTTTCAATATAATATATACCTTGCAACATTATTTCAATTATGTTGCAGTCTGTTTGTTGTCAGACACCGATTCAAAGTGCTACATTTAAAGCAACAAACAAAAAAATGGCAACAAGGAATACATTTTAGAACTGGACTGATAAAATAATAATGAAAAATATCTATAGCACCAATGATTACACTCTTTTGAATTTGACTTTTATAACTGTAATTTTGTTTTTCGTTGCATTAGCATTATATTTTTATATTCTTTCTCCCATTATGCGCATGAGAAAGTATTTTAAATCGGAAATACAGCGTTCTCAAGGAAAAGAAAAGGAATACTGGAAGAAAAAATTAAGAAAACTGTATATGCAGTACATACCTTTTATAGGCAGATTTTTTAAGTAATTGAACATATCCATCTCAAAATAAATAGTCCCTTAAAACAGACAAAGACCTCGCTTCTGAGGTCTTTGTCTGTTTTATATTATTTATTAAGATAGTTAAATATCATCTTTGCAGTTGTGTCTCTTGTAAGCACATCGCCTGAGGATATGCCGTCTTCTGCGGTTACAAATCCTCTTTGTTCAGCTGTTTCAAATGCTTTGTCAAATTCAACCTTTTCGCCCGAAGCATTGAGGAGCATCATGGCAAGCTCCTTTGCGGTAACATTTCTGTCGGGTTCAAACTTATTGTCCCCTGTTCCGTTTACAACACCTGTTTCAGATGCCCAGCTTATGTTTGCATATGCCCAGTGCTTGTCGGACACATCGTCAAAGCTTGAGGTATACACCATTTTGGGTGCGGGGCTTGTTCTTTGGATTAACGCAACTGCCTCTGCTCTTGTAACTGCCCTTTCAAGTTCAAGACCGTTTTCTGTGCCGAGAAGTATGCCCTGCTCGTTTAATGCCTGAGCCTTGCTGATTTCGGCAATAGACATAATTACTATCTTGGAGGGGTTAACAAGTGCGGGTATGCTCATAGTCATGATGTCTGCATACACAAATATCTTTGAACCCTTGGTTAATTCCTCTGCCTTTACAATGTTCTTTGTTCTGTACATGGAAACTTCTGCATTCTCGTAGGACACCTCGTAGTTGCCGTCCTGGCTGTA
>JAZTYV010000008.1:0-1684 GCA_045637145.1 Clostridia bacterium | reverse complement strand
AAGTGAGGTTGCTTGGACCGACGTTCGCAACAAGCACTACGAAGATTTTGAAACAAGAGTTGAAACTATGCGCGACTACTTTAAGAGCATCGGCATAAATCTTGCACCAAAATTCATCTATTGTGGAAACACTTTCACAGGTGCTGAAAATATGACCGAAGACGAGCGTAAGGCAAAGGGTAGATTCCTCTGGTCAAGAAATCCATACTATGAACTTGAGCTTTTAGATGCTTATAAATTCTAACAAAAAAGGAGTTGCCAAAATGAACTGCACCAATTTGTGCAGACAGTACAAAAAAGGCCTTTATGGTAGTTAAAATTAAATTTTAAGCAATATACTGACTTCTCTTTTCAAGGGGAGTCAGTTTTGTTTTTAATTGTATTCGTTGATGATTGTAAAAATGGATGTATTCACCTATGAGGAGGCGAGCCTCCTCATAGGTCTGAAGTTTTGTGCGGTATATACATTCCGTTTTAAGTATGGAAAAGAAATTTTCTGCCAAAGCATTGTCATACGGATTACCACGTCTTGACATTGACGGCGTTATGCCGTAAGATTGAGTTAGCTTAAAATATGCTGTGGATGTATATTGAAAGCCTTGGTCACTGTGGAGTTGCAGCTCAGCAGTGACCTTCTCTTTTTTCTTGGCAGCTCGGATGTTACTTAACACTAGATTAATGTTTTGTTCTGTGCCGGTTTTGTATGCAACAATACTATTGTCGTACAAATCTCTAATAACCGAAAGATACAACACACCCTGCTTGGTGTGTATATATGAAATATCTGTAACCCACTTTTGATTCGGTCTTTCGGCAGAGAAATTTCTATTTAACAGATTGGGATACCTATGTATGTAATCTCCGTAATTACGATATTTCTTTCGTCGGATTACTGACAGTAATCCATATTTTTGCATAACTCTAAGTATGGTCTTTGGATTGCGGTGAATACCGTTTCGTTCAAGCCATATATGTACTCTGCGGTAACCATAGGTTCTACCACACTTCTCTTGACATTCCTTTATCTTCTCAGCCAATGGTAAATCCCATGCAGGTATATTCATTCGTGATATATAACTGTAATATCCACTTCTTGACACTTTGAAAAACCTACACATTTCACTAATTGAATATTTGTCTTTGTGGCGGTAGATTACCATATACTTTACACTTGTTCTCACTTCCTTTCGGTGAGCGAGAGAAAATCCCTCAATAACTCATTTTCCATTTTCAACCGTTTGTTCTCATACTTGTATTCTTGCAATGTTTTGGCTGGTTTTCTTCCTCGTTGCTTTGGAATATTATGGTTGCGCAATTTATTATTTTCCCTTGTGTACATATTCTTTATGGTCTTAAATGGCTTGTTATACTTTATTGCTAATGATCTTATTGATTCACCTTCGCGGTGCTTTCTAACAATCTCATCAATTGTTTTTTGTGGAGTATTTTGTGTTCCTTTTTGTCTTGGCATAAAAATACCTCCTATGGTAGTTTCTTTCATTCTACCATAGGAGGTCCTTTTTGTCATTGTCCGTTTTTAACGGACTTGTTCAAAACTCCCAAGCCTTTTTTGCTTTATTTGATTGCTTCACGCTCTTGTTTTGAAAAAATACAACCGCAATAATCTTGACGGTACATATTATATTGCCCCGAAATTTCTACCGAACGCTTATATCCGTTTTTC
>JAZTYV010000007.1:0-12019 GCA_045637145.1 Clostridia bacterium | reverse complement strand
CAAGAAGGGTAAATTCATCCTTGCCTATTACATCTACTCCAAGAGATTTGCACCATTCTTCTATTACGGGGTCAAGCTCTTCTATAACATATACTTTGTCATAATTAGCTGCAAAATCCTTTATCTTCTGCTCGGGAAGCGGATAAACCATGCCAAGTTTAAGATAATCCGCATTGTCTCCAAGAGCTTCCTTGGCATACATATATGCTATTCCCGAAGTTATAATGCCTATTTTAGAACCGTTTTTCTCCACGGTGTTGAGGTTGGTAACTTCACTGAGTTCCTTGAGTGCAGCAATTCTGTCTTCTACAACAACATGTCTTTTTACAGCATTTGCCGGCATCATTACATACTTTCCTATATTCTTTTCGTAGGGTTTAAGTTCATTTTCCTCTCTTTCGCCAAGTTCCACAAGACTCTGTGAATGTGAAACCCTTGTAGAGAGGCGTATGAACACAGGGGTATCATACATTTCAGAAAGTTCAAAAGCAAGCTTTGTATAGTCTCTGCATTCCAAAGAATCCGCAGGCTCAAGCATCATTATTTTAGATGCCTTGGCATAATGTCTGGAATCCTGTTCGTTTTGAGAAGAATGCATGCCGGGGTCATCTGCCACGCAGAATACAAGACCGCCGTTTACACCTGTATAGCTCACTGTAAACACAGGGTCTGCCATTACATTGAGACCAACATGCTTCATGCAGCTCATAGCACGGGCACCGCCTATTGATGCACCTATGGCAACCTCTGCTGCTACCTTTTCATTGGGCGACCACTCTGCATATATTTCATCAAATTTAACAATTTCCTCAGTGATTTCGGTACTTGGAGTTCCCGGATATGATGCTACCACATTTACTCCGGCTTCGTATGCACCTCTTGCCACTGCGGCATTACCGAGCAACAATTTTTTCATAATATATTTCCTTTCTGCAAGCAACATTTCATTAAAATATTCTTCTTTACATTATGACACCTTTTTACCTTAAGGTCAAGTAAATCGCACAAAGTTCACAGATTATTTAAGTTCGTTTTGCTGTGCAACAACACTTTCTCCGCAATAAATTTCTCTAAGCTTTGGCTTTTCTATTTTTCCTGTGGGGTTTCTCGGAACATCGGCAAAGATAACCCTGTGAGGTCTTTTGTATCTTGGAAGGTCCATACAAAAATCGTCTATTTCCTCTTTAGACAGCTCCATACCCTCTTTTGCCTGAATAATTGCCGCTGTAATTTCTCCAAGTCTGGAATCAGGAAGACCTATTACAGCAACATCGCTTATCTTGTCGTGTTTGCGAAGGAAGTCCTCAATCTGTACAGGATAAATATTCTCACCGCCTGTAATTATGACATCCTTCTTTCTGTCTACAAGATATATAAATCCATCTTCGTCTTCGGCAGCCATATCACCGGTAAAAAGCCAGCCGTCCTTTAAAACCTCATTTGTTGCCTTTTCATCTTTGTAATACGCCGTCATTACACCCGGTCCCTTAACTGCAAGTTCACCGACTTCTCCTTTTTTTACTTCATTTCTGTTTTCATCAACAATCTTGGTTTGCCATCCAAAGCCCGCTTTGCCTATGGCTCCAACCTTGTGCACATTTTCAACACCAAGGTGAACACAACCCGGTCCTATGGACTCGGAAAGACCATAGTTTGTGTCGTATGCGTGATTTGCAAAATATGTTTTCCAACGCTTAATAAGACTTGGCGGAACAGGTTGTGCTCCTATGTGCATAAGTCTCCATTGTGAAAGTTCATAATTATCGAGGTTAATATCGCCTCTTTCTATTGCATCAAGAATATCCTGAGCCCACGGCACAAGAAGCCACACAATAGTACACTTTTCATTGGATACTGCTTTTAGTATCCATTCGGGTTTAATCCCCTTAAGCAGAACTGCTTTTCCGCCAACAAGGAACGACCCAAACCAATGCATTTTTGCTCCGGTATGATACAAAGGCGGTATACACAAAAATATATCATCTTTTGTCTGAGAATGATGATTTTGCTCTACCATGGCAGCATGAACAAGACTTCTGTGCTTATGTATAATAGCCTTTGGAAAACCTGTAGTACCCGATGAAAAATATATTGCCGCATCATCATCGTCTGTAAGCTTTATCTGTGGACTCTTGGACGAGCAATACTCCACAAGATTGTCGTAGCTTTCTGCAAAAGTTGGGCAATCTTCTCCGTGATAGAGCCATAGGTTAACTCGTTTTACTCTTGTGCAAATCTGCTCTACACGGCCTGTAAATTCGGGGCCGAATATGATAGCGTCTGCATCGGCAAGTTCTAAACAATACTTTATTTCATCGGCTGCATATCTGTAATTTAGCGGAACTGCCATAGCCCCGGTTTTAAGCACACCGAAATATATGGGAAGCCACTCAATGCAGTTCATAAGAAGAATTGCAACCTTGTCGCCCTTTTTGATACCCCTTGTAAGAAGGAAATTGGCAAAACGATTCGCTTTTTTGTTAAATTCTCCCCATGTAATTTCCTTTCTGTAGGCTTCTGCCGCAGAGGATTCAATAAGAGAATACTCTCTCCATGTCATTCTTGCCTGATTTTCATTTTTAGGATTTATTTCCACAAGACTTACATCGTTTGGATAAAAATCCGCATTTTTCTGTAAAATTTCTGTAATTGGCATTAAAATCTATCCTTTCAAAACTTACAAAAGCGTTATATCAAACGCATCTGTGCATTTGTTTTTTTACTTATTTGCCGAGTGATTTTTTTGCAGAAACCACAACTTCGCGGTCATAACATGAAAACATTTCTTCTGCCTTTTCCGTTGATATACCGGGAGTAAAGATACTTACAACGGGAACAATAACCAATCCTCCAAGCATTGCTATAACTCCGCAGTTAATGGGCGACTGCAAAATAACAGGAAAATAAGGTCTCATGAACATATTGAGAAGCATAATTCCCGCGCCGAACACAAAGCTTGCCCACACGGAAACTTTTGTAACCCTTTTCCAATACAATCCATACAAAAACGGTGCAAGAAATGCGCCCGCAAGTGCACCCCACGAAATACCCATCATATCTGCAATAGCACTAAGCTTGTCTTTGTTTATGGCAATGAAAGCAGATATGGAAACAAATAACACTATAAGCACTCTCATTATGAGAACCTGCTTCTTTTCTGTCATATTTTTAACAATATGTTCTTTGATAAGGTCTAATGTAAGTGTAGAGCTTGATGCAAGAACAAGAGAAGAAAGCGTTGACATCGATGCAGAAAGCACTAAAATAATGACAACAGCAATGAGTATATCGGGAAGACCGGAAAGCATAGTAGGAATAATGGCATCAAATCCGCCCTCTATTGAGCCGTCCGCAAGGAATGTAAGCTCGTTTGTGAACAATCTGCCAAATCCTCCGAGGAAATAACATCCCCCGGCTACTACAAGAGCAAATAATGTAGATATTATAGTACCTTTTGTAATGTCCTTCTCGCTTTTTATAGCATAGAACTTCTGTACCATTTGAGGAAGTCCCCATGTACCAAGAGAAGTAAGTATTACTACAAACAAAAGATTGAGAGGGTCGGGACCGAAAAATGAATTGAATACACCGGGTGCCATTCCATCTGCCTCTATTGAAGCGAGTCCGTTTAAAGACTCTATGAAACCGCCGTTTTTAGACAGCACTGCAGAAATAACAGCAACAATACCTCCAAGCATTATAATTCCTTGTATAAAATCGTTGATAGCAGTTGCCATATATCCTCCCGCAATGACATACACTCCTGTGAGAATTGCCATTATGATAACACAAGCGGAGTAATCAATGCTTGGAAATGCCATAGAAAACAATCTCGAAAGACCGTTGTACAAAGATGCGGTATACGGTATGAGGAATATGAAAACTATAACAGATGCTGCAATCTTAAGTGAAGTACTCATGTATCTCTTTCCAAAAAATTCAGGCATTGTGGCACTTCCAAGATGCTGACTCATAAGTCTGGTTCTTCTTCCAAGCACAACCCAGGCAAGAAGCGAACCAAGAACCGCATTGCCCACACCTATCCATGTAGAAGCTATACCGAACTTCCATCCAAACTGTCCGGCATATCCTACAAAGATAACCGCAGAAAAATACGATGTGCCGTAAGCAAAGGCTGTAAGCCACGGACCCACCGAGCGCCCGCCAAGCACAAACCCATTTACATCTGTAGAGTTCTTTCTGCAGTAGAGTCCAACGGCTATCATAACTGCAAAAAATACAATCAACAATCCAAGCTTAAGTAACATTTTAACCATCCCTTCGTATAGTTGGGCGAAATAAAAAAATCCCGCCCTCAAGAATAAATCCAGAGGACGAGAAGACTTCCCGTGGTAGCACCTCAGTTCGCCGCCATCTCACAACAACGGCCTTATCAGGTACATCGCAATACCTTAGTTCTGTAACGGGAACTCCCGGCATAGCCTACACAAAGACTGACTCTCCTTCGGTATGCAGCTAACGAAATGTATTCAGCTGTGCCCCGGTCATTGCCTTGCACCACCCGACAACTCTCTTAAAGGACCCAAAAGCAAGCCTACTTGTTTTCGCTCATCGCTTTTACTGTTATTAAATTAAGAACATTCTATCATATTATTGTGCAGTAGTCAATACAATTTTTAAAAAACTATCACAATACACATAGCATTGAAAATCAATCTGTTCTTTTGTAATTTGCAGCTATGTCTGTTATATACCCTTCATAAATACTGCTGTATTCCTCAGGATATACAAACTCAAAATACCGTATGTAGTCACTGTTTACAAAGCATTTTTGATAATACACAACTCCGTTTTTTTCGATAATCATAGCAAACCAATCTGCACCATTGTTTTTAAAGGTCAATGTGCCGTCAATGTTATCCATGGTGTTTTTCATTACATTGTCCACAGTGAGCAGAGCATCATTGTAGTAAGCACCTATGTCCATGTATGCAGTATTGTCGCTTGCTTTGTAACGGGATTCAACATCATCGGAAAAATCATATTCGAACCCCAAAGGAACATCACACTCAAAACAATATTTGCTGTCGTTATGTATCATATATCTTTTTTCAGCATAATCATCCGGATTGAGTTCTTCCCCAAAAGAAAAGTCAAAATCATAGTCCACCCTCACTATATACTCTTCCGAGGGGAGAGAGCTGCTTGTATTTTTCTTGTTCTTTGTTTTTTTCTCTTCCTTTTCTTTCTTTTCTTGTTTGACTTCGTCATCTTTTTTTACTTCGCTCTGCGATTCCTTAGAAATTGTATCTGTGGCAGCTTCTTTTTTGGAAAGACTCATAACAAGTATTATGCTCATCAAACCTATGAGGATTACAAGCAAAAATACTATAAGGAATATAAGTATGTTTTTCTGAGTCTGGCTCTCATCTGTTTTAGATGCTTTTGCCTTTTGATCGAAAGCAGCGGGTTTGGGATATGATTGCCTTTCATCAGAGCTTTTCATTGAACGGACACTTGCATTGTTTGTCCGATATGCTCCTTTCGAACCTGAAACTGCATAAGGAGGTGTTGTATGCACAGGAACCTGCGAATGTATAGGTGTTGTCCGGGGTTTAGAGGGCATAGGCTTAGAAGCCTTTTGTATAGACTGTGTCTCATCTTCGGGAGTATATGAACTCTTCTTTATAACAGGAATTGTCATAGTCCTCTCGAGGTTTTCCTCGATATCTTCTCTGGACTTTACTACAGCTTGAGCAGAGTTATCCTCAGGTTTATTTTCCTCCGCGTCTATAACTGTTGCAACTGTCTCGCAAAGCTCTTCCTCATTATCCTCAATAAGCGGTACAGCCTCCTCAGGTTCTGTTTGTTTATAAAGAGCATCTGTATTTTCAGTATTTCCGGAAGATGTCGAAGTTCCGCAATTCGGGCAGAACAACACATCTCCTTTTAAGGGAGCAGAACATTTTTTGCACAACAGTGTTTCTTCTATTTTTGTTCCGCATTCACCACAAAAAAGTGCGCCTTCAGGGATTTCAAAATTACACTTGGGGCAATTCATATGTATACCTCCATAAAAAAACTAAGGCAGCAGTAATACTTAACACTAAGTATGTACATGCTGCCAAAAATCTTTGATTATTATGCAAGAGGACTTCCGCAGCTTGCACAAAATTTGGAACCGGGTGCATTTACCATACCGCATTTGCATTGAACTTGAGTGCTTGTGGGTGTTGCACTTGTTCCTCTTACCTGGTCCATTTCGGCATCCAACTCAGCAAGCTTTGCCTGATACTGTTTAATCTGTGAGTTTCTTGAGGAAATTTCATTACAGAATGAGGCAAATTCGCTTCTTGGAATGTCGCCCTCTGGATTTGCAACGCAGTAATTATAAAGCTTAATTCCCGCAATACCGGAAATTTCTTTTATTTCATCATCAAGATTTTTAATACATGTGTTGATTTTGCTCTTCTCCACCATGTTTTTGGAGCCTGTACTTACGGTAGCAACCCCCTTATTTATGCCTGTTTTTAGTCTGTCAATAAAATCTGCCATACTATCATCCTCCGGATAATCTCTCTTTTTGTTTATGATAATACAAAGTACGAATTTTGTCAATATTTTTGATAAAACCGCAACAGTTTTGTAAAACACTTTGCCTTGAATTTGTTGTTAAAATATGATATCATTAGAATAAATATTCCATTACATTAAACAGAAGGTGACTTTATGACAAAAATCGACATTTTTTCAGGCTTTTTGGGAGCCGGAAAAACCACACTCATTAAGAAGCTTATTTCCGAGGCATATTGCGGAGAAAAGCTTGTACTTATTGAAAATGAATTCGGCGAAATAGGTATTGACGGAGCCTTTATGCAAGATGCAGGCATAGAGATTACGGAGATGAATTCAGGATGCATATGTTGCTCTCTTGTGGGTGATTTTGCCCAGGCTCTTAAAAAAGTGCTCGAACAATATAATCCCGACAGAATAATAATTGAACCCTCAGGAGTAGGCAAACTCAGTGATGTAATCCGCGCTGTTGAGGGTGTTACATCAGAAGACGCTGTTCTCAATTCATTCACAACAGTTGCTGATGTAAATAAATGCAAAATGTATATGAAAAATTTTGGTGAATTCTACAATGACCAGATTGCAAACGCAGGCACTATTGTTCTCAGTCATACGCAAAATGCGTCTGAAGACAAAATACAGTCTGCAATACAGCTTTTGCGCGAACACAACAAAGCCTGCGTAATTGTAACTACTCCATGGGAGCATATAGACGGAAAAGACATTTTGAAAGCAATGGAAGAAAGACTTACTCTTAAAGACGAAATGGAAAGTCTTAAAAACGAAGATGTTTGTCCCGAGTGCGGTCATCATCACCATGACCATGAGTGTCATTGTCACGAACATCATCACCACGACCACGAGTGTGATTGTCATGAACATGAACACCATCATGACCACGAATGTAATTGTCACGAACATCACCACCATGCCGATGAAATATTTACAAGCTGGGGCATAGAAACTGCCAGAAAATACTCCAAGGAACAGATTGAATGTGCATTGAAAGGGCTTGAATGTACTGAAAAATATGGTGTGGTTCTTCGTGCCAAAGGTGTTGTGGCAACCGACAGCGATAAGTTCATTCACTTTGACTATATTCCGGGAGAAACCGACATAAGAGAGGGCAGAACGGGTGTAATAGGCAGAATATGTGTAATAGGTTCTAAACTAAAAGAAACTGAACTTGAAAATCTGTTCAATTTATAAATACGAGGTGCTTTTATGGGTTTACAGATACCAATGTATGTGTTTGCCGGATTTCTTGAAGCCGGCAAAACAAAAGCAATTCAAGAAACAATGGAGGACCCCCGTTTTAATGACGGCGAAAGAACGCTTATACTTCTTTGCGAAGAGGGCATAGAGGAATACGACATTTCACGATTTCCTTGCAAAAATGTTTTTATTGAAACAGTAGAAAACGAAGAAGACCTTTCAGAAGAACTCCTTAAAAAGCTATACAAAAAACATAAAATCGAAAGAGTCATAGTGGAGTATAACGGAATGTGGCAGTTTAAATCACTTTTTGAAAATCTGCCTAAAAACTGGTTTGTGTATCAGCTTATTATGTTTGCAGATGCCAAAACCTTTGTTTCTTACAATGCAAATATGCGTTCTCTTGTAGTAGACAAGCTGTCTAACACAGAAATGATAGTATTTAACCGTTCCGATGCTTCTACTAAAAAAGACGAAATACACAAAATAGTACGGGGCATAAGCCGCAGATGTGCCATTGCATATGAAAATTTTGACGGCACTATGGAATATGATGATGCAGAGGACCCGCTTCCCTTTGACATTAACGCCCCTGTTATAGAAATTGCAGACCGGGACTATGCATTGTGGTTTAGAGATATGTCCGAAGAAATGGATAAGTATATCGGCAAAACCATTAAATTCAAGGCTATAGTTGCCGTAAGTCCTAAGTTTCCGAGCAATGTGGTTGTATGCGGAAGACATGTTATGACCTGCTGTGCAGATGACATTGAATACAAAGGAATAGTAGCAACTCTGCCCGAAGGCACTAAAATTAACAATAGAGATTGGGTTGTTATAACCGCCCAATTTTCAAAAAAATTTCACACTCTCTACAGGTGCGAGGGGCCCGTTCTTACTGTAACACAGGTTGAAGCCTCTGTTGTTCCCGAGCAGGAAGTAGCAACATTCTATTGATTTAAAAAAGGCAAACTGCGGTAATACCGCAGTTTGCTCCTACAAAATATTTTAAGAAAATTTTGCATAAATATCTTGACATTTACAAAAAAATATAATATAATAATCAAGTCGCTTGTATAGGCGGCTACAACTCAATATGGCGGCATAGCTCAGTTGGCTAGAGCATGCGGTTCATACCCGCAGTGTCGATGGTTCAAATCCGTCTGCCGCTACCAGAAAAAACGACTTGTTTCGCCAAGTCGTTTTTTCAGTTATATTTGTTCCTTGCGGAACAAGTGATATTTACTTCGTAAGTGATATTGCTGCGCAGTTATATTCGACTTACGCCGAGTAATATTGTGCTTCGCACGGTTTAAGGAAAAAAGCGCACTGAAAATTCAGCACGCTTTCCAAATAATCTTATCTGTCACATTCGTTACAATAAGTTCTGTTTCTTCTAACAGGTGCACCACAGCTTTCACAATAGTATCCGGCGTCGCAATCCTCACAGTAATCGTTGCCATAATCATCCGTTACATATATTTCACTTGTCTCAAGGACTTCCGAACAATTAAAACATGCGTGTTCTGCACAAAAGAAACAAACATCATCGTCATCATATTTTTCTATATAGGCATTACACTTGCTGCAATAATTACCCGTATCACAATCCTCGCAGTATGCATAACCCAGGGTGTCAATTAAAAAGATGTCCTCGGTGTCCATATGGTCTGAACAAGCAAAACAAAGTCCGTCATACTCCTCGTTTAAGAGGCTGTCAATACAGTCAGCACAATAGTGTCCTTCTTCAACAATTTCCTTGCATCCTTTTCCCTTGCACTTCATATCTTCTGCGCAATCGGGGCAATAGCCGTCTTCTACTTCCTCATCCACTTTATCACATGCTCTGCAGGTATATTCCACCTTGCAATCTTCGCAAAATCCGTCTATACTTATGTCTTCAATTACTGCATCACAGTATTTGCATCCGTAATCTTCTATGCAATCATCGCAATATTCTTCTTTGTTATCGGTTTCTTCACCGCAAATTTTACAATTGTATTCTTCGTTATTTTTAGCATCATTTTTATCCCAACTTCCCAACACCAAGAGAAGTATGCCCACTGTAATTACCGCAATACTCAATACAACGGCACCTACAATGAGCCATATGTTTTTTTGAGGTTGCTTTTTTATATTTTGATAAGAAGATTTGTACATTTGGGGTTCTTCTTCGTAATATGTCTGTTTTTCTTCCGTCTTAATGCCCCTGTTATACATCCCAAATTCATTATTTTTAGAAATTTCAGAGGTTTCTTGAGCAAACTCCTGTGTTTGATACAAACTTGCGTCATTTTGTTCCAAATTGTAATCCAAAACTGTTGTACCGCAATATGGGCAAAACTTTAACCCTTCTCCCAATTGTGCACCGCAATTTGAACATATCATTTACAAACACCCCTTTTGACAAATTATACAAAACATATGCCACTAAACTGCTATAATAGTAACACATTTTGAAATGTTTGTAAACACCTATTTCATAAAACCCTTTTAACATTATAAACTTTTTGACAAAAATCAGAAAAACACAAAATAAGGGCGCTTGCAAGCTGCAAACACCCTTAAAACAAATTCTGTATTATTTGAAATATCTGTTAAGAAGCCCTTCAAGACCTTTACCGTGGCGGGCTTCGCCACGAACCATCTACTATTGTGGGCTGGCCACATATTAATTATACCACAGTATATGCCACTTTGTCAATCTCAAAAGTACACGAAACCTAAGAATGGCCAATCAAAATGGCCAATTCAGCCACCCAAACAAACTTAGTTTTCAGACCAAAAACACCCTAAGAATCGCCTAATTTGGACTAATGACCCCAACTGTACACGAAACAGAACACTGGGCACGATACCTGCAATGCTCAAACTGAGTATAGTTTTTGATATAAAAAATTAGAGAGATTTAACTTAATAAATCTCTCCAAAATTATTGATTAATCATTCATATAAGCAATACCATTATTGAAACTAACCTCATTTTCACCATAAACAGGAATATCATCCTTTGTTTCATGCTTAACTGATTTTAGATTTTCAACATAAGCATCATGCTCAGCAAAGGTATCTGTTTCAGGACAAGAGTTTATTGCATCAGTCATTTCAGCCAACCCAGCAAAAAGAAGTTTATCTCTCATTGGGTTTACCCTCAGACGACCTTCCTCATCATGCAAATAATAATGCTCAGTTGTAGTAGGCTTTTTATGCCCTAATATTCTTTGCAAATCATTAATTGCTACACCAGATAAGGCGGCTTTTGTGGCAAATGTGTGTCTTAAATCATGATAAGACCAATCTATCTGTTTACCATTTAAGATAAAACGATACTTACCATTAGTACACTCTCTTTTTCGAGTGGCATACTTCGTAGAATCAGACGTTAACCACTCACCAGTCGACTTGACATTTATAAAGTCTGTGAAATAAGCCTTAGTTCTTTTACCTTTATCATCTTCCAACATTACAGGTCTGTAAGTATCCCTGTAATTATCACCCAAAGCCAACTTATTAGCCTTTTGCTTCTGTTTTAAGTCAAGAAGAAACTTCTCTAAAATAGGAGAAAGAGGAACATATCGCTTTGAATGCTTTGTTTTCAAAGGAGAAATATACCACACTTTCTCCTTTGAATCATACAACAACTGTTTATTGATACTGATTTCTTTTTTTGCAAAATCAACATCACTCCAACGAAGTCCAAATATTTCAGAAATTCTGCAACCAGTATGTAATCCAATCATGAATGAAGCATAGACATTTGCAGTTTTAAGAGTATCATCAATAACCCTCAATTCTTCAGGCTTTAAGAATTTGCCCTCTTCTTTGGGAATACCCGCTGATGACCAATCACCCTCTAAATCCATTAAAGACACAGGATTTCTTTCAATATACCCAGCCTTCACACCGTACTTGTATGCAGCAGAAAACATCTTATAAAACCCATTTATGTACTCTTGAGAATACCTAATATCCCTACCAAACTTTTTATCCTTAGTGGGCTTACTCAAACCAAGTAAGAACTTTTCTAAATCAGCAGGAGTAATACTTGTAGCAAGTCTTTCCTTAAATGCAGGTTCTACATGATGTTTTAACAAAGACATTTTACGCTTCACAGTAGCAGGAGCATAATTTCTTGCAGAAATTGACTCCTTTATTAACTGAACCATAGTTCTTTCACGAGTAGGCTTAACTACATAACCTCTTTGAGCCTCTTCTAACCATTTTTGACGAGCAATGTAAGCATCTTCAGGAGTATCATAACCATCTCTTT
>JAZTYV010000006.1:0-126471 GCA_045637145.1 Clostridia bacterium | reverse complement strand
TACCATTTTAACACCATAATCAATTATTTCTTTGTTTTCTTCTGAAGTTATATTTATAACTTTACATTTACTAATTTTAAATTCAGACATAAAAAATACCCCCACACAACATATATTTTATAATATGCTGTTCAGGGGGTATAATTGATATCAGAGATTAAAGATCTTCTTCGTCATCTTCAAGTTCGATGTCAATTTTTTCACCACAGTTGGGGCAAACAATATCATCATCGGTATCAAAGAAATCTTCATCAAGACAAATTGTTTCACCGCAGCTTGGGCAATCAAGTTCATAATACTCAAAATCGTCATCGCAAAGATCATCGTCGCAACAATCGCAATCGCAATTGCAGTCACAATCACACTCTTCAGCGAATTCCTCTTCAATAGCAGCTAAATCTTCGTCAATATAATCTACCTGCTCTGCAATTTCATCCTGATAATCATATAATTCATCAAATGATGCATCTATTTCATCAAGCACTTCAAGAATGCCTCTGAAAATTTTGCCTTCTTTTGTAGAATCATCGTATTCCATACCGTCCATTAAACCTTTTAAGTATGAAATCTGTTTTGAAATATTTTCCATTTTATTTCTCCCAAAAATTAAATTTACGCTCTTTCCATGTATTCGCCTGTTCTTGTATCGATACGGATTACATCGCCATTGTCAATAAACAGCGGAACCATAATCTGAGCACCGGTTTCAACTGTACAGGGCTTTGTAGCTCCTGTGGATGTGTCACCTTTAAATCCGGGTTCGGTTTCTGTAACAGTAAGCTCAACAAATGTGGGGGGTTCAATATCAAATACACTGCCCTTGAAAGAGAGAATCATACATTCGTCATTTTCCTTAACAAACTTCATTTTATCTTCAATAAGGTCAGCATTGATAGGAAGCATATCAAATGTTTCCATATCCATAAAGTAGTACAGTGTACCATCTACATATGAATACTGCATCTTTCTTCTTTCGATGAAAGCTTCTTCAAATTTTTCTGTAGGTCTGAATGTCTTTTCTACAACAGAACCTGTAATAACATTCTTGATTTTAGTTCTTACGAAAGCAGCACCTTTACCCGGCTTAACATGCTGGAATTCAACAATCTGCCATACACCGCCTTCAAATTCAAATGTTTTACCGTTTCTGAAATCACCTGCTGTAATCATTATAAAATACCTCCGATAATCTTTTTTATACACACATAAATATTTTACTAAATAATATTACATTTTTCAAGTGCTTTTTTTAAAAAACACCATTTTTTTACTATAATTCCATCAATTCCTTTAAAGAATGAGTAAAATTTTCAATTTTTTGTTCTTTAATTACAACCAAATCTTCTATCCTTACTCCGCAAAATCCGCTCAAATATATTCCCGGTTCTACCGTTACCACATTGTTTTCTGCCAAAACTCCGTTGTTTTTGGGCGATAAGTTAGGAAGTTCGTGGATATTCAAGCCTACTCCATGACCAAGACCATGGCCAAAAGCACCCTTGTACCGTTCATCAATTATTCTTTGAGCAACATTGTGTACATTGCACGCCTCCACCCCTGCCTTAAGAATATCCAGACATTCTGTTTGAGCTTTAAGAACGGTATTATAAACATTTTTCATATCTTCACTTGCTTTTCCAACACACACCGTACGTGTCATATCACTGCAATAGCCGTTGTATACGCATCCAAAATCCATAGTTACAAACTGACCATTTTGTATAAGTCTTCTGTCAGGCTGTGCATGAGGCATTGCACCATGTGCTCCTGATGCAACTATGGTATCAAAGCTTAAAGACTCGGCACCGCTTTTTTTCATAAAAAACTCTATTTCAAGGGCAATATCCTTTTCGCTTACTCCCGGTTTTATAAAGTCCAAAATGTGCGAAAAAGCCATATCGCTTATATGTTGTGCAAACCTGATGTTTTCCACTTCGTCATCATCTTTAACAGAACGCATATCCAATAGCTTTTTGCCCACGGGAGTGAGTTTTTTAAATATATTGGAAAAAGATGTATACCTTGCAAAACTTATACTTTCATTTTCAAAGCCGGTGTTTTCAAACGTGCCAAAAACTTCTTTAGGATTTAAAAAAGCAATATCCAGAATTTCGAATTCTGATGTCTGGGATTTTGCCTGTTCTGTATATCTGGAATCAGTAACAATATAATCTTTGATTAGGGTAAGCACCATATAGCCCTCACCCGTGTATGAAGCAAGATATTGCATATTTTTGGCATCTGTAATAACCATGCTGTCAAGGTTATTTTCTGTCATATATTTTTTAAAAATTTTAAGTCTTTTATTCATTCTTCAGACCCTCTTTACAAAGATGTCTAACCGGACACTGCCGGCATTTTGGGGAACGGGCTGTACACACTGCTCTTCCGTGGTAAACCAACTGATGACAAAACAAACCTGAAGTTTCGGGATTTAGGATTTTGGAAAGTGCCTTTTCTATGCGAACAGGGTCTTTGTCATCTACAAGCCCAAATCGATTTGTAAGCCTTATGCAGTGAGTATCAACAACTATAGACGGAAGCGAAAATATATCTCCCAATATAAGATTCGCGGTTTTTCTTCCTACACCGGCAAGTGCAGTAAGCTCATCCATTGTGTTTGGCAATCTTCCGTTGTGACGCATGATAATCTGTCTTGAAGACTCTATGATGTTTTTTGCCTTGTTGCGATAAAAACCACAAGATTTGATATATTCTTCAAGTTCCTTAAAATCAGCATTTGCAAAATCCATAACAGTTTTATACCGCTTAAACAAAGCCGGAGTTATCTTATTTACTCTGGCATCGGTACACTGTGCAGAAAGCTGCACAGCTACCAAAAGCTGATGCTCCGTGTCATAGTCCAGCGAACATTTGGCATCCTTGTAAACTTCGTTAAAGATTTTTTGTATTTGTTCTGCTCTTTCTTTTTTGGTCATATTTTTACCTATTCCACTTTAAATGTAATATCTACGCTCTTTAGTTTGTCTTCAACAGTAATCTTATCAGAAAGTTTTTCAAGCTCAACGGTTTTCTTGTCTCCGTCCTTTACATAACGAACATCTATCAGTTCTGTAAACACTTCATCAATATCCAATGCTTCTGAATTGTTTCCCAAAACCTTTATGGTTTCGGGTTTTATGACTGCAGTAACCTTTTTTCCCTGATTATTTTTGTCCGATGATAGTTTAGCTTTTATTTTAACTTCCTTAAGAAGATAGATGTTGCATTTTACCTCTATGTAGGAAATATTCTTTGTAATTCCCTCTTCCGACATTTCGTTTCCTTCTTTGTCCTCGAGAATTATCTTATATCTACCGTTCTGAGACTCAGATTTGTCTGAAATGTCCACATTTACCTTTGCTTTCTTAACCTTTTTTACTATACTTTTGGCACCGCTTATTCTAACCTTGTCCACGGAATATTCCAGACTTTCATATACATATCCGTCTGCAGGCGTTCCCCGTGTATCAACATTAATTTCGAGTTCATTGGTGACCACATCATCAACATTTATACTTACACTGTATGGGTCTTTGGACACAAGTTCTATTCCCGATGCATTAAAAGAGACATTTACAGGAATTTTATGAGTTCCCGAAGACGAAACATTTGACATATCAACAGTGCAGTTTATATCGTCTTTGCCTATTTTAGAAAGAACTCCCCTCTTTCCTCTTATCTTGATATTTGCAGTTTCTGCACTTTTGTCAGAAAGAATCAATTTACCATTGTTGAAATCCTGAGAATACCTTGTATAGGTTACAGGTACATTTTTAATAGTAGTTTCAAATGTAGGATTTACCTGATATACAACATATATCCAAATAACAACCGCACTCAAAAAAGAAATGGTAAGTGTAATCCAATTTTCTTTAAAAAACTTTTTCATTTCTTTTTCACCACCAAATCTGCAATTTTATTGATTAACGGGAATTTTTGAGCACTGCTTTCCTGTTCTTCGCTGTTTCCAAGTTCTTTAATTATAATCTTTTTAAGTTCCTGATATGTAATTGCTCTGTTAAGCTCACCATCCAATGCCACTGATATCTTTCCCGTTTCTTCTGACACTATTATTGCTATGCAATCCGCAATTTCCGAAACCCCAATACCTGCTCTGTGCCTTGTACCCAGTTCTTTTGAAAAACTGTTGTTTTGAGTAAGGGGCAAAAAGCATGCCGCAGCGCGTATTCTGTTTTCTCCTATAATTGCAGCTCCGTCATGAAGAGGAGTATTTGACATAAATATGTTTACAAGAAGCTGCTCGGAAACCTTGGCATCAAGAAGTGTTCCCGACTTCATAATATCTCCCAGCTTTGTGTTCTTCTCCATAATGATAAGAGCACCTATTTTTCTGTCTGCCATATATTTAGAAGCCTGGCTAACGCTGTCTGCCAATTCTTCAAGGGCATCTGTAGTACTGAAAAACTGACTTGCTGCCGCTGTATTTCCAATTTTTTCCAAAACGCGTCTAAGCTCGGGTTGAAACATGATAATGATAGCAAGAAGTCCCATCTGCAAAGTGTTGTTAAGCAAAAAGCTTATTGCATTTAAATCCAGCCAGTCTGCAACCTGAGCAAATACAACAAGAGCAATAATACCCTTGATAAGCTGTGCTGCTCTGGTTTCTTTGACAAGTCTTATACCCCCGTAAATTACAAGAGTAACAATGAGTATGTCCAATATGTCTCTTATACGGACAAGTCTTAAATTTTGAATTACAAAAGTCCAAAATTCAGCCATTTATATCACCTTCCTTTTATAATGCAAGTTTATAGATTTCGGAGATTTTCTCTTTGTCAAGTTCCACATAATCGGGCAAAGTCCTTGCTCCGAAAAATGTGCATTTGTCGCTCATTTCTTCTATTTGTTTATCCGTAATATCTATACCAAGTTCTGTTAGTCTAACGGGCATTGATATGGATTTGAAAAATTCTTCCGTTTCTTTTATGCCCTCAAGCGCAACAGTCTCATCGTCTTTCCCATCGGGACATATACCCCAAACATTTACAGCAAGCTGTTTAAACCTTGGCGTATTGTGCTTGTACATATATTTAGCCCAGGCAGGATATATTACCGCAAGTCCTGCACCGTGAGAAACACTATCATACATACCGCTAAGCTCGTGTTCAAGCTGATGACAACCCATAAAGAAATCCGTACCTGCTCCTGTTAAACCATTGTGAGAAACAGAACCAGCCCACATAAGATTGGCTCTTGCTTCATAGTTCTCAGGGTTTTCCATAGCTGCCTTGCCGGCTTTAATTGTAGTCCTAAGTACTCCCTCTGCCATTTCATCTGTTAGCATAAAGGGGTCACTTACAGTAAAGTATCTCTCAAGAGTATGCATCATAATATCCACAATTCCGCACGCTGTTTGATAAGAATTTACCGAGTAAGTAAGACACGGATTGCATATAGAAAACAATGGTCTGTTAAATTCTGTTGCATAACCTCTTTTGAGCCAGCCGTCCTCGTTGGTTATAACACATGAATTGCTCATTTCACTTCCTGATGCAGAAATCGTAAGCACTGTTGCTACAGCAAGCGCATTTTTTACAACATTTTTTCTGGACGGGAAGTCCCATGGGTCACCATCATATAGTGCACCTGCGGCAATAAGCTTGGCAGAGTCAATTACACTCCCCCCACCAACCGCAAGCACAAGCTGTGCTTTATATTCTTTGGCAAGCTTTATGCCCTTTTTAACAAGTGAAAGTTTAGGATTTGGCTCTACACCGCCAAGCTCAATATAATTTATTCCAAATTCCTTAAGCGATGACACAATTTCATCATAAAGCCCATTTTTAATTATTGAATTCTTGCCGTAATGAAGAAGAATTTTGTCGAATCCGTAGCCTTTGATAATTTCGCCCACCTGCTTGTGTGTATCCTTGCCAAAAATCACTCTTGTTGGTGTATAGAACTCAAAGTTTTCCATATGTTACTGCCTCCTCCTTAAATTTAATGATACTTCATAAAGCATTATACTACAGGCAACAGAAACATTGAGAGATTCCGCATTTCCTGTCATGGGAATGGTAACTCGGTCTGTACACATCGTTTCTGTCTGCGGACATATGCCGTTTGCCTCATTGCCCATTACAATAACACATTTGTCCGAATAATTGAATTCTCTTGACGAATATTCACCATCTGGAAAAGTTCCTATTATCTGAAATCCTTTGTCCTTGAACTTTGAAAGTATATTCGAATCATCAAAATACAGTTTTACACTGAATATACCCGACATTGTAGAACGAATAACCTTTGGATTAAACACATCTACGCATCCTAAGGAAAGAATTATACCATTTATACCAAATGCATCCGCAGTGCGTATAATAGTACCCATATTGCCGGGGTCAGAAACAGAATCAAGATAAAGGTAGCAACCATGGGAAAAATCTATTTCACCAATATCACAATTTGTATAATCTGCAACAGCAAGTATACCTTGTGAATTTACGGTGCTTTTTAATTCATCAAACAATTTGTCGGGCAAGGAATATAAAGATACACTGCCAAATTCGTGTTTATTGGCATTTTTAAAGCTGTCGCTTACAAATATGTATCTGATATTTGCATTAGCATTGACTGCATCGCGCACAATCCGTTCGCCTTCTATTATGAATGTATTATTCTTTCTGCGGCCGTTTCTTGTCAAAAGTTTTTTTGTGTTTTTAAACAAAGCATTTGAAGAACTTTCTATCCTTTGCATAATAACTCCTTTTATAATTAGTCATAGCATTACCTATTATATATTATACATTCTCAGAACCTCTTTGGCAAGAAAAATTATTACTCTCTTCTTATTTTAAAAAACAAAAGAAAAAACCACGGTTTTTAAATACCGTGGTTTAAATTATTGTGTATTCAACAATTAAAGAGCAGCATTAGCCTTTTCTACCAAAGCTGTGAAAGCTGCGGGATCTGCAATAGCAATTTCAGAAAGCATCTTTCTGTTCATGTTGATATCTGCTTTCTTAAGTCCATTCATAAACTTGGAATATGTTGTACCGTTGAGCTTGCAAGCAGCACTGATTCTTGTAATCCAAAGTCTTCTGAAATCTCTCTTCTTCTGCTTTCTTCCGATGTATGCATAAGTTAAAGACTTCATAACTGCCTGTTTAGCAGTTCTGAACAATTTACTCTTAGCACCTCTGTATCCTTTAGCGAGCTTTAAAACTCTTTTATGTCTCTTTCTTGTAGCCATAGCGCCTTTTACTCTAGCCATTTAAAACGCCTCCCTATTTTTTATTTATAAAGTATCAGTCTCTTAATTGTTGCAGCATTTGCTGTAGAAGCATACGCCTGCTTTCTTAATGCTCTCTTTCTCTTAGTTGACTTCTTGGTTAAAATGTGTCTTCTAAAAGCCTGATTGAGCTTTACCTTACCCTTTTTTGTAAGATTGAATCTCTTTGCAGCACCTCTGTGAGTTTTAATTTTAGGCATTGCATTTACACTCCTTTCGATTTTGAAGCATCGGAGAAATCCGTGCTTATGCTGTTAGTTATTTTGGTGCAACCACCATTGTCATATTTCTGCCTTCAAGTTTAGCGGCTTTTTCTACATTACCTACCTCAGCTATGGCATCACCGAACTTAACAAGTAAATCCTGGCCAAGCTGTGTATGATGAAGCTCACGGCCTCTGAAACGTACGGTAACCTTTACTTTATCACCGGATTTTAAGAACTTGACTGTTTGATTAACCTTTGTGTTGAAGTCATGAACATCTATGGAAGGTGTAATACGAACTTCCTTGATATTGACTATACGCTGATTCTTACGGGCTTCCTTTTCGCGTTTTCCCTGTTCAAACTTGTACTTGCCGTAGTCCATAATCTTGCATGCGGGCGGTTTTGCCTGCGGTGCAATAAGAACCAAGTCAAGACCCTTGCCTTCCGCCTTAGCTTTGGCGTCCGAAAGAGAAAGAATGCCGAGTTGGCTTCCGTCCGAGTCGATAAGTCTGACTTCTTTTTCTCTGATTTCATCATTGATCAACATTTCTTTGCTACTGATGACAAAGCACCTCCAAAATAAATATCGGGCAAAAATCCACTCTTAAACAAAAGAAAAGTGGGCGAAATCCACCCACTTATACAGTTGATATAAGTATTAACCTTACCGATACCTTTAAACCGTAAGGTGAGAAGTGGACTTCTGCTTTGCTTTACCCAAATATATTACCACCTTTTGCCTTATATGTCAAGTGTTTTTTTAAAAAAACTTTAAAAACAAAAAACACCGTGCAAATCAATCTTGAACGGTGTTTAATATGCAATTAAATTTTCTGCCAAATACAACATTTTTCGACAAAATCATTCTTTGACAATGTAAATATAATTACAGATAGTATCCCTTATAGCTTGCAGCATCAACGGAGAACAATCCCATAAGAGGCGCTCTTTCCGTATCGTTGCCCACGATGTATAGTGTATTGTATTTCCCGGGCAATACATTTTGATTCGGCATTACAAGTTTTGCATCGCCACCCGAGCTGTTAAATGCTGAAAATTCATATTTCCCGGGTGATATACACATATACTTGCTAAGCTCCAGATAGTCAATGTTTCCCAGTATCTTGTAGCCGTTGGCGTTTATATCCATATTCCCCAAAATGGGCGACAAGTGGCATATTCTTAAATGACCGTAATCGGCATTTTCTCTCTTTGTAGGTTCTGCAATACCATATGCCATGGTGTTTCCGTCAGAATGAACAGCTGCAATGGTATATACCTCTCCTTGTCTGAACGGCAGAGATATAGTCGCAATAACATCGTTCTTGTTTCCTGCTCTTGTTATTTTGAATTCTGAAATTCCTGTAGGAACCCGCACATATCCCGAAAAACAACCAAATCCAAGGCTTGGTGACGCAAGGGAATTGCCCAAATAAAAATCTGCCTGTTCCAGTGAGGGTGATGCATTTAAAAAACGAACATAGGGATAAAGAAAATTTTCTATGCGTATTGTTTCCATATTTTTAAACTCCTCCTTTTAACTGTATATTATTATATTCACTTTTTATCTGTGCAGTGCAAAAAAACATCAATACATATCAATTTTGAGTTTCGTTATCTGTTCTTTTTATTTCTTCATATATTTTCTGTGTAATCTCCAACAGTTTTTTTAGTGATAAATCTATTTTTGCAAGACTTTGAAAAAACTCCTCGTTTTGAAGCTCGGCAATTTTCTCGTCAAACATATCTTTATACTTTTGTGCAAATACTTCTGCATCCCGGCCCTTTAGAGATGGTATTTCATGCGACAGGGTTTTTGCAGGGTTAAAATCTTTGTATGCCGAAAACAAAGTGTTGTCCCTGGACACCGGATACCTTGATACACAGCTTTCGCTGTCAAAGGAACGCACATCACAAATACCGCTGCTTTTGCCAAGCGGGGTGCCTTTGGAAATGTTAAGTTCCAAATCGCTTTTTATCTCATAGCACACGCCATTATCCACAAGATGTAATATCAGCTCTTCTCCTTTGGAATTGAGTGCAAGTTCTGTGCTGCTTCCCACAGAAAAAACAGCTTTTTTAACATTGAAATCCAACACACTCAAAAGATACACATTGTAAGCTCCGTTTGTCTGCTCCGTATATGATGCAAAGAGTCTGTCTTTGGTGTAGCAAACGCAAAGAAACCGAGGATTGCATACACATATTTTCTTGGGTTCGGTATATAACTTTTGAGAGTTTATGTACTTTTTATATTTTAACTCACCGCCGTCCGAAGAGTATATAATATGTATATTCATACAATCATCTGCAACAACATCATAGATAAATCTTTTTCCTATAATATCTACTACTTTGGGTTCGTATACACTGTCTCCCGACAATACCTGGTGAACAAGATATCTTTTTTGACTGTCAAGACAATAAAACAAATGAAAATTGCCGTTAATATTGAGGGTTCGTACAAAGCATATTTTATTTTTACTGTCTTTGCCAAGCATTACAGGTTTAACCTGTGTATCTTTTTCTGTGTACTTAAGGTACAGAAGCGAGCCTCCAGAAGTAGTAAGAAAAATGTGTATTACCTCGCCCTCAAAGCAACAAGCATCAAAAGATGTAACCGCTTCACTTATAAGAACACGCTCTTTGCCATCTTCGTTCTTTAAAACAAGCTTTGAAGAAGAATTCAATGTGAGATAAGCTGTTTTGTTTGAAGACATTATTGTTATGATATTCGTTTTAAAGCACCTCTTTCCAAATAAAACAATTTTGTGTGACATAATATTTATATGTTAAAAAATCAACAAAATGAACTCAAACATATTGAAATATATTTCATTTTGATATATACTCTATTTATATTTTACTAATGAAAGGCATGATACACACTATGAATTTAAAAAGCAAAGGTATTGTTATTTCACCAAAACTGTATTTTATTGATGCATTAAGTGCGATGGCGCTTGGTCTTTTTGCATCGCTTCTTATCGGAACCATATTTGGTACGGTAGCTGACTATGTTACATATAAGCCAATTCAAAACCTGCTTATTCAAATGCAGTCATATTGTGTAGCTGCACAGGGTCCGGCAATGGCGATGGCTATAGGTCACACCCTTGGAGCAAAAGGACTTGTGTTGTTCTCGCTGTGTGCAGTAGGTGTAGCGGGCAATACATTGGGAGGACCGCTTGGAACATATGTGGCGGTTCTCATAGCTACCGAAATTGGTAAACTGGTATATAAATCCACCAAAATTGATATAATAGTTACACCTACAGTAACAATAGCGGCAGGTGTTAGTATTGCACTTGCAGCAGGCCCCGGAATATCCAAAATAATGGCCGGCCTTGGAACACTAATAATGACTTTTACAGAAATGCAGCCCGTACTTATGGGAGCATTGGTTTCCGTGGTTGTAGGTATATGTCTTACTCTGCCCATAAGCTCTGCTGCAATATGTGCATCACTTGGTCTTGTAGGTATTGCGGGAGGTGCGGCAACAGCAGGCTGCTGTGCACAGATGATTGGCTTTGCAGTAATGAGCTTCGGTGCAAACAAATGGGGAGGCTTGGTAGCCCAAGGTCTTGGCACAAGTATGCTTCAAATGGGAAACATTGTAAGAAAACCAATAATATGGCTTCCTCCAATTATTACTTCTGCAATAACAGGTGCTTTATCTGCTGCTGTGTTTAAAATGGAAAACCATGTGGCAATAGCCTCCGGCATGGGAACCTGCGGTCTTGTGGGACCTATAGGCGTACTTAGCACTAAAACTCTGCCCGCAAGCGATATTGCAGCAATGATTGTTATATGTTTTGTTCTCCCGGCAATTCTTACTTGGATAATTGCAAAGCCCCTGTTTAAGGCCGGAATAATAAAAAACAGCGACCTCAAATTAGATTTATAATAAATACACAGAACAGAAGGAAAAGATTATGTCTGCATTACGAAATTTTTTGGCAATAACTGCATGCAAAATACTTATTAAAGCAGGAAAGCTTGCCGGAAAGAAGGGTTCTTCTGCCCCGGGAAGTATAGCTCTTAAGATATCTCCCCAAATTCTTAAACATCTTGCAAAACAGATAAAAAAAGAAATAATAGTAGTTTGCGGTACTAACGGAAAAACCACAACAAACAACCTAATATATTCACTTTTTACAGACAGAGGATACAAGGTTGTATGCAACAATGTGGGTGCGAATATGCTCCCCGGTGTAGCATGCTCATTTATATCTCAAGCCACGCTTGGTGCAAATCTTGATGCAGACTATGCCGCAATTGAATGTGACGAGGCAAGCCTCAGGCATATAGTAAAGCATATAACTCCGCATAAGATTGTAATAACCAATCTTTTCCGCGACCAAATGGACAGATATGGTGAGGTAGAGGACACAGCAAAGCTCCTTGAAGAAGGAATAAATAAAGTTCCCGGCACAACACTGGTTCTAAATGCTGACGACCCCTATGTAAGAAATCTGGGATTAAATAGAAACGCCATATACTACGGAATAAGCGAAGATACTGGTTTGAACCAGAGTGAAGCGCACGAAAAGCAGTTTTGTTTAAGCTGCGGCAAAGACTTGGACTACAAATATTATCACTACAGTCAGCTTGGCTTTTATGAATGCAGTAATTGCGGATTTAAACGGCCAAACCCACACTACAGTGCCACAAGAGTCGATGTTTCCGATTCTCTTAAGTTTGTGATGAGCTACAAGGGGTGCCAAAGAAAATTTGATGTGAACTACAAGGGATTTTACAATGTTTACAACATACTTGCATCGTATTGTGTATTTGAAGACAATGGCGGAAGTTTCGAAGATGCATGCAAAACATTTAATATGTATAAACCTCAGATTGGCAGAATGGAAAGCTTTAATATAAACGGCAAAGAGGTAATATTAAATCTTGCCAAAAATCCTGCAGGCTTTAATCAGGCAATATCCACAGTATGCTCCGACAAAAGAGAAAAAACCGTGCTTGTTGCTGTAAATGCTATGCCCTCTGACGGAACTGATGTATCATGGCTGTGGGATGTTGACTTCGAAATGTTAAAAACTCAGGAAACAGACGGCATATATGTATCGGGTATACGCCGTGATGACCTTTCGCTCCGTCTTAAATATGCAGGATTTGAAAACATTTATGAAACAGACATAAATTCTGAAACTATTGGTTCTATGATAGACAAATCTCCCGGTGTTTGCTACCTGTTGGTAAATTACACTGTGCTTTTTGGTACACAGAATATACTTAAAGAACTGGAGAAATGATATATGGAAATATCAATTGCATATTTGTATCCAAACCTTATGAATCTTTATGGAGACAGGGGAAATATAATCACATTAAAAAAGCGCCTTGAAGACAGAGGTATAGGTGCAAAAATAACAGAATACTCTTTAGAGGACAACATAGATTTTGAAAAAACAGATATTCTTTATATAGGCGGAGGTTCCGAAAGAAGCGAAAGCCTCGTATTAAAAAAACTTATGGAATTTAAAGAAGATATAAAAGGCTATGTGGAAAACGGCGGTGTACTCCTTGCTGTGTGCTCGGGATACGAAATGCTCGGAAAATATATAAAAACCGACAAAGAAAAAAAAGATGCTCTTGGAATACTCGATATACACACCGAATACAGAAAAAAACGGATAATAGGCGATGTAATACTCGAAAGCGAACTTTTTGGTTTTGTGGCCGGATTTGAAAACCGATATGGCAAAGTAAGCACAGGTACTTACGCACCCTTGGGTTGTGTGTCAAAAGCATCAAGCAAAAGAAATGATAGCGAAGGTGTAATATACAAAAATACAATAGGCACGCATCTTCACGGACCGCTTTTGCCTAAAAATCCTAAAATAGCAGATTACCTTATTGGCTTAGCTATGAAAAAGAAGTATAACACAAGTGAACTTGCTGCTCTTGACGATACATTGGAAATGAAAGCAAATGAATTTGCAGTAAAACATATACAATAAGCACACGAGAGGACTTGAACATATGTGTAATAATACAAAAGCTGAAAAAGCAAGACAATACTTCAAAGACGGTTATAACTGTTGTCAGGCAGTAATATTAGCGTTTGTTGACGAATTACAAATAGACGAAAAAACCGCATTGGCACTTGCTTCATCATTTGGCGGAGGAATAGGCAGATTAAGGGAAGTATGCGGAGCGGTAAGCGGAATGTGTATGGTAGCAGGCTTAAAATACGGATATACCTCAACAGAAGATAACACAAACGGAAAAAAAGCACAGCACTATGCTCTCATTCAGAAGCTTGTGAAAGAATTTGAAGACAAGAACGGTACCATGATATGTAAAGAACTTACGGGAATTCAAAAAGGAACACATATTCCTGATGACAGAAATAAAGAATACTATAAAAAGCGTCCCTGTGACTGCCTGGTGTATGATGCTGCAAAAATACTGGAAAACATATAATTGACAATTGACAATACACCCTGAAATATTATAAAATATAGTTGGAAAATATATTATGAAAGAAGGGGTATTATGAAAAGCAGAATTATTACAATAAGCCGGCAATTTGGAAGCGGAGGACGCACAATAGGTAAAGAAGTTGCCAAAAAGCTTGGTATACCTTGCTACGATCAGGAACTTATTGAAAAGATTGCTGAAGATACAGGTCTTACTGCTCAATTTGTATCGGACCACACAGAAAATACACTCTACAGCAATCTTATAGCAAGCGCCTTTAACACATATTCTGCAACAGCAACTCAGGATTATCTTTGGGACATTCAGGTTAAGGTAATAACCCGTCTTGCAGAAGAAGGTCCTTGTGTTATAGTAGGAAGGTGCGCCGATTACATATTGAGAGACAAAGCAGATCTAATCAAAGTATTTATTCACGCAGATGACGAAAGCCGTGCAGACAGAATTGTAAATCTCTACGGTGTAAAAGAAGATTCTCCTCAAAAGCGTCTTGCAAAAAAAGACAAGCGCCGTGCAGCGTATTATAGATTTTATACAGATATTGAGTGGGGCGATGTAAAAAACTACCATGTTTCTCTTGACAGCGGTGTTTTGGGAATTGAAAAATGTGTTGATATAATTTCAAATCTTTACTAAAATAACAAGTATAAAAATACAACGAACCGTCTTTCATACAGAAAGACGGTTCGTATATTTTATATTGATATCTGAAAATCAAAACTTATGAATATTATCACAAACGGCTCTTGCAAGCTTGTACATTTCTTCTATATCCGATATTTTTGCACAACTTACCGGCGAATGTATATACCTTGTTGGTAAAGATATCGCAGCAGTTTTGCATGGTAAAGCCGAAAGCTGATATGCCCGAGACTCATTTGCACCCATTCCTGTTTTTTTGAACTGATAGGCTATTTCATTTTCCTGTGCAGTTTTTATGATAAATTTGTTTAAGTCTATGTCTGAATATGCCCCTCTATCCATAATGGAAATTGCAGGACCTTTACCAAATTCGGTAGCATATTGGTGAGGCTTTGTACCGGCAACATCAGAACAGGTTGTTGATTCCAACATTATTGCAACATCTGCTTTAATACGCCTTGACGCCACTACAGCGCCTCTGGTTCCTACTTCTTCCTGAGATGTAAACACAAAGTAGATATCGTTTTCATAATTGTACTTTATAAGTTCTGCCATAATTGCACAGCCAACACGGTCATCGAGTGCTTTTGCTTTGATTACACCGCCTGCAAGTTCTCGGTATGTGCTGTCAAAAGCAATATAATCACCTTTTTGAACAAGCTTTTCTGCTTCTTCTCTGGATGATGCGCCTATATCTATATACATATCCTTTTCTTTGATTACTGTTTTTCTCTCTTCTGCACTTTGAAGGTGAACTGCCTTTACACCCATTACACCGTTTATGCTGCTGTCCCCTATTACAACTCTTTGAGCGAGCATTATTCTGGGGTCAATACCCCCCACAGATTTAAACCCTATATATCCATCATCTGTAATTTCGGAAACTATGAATCCAACTTCGTCCATATGGGCACTAAGCACAACTTTTTTGCCGGACTTTGATGTACCCTTTTTATATACAATAAGATTACCCATACTGTCTGTTTCAAAGCTTGTTGCATATGGCTTAACCATTTCTTTTATCTTTTTGCGAAGAGCATATTCATTGCCTGAAACTGCATTTATATCTGTAAGTTCCTTTATTCGTAGCATACAACCGCCTCCGCATCCTGTGTATTTGTTAAAAGGGCAAAAATTGCATTTGCCGTAGCTTGTGCATCATCTGTGTTAACTGTTTCTGTCATGGTATGCATATATTTAACAGGCAACGAAAAAAGAAGCGTTGGTATACCTTCTCTTGCAATCTGGATTGCCCATGCATCTGTACCGGTATCATCGGAGTCAACATCTATTACATAAGGTATTTTGCTTTCATCCATTATTTTTATTGCGTGTTCTAATAAAAGCGGATGAATGTTTGGACCTTTACTTATTACTGTACCGCTTCCGGATTTTACAGTGTTTTTCGATGCATCG
Organism: Clostridia bacterium; assembly: GCA_045637145.1. GTDB lineage: Bacteria > Bacillota > Clostridia > UMGS1810 > UMGS1810 > RGIG8748. The sequence continues at coordinate 110,490 of JAZTYV010000006.1, read as the reverse complement.
GGAGTTGTGGCGTGGCATACATCTAAAGCAACTGCAAATACAGGGTCAATTTTCGTTGCAGCCGCAGCCGCTCCCCTTCTTCCTACCTCTTCCTGAACACAGGCACAAAAGTACACATCAAAAGGCAGATTTTTACCTTTAATCATATCCATCACCATCAAAAGCACAGCTACGCTTGTCCTGTCGTCCTGAGACTTGGTGCTTATGTATTTGTCCCCAAGCTCCCTGTAGCTATCCAAAAATGTTATGGTGTCTCCCACACTTACAACCTGCTTTGCTTCTTCTGCATCACAAAATATATCTACATATAATTCGTCCATAGGAAGCGCCTTTGAACGCATTTCTTCGGTAGTAATGTGAGGTGGCTTGGTGCCCACCACGCCAATAACATCTTTTTTTCCATGAACTACAACTTCTTTTCCAGGAAGAATTCTTGCATCTATACCGCCGACATTGGTAAAACGCAAAAATCCCCTGTCATCAATCTCAGTTATCATCATGCCGATTTCGTCAATATGAGCTTCAATCATCACAGATTTGGCACATGGATTTGTGCATTTTATTACACCGATTATATTGCCAAGATTATCCTCGAAAACCTCTGTACAATACATGCCAAACATTTTTGCTATCTCTTTGGAAAACATATGTTCATAACCCGATACACCGTGAAAAGCGGATAGCTTTTTGATTGTACTTTTTATATCCATAAAAGCCCCTCCCTATTCTGTAAGCTCGTTTACAAACTTTTTAAAAGTTTCGCCTCTCACTTCAAAATTTTTGAACATATCAAAACTTGTGCTTGCAGGAGACAAAATAACAGAAACATCATTATTTTCGTTTTTGATTCCTCTTGCAAGAGCATATGCAGATTTCACCGCATTTTCGTATGTTTCTTCGCGTATAACAGGAATCCTTGCCCGTTTACCTCCAAATGCCTTTATTACCGAAGCTTCTATTTTATCAGAGGTCATACCTATAAGTACGAGAACCCTTACTTTTTCCCTGATTATAATTCCGAGTTCGTCATAATTAAGATTCTTATCTTTTCCCCCTGCAATAAGAACAACATCGCCTGTCTGCGCCATAAGTCCGGCAATAGTTCTTGTGGGAGATGATGCAATGGAGTCATTGTAGAAGTTAACTCCTCCTACAGTACGAACATATTCCATTCTGTGTGTTACACCGGCGAAATTTTGTGCAACCCTCGCTATAGCGTGTTTGTCTACATAATCCATTGTTGCGGCAATTGCAGCAAGATAGTTTTCTACATTGTGCCAACCCTTTATTCTTATGTCTGAAACGCGGACAATCCTCTCGCCCTTATAGCAGAGAAAATCGTCTTTGACACTGGCTTCACTTTCGTTATATTTCCTCGAAAAAAACTCTGCTTTGCCCGCTTGCTTTCCTGCAAACGCTGCCGTAATTGCATTGTCTCTGTTTACAACAAGTTTATCCTGAGAAGTTTGATTTTTAAATATCTGAGACTTTGCTTCTACATATTCGCTCATATCTCTGTGATAATCCAGATGATTTGGAGATATATTGGTAATTACTGCCACATGAGGACTTACTCTCATATTCATAAGCTGAAAGCTGGAAAGCTCAAGAACAACCATATCTTCAGGTGCTATTTCATCCAATTTGTTAAGAAGCGGAGTTCCAATATTGCCGCCTTTGTAACACCTGTATCCGCCCTCTGCAAGAATTTCTGCAATAAGGCTTGTAGTTGTTGTCTTTCCGTCACTTCCGGTCACGCCTATCATCTTACAAGGGCAGAGCGACATAAACACTTCCATTTCACTGGTAATTTCACATCCCGCTTGTTTTGCTTTTACTATTTGCGGCAAAAATGGGTTTATGCCGGGTGCCTTAAATATCACATCTTCGCCTTCGAGATATTCCAGATAATCCTCACCCAAATGCCAGAAATCACATACAGACCTTATTTTATTTAATTTTTCCTCATCCATTTGGTCTTCAGTTTCTCTGTCACAAGCCGTGATAACTGCACCACAGTCTGACAAAAAATCAAGCACAGGCATATTACTTATACCCATACCAAGAATTGAAATCCTTTTTCCCGTAAGGGTTCTTTTAAATGCTTCAATGCTTCCGTTGGTCATATTATCATCCTCCATTTAATGCAGTTTCTTGTCTTTGGTTTTTAATTGATTTATTCCTATAATAAACAAAAACACGCCAAAAAGCCGTTTGAGCAATGCAGTACTTATTGCCTGTGCCAGATACGAGCCGGGGATTGCACCCAAAACTCCTCCGACTGCCATATAAACAACTTTCTTCCACTCTACTCTGCCCGCCCTCGCATGTACAATCAGTGCACATACAGCAACCGGAACAAAGTAAAGCAAATTTATATACTGTGCATTCTTTTGTGCTATACCGAAAAAGGCAGTAAGCACAGGTATAAGCACAACTCCGCCGCCTATGCCCATGCCGCCTATAGCACCGGAAATCATACTTGCCACAAAAATCATAATATCACCATCCTTACGGCAGCGATGATTATAACTGTACCAAATATTCTTCTTACCGCAATGTTTGTAAACCTTTTTAAAAGCTTTGCTCCGGCAAAGCTTCCTAAAACTCCTCCCAAGCATACTGTGACTAAAGTTGATGTATCAACACTTCCAAAAGCTGAATATTTAAATATACTTACTATTGTAAGCGGAAGTATAATTGCTATTGCGGTAGAATGGGCATTTTTGGTATCGACAGAGCAAACTTTTTCTAATGCAGGAACTACTATCATTCCTCCGCCGGATCCGAACAATCCGTTGCAAAGCCCCGCACCTATGCCAAAAAGTGCAAGCTTTATTTTATTTTTCATAACATCACTCCATAAATATTGCTTTAATATGTATTATTTGGAATGACTTTACGAACTATTCACAAAGCTTTAATATCCAAACCAAATTTGGATACATATTTTGTTAAACAAAATGGGCTGTAAAAATTACAGCCCGTCACATTAAAATTAAAATCCCCGCATGAGCCGTGTCAAGTCGGATATATTTTTAACCTGCTTAGCAGGTGGACTCCGCTCGGTTATTTATTGTTTCCCGGTCTAACATGGGCCAAAAAGCAGCAAAGCCGGGTATACAGCCACAACCGAAGATTGGGATTCCGTTTAAAATTTGTTGGTTAAAATAATCCGTATCACGCACACCGCAGGGAAACAAAAAACTTATTCAAAATCAAAAAGGTCTGCGCATCTGTCCTTGAACATTTCAAACGCTCTGTCTAATTCTTCGTCATCTTCAATCTGCATAAGGACAGTTTCTTCATCGTCTTCGCTTTCTATACGCATTATAAGAACCTCGTCATCTTCACCGTTTTCGGGTTCTTCGGGCGGAATTAAAGCAATATACTTAACTCCGTCAACCTCAAAAGAATCGGCAATTTCAAAATCGAATGTTTCGTTATTTTCTCCTGTTAATGTTATGATGTTTGTTTCTTCCATTTTTATTCTCCTTTTAAAAAATCTAAGTAACTTTGAAGTATTATTGATGCAGCAACAGTGTCTATAACATTTTTTCTGTCTTTGCCTCTTGTATTTGTAACATTGAGTATGCCGGATGCCTGAACTGTAGTAAGTCTTTCGTCCCAAAGAACTATGTCCGTATCAGGCAGGCGCAATTTTAGGTCGTCATAAAACTTTTGTGTAACCTCTGCCCTTTCTCCCGAAGTGCCGTTAAGGTTTTTGGGCATGCCCAAGACTATTTTTTCTACTTCGTATTCCGACACAATTTTCATAAGTGCTTCCATCATTTTCGGGTACACTTTATTAAGAAGCGTTGTATGTCCCTGTGCGGTGATTTTAAGCGGGTCGGACAGTGCAATTCCAACTCTTGTATCACCGTAATCAATACCCATAATTCTCATAAGTAAATCTCCGTATTATTATATTATCACACATCTAATAATATTTCAATTAAAAAATATTGTCAAGTCTTATTTTTTCTCTCCTTGCCAAATCCTTTAGATAATGTCTTGCCTTTTTTAAATTGTGGCGAGCCTCTTCATAGCTTTTCTCTTTAGAATATTCCAAAAACAGCTCCATACACTCGTCAATTTCTTCTATAGTTCCGTGAGAAAGAAAAAAAAGAAGTATTTTCTTTTCTTTTTCCCACTCCTTTTTCAGTTTTTGGGCATCTTTATATGACAAAGAGTTATTTTCAATTTTTGTTTCTGTTTTGTCTATCATTACAGAGATTTTTTCGGTTTTGCTCTCCATGGCATAGGAATTAAAAAAGAACAAGCCCAAAAGCAACACAAAAATCAATGCAACTACAAGTTCATCTTTCACTTTTTATCATCCTTTCTTTGAATGAACACATTGCCCTCACCATCTTCGGACAGAATAAAAACATCTTGCAGTTTGGAAATTTTATTTTTTTCGAGTTGTTTTTTTATCCATTTATCATTTTTTTCCGAACGATCAAGTTCGCTTTGCCGAATTTTTCCGTCCGAAATATATATATACGAAATCTTCTGTTGCTTTGTATTTAATTTCAAATCCTTATTAGTCGGCGTTGCAGCATCAGATGAGGGTATTACAGATATTGCACCACCTGTTTCCAAAATGACGGTATCTACATCATTAAGACTGAAATATCCGTTTTTTCTCAATTCTTCCATGAGGTCGTCTATATTTACTCTTGAATGAAGCATTTCCGTTATTTGAATTTTTCCGTCCTTTACAAGAAGCTGAGGTTTTCCACTTATGAAAACTCTGAAAGCCTCACTTTTTATACTCAAAAAGGATAACACAATTTCGCATATTACAAGAGTAAAAATCGGAAGTATTCCATATACAAGAGGAATTGAAACATCGCTCATAGGCGTTGTGGCAAGGTCAGATATCATAATGGCAACAACAAGTTCTGACGGCTGAAGTTCACCTATTTGCCTCTTTCCCATGAGCCTTATGGCTAAAATGACAAGTGCATAGGTTATGATTGTGCGAATAAATAATATAGTCATATTTTTCTCCAAACAATAAATTTTTTGAGTTTTTTGGTAATATTATTACTTTACATATGGCAAATTATGTGTTAGAATATATGTAGTAATTTGATTGGAGTGATTTTTTTGGCTAAAAAAAAGGAGCAGACTGCTCTTATATACAAAAACAGACCTCTTGTTAAAAGAGGAAACACTGTAATATACGGTGACATAGCAGATAAATACTATGTACAGATGGAAATCCTGGACACAGAAAGCTATCAGGATTTGGAGCTTGCAACAGATGTAATAGTAACACTTATGTCCGGGTCGCAAGTTATTAAAAAAGCCGAACGCGAAGGACTCTACAGAGCCCTTGACATCGGTGCATACTGGCTCGAAGAAGCTATAAACCAATAAATTCAAAAGGGACTTTTCTGTTGAGTTTCAATCAAACAGGACAGTCCTTTCCCTTTGATAACAGGAGATGAACAATTATGAATTGCAAAGAAAATATGACAATGCTCATGGACTTCTACGAGCTTACAATGTCCAACGGTTACTTTGAACATAATCTTAAAGATAAAACAGTATGCTTTGATATGTTCTTCCGCAAAATCCCCGATGGCGGAGGTTTTGCCATAATGGCAGGTCTTGAGCAATTTATAGATTATATAAAAGAACTTACATTCAGCGATGAAGACATTGAGTATCTTAAAAGCAAAAATCTTTTTTGCGATGAATTTTTAAACTACCTTAAAAACTTTAAATTTACCTGTGATGTATATGCTGTATCGGAAGGAACACCTATTTTCCCGGGTGAACCCATAATAAAAGTAATAGGTCCTATTATAGAGGCACAGCTTATAGAAACAATGCTTCTTCTTACCATAAATCATCAATGTCTTATTGCAACCAAATCCAACCGTATTGTAAGAGCTGCAAAAGGCAGACCTGTTATGGAATTCGGTTCAAGGCGTGCGCAGGGAAATACCGGTGCCACTTTAGGTGCAAGAGCATCATATATTGCCGGTTGTGCCGGAACTGCATGCACTCTGTCTGACAGGCTATACGGCATACCTGCTCTCGGAACCATGGCACATAGCTGGATACAGCTGTTTCCCACAGAATACGAAGCTTTTTTGGCGTATGCCAAAACATATCCGAATTCATGTACCTTTCTTATTGACACATACAATGTGCTAAATTCCGGTCTTCCCAACGCTATAAAAGTATTTAAAGAATATCTCATACCCAACGGATATACAGGAGGCGGTGTAAGAATAGACAGCGGAGATATTGCATATCTTTCGCGTAAGGTAAGAAAGATTTTGGACAGCGAAGGTCTTCACAACATCAAAATTGTAGCTTCTAATTCCCTTGATGAATATATCATAAGAGATTTAATACATCAGGGTGCTTGTGTTGATTCGTTCGGTGTAGGCGAAAGACTCATTACTTCGAGAAGTGAACCTGTATTTGGCGGTGTATACAAGCTTGTATCCGTATATGACGAAACCGGAAATGAAATACCCAAAATCAAGCTGAGTGAGAACATATCCAAAATTACAACTCCCTGCAACAAAAAGATTATCCGTTTTTACTCTAAAGGCAACGACAAAGCTATAGCAGACCTTTTGATGTGCGAAGATGAAGAAATACCGGACGGATCTGACTATGAAATTTTTGACCCTGACCATACATGGAAAAGAAAAACTATTACTAACTATTATACAAGAGAACTGCTTGCTCCGGTGTTTAAAAAAGGCAAGTGTGTATATACTTCACCACAAATATCCGATATACGGACTTACTGCTTAAACCAAATAGACGGCCTTTGGGATGAAGTTAAAAGATTTGAAAATCCGCACACCTATTATGTGGATTTATCTCAAAAGCTTTGGAATATAAAAACAGATTTACTTAAAGAACATAAATCGAATTGAGGTGTAAAATTTTGAAAACGCTATCTTTTAAGGGCGGTCTCCATCCAAATGACCATAAAGCAGAGACCAAGGACTGTGCCGTTACTGAATTAAAGGCACCGGAAATTATGGTATTCCCGCTAAGTCAGCATATAGGAGCTCCCTGTGAACCTATAGTAGAAATAGGTCAAAGAGTTCTTGCGGGACAAAAAATCGCAGACACAGACGCTTTTGTATCTGCCCCGATACATTCATCTGTTTCCGGCATAGTTAAGGCTATAGAACCCAGACTTCACCCAAACGGCACAAAGGTGATGAGCATAATCATAGAAAATGATTTTCTTTATGAGGAGCACCCAGACATATATCCCAGAGAGGATATTGATAAGCTGACAACAAAAGAAAAACTCGATATTATACGCGAGGCAGGACTTGTGGGACTGGGCGGTGCCACATTTCCAACACACATCAAGCTAAGTCCTCCTAAAGACAAAACTATAGACTATCTTGTAATAAACGGTGCTGAATGTGAGCCATACCTTACAAGCGACTACAGAGTTATGTTAGAGATGCCCGATATCATATTTAAGGGCATAGAGTACATAAAAGAAATTCTTGGAGTTTCAAAATGCTTTATAGGTATAGAAAGTAACAAGCCGGAGGCTATTTCCTCCATGACTGTTCTTTCAAAAAGTTATCCGGGAACGGAAATAGTAGCACTTAAAACAAAATACCCGCAGGGAAGCGAAAAGCACCTTATTAAAGCCATAACAGGCAGAGAAGTTCCAAGCGGCAAACTTCCCGCAGATGCAGGTGTTGTTGTTAATAACATAGATACATGTACATCAGTATATAATGCAATCAAATTCCGCAGATGTGTTATGACAAGAATTATTACCGTATCGGGAAGCGGTGTACATAAACCCTCTAATTTCCGTGTGCGCATAGGTACTCCTTTTAAAGATATACTCGATGCTGCACAATGTGATTTTGAAGCAACAAAAAAGATTATAATGGGCGGACCTATGATGGGTATAGCACAATACAATACAGATGTTCCAACAATTAAAGGAACATCTGCCCTGCTTGCCTTTACAGATAAAGAACTGTCGGATAAAAAGACTGTAAATTGTGTGCGTTGCGGTGACTGTGTAAATCACTGTCCTATGAGGCTGGTTCCTGCAATGCTCAATAGCTATGCAAAAGCGGGCAATTATGATATGCTCAAAAAACTCAACATAATGGACTGCATAGGCTGCGGAGTATGTTCGTACACCTGCCAATGCAAAAACCCCATAACCCAAAACATCAAGATTGCAAAAGCTAAAATGTCCCATCAAAAAAAATGAGGTGATTTAAATGTCGGATAATTTATTGGTTTCATATTCGCCGCATATAAGAAAAGACAGATACATATCCACTACAATGCGTGATGTGCTTATAGCTCTTCTTCCTGCGATTATAGGCTCGGTATTCTTTTTTGGTTACCGTGCTTTGCTGGTAATTCTTGTAACAGTTATTTCGTGTGTAGTTTCCGAATTTTTATGGAATAAATTATGTCACAAGGATAATTCGATTTCAAACCTAAGTTGTGTAGTAACCGGTGTTCTGCTTGCTATGACTCTCCCCTCATCAATCCCTCTTTATATGGCGGTTGCAGGCGGCGTGTTTGCAATAATAATTGTCAAATGCTTCTTTGGAGGGTTAGGACAAAATGTGGTGAACCCTGCACTTGCTGCCAGAGCATTTCTTTTGGCGTCATGGCCTGTAGCTATGACACACTGGACTGTATCCGGTGTTGACACCATATCCGGTGCTACTCCTCTTGCAGCGTTTAAGCAAGGAATTATACACCCTGCGCCAAGCCTTGAGCTTTTCCTAGGTACAAACCTGCCGGGTTCCATAGGTGAGGTATCTGCGCTTCTTCTTTTAATTGGCGGCATCTACCTTGTAATCCGCAAAGTAATTACTCCGGTTATACCTGTTACATATATAGTAACTGTTGGTATTTTTGGATTTTTGTTTACCAAATCCGGTCTCTTCCGTGGAGATTTCCTTTTCTCCATACTTTCCGGCGGCGTATTTTTGGGCGGTATATTTATGGCAACAGACTATACCACAAGTCCTCTTACAGCCAAAGGACAGTTTGTATATGCTCTTGGAGCAGGTATTATAACCGGGGTTATAAGAGTATACGGAGGATATCCTGAGGGAGTAACCTATGCGATACTTATTATGAACATAGCAACTCCTCTTATTGACAAGGTATTTCTACCCAAAACATTCGGTAAGGCGGTGAAGGCAAAATGAAAAATTCAAAATTTATAATGAAGCTTGCCGCGATACTTTTTGCCATTGCATTCATATGCACATTTATACTGGTGCTATGTGACAACATAACAGCACCTATAATTGACCAAAACATTAAATTAGCAGAAGAAGAGGCAAAAGAAAATATTTTGCCTGAGGCAAACGGAGGATTTGAAGAGAAAAAGAGCTTTGAATCCGATGGTGTAACAAATGCCTACATTGGCAAAAACAAAAATGGAGAAATTGTGGGATACTGCTTTAAAATATCAACTAAGAACAACCGCAACAAAGCCTTTGGCGGAGAAATTCAGATGATGGTAGGAGTAGATACCAACCTCAACATTACAGGCATAGATTTGACTAACATGTCGGAAACTCCCGGCCTTGGTGCAAAAGCCGATGAAGATGAATTTAAAAATCAATTTAAAGGTAAAAACAGTGAGTTATCTGTAGTTAAAACCGGAAATGCCAAGGACGATGAAATAAACACAATAAGCGGAGCCACTCTTACTTCTAAAGCTGTAACAGAAGGTGTAAATAATGCCATCAAAGCTGCTAAATTACTAAAAGAAACGGAGGCTAAATAAATGTCTGACAAAGTATCTAATACAAAAGTTCTAAAGACAGGTCTTATAGACGAAAACCCAACATTTATTCAGCTTCTCGGTATGTGCCCTACTTTGGCTATAACAACCTCGCTTATAAATGCAATTGGTATGGGTCTGTCTGCTACATTTGTACTTATATGCTCAAATTTTGTAATATCTCTGGTGCGTAAAATTGTACCGTCAAAGATAAGAATTGCATCATATATAGTAATTATTGCAACCTTTGTAAGTGTTATAGAAATGCTGCTTAAAGCATATATCCCCTCTCTTTCAGCATCATTGGGGCTCTTTATACCACTTATAGTTGTTAACTGTATAATTCTTGCAAGAGCTGAGAGTTTTGCTTCAAAAAACAAACCTATTCCATCTGCATTTGACGGACTTGGTATGGGACTTGGATTTACCTTGGGGCTAAGTGTTCTGGGAGCAGTAAGAGAAATTCTTGGTGCCGGCTCTATACTCGGAATAAAAATTTTAGAAGGTATATATGAACCTGCAATTATGTTTATTCTACCTCCCGGAGCATTCATTGTACTCGGTACCATTCTTGCAGTACTAAATGTGATAAAGTCAAAGAAAGGGGGCAATAAATAATGGAAAATTTACTTGAATTGGCCGTTCTTGCCATCCTTGTGGAAAACTTTGTACTTGTTAAATTCTACGGTATCTGCCCCTTCCTTGGTGTTTCAAAGAAAACCAATACGGCGTTTGGCATGGGTATGGCTGTAACCTTTGTTATGGTTCTTGCATCAGCACTTACTCATATAGTATATCATTTGATACTTGTTCCATTGAATGTAGAATATTTGCAAACATTGTCTTTTATACTGCTTATTGCCGCATTGGTTCAGTTTGTTGAAATGTTTGTGGCAAAAACAGTACCTGCTCTTTACAACTCACTGGGTATCTATCTTCCGCTTATTACTACCAACTGTGCCGTACTCGGTGTAACTTTGCTCAACATTGAAAGAGGCTATAGCTTTATAGGGTCCGTATGGTTTGCGTTTTGTGCAGCTTTAGGTTTCACCCTTGCAATAGTTCTTTTTGCAGGTGTACGCGAAAGGCTTGAAACCGCTGACATACCCAAGCATCTTCAGGGGTTCCCCATAGCTCTCATTACAGCAGGACTTATAGCAATGGCATTCCTTGGATTCCAGGGACTTAGCTTTTAAAGGAGGGTGACAGAAAATGAATATATTGATTCCTGCACTTTGCATAGGTGCAATCGGTCTGTTTTTTGGCGCTCTTCTTGCCTTTGCATCAATTGTGTTTAAGGTGGATAGAGATGAAAGAATAGACCAGATATGTGAGTATCTTCCTGGTGCCAACTGCGGCGGATGCGGATACACGGGATGTTCTGCACTGGCAGAGGCCATAGTGTTAAACGGTGAGACTTGTACAAAGTGTAACCTTATTACCGAAGAAAAAAACGAAGAAATCTGCGCTATTATGGGTGTGAAAGCAGGCAAAGTAATTAAAAAATCTGCAAGGTTAAAATGTGCAGGAACTTCTCAAGCCTGCAAACCCAAATATGACTTTACAGGCATTAACGACTGTTTTACTGCTATGCAACTTGCAGGCGGTCCTAAATCCTGTGAATTTGGATGTATGGGACTGGGAAGCTGTGTTGCCGCATGTGAATTTGATGCAATTACAATAGTAGATGGTATTGCTTCTATAAACCAAGGTAAATGTACGGGATGTGGAAGGTGCACAGATGCCTGTCCCAAAAATATAATTGAACTGGCTCCCGTAAAAGACCCTATATATGTAGCTTGCAATTCCACAGATAAAGGCGCCCTCGTTATGAAATACTGTTCTTCAGGCTGTATAGGATGTAAGAAATGCGAAAAAGCTTGTGAATCAGGCGCAATAACTGTAGAAAATAATATTGCTCACATTGATTATGATAAATGCACTGTATGCGGTGCTTGCGTAGAAGCCTGTCCTAAAAATATAATTCACAGAGTAGATATGTAAATAAAAACACACGGTTATATTGTAACCGTGTGTTTTTTCTTTTCTTAACTATTCAAAAACACTATACAGCAATACCGCCATTTTCTCTGGCGTAATAAAACAAATATTGTTGAGCAAATCCGGCATACTTGCCAAAAAGCTGTGCCGCTTTTTCTTCAATTTGTCTGTTGGTAGCTTTTTCGTCCATATACAAAGTGCGCATGGTTCTCTTTACCCACACATCCACAGGAAATGCCTCGCTTTTTTTTCCTGAAAACAAAAGGACACAATCTGCCACTTTGGGACCTACACCCTTTATCTTCATAAGCTCTTTTTTTGCATCCGCATAAGAAAGCTCCTTTATACTATTTAAATCCACTTCGCCACTTAAAACCTTTTCAACTGCATCTACAATATACTCAGCTCTGTAACCTGCCTTTAAAGGAATTAAGTCTTGTGTTTTTACACCTTTCATATCTTCTGCCGTAGGAAAGGTGTACAGCTTCTTATCTCCTATTTTGCATGGCTTGCCGTACATTTCACTAAGAGTGGCCACTATCTTTTTGATACGGGGTATTTGATTTTGTGTAGAAATAATAAACGATATAAGACATTCAAAAATGTCCTGATTTAAAATGTGTATTCCGTAACCAAACTCAATTGCCCTTGACAGATATTTATCATTTATATACATATTCTTAATCTGTGAATAATCTCTGTTTAAATCAAGATAGTCTATCCATATGCTTTTTACATCTTCTTCTGTAGTATTATATATGATTATTGTGTCACCCTGAAGTTTCAATGTTACTGCTCTTCCAAATGCTATACCGGTATATGTGTTATCTTCATTGGCATACCATCTGAAGCATTGACCGCACATAAAGGTATGAGTAAGGTCAAAATGCTCTGCTTTGTATATATGTGCTGTGGTCTTGTCCTTCATTTTGATTTCCATATTATCACCCAAATTTATACTCTACTGTTCGTATGCTATATTGCCTCGACATACAGTAAGCAAACATCTTCCATAAACTTCTCTTCCGCTAAACGGCGTACTCTTGCCCATAGAAAGAAACTCCTGAGGATTTATAACATATTTATCATCAAGGTTAAATACAGTAAAATTAGCTTTTGCTCCAACCTTCAGTTCACTTTCTATACCAAAACGCTTGGAAGGATTTATACTCATAAGTTCTATGAGTCTGTCAAGAGTTATTACTCCTTTTTTTACAAGTTCGGTATACATTACTGCAAATGCTGTTTCTATACCCACAATACCGTTTAAACTCTTAAGACCATGTGATTTTTCTTCCTTACTGTGAGGGGCATGGTCTGTGGCAATCATATCTACAGTACCGTCCTTTACAGCAGAAATCAACGCCTCTCTGTCTTGTATGCTTCTTATGGGTGGATTCATCTTAAATCCGCCGTCATCTTTTAAATCCATATCATCGAATACAAGATAATGAGGTGCTGTTTCACATGTGATGTCTATGCCGTCCTTCTTGGCACCTCGTATGAGCTCTATGCTTTCTTTTGCAGAAACATGACAAACATGATAGCTTGCCTTGGTCTCCTTTAAAAGTTCTATGTCGCGTTTAATAGGTCCCCACTCGCTTTTTGAGCATATGCCCTTGTGATTATTTATTCTGGCATATTCCCCATCATGAATATATCCTCCGCAAAGAAGTGACTCATCTTCACAATGTGCAGATATAATCTTGTTTAAATTTCGCACCTTAATCATACAAAGGCGCATCATGTCTTCATCCTGAACACCTTTACCGTCATCTGAAAATCCGCAGACAAACTTTGACATGGCCTCCATGTCCGAAATTCTCTCACCTTTTTGTCCACTGGTCAGAGATGCAAAAGGAATGACATTTATAACAGCATCTTTTTTAATTATATCAAGTTGCTCTCTTAAGTTTGCCATACAATCAGGAACAGGATTTAAATTCGGCATAGAACATACTGCTGTATATCCTCCCCTTGCAGCTGCTTTGGTACCTGTGGCAATTGTTTCTTTGTATTCAAATCCCGGCTCACGAAGATGGACATGAACATCTATAAAACCGGGGAAAACATATTTACCTTCAAAATCATATACAGCATCTGCCGTTTCATCAATACACTCTCTTATTTGAGATATTACATCGCCATCGGTCAATATATCTCTCTTTCCGTGTCCGAATATATATGCATTTTTTATGAGTATCTTCATATTAAATCACTCCATATGGTTTGTTGTATATTAGAATTATAACATTTCGCATTTGTAAAGTAAAGACATCTTAAAAAAATGTAATGTTATTTGTAATATATCTATCTTTTTTAATAAAAACAAACCATCTGCCTTGTTTGGCAGATGGTTGTCCCGTCTTTCATATGAACATCTATCTTTTTTACTCCTTGTATATAATTGGTTCTGACTGTCTGTAACTGTAAATTTGCTCATATGCTTCCATAATATCATCTTCTGCAGGTGCTATCTGCACAAGACCTGTACATTCTGTAGCAGATGCTGCACCGGAGCTGTAATCATCGGGGAACAATCGTGTTTCGCTTGGCTCCATTGGGTTTATGGGGAAGGAAACTGCTCCGATTTCATTTTTGTCAATTTTATTTTTTTCGACTTTTTTACTCATTTTTATCACCAAATATATTATTGAACAAAATGTCGAAATATATCAAAAAAATCAGAAGTAATAATTTTGAATTAAATTTATTTTTTGCGTAAATAATACCTCTGTGAAAAACTTTTATACGGGAGGAAAATTTATGAAAGATAAAATTTTCGGTGTATTGCAAAGAATCGGGCGTTCATTCATGCTGCCGATTGCTTTGCTTCCTATAGCCGGACTTTTGCTTGGCATAGGTAGTTCTTTTACTAACGAAACAATGCTCGAAACATACAGATTGACCCAAATAATATATTCCGGCGGATTGCTTTATACCATATTTGATATAATGTCAAAAGCCGGAAGCGTTGTGTTTGATAACCTTGCTCTCCTTTTTGCCATAGGTGTTGCAATCGGCATGGCAAAAAATGAAAAAGCTGTTGCTGCACTTTCTTCTGTTATTGCCTACCTTATAATGAACACAGCTATAAGCGCACTCATTACAGCCAATGGCGGTGTAGAAGCAATGCAGGCAAACTCTACAGCAAGTGTACTTGGTATTACAACCTTGCAAATGGGTGTGTTTGGAGGTATAATTGTAGGTCTTGGCGTAGCCGCGCTTCATAACCGGTTTTACAAAATACAACTAACGCCTGTACTTTCATTCTTTGAGGGAACTAAATTTGTACCTATAATAAGTGCTGTTGTTTACCTCATAGTTGGTGCAATTATGTTCTATTTGTGGCCAATTGTTCAGATGGGAATTTCTTCACTGGGAAATCTGGTATTAAAATCCGGCTATGCAGGAACATGGATATACGGAATTATAGAACGAGCACTTATACCGTTTGGTCTGCATCATGTATTCTACATGCCCTTCTGGCAGACAGGTGTGGGTGGAACCGCCATAATTGACGGCGCAGTTGTAAGCGGAGCACAAAACATTTTCTTTGCTGAACTTGCATCAAAAAGCACCAAGGTTTTCTCTGTGTCTGCAACAAGATTTATGTCCGGAAAATTTCCATTTATGATATTTGGTCTTCCCGGGGCCGCCCTTGCTATGTACCGTTGTGCCAAACCGGAAAAGAAAAAAGTTGTAGGGGGTCTTCTGTTTTCAGCAGCACTTACAGCAATGATAACAGGAATTACCGAACCTATTGAATTCACCTTCCTCTTTGTGGCACCAATTATGTATGTGGTACACTGCATTCTTGCAGGCCTTAGCTATATGCTTATGCACATACTCGGTGTAGGTGTAGGAATGACATTTTCAGGAGGTATAATAGACCTGATATTATTTGGTGTCCTTCAGGGAACTGCAAAAACAAGATGGTACTGGATAATCGTTGTGGGTGTAATATACTTTGCGATATACTATATAATCTTCAAAGTGATGATTACAAAGCTTGACCTTAAAACTCCCGGCCGAGATGACAATAAAGATGTAAAACTCTATACAAGAAAAGATATGAAAAACAAATCCAAAAGTACTTCTCAAAAAAGAGCTATAAGCATCATTTCGGGCCTTGGTGGAGTTTCAAACATAACCGACCTCGATTGTTGTGCCACACGACTCAGGGTAACAGTAAAGGATTCTGCACGAGTTTCCAAAGATGTATTGCAATCAACAGGGGCATCTGGAGTAATCGTAAAAGGAAACGGAATTCAGGTTGTTTACGGACCAACTGTATCTGTAATTAAATCCGAGGTTGAAGAATTACTTGAACAAGGTATTTTGCCAGATGATAGCATAACAAGTGCCAAAGAAAGCTTATATGCATTTGCAAGCGGAAAGACTGTATTGTTAAACGATGTAAAAGATGATGTATTTGCAAGCGGAGCTCTTGGAAAAGGTATTGCAATACTTCCTGAAAACGGAGAGCTTACAGCGCCGTGTGACGCTATAATTGAAGATGTTACCGATACTCTCCACGCAATAACTCTAAAAAGTGAAAACGGTGCAGAAATACTGCTTCATATAGGTATAGACACCGTAAAGCTCAAAGGAAAATTCTTTACAGCGCATACTCAAAAAGGAGCAAAAGTAAGGAAAGGTGATAAGCTCATTTCATTTGAACTTGATAAAATAGTGTATGAGGGTTACGACCCCACTATATGTATGTCAATATGCAACAGCGATGAATTTGAAAACATCGATGTTGTACAATCCGGCGAAAAGGTTAATAAAGAAGATATTGTAATAACAATACAATAATAGAAAATGAGGTGTGATTTTTTCACACCTCATTTTTAATAGTTTGATTTGTCTCTGATAAAAAATAATGCAACTAAACCAACAACACATCCTACAAATGCTCCAAGAGTGTCAAGAAAGATGTCTATTAACTGAAAACTTCTCCCTTTTACAAAAAGCTGATGTGTTTCATCGGTTAAAGCACAAATAAAAGACAACAAAAGCGAAAAAACAATGCAAATAAATATTGATAATGCCCTTTTGTGTTCAGCTATGATAAAAATATTCATCATCAGCAGGAAAAATAAAAGCCCTAATGGTATAAATTCTGTAAAATGTCCCAAGGACCTTATCTTGATATTTATTTTGTTGATGTGTTTTTGCTGAGTAGGTTTGGAAAGATTTTCGAAATCATTTACAACCTTTTCCGCTATATCCTGAGATATGTTTTTGCTTACTGCATTGGAATCTTTGCTTACTTTAGCAGAATTATGCCATATAAAAGAAAAGTTAAAAACAATAAGCAAAACAATAAGTATTCTTGTTATAAGTACTTTTTTTGTACACTTTCTCAGTGCAAGTATTGCATTATTGGGCATTATATAGACTTTCCCTCCAAAATATCCGCAATTCGTTTACTTGCAAAACCATCTCCATACGGATTGGATGCATTGGACATTTCCTTATATGCATCTTTATTTTCCAAGAGTTCTTTGAAGTTTTTGTATATGGTATCTTCATCCGTTCCTACAAGCTTTAAAGTTCCTGCTTCAAGTCCTTCGGGACGCTCTGTAGTATCTCTCATTACAAGAACAGGTTTGCCCAAGGACGGAGCCTCTTCCTGAATGCCTCCGCTGTCGGTAAGTATCATATAACTTCTTGACAGGAAATTATGAAAATCCAAAACTTCTAGAGGTTCTATGATATGAATTCTGTCGCATCCGCCAAGTTCCTTTTCGGCAGCTTCACGAACCACAGGATTCATATGTATAGGATATATTGCTTTGACATCAGGATGTTCGTCCATAATTCTTCGTATTGCCCGAAACATACGATGCATTGGCTCACCAAGATTTTCTCTTCTATGTGCAGTAATTACAATAAGTCTGCTTCCTTCCGCCCACTTGAGTTCAGGATGAGTATAATCGTCTCGCACTGTAGTTTTAAGAGCATCTATAGCTGTATTGCCGGTAATATATACACTGTCCTCACTCTTTCCCTCTCTTATAAGATTATCTTTGGAAAGCCTTGTGGGTGCAAAATTGTACTTTGATATGATACTTACTGCCTGACGATTAAATTCTTCGGGATACGGAGAATAGATATTGTAGGTTCTTAATCCGGCTTCAACATGCCCTACAGGAATTTGCATATAAAAACATGCAAGTGCTGTTACAAAAGTTGTAGAAGTATCGCCATGTACAAGAACAACATCCGGTTTTTCTTTTTCAAGTACAGTTTTTATTCTTTCTAAAATCAAAGTAGTTATATCAAAAAGCGTCTGCTTTTGCTTCATAATACAAAGGTCATAGTCGGGAACGACATTGAATACATCTAAAACCTGTGTAAGCATCTCCCGATGCTGTCCGGTAACACACACTACTGTCCTTATTGTATCCCTCTTTTTTAATTCATTTACAAGAGGGCACATTTTTATAGCTTCCGGTCTTGTACCAAAAACAAGCATTACGGTTTTCATAGTACACCTCTATTTGTCGTTTTTCTTTGAAAATAATTTTCTGATGCCTTTCTTTTTATTATTTTCGATAAATCCTCTTGAATAACCATAACCATAGCCATAGCTATAGCTATAATGAGAATAGGTGTTTCCGTATGATGAACCTGTCTTTTTATTGCATTTATTGAGAACTGTTCCTATAAGCTTGCATCCTGCTTTGTTTAGTGCGTCTACAGTTGCCTTGGCATCTTTAGCTCTTACATTGCCCGATGATATGAGATATACAACACCATCTGCTGCTGCCGAAGCAAGAACTCCGTCAACAACATAACCCGCAGGAGGTGTATCGATAATTACATAATCGTACATTTCCTTAAGCTCTCCAATAAGCTCTCCATATCCTTCCTGTGCAAGAAGCTCACTGGGATTGGGAGGATATGCTCCTATAGATATAAAGTCAAAATTGGGATTTTGTGTTTTTACTATGATTTCATCCAATGTATTTTCACCAACAAGGTAGTGTACCAAGCCTTTGATTTCGCCTGTGTGTTCTTCAAGCATTCTTCCCATAAAGGTGGAATTGCGCAAGTCAGAGTCCACAAAAACAGTCTTCTTACCCATTTCTGCAATAGAGTAGGCAATTCTGAATGCAACCTCACTTTTGCCTTCAGCAGGATATGTGCTTGTAAAAGCGATTGTTCTTATGTTCTTTCCGCTAAATTGTATATTCGTTCTGAGCTTTTTAAATGACTCACTCTCAATGAATGATTTGCTCTTAATATGTTTTACATTAACTGTAGTCTGCATTATGTATTCCTCCAATTATATAGTATTGTTTTCCGAAATGCTGTTTTCCTGATAAACAGTTGTGTTGTCTGTTATTTCCGGAATAGAAGAAAGAACTGTAAGTCCAAGAACCCTCTCTACATCATCGGAAGAATATATTTTATTGTTTATAAATCTTATAAGAACTACAAGTGCAGCTGCTGCAAAAGCACCGAGAAAACCTCCCATAACTGTATTTTTTACAGGATTTGGCGATATTGGTGCGTTTGGAGTTTTGGCTTCTTGTATAACACTTAGTGCCGCAACACCCACATCTTCTGCAAGAACATCCTCCGCCTCAATTACCATTTGGCTTGCTATTTTTTTGGCGGTCTCTGCATCCGGATGAGTTACAGAAAACTTTAACACCTGTGTGTCCTCCGGAGAAGAAATTGACACACATGACTGGAGCTGTTCGGGAGTCATATCCAATTCAAGATCATCCACAATCGCTCCCATTACCTCTGTTCCACCAAGTACCTCAATACTGTTGTTTACAAGCATAAGTCTTGAAGATGAATCCGAATAAACCGTCATAGCATCTTCGGTAAGCGCTTTGATTAGAATTTGTGTTGTAGAACGATACATGGGGACAACCATAGTAACAGTGTATACATATGCAATGATAGCCATAACTACCGCCGCTGAAATTATGGCAATAAAATTTTTCTTTAAAATAAAAATTATATCCATAATATTGATTTCATTTGTTCTTTCGTTTTCCATTGTTAACTCCTACCTTAATATAGTATTTTTTGCGTTGCTACTAAGCAAACTATGTAAATATTCCTTATTAGAATACTTTATTATGAATTGTGCACATTTATCCATTTCTTTCTCCCCAAGCGGAAAGGTATGAACATCACCAGCAAGAAAATCTATGTATCTTAAAGATACCGCCCTCTTTAGAAACTTTCTTATTTTTAAATTAAACTTAGTTATTGAACGGATATTAACTTGCACAAGTGCTCCTGTATGCCTTAGCTTTGATACGAATTCGATATCTTTTATTACTGACTTATATCTTTCAATATGGGCAATAACAGGAACTAATCCCAAAGAATATATTTGGCGAATCGAATACAAGACAGTGTTCTTACTTACATATGGAGGAAATTCTATCAATATATACCTTGAACCCGCGAGGGTACTTACCCTGCCCTCTTTTATGTATCTGGCTCCATCCTGAGAATATTCCATTTCTGTACCAAGATGAAGTCTTATATTGATATTTTCTTTTGAGACACTCAAACATAAAAGATTATAAGCGTTTTTTATGTCCTCGATATCTGTGATGTGTTTTCTCCTCCTACAGTAATGAGGTGTAAGGAACAGATCTGTAACACCCAACTTACTCATTTGTTTTATAATGTTGACTGACTGTTCGATACTCGTACAACCATCATCTACAGAAGGTAAAATATGAGAGTGTATATCAATAAATTCTCTGGTCAATACAACATCTCCCCATTTAAAAATTATTATTTTTACCTAATTACTATGATAATATAAAACCTCTGTTTTGTCAACCGGATAAAATGTATTATTACTGTGCATTTTGTACATTTTTTACTTTTTTTGTCCCTTTTTGTTTAAAATTTGTTTACAAATGCACAATAATGTGATAAAATTGAGTTGTGGTATTTTTACCCAAATATAATTTTTGGAGGTTTAAGAAAATGGAAAAACTGTTTAAGCTTAAACAGAACGGAACCAATGTGAAGACCGAAATTATTGCCGGTATCACAACTTTCCTTGCAATGGCTTACATACTTGCAGTTAACCCCAATTACCTTGGCGGAATTGAGGGTACCACCCCCGGTGCTATATTTACAGCAACTGCAATTTCTGCAGCCCTTGCAACACTTTGTATGGCATTTTTTGCCAACTACCCGGTTGCTCTTGCTTCCGGCATGGGTCTCAACGCATTCTTTGCATATACTGTATGCGGTGCTTTGGGATGTTCATATCAGGTAGCTCTCACCGCAGTATTTGTAGAAGGTATCATCTTTATAATTCTTTCTTTCTGCAACTTCAGAGAAGCTCTTGTAAATCAAATTCCTGCAAACCTTAAGTATGGTATTACAGCAGGCATCGGTTTGTTTATAACAATCATTGCTATGATAGGCTCGGGAATTGTTGTTGCAGACCCTGCTACAACAGTCAATATTGGTGCATTTAATGCTCCCCCGTTTGTACTATCACTTGTTGGATTGTTGATAATAGGTGTATTACACCACTACAAAGTTCCCGGAAGTATCCTTCTTGGTATTCTTGCCACATGGATTCTCGGCATTATTTCTGAGCTTGCAGGTTGGTATGTTCCTGATCCCGCAAACGGAGTATTTTCAGTAATACCCGCATTTAACGGTTGGTCTCTTGAAGCTCCCAAAATGTTTGCCTTTGATTTTGGTTATATTGCAAAGAATGTTTCTACATTCCTTGTAATCATGTTTACATTCCTCTTTACAGATATCTTTGATACTGTAGGTACTCTTATTGGTGTTGCTTCCAAAGGTAACCTCTTAAACGAAAAAGGCGAACTCCCCAATGCTAAAGGTGCTCTTCTTGCAGATGCCGTAGGTACTGTTGCAGGTGCTTGTCTTGGTACATCTACAGTGACAAGCTATGTGGAATCCAGTGCAGGCGTTTCTGCAGGCGGAAGAACAGGTCTTACAGCTCTTACAACCGCAGTTATGTTTATAATTGCGCTTGTTCTTGCACCTGTATTTACTGCAATTCCCTCGTTTGCTACAACACCCGCTATGATTTTTGTAGGATTGCTTATGTTCAGTGCTGTTAAAAATATAGACTTTGACAGTGATGCTGCAGACACAATAAGTGCTTTTATTGCAGTGACATTTATGCCTCTTACATACTCCATTGCAAATGGTATTATGTTTGGTATGCTTACCTGGGTTATCTTGAAGATTTTTATAGGCAAAATTAAAGATATTAAACCTGTAATGTGGATTTCCACTGCTCTTTTTGTACTTTACTTTGTACTTAAATTCCTTGGAATTATCTAAAAATAATCATAAAATTAAGCAGTTACCTCATTAAGAGGTAACTGCTTTTTTTGTGCATTATAAATTATTTAAAGTATTTTACACAGGCATCAAATATACCCATATCGTAATTGCCTTCTACATTCTTATACAGACCGCTTGTGTACCTTTCGGTGTGTCCCATCTTACCAAATACTCTGCCATCGGGAGATGTAATACCTTCCACTGCAAGTATGGATCCGTTGGGGTTATACTGAATATCATAGGTTGGATTACCGTTAAGGTCTGCATATTGAGTTGCAATCTGACCGTTTTTGGCAAGTTGTTTTATAAGCTCTTCACTTGCAAGGAATCTGCCTTCGCCATGAGAAATAGGAACATTATACACTTCTCCGGGATTTGTATTTGCAAGCCAAGGAGATTTATTTGATGCAATTCTGGTTCTTACAATCTTTGACTGATGGCGACCTATGGTATTAAATGTAAGTGTGGGGCAATTCTCATCGGTATCTATGATTTTTCCGTATGGCACAAGACCAAGCTTGATAAGTGCCTGGAATCCGTTACAAATACCGCACATAAGACCATCACGGTTTTCAAGAAGATCTGTTACTGCTTCTTTAATAGCATCGTTTCGGAAGAATGCAGTAATAAGCTTTGCAGAACCATCAGGCTCGTCTCCGCCCGAAAATCCTCCGGGAATAAATATTACCTGACTTTCTCTTATAGCCTTGGCAAAGTTATCTACAGATTCTGTAATGGCCTGCGGACTTAAGTTTCTTATAACAAAAATATTGCTTTTAGCACCTGCCAAGTTCATAGCTGTAGCGGTATCATATTCGCAGTTGGTACCGGGAAATACAGGTATAAGCACTTTTGGTTTTGCAATCTTGATTGCAGGAAACTTTCTTTCGGAAGCCACAAAATCAAATGCGGGTGCCTGTCTTTTATCTGTTTCCACATCGTTGCACTTATACACCTTTTCCAGCTTTGTTTCATATATTTCGTTGATTTCACACTTGCAGATTTCTTCCGAGCCGTAAGTAAAGAGTTTATCGGTAACTTTACCAAGAAGAATTGCATCATCAATTTCTTCAGCAGATTCAATTACAAACGAACCATAGTTGTATCCAAAGATTTCCTGCATAGAAAGACCGGTTTCAAAGGCAAAGCCAAAACCGTTACCCATAGCCATCTTGATGACTGCTTCTGCCACACCGCCGTAGGTGGGTGTATATACAGAAAGAGCTATACCTTTTCTGCAAAGTTCGGTCACCCTTTTGAATACTTCTCTAAGAGATTTTGCATTGGGAAGACCGTTTGAATTATAATCCGGTTTAATAAGATATACTCTGTTGCCTTCATTTTTGAATTCATTGGTTACTATATTTTTAATTTTGTCGGTAGTTACAGCAAATGATACCAATGTAGGCGGAACATCTATATTTTCAAAAGAACCGCTCATGGAGTCTTTTCCACCGATAGAACCTATTTCATATTCCATCTGTGCCTTGAATGCACCAAGAAGTGCAGCTGCGGGTTTGCCCCATCTTGTAGGGTCAGCTTTTGGTTTTTCAAAGTATTCCTGGAATGTGAGGTATACATCCTCAAAAGAAGCACCTGTTGTTACAAGCTTACATATAGATTCTACAACGGCCAGATAAGCACCGTGGAACGGACTCTTTTCTGTAATAAACGGGTTGTATCCCCAACTCATTACAGAACAGTCATCTGTAGATTTGTTCTCTGAGGAAATCTTGTTTACCATAGCCTGAATAGGTGTTCTTTGGAATTTTCCGCCAAATGGCATAAGCACAGTACCTTTGCCAATTGTAGAGTCAAATCTCTCTGAAAGTCCTCTCTTTGAGCATACATTGAGGTCGCCTGCAAGAGATTTGAGATTTTCAACAAATGTGCCTTGTATTTCTTTGTCAAAAGATTGTGCCTTGGGAATTTCCACATTTATATGCTTTTGTGCACCATTGGAATTTAAGAACTCTCTGGAAAGGTTAACAATTTTGTTGCCGTTCCAATGCATTACAAAATAAGGATTTTCCTGCACAACAGCAACCTTGGTAGCCTCTAAGTTTTCACTGTTTGCAAGTTCTATGAATTTATCTGCATCCTTGTCCTCCACAACAACGGCCATTCTTTCCTGAGATTCGGAAATAGCAAGCTCTGTACCGTCAAGACCTTCATACTTTTTGGGTACTGCATTGAGGTCTACCACAAGACCGTCTGCAAGTTCACCTATTGCAACAGAAACACCGCCTGCACCAAAATCATTACAACGCTTAATGAGTTTTGATGCTGTTGGATTTCTGAAAAGTCTCTGCAGTTTTCTCTCTTCCGGGGCATTGCCCTTTTGCACCTCTGCTCCACAGCTTTCCAGTGATTCGAGTGTGTGTGACTTGGAAGAACCTGTAGCACCGCCACAACCATCACGGCCTGTTCTTCCTCCAAGAAGAATGATGATGTCTCCGGGTGCAGGACGCTCACGGCGTACATTTTCTGCGGGAGCTGCTGCAATAACCGCACGGATTTCCATTCTCTTTGCTACATAACCATCGTGATATATTTCATCTACAACTCCTGTTGCAAGACCAATCTGATTGCCGTACGAAGAATAGCCGTTTGCCGCAGTAGTAACAATCTTTCGCTGAGGAAGCTTGCCCTCCATTGTTTCTAAAACAGGCTTTGTGGGATCTGCCGCACCGGTAACACGCATAGCCGCATAAACATAGGAACGACCGGAAAGCGGGTCACGAATAGCACCGCCTATACAAGTAGCCGCACCACCGAAGGGTTCGATTTCCGTGGGATGGTTGTGTGTTTCATTTTTAAAGAGAAGAAGCCATTTTTCAGGCTTTCCATCCATTTCCACATCAATCTTAACTGTGCAGGCATTTATTTCTTCGGATTCATCAAGCTTGTCCAGTTTTCCGGATTTCCTTAAATGCTTAACTGCAATAGTAGCAATATCCATAAGATTGATTGGTTTTGTTCTGCCAAGTGAATCTCTTACACAAAGATATTCGTCATACGCCGCCTTAACGGTTTCGTCCTCTATCTTTGCAGAGTCAATGGTTGTAAGGAAGGTAGTATGACGGCAATGGTCAGACCAATAGGTATCTATCATCTTTATTTCTGTAATTGTAGGGTCTCTTTTTTCAGAAACAAAGTACTTCTGACAGAAAGTAAGGTCGTCTAAATCCATTGCAAGCGCATTTTCCTTTAAAAATGCCTCAAGTCCCGCCTTGTCAAGTTCAATGAAACCATCAAGAACTTTTACCTGTGTGGGAACATCATAATTCATAACAAGTGTGTTATACTCCTCCAAAGAGGCTTCTCTTGCTTCGACAGGATTTATAACATATTTTTTTATTTCTTTTATTTCATCTTGTGAAAGTGTACCTTTTAATATATAAACTTTTGCAGTTTTAACAAGAGGTCTTTCTCCCTGAGATATAAGCTGAATACACTCAGCTGCCGAATTTGCTCTCTGGTCAAACTGTCCGGGAAGATACTCTACTGCAAAAACCTTTGCGGCACCTTCTGCATTGTACATATCATAAACATCGTCAAGCTGCGGTTCTGAGAACACTGTATTTTTACAGCTTTCAAAAAGCTCCAAAGTGATATTTTCCACATCATAACGGTTTATAATTCTTACATCTTCTATGCCCTTGATGCTGAGGAAACTCTTAATATCATTTTTAAGCGAGTTGGCTTCGTGAGCCAGATGTTTTTTCTTTTCTACATATACTCTGTATACCATTACTCAATTCCCTCCAATGCTCTTTTTCCTATATCGCTGCGGTAATAGGAATTATCAAAACTTACGGTTTTAACCGTAGCATAGGCCTTATCTATTGCCTGTTTAAGAGTAGGAGCTGTCTCGGTAACACCAAGAACTCTTCCTCCCGCAGTAAGTAGCTTTCCGTCTGAAAGTTTTGCTCCTGCAACATATATATTTTTGTCTTTTGGCATCTTGATTTCAAAACCCGAATCATATTTTTGAGGATATCCATTGGATGCCATTACAACACAGCAAGCACATTCGTCTTTAAATTTTACATCTGTGTCCGAAAGTGTACCATCGGCAACCTTTATCATAATATCCAAAAGGTCGCTTTCAAGCAGCGGAAGTACAACCTGTGTTTCAGGGTCGCCGAAACGACAGTTGTATTCTATAACCTTTGGTCCCTTGGGTGTAAGCATAAGTCCAAAGTACAGACAACCCTTAAAGCTTCTGCCCTCTTTGTTCATAGCTTCCATTGTAGGAATAAAGATTTCTTCCATACACTGTGCGGCTACCTCTTTGGTATAATACGGATTGGGAGCAATTGTGCCCATACCGCCTGTGTTTAAGCCTTCGTCATTATCTTTTGCCCGTTTGTGGTCCATAGAAGATACCATAGGCACCATTGTTTTGCCATCTGTAAAACTTAATACTGACACTTCCGGTCCTGTCAAAAATTCTTCTATGACAACCTGACTTCCGCTTTCGCCAAAAATTTTGTCCTGCATCATAGACTTAACTGCAGACTTTGCTTCGTCTCGTGTCATAGCAATTATAACGCCCTTGCCCAAAGCAAGTCCGTCCGCCTTTACAACCACAGGAACTGTTGCTGTATCAAGGTAAGAAAGTGCCAAATTCATATCGGTAAATACTTCGTACTCTGCTGTAGGTATGCCGTACTTCTTCATGAGGTTTTTGGAAAATACCTTGCTGCCCTCAATGATAGCGGCATTTGCCCTGGGACCAAAGCACTTGATGCCAATTGCATTAAGAGCGTCCACTAAGCCCAGCACCAACGGATCATCGGGAGCAACAATTGCAAAGTCTATGGGATTGCTCATTGCAAATTCTACTATTGCATCAATATCTTTGGCACCGATGTTTATACACTCAGCATCCCCGGCAATACCTCCGTTTCCCGGAAGTGCATATATTTTATCAGCCTTGGGACTTTCTTTTATCTTTTTAATTATGGCGTGTTCTCTTCCTCCGCCGCCAACAACCATTATGTTCATAAAATCTTGTTCCTTTCAAAAAATGCACTCAATAACAGTTAGAGCACTATATGGCTTTTGTAATTTGTTTAATATAACACCTTTCTGTATTTTAGTGATGGAAAAGTCTCATACCGGTCATAGCCATCACTATTCCTCTTTTGTTGCACTCTTCTATTACATTATCATCGCGAATAGAACCGCCGGGCTGTGCCACATAGCTGACACCACTCTTTGCTGCCCTTATGATATTATCGCCAAACGGGAAGAATGCATCGGAGCCAAGCGCCACACCTTTTATTGTAGCAAGATATGCTCTTTTTTCTTCTTTTGTAAATTCCTCGGGTTTTGTCTTAAAGAGCTTCTGCCACTGTCCGTCAGCGAGTAAATCTTCGCTCTCATCGGAAATGTATACATCTATAGCGTTGTCTCTGTCCGGTCTTTTTACTGTATCTAAGAAAGGAAGGTTTAAAACCTTGTCACTTTGTCTTAAATGCCAGTTATCTGCTTTCGAACCTGCAAGCCGTGTACAATGAATTCTGGACTGCTGTCCTGCTCCTACACCTATTGCCTGTCCGTCCTTGGCAAAGCAGACTGAATTTGACTGAGTATATTTTAATGTAATCAATGCAATAATTAAATCTCTTTTTGCATCCGAAGGAAGCTCTTTATTGTCTGTAATGATATTTTCAAGTATGCTCTCATCAATCTTGTAATTATTTCTGCCCTGTTCAAAAGTAATGCCATATACATCTTTGTGTTCTACAGGTGCAGGTATATAATCGGGGTTAATCTTAACTACATTGTATGCACCCTTCTTCTTGGATTTTAAAATTTCAAGTGCTTCACTATCGTAGTCAGGAGCTATAACTCCATCGGAAACCTCCCTTGCAATAAGTTTGGCAGTAGCCACATCACACTTGTCGGAAAGAGCAATCCAGTCGCCAAAGGATGACATTCTGTCTGTTCCTCTTGCTCTTGCATATGCAGTAGCTAACGGAGAATCGTCAATTTCGGGCATATCATCTACAAAACACGCTTTTTTGAGCTTTTCATCCATTTTGATGCCTACTGCCGCAGATGTAGGGCTTACATGTTTAAATGAAGTTGCCGCGCACATTCCCAATGCCTCTTTTATTTCTTTAACAAGCTGCCAGCTGTTAAAGGCATCAAGGAAGTTAATATATCCGGGCTTTCCGTTTAATATTTCTATAGGAAGCTCACCGCCGTCATTTAAAAAAATTTTTGCAGGCTTCTGATTTGGATTACATCCGTATTTTAATTCAAAATCCTTCATTTTGAGTTCTCCTTAATTTTGATTTTTGTTTATCATTCTGTTGTTTACAGTGCCGTCTTTAAGATTAACATATCTTACATAAATGGAAATCTTGTTGTCTTGATTTAGGTTGTTCCATATATCAGATGTAAACTCATCGATATCATTTGGAATTGCTACTCTTTCCGGCTCACCGGTAAATGTGGGAATCGGATTGCCGTCATGGTTGTATGTATGAATAAAATGTCCAAGACCGCAGAGTGATTTGTATGAAAATGTGTATCTGTTGCACTGCGTTCCTTCGGAGTCGGCACTTTTTAAAATACTCATTTTGTATGAAAAATCAGCATTATCAAAATTCATAATACCGCTTATTCTTGGGGTGAAATTAGGAGCATCGGGTTCAAACTCTCTTGTTTCAAGAGCCTGTTCAAAGCTCTTTCCTTCTTTTATAAAATCATAAACTGTGTCTGTTTGGTCCCCGTTTGTTACAATAAGAGAACTTCCTATTTTCCGAACCGGTGAATATATAATGAGTGACGGGTCTTCCACTTTCGATGCATCAAACGGATATATTGTTACATCATCGCCGTTTTCGGTGAATATTCTATTGCGGCTGTTTTCGCTTCTTCCCATTATGAAGTACGCAAAAACTGCATTTTCGCCATCTTGACTTTTGCCTATTACAATTCCTCTGCCCACATAGGAATTATCCCTAATGAGAGTACCCATTGTGTTAATGTCATATATACTCATAACTTTTCTCCTTATTTGTTTTTTATCACTTGTGCAGCAACCTTTTCCACCGATTGAGGAAGTATAATCCACTCTGCTTGTTCCATTACTCTTTTTTGCAAAATCTCGGGAGTGTCTCCATCCTCTACGGCAACACTTTTTTGCATTATAATTTTGCCGCCATCGGGAATTTCGTTTACAAAATGAACTGTGGCTCCGGTAACCTTAACTCCGTATTCCAAAGCCGCTTCATGAACCTTTAGTCCATAGAAACCTTTTCCGCAAAACGAAGGTATAAGTGACGGATGCACATTTATGATTCTTTCGGGGAACTTTTTTGTAAAGTTTTCGGAAAGTATGCACATAAATCCCGCAAGAACTATAAAATCAATTTCGTACTTTTCTATGATATCTTCTATAGCTTTTTCAAAAGCTTGCTGTGACGGCATCATTTTTTTGTGTACAACTTCTGAAGGTATTTTGTTGTTTTGGGCTCTCTTAAGAGCATATGCATCGGGGTTTGAAGCCACAACAACGGAAACCTCCGCAGAATTTATAACTCCGCTTTTGCAAGCATCTATAATTGCCTGCAGGTTTGTACCTCCGCCTGAGACAAGCACACAAACCTTTGCCTTTAGCATAATATCACGCTTTCATCACCTTCGACAATTTCACCGATAATGTAAGCATCTTCGCCGTTTGCCTTGAGTACTTCTATAGCCTTATCGGCATCTTCTTTAGCTACAACAATGCTCATACCAACACCCATATTAAAGGTGTTGAACATGTCTCTTTCGGGTATATTACCCCTCTTTGCAATTAAATCAAATATAGGAAGTATCTTTACAGATGCCTTGTCTATCTTTGCGGTAAAGCCTTCGGGAATGCTTCTTGGAATGTTTTCATAGAAACCGCCTCCCGTAATGTGAGATACAGCTTTTACAGTAACTTCTTCAAAGAGAGCACACATTGGCTTTACATAAATCTTTGTAGGTGTAAGGAGTGTTTCGCCTATTGATTTTCCGCCAAGTTCTTCAACGGGTTCTTTGATATCTGCATTCTCTACATCAAAAACCTTGCGCACAAGAGAAAATCCATTGGAGTGAACACCGCTGGAAGGAAGAGCAATTATTACATCTCCTTCTTTGATGGTTTTGTTGTTAAGAACCTTGCTCTTATCTACTATGCCTACACTAAAACCAGCAAGATCATATTCATCTATGGGATAGAAACCGGGCATTTCTGCAGTTTCACCGCCAATTAAGGCTGCACCGGACTGAACACATCCATCTGCTATACCCTTAACTATGTCTGCAATCTTTTCGGGAACATTCTTTCCGCAAGCAATATAATCCAGGAAGAAAAGAGGCTTTGCACCACAACAAATAATATCGTTTACACACATAGCAACACAGTCTATACCTACTGTATCGTGCTTGTCCATAATAAATGCAAGCTTAAGCTTTGTTCCTACTCCGTCTGTACCGCTTACAAGAACGGGATTGGTCATGCCTGTAATATCCAACTCAAAAAGACCTCCAAAGCCCCCTATATCGGACATAGACCCTTGTGTCATTGTCTGTGCAATATGTTTCTTCATAAGTTCTACCGCACGGTATCCTGCTGTTATATCAACACCTGCAGCTTTGTAACTATCACTGTAACTTTTCAACTGACTCTACCTCTTTCTGTGTTTTTTTATTTATATTTCTTCGTTTGTCCAAAGAAAAAACCTACACTATAAAAATACAAATAAGCGGAATTGTTTTCCGCTTATTTAAAAACTATCATCCATTGAACTGCTGTTCAATCTTTGCATTCTTTTCAAGCACGGTCTGTGCCGCACTCTGTCTGTCTGCCTTGAGCTTTTCGTACAAATTGCTATCATTTAACGCTATAATTTGTGCAGCCAAGATAGCCGCATTTTTTGCACCGTCTATAGCCACAGTAGCTACAGGAATACCCGATGGCATCTGTACTGTTGCAAGAAGTGCATCAAGACCGTCTAATTTTTTTGAACTTACAGGGATACCAATAACAGGAAGCACCGTATTTGCCGCAACTGCTCCGGCAAGATGTGCCGCCATACCTGCCGCCGCTATAATTACACCAAAGCCATTATGTTCAGCAGATGACACAAAATCCCTTACCTTATCGGGGGTGCGGTGCGCAGAATACACATGTACCTCATATGGTATACCGTACTCCTTTAACGCATCTATTGCCTTTTCTACAACTGGCAAATCGCTGTCGCTGCCCATTATTATTGCTACTTTTTTCAAAGAAAAGCACCTCCGTTTTTATATTTTAACTATCTATTACATAATAACATTTTTTTCATAATTTTGTCAACAAAGGCTTACAAACTTATGCTATTATAACATGTATATTTTAATACTTGTAAAACTTATATATCCTTTTTAGGTTTTGGGTTTACAATATCTCTCCAATCAAGATATCCCCTGTCAAGACCCAGTATAAGAACCTCAGCAGTAGCAACATTTGTAGCAACGGGAATGTTGTGTATGTCGCAAAGTCTCAAAACATTGAGAACATCCGGTTCATAAGACTTGGAAGTAAGAGGGTCCCTGAAGAAAAGTACCAAATCTATTTCGTTATATGCAATACGCGCACCGATTTGCTGGTCTCCTCCCTGAGAACCTGCAAGGAATTTATGTACCTCTAATCCGGTAGCATCAGTAATAAGTCCGCCGGTGGTTCCTGTGGCAACAAGATGGTGCTTGGCAAAAATTCCCTTGTAGGCAATACAAAACTGCACCATTAGTTCTTTCTTTTTGTCGTGAGCTATCAATGCAATATTCAATTTGTATCCTTCCCTTCGTTAATTTAATATTTCAATCGCTTTTAATACCAAACTTTCTTCCGAGTTTAAAGCAATCATATACATTTTTTAATTCGTATGCACTTACATACTCACCCGTTATTCTTCTGGCAATATTGTCAAATATTTTAGTGAGCAATGGGTCGTCTATGCCGAATTTAAATCCCTGTTTTAACAAAATCTCCGACTTATGACTCCAGGGAACAAGTCCTAAAAGCGGGGATGAAGTCATATCTATAATTTCGTCTATTGTAAGATGTATTCCGGCTTGAATGTATGAAGGAATTATCTTGTTGACAATCACAAAGCTATTTTCAAAACCGTATTTGTCGGACCAAAGGCAACAAAGCTTTACTGAAGTAAGATTCGGTTCTGTTACATAAACAAGCATATCGATATGTTTTAAAACTCCTGATATGATTTCTTCATCTGCAGACGTCAAATCTACAAGTATATAATCAAAAGAAGAGTTTTTAACAATTTCAAAAGCCTTGTCTGTATTAAAAGAACATATGTCGTAGTCACAACGGATAAATCCAGAGTCCATACTCATAGACATGGCTTCTTCCAAAGTGCAATTTTCTTGTACAACATCGGACATAGTATATACATAGTCGCTCTCATACCCAAGAGCGCTATCGAGCGTGCATCTTTCAAAACACATATCCATTGCCAAAACATTATATGACCTGTCCAAAAGTCCCCTCCAAGTTCCCGAGCAAACAAAAGTTGCACCGTTTCCGCCTTTGGGGGATGTAAAAGCTATGATCTTTGGCATAATACCCTCCAAAACATAATTTTACCACAAAATTCACAATTTGGCTACATTTTTTTTAGTTTTTTTCATTATTGTATCAAAGTGTTTTTGTTTTTTATCTTACCGCTTTCGTAAGGTATGTTGATATCAAAATACTGTTCATATATTTTGCGTGCGATAGGTGCAAGTGCTGCACCTGAGCCGGCATTTTCTATGACTACAGCAACAGCAATCTGCGGGTTTTCATATGGTGCATATGAAGCAAACACTCCGTTTGCGCTACCTTTGTTAACCTGTGCAGAACCTGTCTTTGAACATACATTTATGGGAAAGTCTGCAAATACTGCCGATGATGTTCCCTCACGGCTTCCCAAATACATACCGTAGGTTATGGCTTCGTGTGTTTTCTTGCTCATTTTAACCTTGGCTATAATCTCGGGTTTGAACTCTTTGACCAAACTCCCATCTAAAGAGCTGCGTATGGATTTTGTAAGATGAGGTCTGTACAGAGTTCCACCGTTTGCTACAGCTGCAATATAATTTACTATCTGGAGCGGTGTAAAAACATTAAACGACTGACCTATTGCCATTTGCAATGTATCTCCGGGATACCATACCTGATTGAAAACATCATCTTTATATTTTTCATTTGCAAGTATACCGGACGACTCACCTTCAATTTCTATTCCGGTCTTTTTGCCAAGTCCGAATTTATCAGCATACTCATATATTTTCTTTTCTCCAAGACGCCTGCCCACTTCGTAGAAAAAGTAATTGCATGAGTTTCCTATTGCAAGCTCCACATTTTGGCTTCCGTGTGTTTTTCCGCTTTGTGACCATATCCAGCAATTAAATGTCTGCCCATAGTGTTCATACTGACCTTTATCTTCTATAGTGGTCTGCGGAGTAATCTCTCCTTCTTCGAGACCCGCTATAGCCGTTACCATTTTGAATACAGAACCGGGTGGATAAGTACCGCTTATAGCACGGTTAAAAAGCGGATTTCCCTTGTCTTTTAAAAGCTTGTCATAATCCTGGTCAAAGCTATCGGGCTTGAAATCGGGATAGCTTGCCATTGCAAGTACCTCCCCGTTTCTGACATCAATTACAACAACCGCTCCGCCGCCTGCATCGGCGCCCGCCTTATCATCGGAAAGAGCTCCCTTTGTTTTGATGTTTTCTATTGTGTTTTTTAGTGCGTCTTCGGCAACATTCTGCAATTCATAATCTATTGTGAGTATAGCGTCATCACCCGCAATTGCAGCAATTTCATCGGGAGAATAGCTGTCGGAGGACACATCTCTTTGACGATTTATCTTGCCATCGGTTCCCTTAATGTAGGGTTCAAGGAATTTTTCGAGTCCTTCTTTACCGATGATATCGTTCATACCGTAATTTTTTTCTTTTAATTTCTCATATTCTTCCTGATATATAACACCAACTCTTCCCAAAATATGTGCGCCAAGAGACCCGTGAACATATTTTCTGAACGGAGAAGTAATTACATTTATATTTGTGTAGTACGAGCTGTTTTCCTTTAGTATGGACA
Source organism: Clostridia bacterium (assembly GCA_045637145.1). GTDB lineage: Bacteria > Bacillota > Clostridia > UMGS1810 > UMGS1810 > RGIG8748. The sequence goes on along the minus strand of JAZTYV010000006.1, from coordinate 76,216 downwards.
CAGTATCCATACCAACATCGCTTGCTATGGTAACCGGTGCACCATATGCAAGTCCGCGGATTTCAAGTTCGTATCGTATGCCTGTTATCTTACGAATTTCCTCTGTTGTGTATCTGTCATCAAGACCATATCTTTTGGAAAGTACACCAAGTGCCTTTTTGCCGTCTGCAGAAGATGGAATGTCATATTTTTTCTTGAAAGCTTTGATTTTTTCTTCTGCTGTGTTTCTGTCATCATCGGTAAAAGTAAACGAATAATCATCTTTAGATATAGGAAGAGAATCCACATAATCATCACCGTTTTGGGACAAAACATCAATCACACTTAAAAGCATATCGTTAATTTTGTCATTGGGTTCTGTGCTGTATACAACCTGAACGGAAAACCCCACTCGGTTTGTTATAAGCGGAACACCGTTTCTGTCATATATAACACCTCTTGGCGCGGATACTGTTACGGAATTGGTAAGCTTGTCCATAGACTGCTTATAATAATCATCACCTTTGGCTATCTGTAAAACGATGAGTTTTATAAAAATTGCCGCAAGCATAATTGTTACCGTAAGATACATTATGAAATTTTTGTCTCTTAATCTTTCGTTCAATTTTACAATCCCCTTATTCTGTCTTCACTGAGCCATCGTGTCCAAAATGCCATTGCAAAAGAAAGCACACTGTCATAAACCGCTGTTGGCAAAACTATTGTTAAAAAAGGATACATAAATCCGCTATATCCCAAAGCAACATAATAAACTATAAGTATTACTGTGTGATACAACAGGGAAACTGCCAAAACGCCAAGTGCAACAGTCCACAAATTTTTCTTTATAAGAGATGCTGCAAAATTTGAAATAGCAATTCCTGTATACATAAACAAAAGTGCATTTATACCTATATGACTTCCCTGATACAAATCTGTGATTATACCTGCAACAAGGCAAAGCACAGCAGACCTTACTGAAAAATTATACATGGAATAGCACACAGCAAATACAAATATGATATTGGGCGCTATGCCAAATATGTCAATATATATGCCAAGTGTAGTCTGCAACACAAACAACACTGCAAGCGTAACATAAGTTAACACATAATTAAGCATATCCTCAAACCAACCTTATACATTCTTTATTATCAAAACCTCGTTCAAATTCAAAAAGTCTACTCCGGGCTTTATGATTGCCTCTTTTGAGACACCTGTTACATCATCTTTGATTTGAGTGACCTTACCGATGTATATACCGGCAGGAATTATTCCTCCTGCGCCCGATGTTTCTATGTGGTCGCCCACTTCAATACCAGACTCCTTGGAGACATAGGTCATTTTGCACAGTCCGTCTTTCATAAGGCTTATGTCTCCTTGCACAATAGCAGTATTGGATACTCTAAGTACAGTGGCACTTACCGAAACCTTGCTGTCTACAATAGGACTTATTTTTGCCCAATTTCTTCCAACCTGAGACACATATCCCACAAGTCCGTACGAAGTTATTACAGCACAATTTTGTGTAATTCCGTCTTTTAACCCCTTGTTTACGGTATATGACTTAGAAAAATTGTCCATTTCATAAGAAATTACATCTGCAGCTACAGTTTCATAATCCTTTTCATTTTCCTTAAGCTCAAGCATTTTTCTGAGCCGCTGATTTTCTTCCTTAAGGTTGTCGGTTTTTCTGAGTTCATCCTCTAAAACTGCCACTCTCTGAGCCAGAGTTTCGTTTTCTTTTTCATAATTGTTCATATTTGAAAGATAATTAAAAAATCCGCTTATGGAGTTGCCCATGCCCGAGAAAAATCCCTGGACAGGTGAAAACACAATTCCCAAAGCATCGGATGCGCCTCCGGCCTTTTTTCTGCTTACAGCAGAACCCACTATTAACGAAACAATGAGTATTACTGTAGCAGCAATAAGCATTATCTTATATTTATTCTTTTGAAAAAAATACATTTCAAAGTAATCCTTTCACTAAGTTTTTGCGAAGCACTATTGTTGAAACATCCGCAAATGCTTAATTTATAAGTGTATCGCTCAAGGTTTCGATTTCACTTATTACGAGTCCTGCACCGGAGACTACGCTCGATAACGGTTCGTCTGCAATAGTCACGGGCATACCTGTCTCCTTTTTGATTACAACATCAAGACCCCTTATGAGCGCACCTCCGCCTGTAAGAACAATTCCTCTGTCCATAATATCTGCCGAAAGCTCAGGAGGAGTGTCCTCCAATGTGAGTTTTATTGCAGACACAATATCTGCTATACAGTCCTTTATGGCTTCTCTTACATCTATGGATGTAATTGTAAGAAATTTAGGAAGACCCGTAGACAAATCTCTTCCGCATACCTCGGTTGATTCTTCAAGCTCCAAAGGATATGCAGAACCTATTTCTATCTTTATTCTCTCTGCGGTAGATTCTCCGATTAAGACATTGTATTCTTTTCGTATATAGTTTACTATAGCTTCATTCATTTCGTCTCCGGCCATACGAAGAGACTTACTTATAACTATACCCCCAAGAGATATAACAGCAACCTCGCTTGTACCACCGCCTATGTCGCAAATCATACTTCCGGTAGCTTCCTCCACGGGCAGTTTTGCACCAAAAGCAGCCGCCATTGGCTCTTCTATGAGAAATGCCTCTCTCGCTCCCGCCTGAACGGTAGCCTCTTCTACAGCCATCTTTTCGACATCGGTAACCCCCGATGGCACACAGATGACAACTCTTGGCCTTGAAAAACCGGTTTTTTCCAAAGCCTTTTCTATGAAATATTTAAGCATAACCTGTGTTACATCAAAATCTGCAATTACCCCGTCTTTGAGTGGTCTTATGGCAACGATGTTTTCGGGAGTTCTTCCGAGCATTTCCTTGGCAAGAGCTCCAACAGCTATAACTTCTCCCGTGTCTTTGTTTATTGCAACAACGCTTGGTTCGTTTATTACAATTCCTTTTGACTTAACATATACCAAAGTATTGGCAGTACCGAGGTCTATACCTATATCTCTTTTAGACATTATATCAATTCCTCTCCGTATTCTTTAGAAATCATCGTGCATAGTCTGCATACAGGCAGACCCACAATGTTGAAATAATCTCCTTCTATTTTGCTCACAAAAGTACTTGCATACTCCTGAATGCCGTAAGCTCCCGCTTTGTCACAAACACTAAAATTATCTATATAGTGATATATCTCTCTGTCAGAAAGTTCCCTAAAGGTAACATCCGTTTTTTCGTATTGCGACACACAATGCATATCATTGGTATCAATTACGGTAACTCCGGTATATACACTATGAACCTTGCCGGACAGCATCTTGAGCATATTAAATGCATCATCTCTGTCCTTAGGCTTTCCTATGATTTGACCGTCTGCCACAACCACTGTATCGGCACCTATCACAAAAGCATTTTTGCCGGCAATACGCGAAGCAGCATTTGCCTTAAGAAGAGACAGCTCGCACACATACAGTCCCGGTTCCAAGGTTTTAGGAACTACACTTTCGTCAGTGTCTGTAATGCAAACTGCAAACTTAAGACCAATATTTTCCAAAAGTTCTTTTCTTCTGGGTGATTTTGAAGCCAATAGAATTTTACGCATCAGAACGCACCTGTGGAGCCAAATCCTCCGCTTCCTCTCTCTGTTTCATCAAGTTCTTCCACAGGAGTAAATTTTGCCTTAGTTACAGGCATAATAACCATCTGTGCTATTCTTTCGCCGTTTGTAAGTGTGTATTCTTCATTGCTCAGATTGATAAGTGCAACCTTGATTTCTCCTGTATAGTCGCTGTCCACAACACCCACGCAATTTGCAAGTGTTATGCCCTTTTTAGAAGCAAGACCACTCCTTGCAAAAAGAAATGCTCCGTAGTCCTCGGACGGCAACTTGATTGCAATACCTGTGGGAACAAGCTTTCTTTCCAGAGGCTTCAACACTATATCCTCCTCTATGCAGGCGGTAAGGTCCATTCCTGCAGAACCCGATGTAGCATAAAAGGGAAGTCTCTTTTCTTTATTGTTCTCCAAAAATTTGATTTTTACATTTGCTTCGTTCATATTATTCTCCGTTCTGCCTCAAAATTAACAGAGGCTATGTTTTAAACTCCGCGATAGTAATGACCGCGTGTAAAATCGTCATTTGATATTTCTTTGTTTTTATACTTGTGATAAATCTCTTTTACTTCATGAGGACTTTCTACAGTAAATATAAAACGAAAGTTCTTAACATACGAAGGAAGATCATTAATCTTATCCGCCATATATACAGGCGCGCTGTTGTATATTACATTGGTACAGGTATGCTTGTCTGTATAAAGCGGAAAGAAAATTCCCTTTCTGTCTTTTAAAAAATAGGCATCGCTTGTACACATACACTTATCGAGAGCAGATTTTACCAAACAATTCTGCACAGTCATTACAGGTATTCTTCCATATACTACAAGTTCTGCAGGCAAGGATATGCTCATTTTTGAAATCTGCCTTATATTGAGTTCTGTAGACAGAGTAACTGCCGATGCTCCCATATTTGACAGCTGTTCAACAGAGTGGGAATTAAACACATTTATTCTGAAATCCGCAGTTATTTGCCTGCCACTGAAAGTTTCGAAGTGTGAAAGGTTAGTGGCATACACCCTTTTCGGTATTATGCTTAAATCTAATGTTTTGCTGTCTCTCATGACAGGTGGCAAAAGAAGGGCAATTTTGTTATTATGCAATTTAAAAAACTCTGTATTGTCCAAATACAAACCATAGCTTACAAGAACAGTATCATATCCCGCATCAAGTGCCGCCTTTGCCTGATGTATATTGTAAACCTGAGCAACATACATGGGCTGTTTATATATACGCATTTCATTGTATATTGGTTTTAAAGGCAAAATATTGTTTCTGCGTACGGGATTTGCAATCTCTGAAGTGAGTTTATTTATTGCAAGTCTGCGAAGCTCATTTATTTCCTTTATAGGAAGGCTTATCGAATCTTCTATATGCGCATCAAAACACTTAAGTTCAAACGGTGTTGAACCTGTTTTAGATATCTGATTTTTCACTCTGTCGAAATCCAGGCTCACATTAAGTGCCTTCTGTGCTTTGGCTTCGCCCTGTACAGTTACGGTTTTACCCAAAGACGAAACAATAAGTGTCATTGGCTTGTCCAATGCAATTATAGCCTTTGCATCAAACGGTATTTTATAGGGTTGCTTTTTGCAAAGAGACTCCGCAAAAGAAAGCACATCAGATTTTATATCCATATACACATTATCATTATTTTTTTCGTAATTAAGCATATGCCTGCCGTTGTTTCCCTCAAGGTATCCTTTGGTAAAACCGCTTCGGCTAAATATGGATTCAAGTGCATCATAATCTTTATCCGAAACCTTGCCTCCGTCTTTGTATTTGCTGTATATGGACGTTACAAGCGAGACATATTCGGCACTTTTCATTCTGCCTTCTATTTTAAGAGATGTTACACCGCAAGATTTAAGTGTCGCCATTTCGTCTATAAGGCACAAATCTTTTAAACTAAGCAGATACTTTTCCCTTTGACTTATGGGTTTTCTATCGAAATTGCACAAAGTATACGGAAGTCTGCATGGTTGCGCACAAGCTCCGCGGTTGCCACTTCGCCCACCCAAAAAACTGCTCATAAGACATTGACCGCTGTAACTCATGCATAGCGCACCGTGAACAAAAACCTCCAACTCTATATCCACATTTTGCGAAATGTGTTTTATTTCCTCAAAAGTCAGTTCTCTGGAAAGAACCACTCTTTTAAAACCAAGTTTTTTGGCAAGCCGTGCGCCGTCTGCATTATGAATTGTCATCTGCGTACTTGCATGGACTTCAAAATCAGGAAAGCACTCTCTTATCATCTTGAGTACTCCTATGTCCTGAATAATAAGAGCATCAACTCCGGATTCATAAAGAAACTTTACAAAGTCATACACCATAAAAAGTTCATTGTCCGATATAACAGTGTTTACAGTTACATACACTTTGACGCCATAAAGGTGAGCATACTTAACTGCTTCGACAATTTCTTCATCGGAAAAATTAACTGCATTTTTACGTGCACTAAAAGACTTTCCTCCTATGTACACAGCATCGGCACCATTGTTTACGGCACATTTAAATGTTTCGAGACTTCCTGCCGGTGACAATATTTCAAATTGATTATCCGACATTTTTATCCCTCCCGTAACACATAAAAACACTTAGTCTACCATAACACTATTTACTGTACCATAGGTGCAAGACCTTTTAACAACTTACTCCATTTAAATGCTCAATAAACGCACCAAAGCAAAAGTCAAAAGACTTTTGAACTACAGTTATGTTTATTATACTACAAAATTTTAAAAAAGAACAGTATTTTTACAAAATTTTCAAAAAATATTTTTTGACATATTTTGATTTCAATTACGAAAATATTAAAATAATAATTTGCAGATATCAAACAATAATTTTATATAGACATATTACTATTTTCGTGATAGAATATCAAATATAATCATGTAGTCTTAGACTTATAAAATTGGAGAAAACATTTGATTTTATTTGTGTTTGCCAATATTGCTCAAGTATAAAATGTTCCAAGAAACCATAAAATATTTGGGATTACACGATGTTACGAAGGCAGTAACCGCTTTCCGCTTTATACGATTGCTTATACACTGTGAGAAAACCTAAAAAGATATCGGTATTTTTTAAAATTAAACAAAAGGAGATGTCATTATGAACACAAAATCTTTTTCTACCAAAAGCATTGTTATTATAGCTATAATAGCCATTGTTGTTATACTTGTATTGAGTTTTGTAGGTTCCTACAACTCACTTGTAAGCATGCGTGAAGAAACAAACGAAAAGCTGTCTACAATAGATGTTCTTCTTAAAAGACGCGCAGACTTAATACCAAATTTGGTAAACACCGTAAAAGGCTATGCCAAACACGAAACAGCTGCAATAGAAGCTGTAACCGATGCAAGAACAAAGTACGGTTCTGCATCATCAACTGAAGAAATAGCAGAAGCTGATGCAGAGTTAAGCAGTGCAATTTCCAGGCTTTTGGTAATTGCAGAAGCATATCCCGATTTGAAAGCTGATGCCAACTTCAGGCAGCTTTCTGACGAACTTGCGGGAACAGAAAACAGAATTTCCGTAGGCAGACAAGACTATAACGAATCCGCAAAAAAATTTAACACCAAAATACAAAGATTCCCATCCAACATAATAGCAGGTATATTTGGATTTGAGAAAGTTGCATATTTTGAAGCAAATGCTGCAGACAAAGCTCTTCCTCAGGTGGAATTTTAATTATGTTGAAAAAAATCTTTGCTATAGTCTTAACCGTTCATCTGATTTTCATCGTATCATTTGCACTTCCTTCACCCACAGACGAATTCTATATAAACGATTTTGCAAATGTAATTGACGATGATGTTGAAAGACATATATACAATATGTCCGCATTAATTGATAGAGAAACAACTTCGCAGCTTGTGGTGGTGACAGTGACAAGCCTTGACAACATGACAGAATCGGAGTATGCATTAAAGCTCGCAAGAGAATGGCAAATAGGAGACAAGGAAAATGACAACGGATTTTTGATGCTTATATCTACTACAGACAGAGTTGTGAGATTTGAAGTAGGCTACGGTCTTGAAGGTGCACTTCCTGACGGAAAATGCGGACGAATTCAAGATGAATATATGATGCCGTATCTTTCTGATAACAACTACTCCAAAGCTGTGCTTAAGGGGTATGACCAGATTGTTGCAGAAGTATGTAATGAATACGGCATAGATGTGCCGAAAGAAGTTGCCGCAACACCCATGACAAACGAGGATGTAGACTGGCCGTCTCTGATTTGGGCGATACTAATTCTCATTGTACTTTTTATAATATACTTTAAAACTCCGCCATCTGCCCGCAGAACAAGGTTTATGTTTTTTGGCGGATTTGGAGGTCCGCGCGGTTTTGGCGGCGGTAATTTTGGCAGAGGTGGTTTCTCCGGCGGAGGCGGAAGCTTTGGCGGAGGCGGAAGCAGCAGACGCTTTTAAAACATATAAAACAAGAAAGCTCATTAAGGAGATTTGGATTCCCATAATGAGCTTTTTGAATTATATGATTATATTTTAAGTAATTCCTCTGCTATTATCCCTGCCATAATACTTTGTCCTTTATCATTCGGATGAACACCATCAGGCACAAGAGATACATCATTGGGGTCAAGCGGATTGATTTTGAACAAATCTATTACATCGATTCCTCTTTTTTGGCAAATTTCGCAAATTGCGTTTGCATAATCTGCCAAAACCTTGAATTCCGGAAGTGTGGGCTGTGTTTCATCACTTCTGTGTATAGGCGTCATAAAAATTATTCTGGCTTTTGGAAAGTCGTGTTGTAACTTATTGATAAGTGAATTTACAGCACCGCAAAATGTATATACATCTTGGCTATCCATTGTTCCAAAAGGAGCATCGCCTGTTCCGTAATCATTTGTACCGCCAAAGACAACAATGGCATCTGCATCTTTGTACATAATATTGGAACGTACCTCAAAGCACAAATCATGGAATGTATGCTCCTTAACAGGCACTACCTGACGAGCTATCCTTGTTCCTCCCACACCGTAGTTATATGCAAAATTCATACCGTATTTTTCTTTGATTAACTGATGATACACTTTGTCCGGACCGCTTGTGCCATCTCCGGCGGTAATGCTGTCTCCAAGAAAATTGATTGTCAAACCTTTTAATTCCATAGCTTCTTCTCCTTTGGCGTACTTTATTTTGTATAGACAAACTCATAGTGTTCGCCGTCTTTAAATTCTACTGAGTCCACTCCCATCATTACACTTTCGCCGTTTTTAGAAATGCCCCAATAGCATTTATTTTCATCATAATCTGCAATAATGCCGTTTACTTTTTTTACATAGAGTCCGTATGGTCCTTTTTCACCCTCTATTAAGCTGTGTTCAACAAGTGCATCGCCTAAGGTCTTTTTGTCCGAATGTATAGTAAAGGTCACAGATTTGTCCTCGGCAACAACCTCAACAATAACAGTGTTTTGTCCCTTACCAAATTCCGTATTTTCCGTATAAATTGCCTGTGACCACAATCCTTTTTTTGAATCGGATTCATTGCATCCCGAAATTCCGACACACAACAAAATTATAATAACAGCAATGCCAAATATAAATGAAATACTCTTTTTCATAATTGCATCTCCTATATTATAAATTTTTTATTCACTACACTTCATTTCGCACCAATTATAACATAAAAAACTTTATTTTGCAACAAAAAAGGAACTTTCCATACAGAAAGTTCCTTTATAGCTTTATGCATCTATCTGTGCACCATATTCTTTGAGAATGCCTCTTAATTCGTGCGTGTTTACATCTATATACTTAACACCGTCACGCAGTTTAAGAACTGTTGATACACCGGCAGCTTCGCCAACTGCCATACAAGTAGACATAATTCTGGCGGGTCCAAGCGCCTGACCTTCTGCAGCAATACACCGTCCTGCCACAATAAGATTCTTAGAATTCTTTGGTATCATACATCTGTAGGGAATAGATGCCATTCCTCCGCCCAGACTGTTTTTTTCTGCAAATTCCTGAGTGCCTCCGTCTTTTTCCCTTTCCTCTGTGGTTTTACGGGTAAGATCGAAGTGACGACCTGCAAGAGCTATAGTGTCGGGGAATTTCGTCCCGAGAACAAGGTCATCCTCGGTAAGTTCTAATTCTGCTACTATGCGTCTGGTTTCACGTACACCCGGATATGATGCCGTAAGTCGCAGCCTGCAGTTTTCTGCTCCGGGAATATAGGGCCTAAAAAGATTTTCCACAAGCCATTTTGCCCGTTTTCTACCAATTATGGTAAGGTCGGTAAGATCCTTGGCATCAGTACCGTCAAGGTTGTGTCCATTTACAAAGTCGTGGTTTGCACCTCCGTTTATCATAAACACTCCCTCTTGCAGCATAGGAAACATTATAATGTGTGAGGGAAGTTCGCTACCGCTATCATCGGTTTTTTCCTCTATGGCTTTGCGACATTGTTCCAAAAACCATGGATCACCGCCATTATTAAGATATGACTCTATTTTAGCGCTGTCTACATTTTCTATATGCGTTATAAGTCCTATACATGTCATTTCGCCAGTTTCCTTGTCACCCTTATAGGTAGCAAATCCGCTACGGTGTGTGATATCTGCATCACCTGTGCAGTCAATAACTGCCTTGCAGGAAATATACTGAAGTCCGCTTTTGTTAAATATATATACACCCTTTATCTCATTATCACATACCTCGGTGTCAATAGCTGTGGTATAGTACAGAACATTTAAGCCATATTCCATGGCAAGTTCATCGAATACCTTTTTTCCGATTTCTATGTCAAATGTGAATTCGTCATGACAACCCAATCTGTCAAGGCCGGGGTATTTATCCGTTTGTGCAATAATACAAGGACCTACACCGCCGTTTTCCGCCTTAATTCTCTCTATAATAGTATCAAAAATTCCGCTTACTGCCCTTCTGTGTCTAGGCAAATCCTTATAGCAAAGTCCCTGGTCAATCATTTTGCGGTAAGGTATGGAACCATTGTATGCTCCCAGGAAATACGGAAGCGCTCCCAATGTTGATGTTCCTCCAAGACAACCTCCGGACTCTATGAGTATAGCGTTGAGTCCACCTCTTGCTGCTGCAAGACCTGCAGCAAGACCTGCGGGGCCTCCACCGGCTATAACCACATCATATTCTCCATAGAAAATGGCATCCTTTGAATATTTCATAGTATTTCACCTCATATTGTCAAAAATTACAAAGCAATTTCAGTAGCAACAGTTTTGTACTGGCCTTCTTTTGCATACCAGTGGCTCATCATAATATTTCCGTCACTTAGCAATATTGCACCTGGCTGACCAAATTTAAGAAAAGAGAAAATCTCTGCCATATTGGTATCCTTGATAATCTTGAAATCCGGTTCCCATACAACTTGCTTATCGATGATGTTCCACTTTTTGTCGGAAAAATCTACTATGCAGGCATATATTCCGGGACGCTCAGTATCGCGGCGTACCGCGTGAAGTGCCAAAAGCTTTTCGCCGCCTATTGCGCACACAGATGATGCCTGACCCAATATACCCGTAGACTTAGGCAAAGTCCAGGTTTTGCCGTTGTCAAAGGATGCTGTGTAGTGATTTTCATAGCGCTCCCCGGTTTTAATATTTTCGTTCCATCCTATGCATATAATTGTGCCTGATTCAAGCTGACACATTCTCTGCTCATAGCATGTTGTAGCGTCATCGCCAAAATCCATACAAACTGCACTATCATCCCATGTTTTTCCTTCATCTTCTGAGCGCAGCGCTCTTCCGCAGAGTTTTCCGTGCATATTGCCATCCCAGTCGGGAAAGCCTGTAATAGGAGTAATCCAGCTACCATCCTTAAGCAAAGTAATGGGTGCAGAGGCTTCAACATGAGGCCCCCATACACATTGTATCTTGTTCATCTTCTGCCAGGTTCTGCCCCCATCTTCAGAAACAGAATAGAACACAAAATCATCAAGAACACCGCCGTTTTGAGGGTTGCCTATGGGAAGTGAAGGGTTATCACGAAGATATGTATATCCCATTGCAACAAGTTTGCCGTCCTTAAGACATGTTACTTTGCAATAATCAGTGAGAAGATTTTCGTCTGTACACTCATCAAACATACGGCAGGGTTCGCTCCAAGTTTTACCGCGGTCTTTGCTAAATGTCATATAGCTTGAACTGTCTACACTTTCAAAAGCCTGACCTATGGTAATTGCTGCGGCTATAGTACCGTCTTTAAGTTCACACAAAAAAGGGAAAAAGCTTTGCTTGCTTGCAAGCTGAGGAAGTGGATTTTCGTATATTACAGATGTATTGATTATTTTCATAGTGATTGCCTCCTTTATATTTATTGTTCAAATGAAAGTAATATGGTTGATAATATAATCTTAAATCCCAGAGGTAAACTGTCAATCTGCAGTTCCTCTCTGGGTGAATGTACAAAGTTTCCAAGTTTGCCGCCAAATACGATTGCCGGAACTCCCATAGACAATGGAACATCCGCATCCGAAGTTCCTGGAGCAAATATGGGTTCCCGACCTACATAATACTTCATAATGTCAATGATTTTATCTCTTAGTGCCTGACGCTTTTGGGGGTCAACGCAATCTGCATCAGCAGGAAATGCGCTTATCATTTCTGCATTTACGGTAACTCCCATATTACGATAGTGATTTATAACGCCTTCGAAAAATGTACGCATCTTATTCATACAATCCACAGAAGCTGAACGGAATTCATACATCATTTCCGCCTGACAAGCAATAGCATTTATAGAAAGCCCGCCTTTGATGTGTCCTACATTGTAAGATGTCTTTACTCCCGGCTCTGTTGGAGCCTTTAGAGTATACAAATCACTTATTATTTCAGATAGATAATGTATGGCATTTAAATTTCCTACAGGTCCGTGAGAATGACCGCCTTCGGTGAGAACTTCTACACGATAACGCTCAACGCCCAAAGATGCATCACAGGCATCAGGATAATCTCCATCAAAAGAATACACTTCCTTTATGCGACCAGCGTAGCGTTTCATTATAGCCTTAATGCCTTTATTTGCGCCAAAGCCTTCCTCTCCAGAATTCGCCGCAAAAAGTACACCTCCGTGAGATGGCTTTAATCCCGACTGAAAAACATACTTGGCACATAGCATAAGTATGGCAAGATTGGCCGTATCATCTCCCACTCCCGGATAGTAAATTTTTCCATCTTCAATACGCATCTCATATGACGACATATCGGAAAAAACTACATCTGTACGAGCTATGAATACAGTTACGGGAGTATTGCCCTCGCAATTTATTGGACAAAGCACATTAAGTGCTTCATCTACAATTACCTCGGTTGCGCCGTTCTCTTCAAACCATTTCCTGCAAAACTCGGCACGATGCTCTTCGTGATTTGATGGTGCAGGTATTTTACACAGTTGCAATATAAGCTCCAACAGAGTTTTTTCGTTTTCTTTTACATATTGCAATGCACTTTCTGAAAGATATTTCATAATCATATCTCCTTAAAAGCAACATTTAGATTATTTTTCAATATTTTTATTTATCATAACATAAAATCAAACGAAAATATAGCAAGAAATTGCTGTGTTTTTTATTTTAGTTGCTTTTGATGATTCTTTAGTATATAATAATCATAATACAACTCAACAAAAATGCAGGGGTGAACAAAATGAAAATAATACATCACGACATAGGCAGAGACCGTCTTTATAAAATATGGCACTGTCTGGAAAATGAGAATATGATTATATATACCTACTCCAACGGAGGAAGCATAGTATTTCAGGACAAGATATACCCAATCAAAAAAGGAACACTATGCTTTATAGGTACCGATAAACATCACTACACCATGCCCGACAACCCATCGGTGTATGACAGAAGCAAAATATTGATTCCTGAAAATATTGTTCAGGGATACATAAATCTTTTTGAGAAAAAAGAGGGATTTTGCAATCTTTTTCTTGAAAATTCAGTTGTATATGCCATGATACCTTCCAAATCGGAAAAAGAGGTAAGCAACATCTACAAGGAAGCAGAGATTGCTTTTAAAGAAAATCCGGCAGATATACAAACTCTGACCTGCTGTTTCTTCCGTCTTATGTCATATATCCAAAAATACACCACTGAGCAGATAGGTCTTGCAGACGATTTTATGACAAAGGTAATAGACATAATAAACCGCAAATATTCCAATGAACTTACCCTTGACTACATATGCAACGAGATGCATATGAGCAAATACCATTTCTGCAGAAAATTCAAAAGTACTATGGGAATTACTGTTATGGAATACATACTAAAAACCCGCCTTACAGCAGCAAAGAACAAACTTACCAAAGGTAAGCTTCCCATAAGCGAAATATCTGAAAAATGCGGTTTTTCCAGCATCTCGTACTTCTGCCAGGTGTTTAAACGGTCTACAGGAATTACACCATCAGAATACAGAAAAAAGTTCACTCAAAAATAAAAATTCGATTTGTCATTTTTAAATTGTTACTAAACTGGTCTTTTACTGTATGAAATAATAATTGCAAAATCAAGGTAATATATATTAAATGGAATATAAAAGGCGGTAGTTTATGAAACTTAAAGAAACAACAATCAGTTCAAAAAAAATATATGACGGCAAAATAGTAAAGCTATATGAAGACACCGTGATAACTCCTGGCGGAAACGAGGCTACACGGGAAATTGTACATCATTCGGGCGGAGTGGGAATTGTGGCTGTTGATAGTCAAAATATGATATATATGGTGGAGCAGTACAGAATACCGTATGACAATGTTATTTTGGAAATACCCGCAGGGAAAATGGATGGCGAGGAAACCGATGCAAAAGCTGCAGCGGCAAGAGAATTAAAAGAAGAGACGGGGCTTGTTGCCGAACATTTAGAATTTATAGGTAACTTTTATCCATCTGTGGGATTCCTCGATGAAAATGTAAGACTGTTTATGGCAAAGGGACTTAATATAGGTAAAGCAGAGCCTGACGAAGATGAATATTTGAACATTGTAAAAATACCGTTTGACAAAGCTGTAGAACTGGTTATGGATAACAGTATAAAAGACGGAAAAACAATAGCAGCAATACTAAAGGTTAAAATTTTGATGGAAAAGGAAATTATTTGATTTTTTTAAATACGACCCCCAACTTTTGATGAGGTTGTACGAATTATATAGTACAAAGAGTAAAGGAGATGATACCGATGTACAGTGATACCGAGCAACAGACACGTTTCGTACAGTTTAATAGTTTTTACAAAGCAAAGTATGACGAAAGCATTGATTTTAAAAGTATCATCAGTGCAAGATAATAAGCAAGAATTTATATAGATTTCCTTAACGGAAAGCAAACCTTGTATTTATAGCTTAATGCATAGTAAAAAAGAATACCCAATATGACGGTAAAGATTGCGTCATATGGACCATACATTAGATATGAATGTAATGTTTGCAGATGATATTTAAAAACAATGGAATATAATAGAGGAGATTAACATACGGATATAAACTTCCGTATAAATTTAAATGAGGCGGATGAACCCGCCGGATGTCAGAGGCGAGAAACTTTGGTCCTTTGCTTTGATAATTCCTATGTGAAGAGTTTTGAGGTGATTCCAAAGAAAATTTAAGCTTTAAAAAATGACGCAAGGGCGAAGGGCCCTATAAGAAATAGTAAATTATATGTTTTTTAACTTAAGTTTACGGTTTTCCTGCAATTTGATTGTACGAAACTAAAACAGTTTTGATAATAAAAGAGATTTGTTTATTCCAAATCCCAGATATTCATGAAACCAAAAAATATACCGGCACCGATAAACTCGATGCCGGTTATTTTATATATTGACACAATCCTTTCGATTTTGTTATACTTAATGTAGCAAAATGCATCGGTGGTGAGCATATATGAATTTGGAAGAAAGAGTAATTTTGTCATCTGCAGACAAAGGCGAACGAGGAGAACTGATAATTGAATATACCAACTATATACTTTCAACGGCATCCAAGACTTTAAAAAGGCAAATTACACCGGAGGATGACGCATTTTCTGTTGCACTTATTGCCTTTGACGAGGCTATGATGAAATTTGATGCAACAAAAGGATCTTTTTTGTCTTTTGCAGCAATGGTAATACGAAACCGCATTACAGACTATGTGCGAAAGGAAGCAAGACACATGACCTCTGTGCCGTTTAGCAGCCTAAGCCACGATGATGGCGAAGGCGAAGAGCTTGTATTTGATGCACCGGACAGTACACACTCCCTTACAGATGCGGCACTTGAAATGAGATTTTTAAATCATGAATTAGAAGAGTACAACATCTCCCTTGCTGATATATATAAATCTATGCCTACCTACTCTACCACCCGTACAACCTGTATGAATGTGGCTATGCACATTGCCAAAAACGGAGAACTCACAAGAATACTTAAAGCAAAAAAGAAACTTCCTGTAAAAAGGCTTATAGATGAGCTTGGCATAAACGAAAAAATATTGGAAAGATACCGCAAATATATAATTGCCGCCGTGGTAATACTTATGGGCGAATATGAATATGTAAAAGATGCACTTGTAAACTCACATATAAAATAAATGTTCTGCAAATACTGCAGAACATTTTTTATATTATTTCTGTTATTTCACTTTTCATTGCAACAGCAAGAGTAACATCTTTATTAACCTTTATGCCGTTTTGAGTAAGCATTTTACACGATGCATCGTATGCCATTTGGTGTGTATTGTTCTTTTCGCTTAAATGTCCAAGTACAATATGCTTTGTTCCCCAAAGAGCAAGTTGTGTGGCAAGCCATGCACAATTTTCATTGGAAAGATGACCGTAATCAGATAAAATCCGGTTTTTAAGTATGTACGGATACGGGCCGTTTTGAAGCATGTTGACATCGTGATTTGCTTCTATTACAACTGCTTCGCATCCTGAAAGTGCAGAAAGCATAGGCTTTGTGACACATCCTGTATCTGTAGCAACGCCCAGCTTTGTGCCATCTATGGTAACTATATACCCCACAGATGATGCAGAGTCGTGCGGAGTCTTGAACGAACGAATTTCGGCAGAGCGGATTTTGAAAACATCTCCTGTTACGATTGTTCTCAGGCAATCGGGCGAGGAAACCACTGATGCACTTTGCATTGCACTGATTGTATCTTGGTTGGCATATATAGGAATGTTGTATTTTCTTGCAAGAACATCCGTACCTGAAACATGGTCCGAGTGCTCATGTGTTACGAGTATGCCATCTATCTGCCGGGGTGATACGCCTATTTGAGAGAGGGCATTTGTGATTTTAGATGCACTTACACCTGCATCAACAAGAAGATTGGTTGTTCCATCTGATATAAATATTGAATTACCGCTGCTGCTGCTAAACAATGTGCAAAATCTAATCATCTATTCTTTCTACCTTGGCACCAAGTTTGACAAGCTTTTCTACCATATGCTCGTATCCACGGTCAATGTGTCTTAATCCGTCAATTTCTGTTACACCATTGCAGGCAAGAGCGCCTATTACCATACTTGCACCTGCTCTTAAATCCGTTGCGGTAACTTTGGCAGGGATAAGAGGTGCACCTCCGCTTATTATAGCTCGTTTGCCATCTACTGTTATTTTTGTGTTCATCTTGAGCAATTCGTCAATATACTGAAAACGAGAATCCCATACACCCTCTGTTACAACGCTTGTACCATTTACAGTAGCAAGAGTAATTACCGCCTGAGGCTGAAGGTCTGTGGGAAATCCCGGATATGGCATTGTTTTGATGTTTATGGCACTTACAGGTCCCTTGGTAAACACCCTTACCTCTTCGTCACCCTCTTCAATTCCAAAACCTATTTCTTCGAGCTTTGCGCTTATAACATCAAGATGCTTGGGTATGACATTTTTCACCACCACATCGCCTCTTGTTGCTGCTGCAGCAAACATATATGTTCCGGCTTCAATCTGGTCGGGGATTATGGAATATGTGCCACCCCTGAGGGAAGGAACACCTGTAATCTTGATAACATCGGTACCTGCTCCCTTTATTTGCGCACCCATGGAGTTCAAAAAGTTTGCAAGGTCTACAATATGCGGTTCTTTTGCAACGCTTTCCAAAACAGTCTTTCCCGGAGCGAGAACGGCAGCAAGCATGGCATTCATTGTAGCACCTACGGAAACTACATCAAAATACACATTTCCTCCCTTAAGAGAAGAGCCGTCTATTTTAATAAAGGGGTTGTCCTCAACCACACGGCAATTCAAAGATTCAAAAGCCTTAATGTGCTGGTCAATGGGGCGAACTCCGAAATTGCAACCACCCGGAGGGGGCACATGAGCATTGCCAAATCTGCCAACAAGGGCACCCATAAGGTAGTAAGATGCACGCATCTTTGCAGCAAGTTCAGGGTCTGCAACATATGTTTTTAGCTCGGTTGCATCTATAATCAAAGTATTATTATCTTCTCTTTTGACCTTAGCGCCAAGAGAGATAATCATCTTAACAATACTGTCTACATCACTGATATCGGGGACATTTTCTATACGGCACACACCTTTTACAAGAAGTGTGGCAGGTATTATGGCTACTGCGGCATTTTTGGCACCGCTTATCATAACCTCACCCTTTAAAGGCTTGCCTCCCGTTATAAGAAGCTTCTCCACAACAAATCCTCCCTCAAATAAGTATTATTCTTCCCAGTTGTGGTAAATTTCCTGAACATCATCGTTGTCTTCCAGATTTTCTATAAGCTTTTCCATCATAAGTATGTCGTGCTCATCTGTAAGCTTAATAGTATTTTGAGGAATTTTTTCTACAGAAGCAGATTCAAATTTGTAACCCTTTTCTTCAAGAGCATCTCGAACCGTGCGGAAGTTGTCGGGATCTGTGGAAATTTCGTAGAAATCGCCTTCCGAATTGAAATCGTCTGCACCAAAATCCAAAGCATCCATCATAAGACTTTCTTCATCTACATCATCACTCTTGGCAACAATAATCATACCCTTTGTATCAAACATCCAGCTTACCGAACCATTTGTTCCCAAATTGCCGCCGAATTTGTCAAAATAATGTCTCAAATCGCCTGCTGTACGGTTTCTGTTGTCTGTAAGAGTTTCTACAATTACAGCTACACCGCCTATGCCATAGCCCTCGTATGTGATATCTTCGTAGTTATCGGTATTAAGGTCACCTGCTGCCTTTTTGATTACTCTTTGAATATTGTCATTTGGCATATTAAAGGAACGGGCCTTTGCTATGGCATCCTTGAGTCTGCCGTTAACCTCGGGGTCAGCTCCTCCCGCCTTTGCAGCAACTGCTATTTCTCTGCCCATTTTGGTAAATATTTTTGCCTTTTGAGCATCGGATTTTTCTTTTTTATGTTTAATATTATTCCATTTGGAATGTCCTGACATACTTTATACCTCCGTATGAGTTTTCATTTTAAAAAACATTGCATTTTAATCAAAAGCTTTTTTGCAACTCGTTCTATTTATTATACCCTATATATTGGTGTTTTGTCAAGAAATACCAACCATATATGTATAAGTATATTATATATTTTTTTATGCATATTATCAAATCTTTTCAAGACAAAAACAAAAAAGGCGGTGGCCTGTGCCACCGCCAAATTCAATGATATATTATAACTGAGGACCTGCTTCAACCAAAGCTTTTCCTGCATCATTGCCTGTATACTTATCGAAGTTTTTAACGAATCTTCCGGCAAGGTCTTTTGCCTTTGCATCCCACTCGCTTGCATCTTCGTATGTGTCTCTGGGGTCGAGTATTCCTGTGTCAACACCGGGAAGCTGTGTGGGAACAGCAAAGTTGAAGTAAGGTATTGTCTTTGTTTCTGCCTTTAATATGGAACCATCAAGAATTGCATCTATAATACCTCTTGTATCCTTAATGGAAATTCTCTTGCCTGTGCCGTTCCATCCTGTGTTTACAAGGTATGCCTTAGCGCCGCTCTTTTCCATCTTCTTAACAAGTTCTTCAGCATACTTTGTGGGATGAAGCTCAAGAAAAGCCTGACCAAAGCAAGCAGAAAATGTTGGTGTAGGTTCTGTAATACCTCTTTCTGTTCCTGCAAGTTTTGAAGTAAATCCGGAAAGGAAGTAGTACTGAGCCTGTTCGGGTGTAAGTATAGATACCGGAGGAAGTACACCGAATGCATCTGCAGAAAGGAATATAACATTCTTTGCATCGGGTGCTGCAGATACGGGGCGTACAATCTTTTCAATATGGTCTATGGGGTATGAAACACGGGTGTTTTCGGTAACTGAATCATCAGCAAAATCACACACTCCGTTTTCAGCAACAGTTACATTTTCCAAAAGTGCATTTCTCTTTATAGCTTTATAGATATCAGGTTCGGATTCCTTGTCAAGATTGATAACCTTTGCATAGCATCCACCTTCAAAATTGAATACACCATTGTCATCCCAACCATGTTCGTCATCACCGATGAGGAGTCTCTTGGGGTCTGTGGAAAGTGTGGTCTTGCCTGTACCGGAGAGACCAAAGAACAGAGCTGTATTCTTGCCTTCCATATCTGTATTTGCAGAACAGTGCATAGAAGCCATTCCGTTTAAGGGAAGGAAGTAGTTCATCATGGAGAACATACCCTTTTTCATTTCACCGCCGTACCATGTATTTAAGATAACCTGTTCGCGTGATGTGATGTTAAATACTACTGCTGTTTCGGAGTTGAGACCAAGTTCCTTGTAGTCCTCTACCTTTGCTTTGGAAGCATTGTAGCATACGAAATCGGGCTCAAAGCTTTCGAGTTCTTCTGCTGTAGGAGCAATAAACATATTCTTAACAAAGTGTGCCTGCCAAGCAACTTCCATAATAAAACGGATTGCCATGCGGGAATCTGCATTTGTACCGCAGAATACATCCTGTACATAAAGCTTTTTGCCGGAGAGTTCTTCTACAGCAAGCTTCTTTACCTTTGCCCATGTTTCTTCGGAGCAGGGATGGTTGTCGTTTTTGAATTCGGGAGATGTCCACCAAACTGTATCCTTGGAGTTTTCGTCCATAACGATGAACTTATCCTGAGGAGAACGGCCTGTGTAGATACCTGTCATAACATTTACTGCACCAAGCTCAGTTTCCTGACCTTTTTCATAACCTTCTAAAGCAGGGTCTGTTTCTGCTTTGAATAATTCCTCATAAGATGGGTTGTGGATGATTTCTACCGCACCGGTAATGCCGTATTTGCTTAAATCCAACTGTTTCATAGTACAATACCTCTTTCCTGAAAATATAAGTTTATATATAATATTATAACACAACAAAAAGAATATGTAACAGTGATATAAAGGACAAAAATGCTCTTTATAAAAAGCCGTTTTTAAAACATATTCAAATTCTTCCAATTATAGTATATCATACAAATAAATACTTGTCAACATGTTTTGAATTAAAAAAAGCTTACATCAGATTTTCCCTGATGCAAGCTTTTAATTAATCCAGTTCTCTCATTCCTGTATAAAGTTCATAGTATCTGCCCTTTTGCATAAGCAAATCATCGTGAGTACCCCGTTCTATTATTACACCGTCTTCAAGAACCATAATTGCATCTGCATTTCGTATGGTGGAAAGTCTGTGGGCAATTATGAAGGTGGTTCTGTCTTTCATGAGCCTTGCAAGACCATGCTCTATATGTTTTTCTGTTCTGGTGTCTACAGAACTTGTAGCTTCATCAAGAACAAGTATGGGTGCATTGGACACAGCAGCTCTTGCAATATTAAGAAGCTGTCTCTGCCCCTGACTGAGATTTGCTCCGTCACCGCTAAGCATAGTATTGTAGCCATCCGGCAATCTCATAATAAACGAATGTGCACTTGCAGTCTTTGCCGCAGCTATTACCTCTTCGTCACTTGCATCGAGCCTTCCGTAGCGTATATTCTCCATTACAGTTCCCGTGAACAGATGTGTATCCTGAAGAACCATTGCAATGTTGTGTCTGAGGCTTTCTTTGTTAAATTCGCGTATGTCTGTTCCGTCTATCATTATGCTTCCGGAATCTACGTCATAAAACCGATTGATAAGGTTTGTTACGGTGGTTTTTCCCGCACCGGTTGAACCCACAAAGGCTATCTTCTGTCCCTTTTTGGCATATAGATTGATGTCTTTTAAAATTATACGATCGGGATTGTAGCCAAATGTGACATTTTCCATTGTAACTGTTCCGTCTTTCTCACTGAAAGCCTTTTTACCCTCAAGGTCTGCTTCGGGTTCATCATCCATTACAGCAAATACTCTCTCGGCACCTGCCAATGCTGAAAAAATATTGGTAATCTGCATAGACATCTCGTTAATGGGCCTTGAAAACTGTCTGGAATAGTTTACAAAAACAGTAAGTCCTCCAATGTCAAAGCGTCCCAACAGACAAAGCACACCTCCTATTGCTGCTGTAAGAGCATAGTTTATTTGGCTTAAGTTTCCCATAAGAGGTCCCATTACACCTCCCGCAAACTGTGCCCGTATTTGTTTTTTCTTGAGGTCATCATTTAAAAGTTGAAAATCGTCTATAGCTTCCTCTTCATGGTTGAACACCTTGACAACTTTTTGACCCGACACAAGCTCCTCTACATAGCCGTTTAAAGCACCAAGAGCTTTCTGTTGCGCAGCAAAGTGTTTGCGTCCTCTTTTTGAAACAGCGCCTGCAACCTTGGCAAACACAGGAAGCATAACAAGTGTTACGGCAGAGAGCCATATGTTTGTATACAGCATAAGGGAGAGTGTTCCTGCTATTGTAATGATGCCCTGTATCAGATGGATAATTGTATTGTTGAGCATTTCACCTATGGTGTCTACATCATTGGTATATCGGCTCATAAGCTCTCCGTGAGCGTTACTGTCAAAAAACCGTATGGGAAGTTTTTGCATTTTGTTAAACAAGTCCTCACGGATTTTGTATATGGCATTTTGAGATATGCCAATCATTACCCTTGCCTGAATGTAGGTTGCGCCCACACCGACAAAATATACAAGCGCCATACCTATGAGAGCTATAGCAAAACCTCCAACCCTCGAAGTTGCATCCGGAGCCTCAATAAAGTTATTTATTATAGGTCTTAACATATATGATGCAACAAGCGAAGTGACACTTGCCACTATTACACAGATAAATGCCAATATAAGTTTCCTCTTATCCGATGCAAGATAACCCATTATGCGCTTTATGACAGGCCAGATATCTCTGGGCTTTCCTCCCCTTCCCTGCATTCTCTTTCCAGGACCGCCTCCCGGTCCTACAGGACCCTTGGGCATAGGCATTGCCTTCAGAGAAGCTCCGTATCTTTTGGATAGTCTTTCAAGTTTTTCTTTGTTATCCATCAAGCTTCCTCCTTGTCCCTTTGAGAATAGTATATGTCCTGATATTCCTCACAGGAATTCATAAGCTCGGCATGTGTACCCTGTGCAATAACTTTGCCGTCATCTATTACTATAATTTTGTCTGCGTCCATTACAGATGTAATTCTCTGAGCTATTATGATTTTGGTGGTATCCTTAAGGTCTGTATTAAATGTTTCTCTTATTTTTGCCTCTGTTGCTGTATCAAGAGCGCTTGTGCTGTCGTCAAGAATAAGAATTTTTGGCTTTTTAAGGAGAGCTCTTGCAATACAGAGCCTCTGTTTTTGTCCGCCGGACACATTGACACCGCCCTGACCGAGTTCTCTTTGGTAGCCTTCGTCTGCAGATGTTATAAAGCCATATGCCTGAGCCTGCTCGGATGCAAGTATAACCTCACTGTCGGAAGCTTTTTCATTGCCCCATTTCAAATTTTCCTCTATAGTTCCCGAAAAAAGTACATTTTTTTGAAGCACCATGCCCACACCGTCTCTCAGTTTTTTAAGAGAATAATCTTTGACATTTATGCCATCTACCAGAACCTCTCCGCAATTTACATCATAGAGCCTTGGTATAAGCTGAACAAGACTGGTCTTGCCCGAGCCTGTAGCTCCGAGTATACCTACACTTGTACCCGAATCTATTGTAAAGCTTATGTCGTTTAAAACATAGTTGTCACCTTTGCCGCAATAGTTAAAGCATACATTTCTAAACTCTACAGAACCATCTTTTACAACGGCATCCTTATTATTTGCATTGTCATCTGTAATATCTGCCTGTGTATCAAGAACCTCTGTAATACGCCTTGCAGATGCAACTGCTCTTGACCCCTGAAGGATTATCATAGACAGCATCATAAGAGACATAAGTATCTGTGTAATATATGTTATAAAAGCCATAAGGTCGCCGACCTGCATTCTTCCGTTTATTACAAAATTGCCCCCAAACCATACTACTGCAAGTGTTGTAATATTCATCATTACGGTCATAAGAGGCATTGTGCAAATTATGATTTTAAGTGCATTTATACTATTGTCTCTTAAATCTGTATTTGCCTGTTCGAATTTATCCTCTTCGTAATCTGTGCGGACAAATGATTTTACAACGCGTATATTTGTCAGATTTTCCTGAATATTTGTGTTTAACTTATCTATTTTAGACTGCATAATATTAAAACGCGGAAGCGCTTTGGACATAATTATGAATATACCAACACCAAGTATTGGTGCCACAATGGCAATAATAAGTGCAAGACGGACATTCATCGTAACCGCCATTACAAAAGCACCTATTAACATTCCCGGTGAGCGAAGCATCATTACCATAGCCATGCGAAGCACATTCTGCATTTGAGTGATGTCATTTGTAAGCCTTGTAATAAGAGAACCTGTGCTGAATTTGTCAATATTCTTAAACGACAGTGTCTGCACTTTTTTGAAAACATCCGCTCTTAGGTCAGCACCAAAGCTAATGGCGCCTTTGGCAGCAAAATAGTTGCCCACTACCCCGCCAATCATCATAACAACAGCGAGTGCAACCATCATCAAACCCGTTTGAATAATATAGGACATATCTCTGTATTGTTTGATACCTTCGTTAACAATGAGGCTCATAAGCTTAGGCATGATGACATCTCCTGCTACCTCGGTGAGCATCATAATGGGTCCTACAATGAAAAACACAATATGCGGTTTTATATATTTAAAATACTTTTTCAAGAAAACACCTCCAATATTACTAAACTATATTATACTATTATCAAATTGCATTATCAATAACTTGGAAAAATTTTCACAATTCTTTTACAATTTAAGGTTATAAATTAACCTTAAAGTGAATATAACTATATATAGATGTATAAAAATTACCAACAAAAATTTGGAAGGGCGTGCTTTAAAAATGACAACAGATAACATTTTAAACAACGAGGTTGAGCTTACGGGTATTGTTGAAACCGACCTTAAGTTCAATCATGAGGTTTACGGAGAAGGATTTTACTCTTTCGTAATAAAGGTACAAAGATTAAGTGATATTTCTGACCTTATAAATGTGACCATATCCGAAAGACTGCTTGGAGATATTTCTGTTACAAAAGGTGACAGCATTACGGTAAACGGTCAGTTTCGTTCCTACAACAACTACACAGACACAGGAAACAAGCTTATGCTTACTGTCTTTGCAAGAGACATAAATGTAACTCCCGATGAAAGCAAGTTCAAAAACCCCAACAACATCTTTTTAAACGGTTTCCTGTGCAAAAAGCCAATATACCGCACCACTCCGTTTGGCAGAGAAATAACAGATTTGCTGATAGCGGTAAACAGAGCATACAATAAATCCGACTATATCCCCTGTATAGCTTGGGGAAGAAATGCGCGTTTTGCAAGTAATCTGGAAGTGGGAGAAAACATAAAAATTCACGGCAGAATTCAAAGCCGTGACTATCAAAAGAAAATAAGTGAAACCGAAACAATTACCAAAACTGCATACGAAATTTCGGTTTCAAAAATGGAAACTATGGCAAAAGATAACCTGGAATTTGAAATAGTTTAACAAAACCCCTGTCCTGTAAAACTTTATAGAGTTTTATTGGGCAGGGGTTTTTAAAAATTACAAATGCTTTTAGTTCCTGTCAAAGTTTATTACGCAAAAATACTCTTTGCCTATCCTGTTGCAAACTTCTTTTTCTATGTTTTTTTCCAAATCTTTCTGACTTAATTTAAAGTCGAACGGAAGTTCTACATCGAATATAAGATTGGTATGTGTATTTCCCGAAACCATGCGAAAATCATGTATCGTGAGGACAGAATCTATTGCCCTTACTATTTCGAGCACGCTGTTTTTTAAAAAGTCTGTCCTCTCGTCATCGGTAACGACAGGATCCATATGAATAATGAGGTCCACACACATTTTTGCAGACACTTCTCTTTCGATATTATCTATGATATCGTGGCTTTTAAGCATATCGCCCGAGGCATCTACCTCAGCATGCAAAGAAGCATATGTTTTGTGCGGTCCATAGCTGTGCACCATCAAATCGTGTATTCCTATGACGCCTTCGTAAGACAACACAGTTTCTTTAATTTTTGACACAAGCTCTCCATCCGGTGCAACACCCAGTATTGGGTCCATGCTGTCCTTGATAAGTGATATGCCCGACCATATAATAAGAAGTGATACCGCAAAGCCTACATATCCATCGAAAGGAAGATTAAGCACATAAGAAAATACATTGGCAAAAAGTACAGCACAAGTAGACACAACATCATTTAATGCATCCTGTGCGGATGCCTTAAGGACTGTAGAATCTATCATTTTGGCATAACCCATATACATACGGTTCATGACAAACTTTACAAAAATTGCCGCCAAAAGCACAATTATTGCGGGTATATTGAGCTGGGCAATTTGCGGTTCGATAATTCTTCTTACCGAAGTTTTAATAAGCTCATATCCTATGAATATGATGAGAAATGCCAAAAATAAGGTTATTATATATTCAAATCTTTCATGGCCATAAGGATGGTCCTTATCTGCAGGCTTGCCCGAAAGCTTGAAGCACAAAACAGTAATTGCCGATGAAAGTGCATCAGACAGATTGTTAACTGCATCTGCAATAATAGAAATACTGCCCGCAAGAAAACCTGCAACAACCTTGAAAATGCATAAGAGTGTGTTTAGTATTATGCCGGAAGTACCTGCAAACTTACCAACAAACTCCCGCTTTTTGGCGGGAGTCTCGTTCTTGGGTATAAAATAATTAAGTATACGCTCAAACATTTTATATTACATATCCTTTATAAGATTTACATTCTTTGCAATATATTCATAACCGGAATAGATTGTGAATAATGTGGAAATTGCCATTGTTACAAAACCAATTGCGGGATATCCGCAAACGGTAGATATCTGCTCGGAAAACAGCATTGTACAAAGTATTGCTATCATTTGAATAACTGTCTTGATTTTACCCGTCATAATGGCCGCCATAACTATGCCCTTGGAAGCAGCAAGTGTTCTTAAGCCTGTAACAATAAATTCTCTTGCAATAATGATAACTGCCATATATGCAGGTATCCAGTCGAGCTGAATAAAGCATATAAGCGCTGTGGAAACCAGAAGTTTGTCTGCAAGAGGGTCCATAAACTTTCCAAAATCCGAAATCAAATTTCTGGAGCGTGCAATGTGACCGTCTATGCCGTCTGTAAGCGATGCAACAGCAAATATAAGCGCCGCCCATATGTGATAGTTTGCCCACTGGTAATTGGCACCGCACATAAGTACAACCATAAACAATGGTATAAGACAAATTCTTGCAATAGTGATTTTATTTGGTAAATTCATATACAACCTCTCCTGTTACATCATATTCGTCAGCATCTATAATTTTTATTGTAACTATATCGCCGGCGTTTAGTTCATACTTGCTGTATATATATGCAGTTCCGTCAACCTCAGGAGTATCCTGAGCAGTTCTGCCTACATAACAATATTCATCTTCATCATAACCCTCTGCTATAGCCTCTGTAATTTTTCCTATCTTGGCAAGGTTTTGCTGTTTGGAAATGTTTTGCAAAAGAGTCATAAGTTCATTTCTGCGTTCTGTTTTTATGCTGTCCGGCACCTGCGAGTCGAATTGGGCTGCGGGTGTTCCCTCCTCACAAGAATACTCGAATACACCGACTCTGTCAAGAGGGAATTTTGAAACAAAGTTCTTTAATGTATCGAAATCTTCTTTTGTTTCACCGGGGAAACCTACTATAAGCGAGGTTCTTATTACGATATCCTTTGCTTTGTTTCTTAAGTTTAATATAAGTTCCTCCACCTGCTTTTGACGGCTTCGTCTGCCCATTTTTTTGAGTATGGAATCGCTTATATGCTGCAGTGGCATATCTATATATTTAACCACCTTGGAATTTGATGCAATCTCCTCCACAAGTTCTTCGGTTATGTTTTCGGGATAGCAGTATTGCAGTCTTATCCACTCTATGCCATCAATTTTTGAAAGCTGTCTTACAAGTGATGCAATTGCATATTCGCCACGGTCCTTGCCATAATATGCTGTATCCTGCGCTATAAGGATAAGTTCTTTAACACCTGATGATGCAAGCTCCCTTGCTTCTTTTAATATACTTTCCTCGGGCCGTGATTTGTACTTTCCTCTGAGCTTTGGAATAATGCAGTATGTACAAAAATTATCACAGCCATCTGCAATCTTAAGATATGCCGTATATCCCGGTGTTGTTTTTATTCTTGGCAAATCATAGCTTACGAGTGAATTGGCATCACCTACATACGAGCATTTTGTACCTTTGGTGTAATAATCAGTTATCACAGATGCTATTTTGTCATAGTCTGTAGTTCCTAAAATTATGTCAACCTCTTTGAGTTCCTCTTCTATTTCTTTGCGGTATCGCTGCGCAAGGCAACCCGTTACAACAAGCAAATCGCAATTTTCTTTTTTGTACTGAGCCATTTCCAAAATGGCATCTATGGACTCCTTCTTGGCACTGTCTATAAATGCACAGGTGTTAACGACAAGAACATTAGCCTGGGTTACATCGGCAGTAATTTCGTAGCCGTCTTTTGAAAGAATACCAAGCATAGTTTCGGTATCTGTAAGATTTTTGGCGCATCCCAAAGATACAAAACCTATTTTTTTACTCATATGATGCATCAATCCTTTTTAAAGCTTCTTCTACAACCGAAAAATCAAAACCTCTGGAAGCAAAGTGGCGCATTATCTTTTGCTTTACCTTGAAATCTGTAAAATCTTCATCACGATACTTTTGAATTATGCAATCTGCAATCTCTTTGGCACCGGGTAGTTCAAAGCAAGCTAAGGCATCCTCGACAATATTGGCATCTACGCCTTTAAGATACAGCTCATAACGAACCTTCTTTTCACCCCACACCTTTGAGTAGGCGTGCTCCAAAAACAGCATTGAAAAGTTCATGTCATCTATATATCCGAGATTTTGGAATTCGTTTATAACTTCGCATATCACCAGTTCGTCATATTCCCTTTTTTTCAGTTCGTCACAAAGCATTTTTCTACTCAGTGCTTTGTGCGACAGAAGCTCTGTTGCTTTTGCTTTTGCTTTGCCAAACTGTGATTCAAAAAGGCAATTTTTAATCTCTTCTTGGGTAATTTCTTTTCCCGGTTTTATTCCCATAACTACCGCATCAACATCATCGAGTGAAAAAGCATAATTATCATCTACATAAACACTCATTCTGCGGGGGTTATTCTTTTGGGGCGATACTTGAGTTATCTTCATAATCAACTGTCAGCTTCTTCGGTATTCCTTGCACTAAGCTTTGCTGCTCTTTCTGCTGCAAGGCGCTCCTTTTCAAGCTTTTCCTCGTTTACCTTGTTCATTATTATATCGTAAATTGCATCGGTAATTTCGGGGTGTTCCTTTAAGAATTCCTTTACCTTATCTCTTCCCTGACCTATGCGGTCGCCATTGTATGAATACCACGAACCACCCTTTTGAATAACATCCATTTCTACGGCAACATCAATAATTGAGCCTTCCTTGGAAATACCTTCGCCGAACATAATGTCGAACTCTGCTTCCTTAAAAGGAGGTGCCACCTTGTTCTTTACTACTTTGGCACGGGTTCTGTTGCCTATGATGGATGTTCCGTCCTTAATGGCTTCTATTCTTCGTATATCAATTCGTACGGAGGAATAAAACTTAAGTGCTCTTCCTCCTGTGGTAACTTCGGGGTTTCCGTACATTACCCCAACCTTTTCTCTAAGCTGGTTGATGAAAATTGCCACAGTGTTGGACTTGTTAATGATGCTTGTGAGTTTTCTAAGTGCCTGAGACATAAGTCTTGCATGAAGACCCACATGAGAATCTCCCATAATTCCCGCAATCTCTGCCTTGGGAACAAGAGCCGCTACCGAGTCTACAACTATTACATCTATTGCACCGCTTCGGGCAAGTGCCTCTGCAATTTCCAGTGCCTGCTCGCCTGTGTCTGGCTGAGATACTATAAGTCTGTCAATATCTACACCGAGCTTTTGAGCATAGATTGGGTCTAAAGCATGCTCTGCATCTATAAACGCTGCCTCTCCGCCATGCTTCTGTGCTTCTGCAATTACATGAAGCGCAACGGTTGTCTTACCCGAAGATTCGGGTCCGTATATTTCTGTAATTCTTCCTCTGGGAACACCGCCTGCACCAAGAGCTATGTCAAGACTCAAGGAGCCTGTGGATATGGTTTCTATCTG
The DNA here is from genome assembly GCA_045637145.1 of Clostridia bacterium. Lineage (GTDB taxonomy): Bacteria > Bacillota > Clostridia > UMGS1810 > UMGS1810 > RGIG8748. The sequence continues at coordinate 46,008 of JAZTYV010000006.1, read as the reverse complement.
TTTAATCGGGGCATTTCCAAGACGCATAACAGAACCTTCTCCAAAGGTTTTTTCTATCTGGGCAAGTGCCTGGTCGATTGCCTCTGCCTTGCCTCCTGTTTCTGTTGTACCTTTGATTGTCATCTTTTCCTTTGCCATTTTAATTCACCTCAAAATTATATATTATACTCTTTATATATCTAATGTCTCCAAAATAAGTTCCAGTGCCTTAATTACAGTTTGCTGTCTGACCTCTTGCCTGTTGCCGTCAAACAAATTCTTATATGTCTTTGCACCTTTGCCTCTTAAAGCTATGCCTATATATACAAGTCCAACAGGCTTTTTTGCAGTGCCTCCTCCGGGACCCGCAATACCCGTAACCGAAACTGCTATATCTGCTCCGGACATTTCAACAGCTCCGTTTGCCATTTCTTCGGCTGTCTGCGGGCTTACTGCACCGTAGGATTTAAGAGTTTCATTACTTACACTCAAAAGCTTTTCCTTGGCTTCGTTGGCATATGTTACAACACCAAACCCATAGCACTCACTCATTCCCGGTACTGAGGTAAGAGATGCTGCTATAAGTCCGCCTGTACAGCTTTCCGCTGTGGCAAGGTTCTTTGAATATTTCTTTAACTTTTCATAAACTTTTTGAGCCAAAATGTGCTGTGTGCATTTTAAATTATCCATATCAACACTCTACAATCTCGGTTCCGTTTACCGCTTCTTCTATAAGTCTTTCGCATTCCAAAAGATTTTGCGAGGCAATTACTCTTTCTTTTCTGGGTTTTGTGGAGGGATGTCTGGGAGTAAAAACAGTACAGCAATCCTCATATGGCAAAATCGATGTTTCAAAGGTATCTATTTTACGCGAAATTTCAACTATTTCTTCCTTGTCCATGCCTATGAGAGGTCTGAATACCGGTAGTGAAACCGCATCATCGGTAACTGCAAGTGCCGCCATTGTCTGACTTGCCACCTGACCTATACTCTCTCCGGTAACTAATGCCTGACAGCCTCTTTTTTGTGCAATACGCTCGGATATTTCCATCATGAAACGGCGCATTACCAAAGTAAGATGTTCCTCGGGACATTTGTCACGGATTTCAAGCTGAATATCTGTAAAAGGTACTACATGGACCTTTAGTCCTCCCATATATCCGCCTATAATTTGTGCCAGCTTCATTACCTTGTCCTTGGCTCTGTCGCTTGTGTACGGATAACTGAAAAAGTGTATTGCCTCGAGTTTTACACCGCGTTTTCCTATCATATATCCTGCAACAGGACTGTCTATTCCGCCGGAAAGCAAAAGCATGGCTTTTCCGTTGGTACCTGTAGGCATACCTCCTGTTCCCTTTTCTCTTCCGGTATGAACATAGCAGAAGTTTTCTCTCATTTCTACATGAATAACTACATCGGGATTTTTTACATCTACTTTAAGATTATGATATGAAGCCAAAATTCTTCCGCCGACTTCTGCACAAATTTCCGGAGATTTTAACGGAAATTTTTTGTCGGCTCTCTTTGCCTCTACCTTAAAGGTCTTTGAGCCGAGCAGAATATGGCCGAAGCTTTCTTTGATTTCGTTTACGGCGGCATCTATGGTCTTTTCTGTTCTGTATGCCACCACGATGGACACTATGCCAAAAACTTTTTTGAGTTTTTCCACAATAGCATCTGCCCTATCATCACTTTCAAGCGGCTCGATGTATATTGTTGCCTGAGCTTTGGTTATTTTAACCTCTCCCTCTTTTTCTATAGCCTTGCGTATATTGTTTACAAGAGCATCTTCAAAAACAGGACGGTTGCAGCCTTTTAAAATTATTTCGCCATATCTGACGAGTATCATCTTTTTCAATTTGAATAACTCCCTATCTCATAATTTTCCTAAGCATCGGAACTTCTTTTTTAAGCACCTCAACTACATAGTCTATATCTTCATCGGTGTTGAATTCGCTGAAACTGAATCTCACTGCACCGTCTACCTCTTTGTCTTTTATGCCCATTGCACTTAAAACATAACTGAGCTTCTTTTTGGAATTGCAAGCCGAACCCGTAGATATATATATACCATTGGATTCCAATATGTGCAAAAGAACTTCGGATTTTAATCCCGGAAAGGAAACATTCAAAATAGAATGTATGCTGTCCTCGGGCGAATTTATAGTAACATTTTCTATGGAACTTAATATTTTGTCTTTTAGTCTCTTTTTGAGATTGGAAATGTGCTCCTTGCTTTCTTCAATGCAACGAAATCCAATTTGGGCAGCCTTTGCAAAAGCACATATGCCGGCAATATTTTCTGTACCCGAACGAAAACCAAATTCCTGTTTGCCTCCGTAGAGCATAGGCGTAAGGCGTACGCCGTTTCGCACATAGAGTGCTCCCACACCGTTGGGGCCGTGTATTTTGTGCGATGATATGCTTATCATATCTGCACCAAATTTTTTGACATTTATATTGAGCTTGCCATATGTCTGAACTGCATCAACATGCAAAAGGCACCTTGTGTGGTCCATTGAAGAAGCTATCCTTTCAACAGGCATAAGTGCACCGGTTTCGTTGTTTGCATGCATTATACTTATAAGAACGGTTTTGTCATCTATATGAGAAATTATGTCGTCTGCATCTACTGCGCCGTTTTTGTCAACAGGTGCATAATACACCTCAAAACCTTGAGTTTCCAAATATCTGAATGCCTCAAGAACTGCCATATGCTCTGTAACCTGAGTTATAAGCTTGTTGCCGTTTTTGCGGTATGCCATAGCAGCACCGATAATGGCAAGATTGTCGCTCTCTGTACCGCCTGCAGTAAAAACAATTTCCTTATCGGCACAATTCAAGGTGTCGGCAATAATCCTGCGCGATTTATTTAGCGCATCCTCCGCCTTTTTGCCCAAAGAATGAAGAGACGAAGGATTTGCATAGTTATTATTGAGTATTTCGGTCATTTCCTCCACAACCTCTTTGTATGGCTTGGTTGTGGCACTGTTGTCAAGATATACTTCCATAGATATTCTCCAAATACACATTATTAAATATATTTTACTATAAACAACAAACTTTTTCAAGTAATAAATGAACTTTCTGAAAAACAGTTAACAAAAACTGTTGTATCTAACCTTTAAAATGTGTTATACTACATATATTGGAGGAAAGAATATGAACCGTAAAGAAACAATACTTGGATTTTTGAATGATGAAAAGGTTCCTCCCGTAAATGTCGAGGAAATAATGCTTATACTGGACATCCCCTTTGACGACCGTGAGGAGCTTATGCTCATATTGGACGAGCTGGTAAAATCCAATTTAATAATAAAAACATCCAAAAAGAAATATGCCTCACCCGAAAAGCTTGGCTATACTGTGGGCAGACTTTCCGTAAATCCAAGAGGATTTGGATTTGTCATAAAAGAAGACGGCGATATATTTATACCTCCAAACAGTCTTGGTGATGCTTTGGACGGCGACACCGTGATGATAAGTTTGACACAAAAAAAAAGCAACTCAGGCAATCCCGAGGGCAAGGTTATCAGAGTTATAAATCGTGGCAAAGACGAAATTGTAGGAACATTTCAAAACAGCCGTAATTTTGGATTTGTGGTGCCCGACAACGAAAAATTCGGATATGATGTATTTATAAAGAAAACCAAAACTATGAATGCACGAAACGGTCACAAGGTTGTGGCAAAGATAACCAAATGGCCTCAAAACGGCAAAAAACCCGAGGGCGAAATTGTAGAAATACTTGGTTTCCCCAAACAAAATGGCGTGGATATACTGTCTGTAATGCGCGCTCACGGATTAAGCGAGCAATTTCCTCAGAAAGTAATTGAACAGACAGACAAAATAAACGAAACCATATCGGAGGCAGACATTGCCTGCAGAACAGATTTCAGAAACGATACAATTATAACTATAGACGGCATTGACAGCCGTGACTTTGACGATGCTGTATGCGTGACCAAGGAAGACAACATCTATACGCTTGGTGTACACATTGCCGATGTAACTCACTATGTTACCGAAAACTCCCCTTTGGACAAAGAGGCTTTAAGGCGGGGAACAAGTGTGTATTTTCCGGGAAGTGTGGTACCGATGCTACCCAAAAAGCTATCCAACGGCATATGCAGTCTTAACCCAGGAGAAGACAGGCTTACACTTTCGGTAATAATGAAGATAGACGAAAACGGCGATATAAAAGAACATACAATAACCGAGGGCATAATATCATCTAAAGAAAGAATGACCTATGACGATGTAACAGCAATCCTTGAGGGCGACAACGCATTGAAAGAAAAGTACAGTCACATATATACTATGCTTTGCCATATGCAGTCGCTTGCCGTTATACTTCGAAAAAAGCGACAGTCTCAGGGAAGCATAGATTTTGACTTTCCTGAGGTTAAAATAAAAACCGATTCGGAAGGCAGGGCTGTTGATGTGTACAAATACGAATCGGGAATTTCCAATAAAATAATAGAAGAATTTATGCTTGTTGCCAACAAAACCGTGGCAGAAGAATTCTTTTGGGCGGACATACCATTTGTATACAGAATTCACGAAAAGCCTTCGGGAGAAAAAATTTCTGCATTCAATGATTTCGCAAAGAACATGGGCTACAGGCTGTCCACATCGCATGAACCACACCCGGGAGAATTTGCAAAAATACTCGAGCAAATAAAGGGAAAACGAGAAGAACTGCTTGTAAGCAAGGTAATGCTCCGTTCGCTTATGAAAGCAAAGTATGCCCCGCAGTGTCTTGGGCATTTTGGACTGAGCTTTAAGTATTACTGTCACTTTACCTCCCCCATACGAAGATATCCCGACCTTGCAATACACCGCATCATAAAAGAGTTTTTAAAATACGGTTTAAGCGAAAAGAGAATGCGCTATTTTAAAAAATTTGCTGTTGAGGCTTCTTTAAAATCAAGCGAAACAGAAATATCTGCTATGGAAGCTGAAAGAGAAGCTGAAGATATGAAAAAAGCGGAATATATGCAAAAACATATTGGCGAAAGCTTTGAAGGCATTATATCCTCTGTTACAAACTTTGGTTTTTTTGCAGAGCTGGAAAATGGTATAGAAGGACTTGTACGAATGACAGATTTAAAGGATGACTACTACATCTTCAGCGACAGAGACTTTTCCATTACGGGCGAACACACAGGCAATACCTACCGAATAGGCGATAGTGTGAATATAACAGTTACAGGTGCAAACCCAGAAACAAGACAGATTGATTTTATATTAAAGGACTGACTTAAACTATGGCAGAAAATGAGAACATAAAACTGATAACTCAAAATAAAAAGGCATATCACGACTATTTTATTGAAGAAACATTTGAGTGTGGCATATCACTGGCAGGCACAGAGGTAAAATCCATACGGCAGGGGCAGATAAATCTTAAAGACTCATTTGCCTCAGTGCAAAACGGCGAAGTTATGGTGACTGGTATGCACATAAGTCCCTATGAAAAGGGTAACATATTTAACAAAGACCCTTTAAGAGAAAGAAAGCTTCTTATGCACAAGGCAGAAATACGCCGCCTCATAGGCAAGGTAAAGGAAGACGGATATTCGCTGATACCAACCAAAGTGTATCTTAAAGGCTCAAAGGTAAAGGTGGAGCTTGCACTTGCAAAAGGTAAAAAGTTGTATGACAAGCGCGCAGCAATAGCCGACAAAGAAGCCAAAAGAAGAATTGACAGAAAGATTAAAGAATATAATCAATAATACAAAACAAAAAAGTTTGGTACGCAAAAACCTCACACCATTAATGGTGTGAGGTTTTTAATAATTTGAAATCAGTTTTTGTCGGCAACTTCGCCAAGTGCATCTTTTCTGGAAAGATTGTTTCTTCCCATTTTGTCTATTTCGATAAGCTTAACGATGATTTCATCGCCTTCATGAACTACATCTTCTACTTTTTCTACCCTCTTGGTATCAAGCTTGGAAATGTGTACAAGACCCTCGCGGTTGGGCATAAATTCTACAAAAGCACCAAATTCCATAATCTTGGTAACCTTACCCGTATAAATTTTGCCAACTTCGGGTTCTGCTACTATACCTTCGATTGTAGCAAGGGCTTTTTGCGCAGCATCGGTATCTTCGGACAAAATGAATACAGAACCATCGTCATTGATGTCAATCTTAACACCTGTATCTGCAATAATCTTTTGAATAACCTTACCGCCTGTACCTATAACATCTTTAATCTTTTCCACAGGAACCTTGGTTGTAATAATCTTGGGAGCGTACTTGGAAAGTTCCTTTCTGGGTTCTTCGATAGCCTTGAGCATTACTTCATCGAGAATATAGTTTCTTGCTACCCTTGTCTTTTCGAATGCTTCTTTGATTATATCGTAGGTAAGACCGTCTACCTTGATGTCCATCTGAATTGCTGTGATACCTTCTTTGGTACCTGCAACCTTAAAGTCCATATCGCCGTAGAAGTCTTCTACACCCTGAATGTCCACCATTGTAAGGAAGTCATCGCCATGGGTTATAAGACCGCAGGAGATACCTGCAACGGGAGCTTTAATGGGAACACCGGCATCCATAAGAGCAAGTGTGCTTCCGCATACGGAACCCTGTGATGTAGAACCATTTGAAGAAAGAACTTCGGATACAAGTCTGATTGAATATGGGAATTCTTCTTCGGAGGGGATTACCGGCTTTAATGCTCTTTCTGCAAGTGCACCGTGTCCTATTTCTCTTCTTCCGGGACCTCTGGAAGGCTTTGTCTCGCCTACAGAGTATGAGGGGAAGTTGTAATGGTGCATATATCTCTTTGAGGTTTCTTCGTCTATGCCGTCAATTGTCTGAGATTCACTTACAGCACCAAGGGTTGCCACAGTAAGAACCTGTGTCTGTCCTCTTGAGAAGAGACCGGAACCGTGAGTTCTGGGAAGGATACCTACTCTTGCGCTCAAAGGACGGATTTCATCAATTCCTCTGCCGTCTACTCTCTTGTGGTCTTCAAAGAGCCACTTTCTTACGATTTCTTTTTGAATCTTGTAGAAGATTTCATCTATTTCTGCATCTCTGCCTTCGCCTTCTTCGCCAAGGTGTTCCATAAGTTCATCTGTAAGAACTTTCATTCTTTCGTCACGAATTCTCTTGTCGTCTGTATCAATGGCAGCGCATACCTTGTCGTAAGAAAATGCATATACCTTGTCATACAGGTCATGGTCAACTTCGTGTGCTTCATAAGGTTCCTTTTCCTTGCCCACCTCTGCAACTATGCTGTCTATAAATTCGCAAATCTTTTTGATTTCTTCGTGTGCATATACAATTGCATTAAACATTACATCTTCTTTAACTTCGTTGGCACCGGCTTCAATCATAACAATCTTTTCTCTGGTACCTGCAACTGTAACATACATTTCGCTCTTTTCTCTCTGTTCGAGAGTTGGGTTGATAACATATTCACCGTCAACGAGTCCTACAACCACTGCACCCACAGGACCTGCAAAAGGCATTTGCGATATGGATATGGCAATAGAAGCACCGTTCATAGCGCAAACCTCGGGAGAGTTGTCTATGTCTACGGACATAACTGTGGTAACAAGACCTACATCATTTCTGTAATCTTTGGGGAAAAGGGGTCTTATTGGTCTGTCAATTACTCTGGAAGTGAGGATTGCCTTTTCGCTGGGTTTACCCTCTCTTTTTAAAAATCCGCCCGGAATTTTGCCCACGGAATACATTTTTTCCTCATAGTCTACGCTTAAAGGAAAAAAGTCTACGCCGTCTCTTGGTTTTGCGGATGCTGTTGCTGTAGCAAGAACTACGGTATCTCCGTATCTTACCATTGCTGCTCCTGATGCGAGCTGTGCCACTTCGCCTATTTCTACAGAAAATTCTCTACCGGCAATAGTAGTGGTAAATGTCTTTTTCATACTGATTGTCCTCCTTTGAGTTTACAACGGGAAAAGGTTCTATCAGCAGTTAAATACAAGCTTTTGAAATATACAAAAACACATATTTAACTGCTAATCACCGACAGATTCCCCGATGTTTAATTTTTTTGTTTAATGCAAAACAGGCAAAGAGGACTAATTCCTCTTTGCCCGAATTTGAAACTACTTTCTGATGCCAAGTCTTGCAATGATGGAACGGTATCTTTCGATATCAATTCTAGCAAGATAGTTGAGAAGACCTCTTCTGTCACCAACCATTTTAAGAAGACCTCTTCTTGAGTGGTGGTCTTTCATGTTGGACTTTAAGTGTTCTGTAAGGTGATTGATTCTGTAAGTAAGAATTGCAATCTGAACCTCAGGTGAACCTGTGTCTCCTTCGTGTCTGGCATATTCTTTGATAATAGCCTGTTTTGTTTCTTTTAACATTGTGTTTCCTCCTTGTATTACGCCATAAACGGCTTATAATCGCCACAATACGAAGACCCGGTTGGAGTTTCCAAAATCTTGGCACTGGGCTTGCAACTATGTTATTGTATCATAACTTTTTCCATTTGTAAATAGTTTTTTTGAATTTTTTTACAGCACCTTGCTGTTGTCTATGGCATACTCCAGCAAAATGTTAATCAATTCATTTCTTGACCGATTGGTTTTGTCAGACATAATATTCAATATATTTACTGTATCTTCTTTAATACGAACAGAAAATACCTTGTATCCGTCTTCGCCCTTTAAACTCTTTTTATTTATGATTAACTTATCTTTCACATATATTCACCTCAAGAACATTATAACTTGACAATGGTTTAGAATATATGTTAAAGTGTATAACACTATTTATAACATTGACTTTTATAGGTTGTATAATATAATATTGTTTGCATCTGTGCTTTATTTATAAAACACTACATCAAATATTGGTCCGCAGGGCACTATCCAAGTCTTCAAAAAAGTCTTCATATTGACAGCGGTATATTTTTTTGAGTTCAACTAACACGCTTATCCTTATGTTGAGTTCTCCCGATTCATACTTGGCATAGGTTGACCTGCCTATGTCACATCCCCGCCTTTGAAGTTCTGCACAAAGCTTTTCTTGCGATATGCCATACTCATTTCTCAGTTTCTTTAAGTTATTGCCCATACATATGTCACACCTGAGTTTCTGTTCCATATATAATACCTCTTTTCATCCATTGACCAATATTGGTTGCAATTAAGACTATTGTATGATATACTACAATAAAATATTGTCCGCTATATTGGTCTATATATGAAAAATATATTTCGATTGACAGGTGAAAAATTATGAAAAACTTTGTATACATGTCTGATTACTCTAAACTTTCAGACACACCATTGTGCAAATACCCCCGCATTAAAAAACTTATACTCAAATTTAAAGTAAGATTTCATATCTGGTGTATATTTGCCCCTATATGTCACAGAAAGGAAAGAATATTTGAAAAAATCCTCTTTGATTTTGACGATTACGCAAAAAGAATGGAATTAAAAATAGAAGCGATTTTTGATAACAAAAGCTTAAATGCAGAAATATCTGTCTTTTCGCAATACTTTGAATTCTTTAATATGAGTGACTGCAAAAAATTAAACTATGCCATAGAAAATGCCGATGGAGTGTGTATTTACAATCCTATGGCAGATAATAATTTATCTGATGAATCTAAATACTCAGAAGATGATACATGCCTTAAAATAATAATTGACTTTTCATAAAAATACCGCTAATATTATTTGACAAAATCTTCTTATTGTAATATAATATATAGGATATTTTTTAGAAAGAAGATGAAGGTATGATACGAGTAGGTGTTTTAGGAGCTACAGGATATGCAGGAATCGAAACTGTAAGAATCCTTACAAAGCATCCCGATGTTGAAATAACAAAGCTCATATCCCATAGCTTTGTAGGCAAGAAAATCTCCCAGGTATACCCCGCATTTGTAAATGTATGCGACAAGGTATTGGAAGACCTTGATGTAGACGATATTGCAAAAAATTGTGATATAGTATTTACTGCACTTCCTCACGGTGCATCCAAAGAAGTAATCCCTGCGATATTTGAAAAGGGCGTAAAAATCGTTGATTTGAGCGGAGACTTCCGATACGATTCAAAAGAGGTTTATGAAAAATGGTACGGTGAGCCTCACTGTGCTCCGGAAATATTGGAGAAATCCGTATACGGCCTTTGCGAAATACACAGAGAAAAAATAAAAAATGCCGTTATAGTTGGAAATCCGGGGTGCTACACTACCTGCTCTATACTTGCGCTCTATCCTCTTCTTAAGGCGGGAGCAGTAAAGCACGATAATATTATAATTGATGCAAAGTCCGGAGTGTCCGGTGCAGGAAGAACAGAGAAGCTCCCTTACAGCTTCTGCGAATGTACAGAAAATTCCAAGGCATACAAAATTGCAACGCATCGTCACACATCTGAGATTGAGCAAGAGCTTAGTCACGCAGCAAATGATGAAATAATGGTGTCGTTTACTCCTCACCTTATTCCGCAAAAGAGAGGAATACTTGCTACAAGCTATGCAAATCTTACCAATGACATTTCCGATGAGGAAATCTACAATATTTATGCACAGTTCTACAAAAACGAACATTTTGTAAGAATACACAAACCCGGCTCGCTCCCTGAAACAAAGAATGTAGCAGGCTCCAATTTTGTAGAAATAGGCTTTAAGGTTGACCACAGATTGCAAAGAATTGTGATATCTTCCGCAATAGACAACCTCTTCAAAGGCGCTGCAGGTCAGGCTGTTCAAAATATGAACATAATGATGGGTCTTGACGAAAAAGCCGGTATTGATAATCCGGGATTTAATTTGTAAGGAGAATTACTTATGAGCGGACTTCAGCACAAAAATGATACTATAGAAACTATGATAAAAAAAGCCGATATACTTATAGAGGCACTTCCATACATACGAAAGCTTTACAAAAAGAAAATTGTTATAAAATACGGCGGAAATGCCATGATAAATGAAAATCTGAAGAATTCGGTTATGGACGACATTACTCTTCTTAAATATGTAGGCATTAACCCCATAGTGGTTCACGGCGGCGGACCCGACATTACCGAAGCACTTAAGACATACAACATACAAAGTGAATTTGTAAACGGTCTTAGGGTAACAGACAAGGACACTGTGGACATTGCGCAGATGGTACTTGTGGGCAAAACCAACAAAGATATTGTTTCGCGCTTAAACCACGCGGGCGGAAAAGCCATAGGACTTTGCGGTCTTGACGGCAACCTCATAAAGTGCCAAAAGCTCTACACAGAGGTTGACGGCGAAAAGAAAGATATTGGCTATGTAGGTGACATTGTAAGTGTAAACACCAAGGTTATAGACCTTCTTACCGATGATGAATACATACCCGTAATTGCACCAATCGGTGTAGATGCCGAGGGCAACAGCTACAATATAAATGCAGACAGTGTGGCATCGGCAGTTGCAGAAGCCCTGGATGCAGAAAAGCTTATGTATTTAACCGATGTACACGGTGTACTGGATAAAAATGATGAGTTGATACATCGCATATATACAGACGAGGTTGAAGAGCTGATAGCAAACGAAACCATAACAGGCGGAATGATACCAAAGGTAAGAGGTTGCAAGGAAGCTGTTGACAACGGAGTTGAGAGAGTGCATATAATTGACGGAAGAATAGTTCACTCCATTCTGCTCGAAATATTTACCGACCATGGTATAGGTACAATGATTTTGGAAAGATAAAATATAAACAAAAATAGTGGTTAGCAAAACCACTATTTTTTATTTTAATATATGTTTTTTGAAAAATATTTAACACAATACTGTGCGCAAAGTCCTGTAAATGTACCCGTTGCAAATGCAGTAATGCAAAGTATAACTCCATAATAGATAAGCGATACAGAGCTGAATAGAAAGTATGCACAAAGCGTCTGCCCTATATTGTGAAAAACCGCACCTATAATGCCCAGCGTCCATATGGTGTTTTGTTGAAAAAAGCTTTTAAGCAGAGCAGTTATGCCAAAGCACATTAAACCTCCGCAAAGACTGTAAAACATAGACATAAGCTGTCCAGTAAACAGATTTCCCAACACTATGCGAACCATAAGTATGAAAAATGCCTCTTTTCTGCCGAGAATATAAATTGCACTTAAAGTAACAACATTTGCAAGTCCAAGCTTAAAACCCGGTATGGGAACAATTGGCGGGATGAACGATTCAAGAACAAATATTATAAGCGAAACAGAGGCAAAAAGTGCACTTTGTGTGATTTTTTGTGTATTCATCATCTTCCACCGGCAACAGCATCAACGCTGAAGTCCTTATCTTTGAACTCTATCATTACTTTGTTTGGAGCACACACAATTGACTCGCCTTTTTTGTCTATCTTGCCCATATGAACACACACTTTGTCGGGACACTTTGCAAGCTTCATACTTACTCCATCCTTCTCTATGTATATTACATTTGTATCTAGGTCTATGGTATATGGGGTTTGTACAATTGATAAATCTATTTCCTCTACGACCTTATTCCCTTTTCGTATTACAACCACTTTGCCGTCTGCTCTAAAAGATGTCCATATCCACAAAAGCATACATGCCATAAAAACAAATGCAATTGTAACAGGAATTAAAAACTTGTTTGTAAGTTTACATTTCACTTAGCAAAAACTCCTTATATTTATAAAGTTCCTCCAACAGTTCATCAAGATTTCCAATAGTGCATACCTTGCTTCTCATGGCGGCACTGTCTTTTAAATTCTTTATATACCATGCAACATGCTTTCTTGCTTCGCGCACACCTATATACTCGCCTTTTAATTCCACAGACATTTTAATCTGCTCTGTAAGAGTATCTATTCTCTCTTTGGCGTCTGCCCTGGTGCAAGCTTCGCCATTTTGCATAAGAGACAAAATTTCCCTGAACAAAAAGGGATTTCCTCTTGCTCCTCTTCCTATCATAACAGCATCGCATCCGGTTCGTTCTATCATTTTTAGTGCGTCATCGGCTGTCTTTATATCGCCGTTGCCAATTACAGGAATTGAAACTGTTTGCTTTACCTCTTTTATGATATTCCAATCGGCATTACCGCTGTAATACATTGCTCTTGTCCTTGGATGCACACATATTGCATCTGCGCCGCTTTCTTCTATGACAGATGCTATGTGCTTAACATCTGCCACGGATTCAAATCCGCTTCGTATTTTGCATGTTACAGGCACAGGAGACACGGCTTTTACACTCTTTACAATTTGACTTATAAGGCGGACATTTTTTAAAAGGGCGCTTCCGTCACCGTTGTTTGCCACCTTTGGTGCGGGGCAACCCATATTGATGTCAAGCAGCTTGCCGCCTGTTGACAATGCCTTTGCTACACTTTCTGCCATAATTTCCGGTTCGTGTCCGAAAATTTGCACGGCAAGAGGTTGTTCGTCATCTGTTGTCTTTAAAAGCTCCATTGTTTTTTTGTCATTATAATGCATAGCTTTGGAACTTACCATCTCAGAATAGACAAGTCCGGCACCGAATTTCTTGCATACAACACGAAATGGCAGGTCGGTAACCCCTGCCATAGGTGCAAGAAAAACATTATTTTTGATTTGTAAATTTCCAATTTTCATATTAATTTTCACCGCCGTGAAGCATGCTGTTGAGTTCGGCGAGGAAGGTGTTAACATCCTTGAACTCTCTGTAAACAGATGCAAAGCGAACATATGCAATATCGTTCATAACCTTTAACTTTTCCATAACAAGCTCTCCGATTTCTGTAGACGAAACCTCGCGGTCAAGCTTGTTGTTTAGTGTGGCCTCTATTTCCAAAACGGCCTTTTCTATTTCTGTAAAGCTTACAGGTGTCTTTTCGCAGGCACGAAGAATGCCGTTCATCATCTTCTGACGGTTGTACACCTGACGCTTTCCGTCCTTTTTAATTACAACAAGAGGTACAGATTCAACCTGCTCGTAGGTTGTAAATCTTTTTTCGCATTTGAGGCATTCTCTTCTGCGGCGTATGGAACCTCCGTCATCAACCGGTCTTGTATCTATAACCTTACTTTCCAAATAATCACAATACGGACATTTCATATAACAAAATCCTTTCGTATATACAAAAACAAACAGAGGTGCTCCGGGCAACATTAAAAATTTCCGAAGCAACCTCTAAAATTCTATCAGTCTATGGGTCTGTTTAAAAATGTGGGAATAACCACATCATCTACATCAAACTTTGAGCTTGAACCCATATTGCCAAACAACGAAGCAGCACCGGTGCTTTCTTCGTTTTCTGCTGTCATAGCAGCTTTGGGAGCAGAGCCTTCAAAACCTGTAGCAACAATTGTAATTACAACTTCGTCACCAAGTGTTGCATCAATGGATGTACCAAATATAATATCTGCATCATCGGACACAAGCTGATGTACAAGTTCTGAAGCCTGTTCGATTTCCATAAGTCCCAAATCGGAGCTTCCGGAAATATTTAATACAACCTTGGTTGCACCGTCTATTGTGGTTTCAAGAAGAGGACTGTTGATAGCCATCTTAACAGCTTCTTCTGCTCTGTTTTCACCGGATGCACGGCCTATGCCCATATGGCAAACACCTGTGTTTCTCATAACAGACTGAATATCTGCAAAATCAAGATTGATGTAACCGGGAGATGTAATAAGGTCGGATATTCCCTTTACTCCCTGGCTTAAGATATCGTCTGCCATCTTAAAGGCTTCCTGCATGGTTGTCTTTTTGTCGCATATTTCAAGGAGCTTATCGTTGGGGATTACAACAAGTGCATCAACATTGTCCTTTAATGAGTCAACGCCTTCTTCGGCCTGCTGCATTCTCTTCTTGCCTTCAAATCTGAATGGTTTTGTAACCACGCCTACAGTAAGGATACCCATTTCCTTGGCAATAGATGCAACAACGGGTGCAGCGCCTGTACCTGTTCCGCCGCCCATACCTGCTGTAACAAACACCATATTGGAATCCTGAATTGTCTGTTTAATTTCCTCGCGGCTTTCTTCTGCAGCTTTCTGTCCGATTTCAGGCTTTGCCCCTGCACCAAGACCCTTTGTAAGCTTTTCGCCGATTTGGATTTTTATGCCTGCTTTGGAACCATTGGAACCAAAAAGCACCTGCTTGTCCGTATTTACAGCAATAAATTGTACTCCTGCAAGACCATCATCTATCATACGGTTAACTGCGTTGTTTCCTCCGCCGCCTACACCGATGACCTTCATATTTGCTCCTACAACATCATTGGCATTTTCCAATCTCATTTTAAAATTTCCTCCTTAAGTATTTCCCGTTACCTATAAGCGTGATGTAATTCTTTTATGTTAAAACTGTGTGCAAAAAGCAACTAATTTTTATTAACTCTAAGTATTATATCACACTTATTTTGAAATTTCCATACCTTTTTGCAAATTTCTTAAAACTTTTTTAACATTTTTTTAATTTTTTTGCATTTTTTTAATTAAAGCACTTTTAATTACAGAAACATTTTTAAATATTCTCAGAGTAAACACAACAAGTACAGCATAGTTTAAATCAAGTTCAATTTTTTTGCCGAGAAAAACCATAATAAGAGCCAATGCTGTATTCACAAAGAAATCCGTTGCCAGATTATATACATTGATTTTATCTTCAAACATAGATTTTAAGGCACACAGAGCAGAATCTACAGCCGATATTATAACTATTGCAATGTACGAACTTAAATATCCGGGAACATATACATCAAAGCCAATGGCAGCACATATACCCAAAATACCCGCCAATAATATTATCAACATCACTTCACCTGCTTTTCATAATCTTGTGCATACGAAAATGTTACAGTGCCTGTATATTTTCCTATCTGTATTTTATCACTTTTTGTAACATTTACATCTATTGTGCTTCTTTTGAGTTCATCTGCAATTCCGCCCCTCATATTGAGTGCAGAGTCCAGAGCATCCTTGTCACCGATTGCCTTTACAATGTATGGAGATGAGCATCTTTTGTTGTTTATCATTATAGTATTGCCCACACACCGAATGGAAGTATTTACGATAATTCGTTCGCCGTTTACCGAGACTGCTTCTGCACCCGCGCCAAATAGTTCATTTACAAGACTGCGAATATCGCTGTCATGAACAATAAGCTCGCTCGAATAATCGGTATCGGCCTGAGCCTGCTTGCTGTCTGTTACTTCTATTGTAATACCCGGACCCTTTACATTGGTAAATCCCGAAAGTGTAATATATTTATCCAGCTCTTCTTTAAGCGCCGCAGCACCGCTGTCATTGGATGCCACTTGCTGTCTGTATATGTCTATATCACTTGTAAGCTGCATATTTTCTTTTTTTAAATCTACTACCTGCTGATTGGCATTTAAAAGCTTTGTTTCCAGCTCATTGTCGGAAGAAGACTTTGAAATCTTTATAGTATTATTTCGTGTGACACTCTTATATTGCAAAGTAACTGTAAAGCAAAACACAAAGCAGATGACAGCAACAATAATTTGTACCTTTGTTTTTAATTTCACTTTTTGTCTCTCCCCTCTTCAGGATGGTAAATTACATTTGATGTATCTGTAATATCTATTGTTCCGCCCTTGATGTTCTGCTGATTGTCAAGGACTACTTTTGCATATTCTATCTTATAATCGAGGTCTTTGCTGTTTCCGAAAAGTATTTTTGTTTTGCTGTCTAATGTAATGCTTATATGGGAAACATCTGTTATGTTTATTGCAGATGTGCGCGACAGTATTTCGTTTCCCTTAAGAGAACCAATGAGATTCTTTAACAGTTCAAATTTGGCATCATTTTTGACCTCTATAATTTGTCCTTTTGACACCCGTTTTATTGCCAGACCTGAAACAACAGCTTTTTTGGGTTTTAGCTTGCTTGACTTTGTAACACTCAAGACCTTTCCGTTTTCATCTATGCCTACATAATTGCCCGAAAAGGCTATATACGCAACCTCTGTTGCCTCTACAACATCTATCTCTATTCTGGTAAGAAATTTCCTTTTTACACTTACTTTGTCTATGTAACCCAGCTTATTGATAGACTGTTCACTCTTTTTTGTGTTTACAAAAAGTATGTTATCGTTGTTTGATATCCCTGAGGCTTTGATTACGGCATCAGGCGAGAGAATTTTGGTTCCCGATACGCTTATCTCACTTACGCCGAATATGGGGGTAAAAACACATATTACCGTCAATATCAAAAAGGAAAAAACGCCCAACGCAATATTACGCCTGCGAATTGTACGATATGCGGCTGATTTTCTTTTGTTTTTTTCCTCAGACTTCAACATTTTCAATCCTTTCTATGTTTGCACCGATACTTTGGTATTTGTGATGGAAACTCTCGTATCCTCTGTCTATATAGTGTATACCGAAAAGCTCTGATGTTCCGTCACAGCTCATCATTGCAACAGCAAGAGCAGCTCCGGACCTTAAGTCGCATACATTTGCCCGGCAAGGGAAAAGGCTTCTTACACCCCTAACTGATGCAATACGATTATATATTCGTATATCTGCCCCCATTTTAGAAAGAGTTTCAGCGAGGCAAAATCTGTTTTCAAATATGTTCTCTTTTATGAGACTCACTCCATCCGAAAGCGAAAGAACAGCCATAAGAAGTGACTGTGTATCTGTAGCAAATCCCGGATAAGGCTTTGTTTCCGCTGTTACACCGCCCTTTAAGCGACCGTATTTATCCGCTGTAATTCTGTCGGACGAAAACTCTATATTCATACCGCACTTTTTTAGAATACTTATATATCCAAGTAAATAAGCGGGGTCTGTGTTTTCCAATGTAATACTGCCTGTGCAGCATGCAAGAGCACTAAGGTATGTTGCAGTTTCTATTCTGTCGGGCATTACTTTGTAGCGCACATCGGAAAAGCAATCGGTACCTTTTATAGCAATTACTCCTGTTCCTGCACCTGTAATATGTGCACCCATTGCACAAAGCATATTCTGCAGGTCAATAATTTCCGGTTCGCGTGCAGCATTATGAATTCTTACTGTGCCGTTAACAGAAGACGCAAGTATCATGATATTTTCTGTGGCACCTACTGACGGAAACCTTAAAGTAAGGTCACATGGGCAAAACTTATCTGCCCTGCACGAAATTTTATCACAGGAGGTCTCCACTGTAGCACCCAACTTACGCATACATTCCAGATGAATATCAACGGGTCGTAAGCCTATATTACACCCGCCGGGTTGCGATACATTAAAGCTCTTGCATCTCGCAAGTATGGCTCCCGTAAACACAAAAGAAGCCCGTATACGACTCATAACCTCCGATGGAATATAGTTTTTTATATCATCACTTGAATCTATGGTAAGAATTCCATCATTAAACTCCGCCTTACATCCTATGTATCTAAGTATATGTATCGCGTCATGCACATCAGAAATATCGGGACAGTTTTCAAGAACGGTAATTCCCCGATTTAAAACTGCTGCCGCCATCATAGGCAGTACCGCATTTTTTGACCCCTGAACCTTAACACTTCCGCTAAAGTCTGTGGGCCCCGATATTCTATAAAATTCCATAGAGCACCTCCGAAAACAATGCACAAAATATATGTGGTACATTGTATGCCCCGAAGGTGAAGTTTG
Organism: Clostridia bacterium; assembly: GCA_045637145.1. Taxonomy (GTDB): domain Bacteria; phylum Bacillota; class Clostridia; order UMGS1810; family UMGS1810; genus RGIG8748. The sequence continues at coordinate 27,467 of JAZTYV010000006.1, read as the reverse complement.
TTACTTGGCTATTTGCCTAATGAGAGAATATATTTTATCTGCAGCGTCTGTTATTCCCATAGCTCTGGATTTGGATTTCATTTTGTCGGCATATGCCTCATCGTTCATTATCTTAAACAGTGCATCGGAAAGAGTGTCTGCATTAAAGTCGCTTTCCTCAATGGTAACTGCGGCACCTTTGTCGGAAAGAGCCTTAGCATTGTAAAGCTGATGATTGTTTGTTACATTTGGCGATGGTATAAGTATAGCCGGCTTGCCCAATGCACAAAGTTCGGCAAGAGTAATTGCTCCCGAACGGCATATTACAACATCTGCCGAATTCATAAGTATATCCATATTGTCTATATACGGAAGTATATTTACATTGTCTTCTGATTTTATGCCTCTTTTATCCATCAAAGAGATAACCCTTTGATATTCACGGCTTCCTGTTCCCCAAAAAAGTACCGTGTCCTCTACAAGAGGATACTTTTTAAGAAAGTCTGCCATAACATCATTTATTTTGTTTGCACCAAGACTTCCTCCAAAACACAATATGACCTTCTTGCCTTTTAAACCAAGATTTTTTTTGCATTCATCGGCATTATGTTTCAAAATTGCCGGGCGTATGGGATTACCCGTAAGAGATAGTTTATTGGCGCCGACTAAATATTTTTTGCTTTCTTCAAAGCTTATTGCAGTTACAGAACTTTTGTTTTTAAGAAACTTGACAGCTGTTCCCGGAAATACATTTTGCTCATGTACAATAGATGGTATGCCCAAAATTTTAGCTGCAATAACCGAGGATACACAAACATATCCACCGGTTCCCACTACAACATCGGGTTTGAATTTTTTGATAACAGCAATACATTTGACAACTGCCGCTGCAAGCTTTGCCATAGAAACTGCACTTTTTACAGAAAGCTCCTTTTTAAGTCCCGAAACATTTACATACTTTATGTCAAAGCCTTCCTTTGGTACAAGAGAGCTTTCCAACCCTCTTTTTGTACCAACAAAAATAACCTTGGTATCTTTATCTTGTTCGATAGCATATTTGGCAATAGCAACCGCAGGATTTATGTGGCCTGCAGTTCCGCCGCCGGACAATAGGATTCTCAAATACGGTCACCTCACAACATGTCGGGAAATATTTAAAAGAATTCCCATTTCTATAAGAAGTATAACCAAAGACGAACCTCCGTAGCTAAAAAACGGAAGAGGAACGCCTGTTACAGGCATCATAGAAGTAACAACTGCCATATTCATAAGAGTTTGAACAGCTACAAGAGCTGTAATTCCTGTTGCTGTAAGAGCAGAAAATTCGTCCGGTGCATTTTTGGCAATCATAATACCCTTCCATATGAGCAAGGCAAACAGGAATATTACAAACAATGCTCCTATAAATCCAAGCTCCTCACACACAATGGCAAATATAAAGTCATTTTGAGGTTCGGGGATATACAAAAACTTTTGTCTGCTTTGCCCCAAACCAAGTCCAAAAAGACCTCCTGAACCAATGGCATACAAAGATTGTACAATCTGCCAGCTTTCGCCCAGCTTATCTGCAAAGGGATCTAAAAATGAAGTTATTCGTTTGAATCTGTACGGAGATGCTACAGCAAGTGCCAAAAGAGCCGGAACCGCCATAAAGCCCGTAACAAAGAAATATCTTAATTTAAAGCCTGCCGCAAAAAGAACAGCGACACCGCCGAGAGCAATTACTATGGAACCGCTCATATGCGGCTGAAGCAAAACTATTCCTGCTATGGCAACAATAATGCCCAAATAGCGTATATATCCGTTTGTAAGCTGAGGAATTCTTTCGGGATAGATGTTTATGCTCTTTGCCAAAAATAAGACCAAAGTAAGCTTGGCAAACTCGGACGGTTGAAAAGAAAAACTGCCGAATCCAAGCCACCTCTTTGCACCGTTTGCCTCTATGCCTATGATAGGCACTAAGAGAAGCAAAACTATGCTTATTACAAAAAGCAGATTTGCAAACTGCTTTATTTTTTTATAAGGAAATCGTGATACAAGCCACATAACTACAAGTCCGAAGACTGCCCATATGAGCTGTTTTTTGAAAAAGTATGTTGCATCACCGTACACATAATGAGCATTGGCACTGCTGGCACTGAAAACCATTACTAAGCCAAAACACAAAAGCATAAGAATGATGACTACCAATGAGTAATCCACCGGCTTATGTTCCGGGTCGTATTCTTTTGTTTTAAATCCAAGTTTTGACTTAAGTGACACTCGTACTCCTCCTAACAAATTATGTATGACACAGCACACAAAACAACAGTAGCAACAACTGCCGATAATACTATTTTCTTTTCCGACCAACCACACATTTCAAAATGATGGTGAATAGGACTCATTTTGAAAACTCTTTTGCCTGTAAGCTTAAATGATGTAACCTGAATAATAACAGAAAGTGTTTCAAATACATATACACCGCCTGCAATTATGAGTATGAGGGGCATTTTTAGTACCATTGCAGAAAAACAAACTACACCGCCAAGATATAAAGAGCCTGTATCTCCCATAAATACCTTTGCAGGATGATGATTAAACAGTAAAAATCCTACAAGCGATGCAGAATTAACCATACAAAATCCCGCAAGTGCAATCTCGCCGTTTTGGTATGCCACAACAGAAAAGAACAGACACACAACAACCGTGACAGATGCCGCGAGACCGTCAACACCGTCTGTAAGGTTAACACTGTTTGTAGCACCGACTATTACAAAAAGTCCAAAAAGAACATATAGCCACATGGGCAAAGAAACACTTTGGGATACAAAAGGAATTATGATTTCAGTATTTAAAAAACCAAAATACTGAGAACAGAATATGAAAACAATTGCTGCAATAATCTGCAAAAGTGACTTCTGTTTCTCGGTAAGTCCTAAATTTCTTTTAAGTATTACTTTGATAAAATCATCTGCAAAACCTATGGCACCGAATAAGAGAGAAAACAAAAGCACAAAGAGTGTAAGAGGCTCTCTTATAAATATAAGTGTTACCAAAATTACGGAAAGAATGAAAATAAATCCTCCCATGGTGGGAGTTCCGCTTTTTTTCTTGTGCCAGCTTGGTCCTATTTCTCTTATTTCCTGACCGAATTTAAGTCTGTGAAGAACAGGAATTATAACGGGTCCCGTAAAAGCTGCAATCAAAAATGCCGCTATTGCAGTTAACAAAAAAGTATATTCTTCCACAATTATTCCTCCAAGCCCAGTATATCTCGTATTACTTCGCGTTCATCAAAGTGTATAACTCCGGTATTTAGTATCTGATATGTTTCGTGTCCTTTGCCTGCAAGGACAATTACATCTCCGTCTTTTGCATTATCAAGAGCATACTTTATTGCATCGTAGCGGCTTTCTATAACCACATACTGTGTACCTGTTTCTTTGACACCTTCTTCCACCATTTTTATGATGGACATTGGTTCTTCCGTCCTTGGATTATCGCTGGTTACAACGCAAAAATCTGCCAGCTCTCCTGCAACTCTTCCCATAATGGGTCTTTTGGTGGCATCGCGGTCTCCGCCGCATCCAAACACTGCAACAACTCTGCCTTTTGCAAATCCGCGTGCAGTCTTCAATATATTTTCCACACCATCGGGAGTGTGGGCATAATCTATCATAACTGTATAATTTGTGTTGCCTGTATTTACTACTTCTGCTCTTCCCTTTACCCCGCAAGCTGTGGACAATGCTTTTGAAATATCATCAAAACTGCATCCGACAGAATTGCATATGCCTATTGCACACAAAGCATTGTATACAGAAAACTCTCCGGGAATTGCAAGAGAAAATTCAGTATCGTTTAAGCTGAATTTAATTCCGTTTTGAGTGAGATTTATATTGTCTGCCTTTAAATTACATTCAGAGCAAACACCATATGAAACAGCTTTGCACGAACAATCCGACAGCATATTGGAGCCGTAAGAATCATCTGTGTTTATAACTGCTGTTTTGCTCTGCTTAAAAAGCTTTGCCTTTGCCAAAGCATATTTGTCCATAGTGATATGAAAGTCGAGATGCTCCTGTGTAAGATTTGTAAAAGCTCCTACCTCATAAGTTATGCCGTAAACACGGCTTAACTCCAAGGCATGAGATGATACTTCCATTATGACATACTCAACACCTGCAGTTTTCATGTCGTAAAACAGCTTTTGCAGTTCAAACGAGTCAGGAGTTGTACGCCCTGTTTCAAGCACCTTATCGCCAATCATATTTTGATTGGTTCCTATGATACCCGTTTTGTAACCCATGGTGTCCAAGATGTGCTTTACAAGATATGTGACAGTGGTTTTACCGTTTGTACCCGTAACGCCTATGAGCTTCATTGAAGAAGCCGGATTTTTAAAAAAGTTTGAGCTTATTATTGCCTCGGCAACTCTGGAATCGGGTACCTTTATCTGAATTACATCTGCATCATCGGTAAATTTTGTGCATACCACAGCTGCAGCACCTTTTTCAACTGCACTGTTTACATACTTGTGTCCATCGGTAGCAAAACCCTCGATTGCAACAAACAAACCGCCTTTGGTTACCGAGAGCGAATTGTAATACACACCGCTTATTTGCGGATTTCCGCTTCCTCGAACCTCTAAGATATCCACACCGTTCAAAAGTTCTTTTAAAAACATTTAATTCGCTCCTTAGTGAACATTTGAGAATGAAAACTCCACTGTTACGGGAGAGCCGCGCTGAAGATTGGTTCCGGGCGAGGGCGTCTGTGTCGAAACAACTGCAGAGCCTTGTTCTGCCTCGGATGCGCCCACAATCTTCATGTTGAGTCCTGCATTTGTAAGTATTATATTTGCGTCTGAAGCTGTTCTTCCCCGTACATCCGGCACCTCTACAGTATCCGGTTTCGTTTCTTCCGTGTATACTGCTACAGTTGACCCCTCGGGAAGTGTTGAACCTCCTGTGGGAACCTGGCTTACAACATGCGTTCCCTGACCGAGAATATTGTATTTAAGACCTGTCTTGTCAAAAGCCTTTGCAAGTTCTGATATTGCAAGTCCCTGGACATAGGGAACTTCTTTGTCCTTAATGAGTAAATCCTCCTCGGTAAACTGAGGTTCTACATCCATATATCTTAACACTTCATCAAAAATCTTCTTAAATGTAGGAGCAGCTATTGCACCGCCCATATGGCTTTCGCCCATGGGTTCATCAAGCATTACAAGACCGATGATTTCCGGGTCATTTACGGGAGCAAAGCCTACAAATGATGCTACATACTTTCCATTACCTCTGGGTATCTTTTCGCTTGTTCCGGTTTTGCCGGCGAGACGGTATCCTCTTATAAACGCATTTTTGGAGGTTCCGCTTTCAACAACACCCTCCAATATATCTCTTATGGTATCGGCTGTCTCTTTGCTTATTGCCTGTCGTATGGTCTGAGTTTCAAATTTCTTTATAACGTTGCCGTTGTCATCAACCAGTTCTTTAGCAATGTGAGGTCTTACCATTACACCGCCATTGGTAATTGCAGTATATGCAGTTATAAGCTGAAGCGGTGTTACATTGAAGCTCTGTCCGAAAGAGCTTGTAGCAACCTCTACTTCTTTGAATCTATCTGCCGAATGGAATGCGCCCGTAGCCTCTCCGGGCAGGTCGAATCCCGTAGACTCCATGAATCCGAATTTTTTGAAATACTTTATAAATCTGGCAGGGCCCACTCTGGCTCCAAGATTCATAAACACAGGGTTGCAGGAGTTTTCAAATCCTTCGGAAAAGCTTAGCTGACCGTGACCGCCGTCTTTCCAGCACTTGATGTAATAGTCCTTTACCTGAAGTCCGCCCTTGCATGAGAAAAATTCATCGGCGCTTACAAGGTTTTCTTCGAGTGCCATTGCCGCTGTAAACGGCTTAAAGGTGGAGCCGGGTTCATAAGTATCTACAACCGCTTTGTTTCTCCAGAGCTTTGTAAGACGGTCATTGTAAGCGGCGTCATACTCCTTGCCTTTTAAATCCGAAAGCTCCTTTTCCACATTTTTAGGGAGTGTAAAGGGTTTGTTTAAATCATAGTCGGGATATGTTGCCATAGCCAGAATTTCTCCTGTTTTGGCATTCATTATGATGCATGATGCACCATTTTGTACATCATAGTCCGCTACAGCCTGTTTTAGCTCCTCTTCAACAAAATGCTGAATAACCTCGTCTATGGTAAGGACAAGGTTAGCACCGTTTTCAGGATTTATGTACTTTTCATATTCATAGGGCATTTCTGTTCCGGAAGCACTTTTGGAGCTTATCATTCGTCCGGGCATACCTTTTAAGTATTTGTCATATACCATTTCAATGCCGTCAAGACCCTGATTGTCATTGCCCACAAAACCAATAACATGAGAAGCAAGACTGCCGTAAGGATATGTTCTCTTGGTGTCTTCTATAAGATATATACCCTTTAGTTCTGCCTTGCGTATTCTTTCTGCAGTTTTATTATCTATTTTTCTTTCTATTATCTCATATGATGTATTTTTAGTTATTTTCTTTTTTATTTCATCTTTGTCGCCCTTAAGTATATCTGCAAGGGTTTGTGCAATCTCGTCCGCTTTCTTGCTCTTTTTTACCTCGGCAGGAGAAGCGGTAACTGTCTGTACAGATACACTTTGTGCCAGAACCTTTCCGTTTCTGTCGTATATTATGCCTCTTTTGGGTGATACAACAGAATCGAGCGTCTGTTGTTGAATGGCGCCCGATTTGAGTTCTGCTCCTTTTATGAACTGCCAATACACAAGTCTGCCCATAAGAGCAAAAATTATGATAACAGATATCAAAGTCACCCAAGGAGCTCTTTTTTTAATGTTATATTTTAATTCTACCATAAAAAATCCCTTCACAACCGTGATGTTGGGCTTATAAGCAACCCTTTTTCCGTAACATTAACTTTATATTACGGCATCAATTAAAATATTCCTGAATGTTGACAAAGACATTTTTGATTCCGTCTACTAAAGATACAGAGTCTTCGCCCTTATTTGATGCTACTTCAATGTTGTTATCTTTTCTTACATCTACATATATTATCTGGCTGTTATCCGGTTTTTGCATACCAAGTTCATTTATGGCTCTTTTTTCAATAACTTTCATGTCCAGCTTTTGATTTATTTCGATTTCTTTTTGTTTGTTTTCATCCACAACCATAGCAAGCTGTTTTTCAAGATTATCTATATCGGTGGAGGCTCTAAGTGCCATTACATTTACATATACCAGAGCAGATGCTGCTGCAAAGGCAAATATTACACCAACTATCATAAGCCGGCAAATGGCTCTGTGCTGAGCTATAGAACTTTTCTTGCGTTCAAGTTTCTTTTTTTGGCTTTCCTTAGCATAGGACTCGTATTCTTCAAGCTTATATGCACTTGTACCCTTGTAATACTGATTCACTTGCAGCTACCTCCCTTAATATTCATATCTATATTCAAAGTTTTTCCACTACTCTTAATTTTGCGCTTTTGGAGCGCTTGTTGTACTCACATTCCTCATCAGACGGAAGTACAGGCTTTCTTGTTATGACCTTACCTCTTGGTTTCTTGCCGCATACACAAATGGGAAAATCCTTAGGGCAGGTGCATCCCGTTGCATAGTCATTGAATGCTGTTTTTACAATTCTGTCCTCTAAAGAGTGAAAAGTAATTACCGACAGCCTTCCGCCCGGTTTTAATACATCAAAAAAACTGTCTATGGCAAATCTAAGGTCTTCGAGTTCGCCGTTCACTTCAATTCTTACCGCCTGAAAAACACGCTTTGCAGGATGAGAACCCTTTTGGCGCATTCTTTCGGGGATTGCAGCTTTTATGATATCGACAAGCTCCAAAGTGGTTTCAACAGGCTTTTGCGCCCTGCGTTCCAATATTATCTTTGCAATCTTGCGCGAAAACTTTTCTTCTCCGTATTTGAAAAATATATCGGCAAGCTCCGTTTCTGAATATGTATTTATTACATCATAAGCGCTTTTATGATTTTGGCGGTTCATTCTCATATCAAGCGGGGCATCTTCCATATAAGAAAATCCTCTTTCTCTGCAATCGAGCTGATATGAGGAAACTCCCAAATCCAGAACTGCGCCGTCTATGGCATCGATACCCAAATCATCCAAAACATCCTTGATGTTTTTGTAGTTGTTGTGCATATAACGGATATTAGAATAGTTTTTGAGTCTCTGCTTGCTTGCCTCCAGAGCCTCTGTATCACGGTCTATGCCCACAAGAATTCCATTTGGAGAAAGTTTGGAAACAATAGCCTGGCTATGCCCTCCCCCTCCCATTGTTCCGTCTACATATATGCCATCGGATTTGATGTCAAGTGCATCTACAGACTCGTTTAAAAGCACAGATATATGTTTGAATTCCATACTGCCGTACTCCTTATATGTTGATTCCGACTTCGCAGAGATTTTCTGCAATAGCTTCGGGGTCCAAATCGTCCACATATCCAAGCCATGTGTCTCTGTCCCATATTTCCACTTTGTTACCGTTTCCAAGTATTGTAACATCTTTATCTATGCCTGCATACGCACGAAGTGTTGCCGGAATAAGAACTCTGCCCTGTGCATTGGCTTCGCACTCAACTGCACCGGAAAGGAATAAACGCGAAAATCCTCTTGCATTTTTATTTGCCATAGGAAGTGTACTTAGCTTTGTGTAGAATATGTCCCATTCTTGTTTGCTGAAAACCAAAAGGTTATGGTCTAAACCCTTGGTAATGTAGAACACTTCGCCAAGAGACTCTCTAAACTTTGAAGGCATAATAACTCGTCCTTTGCTGTCGAGGCTGTGTTCGTATTCGCCATTAAACATATTCTCACTTCCTTTCCCATAGCAACCCAAAAGGTTAATTTCGTGACACTTTGTTCCACTTTGTTACCACTTCGTGCCACTTTATGTATATTCTAAACCATTTTTAATAATTTTGCAATACTTTTTACAAACTTTTTTTCGTCTTTTTGTTGTTTTAAAGAGCTTTTTTGTATTTTTGTGAAAAATGCACAAAAGAAAAAATCCCGACAAATAAGTCTGTGCTTATCTGTTGGGATTTATGTCATAAATTAGTGTTTGTATGTAATGCAGATTATACATCATTTGCAATCTGCAATAGTTTTATCAAATCTTTCGAAAGCAGGCTGTCAGTCACCAAATATCGAGTCCGAATCTCGTTCGGTGATAGCACCGGTTGAAGCATCTATTTCAAACTCATATTCCACATTATCATAAATGATGGTTACATCATAGTAAAGCTTACCATCATCGTAATCCTTATATATTCTTGCATCTGATTCAGTTGCACCCGGAACCTCCTTGAGTGCAACAGACAAAGCTTGCGCTTCATCTATAGCAGCCAGAGGTTGTTGTGCATTATTGTCAGTCTGGGAACTTTGAGTCTCTTTGGACGAATTGTCATTTTTTGATTGATTGGGTGCATAACCATCGGCATCGGAGTCAAATGAAATTATCTTCCCTGTTTTTGCATCAATTTCATAATCATACTCTGTACCGTCAACATAGAACTCAACTTCATAAATCCTGCGTCCGTCATCGCGTTCCAGTCTGGTTTTAACAAAAGTTGCCTTATCCTCGGAAACCTTGGCATGTGAAAGCGCGGTTTCTCTGGCTGTTGCTTCGGATATGACATCATTTTTTGCGCATGAAGCCAACATCATCATTGACAAAACCAACGAAAATACAACAAAAATCTTTTTCATAAATATACTCCTTTCGTGTTGCATATAAAGTATATGCAATATTTTGAGTTTTAAACCGATTAGTTGCAACTAACCTTGAGCTAAGTATAGCATAAAATATAATGAATGTAAATAGTTTTTCTATGAAAATACATTTTTCGTCTTTTATTTTAATCCATGCTTATTTATTTTGCTTACTATTTGCTGTGTTTTTTTGCACACATCACTTAAAATTGTATCATTAGACACAGTATAATCCGCCGCTCTTCTGTACAAAGAAATACGGGATTTGTACAATTCATATATTCTGTCTTTATCATTAAGAAGCGGTCTTCCCTCAAGCGAAGACTGATTTAGTATGAAATCGGCAGAAGCATCTATAAAAATTATTTTACCTGTTGACTTCATTATATTTATATTTTCCTCAACAGTTACAATGCCCCCTCCCGTTGCCACCAAAAGATTTTCGGTGTTTGAAACAGCTTTCAGAGCATCTGTTTCCGCCTTGCGAAACACCGACTCACCTTCTTTGAAAATTTCGGGTATGGTACGCCCTTCCCTATCCACTATATATCGGTCAAGGTCCATAAAAGGTATGCCAAGATTATCTGCCACTATATTTCCTATTGTTGTCTTGCCGCACCCCGGCATTCCAACAAGATATATGTTTTTCATAAAAATTGATTCCCCTCGGTTTTACAAATTAAGTATCTTGTCCACCGCAACAAAATACCCGTCAGCTCCCAATCCGCATATCTGGTCTATACATCCCTCTTTGGTTACAGATATCTTGCGGAAAGCCTCACGATTGTTTATATCGGAAAAGTGAACTTCTATAAATGGTGTATCCACACTCTTTATTGCATCGGCTATGGCATAGCTATAATGAGTATATGCCCCCGGATTAATTACTACGCCCTTTACATCTGAGGCATACACACTTTGAATTTTGTCTATGATGTCGCCCTCATGATTGGATTGCCATATTTCCATTTCAAAGTTTTTTTCTTTAGCGTATGACATAAGTCTTTTGCATATGTCCTCGTAGGTTTGTGTACCGTATATGCCTTTTTCTCTTATACCCACGAAATTTATATTAGGTCCGTTTATTATAAGTATTTTCATAAAGCCACACATCCTTACTCAAAAAAGCTTGTTAATCTCATCATATATTGTCTTTATTATATCATCATCTGCTTTTTCTTCGTTCCATATAGCCTGCGAATAAATTGCCTGTGCCACAAGCATATACAAACCGTTTACAGTTATAGCACCTGCCGACCTGCCTTTTTTCATAAGCTCTGTAACAGCAGGATTGTATATCATGTCTATAACTGCAAAAAAACTGCAATCCAGCTTATCTACAGGCGAGACTTCTGTGTTGGGGTACATGCCTACAGGTGTGCAGTTAATAAGAATATCTCCCCTTATGCAGTCACTATAGCCAATGGTTTTGTATGACGGAACCTGTTTTTTGCCCGAGGTTACAAAGGTGATGCTTTTTGCCCCCATATCATCGCATACTGCAAGCGCAGCTTTTGATGCTCCTCCGGTGCCTAAAATTACCACATCTTTTCCGCGCACCCCTATGCCGTTTGTCATCAAAGAGGATTTAAACCCAAAATAATCAGTGTTGTAGCCGTATGCTCCATCCACAGTAAACTTAACGGTATTTACAGCACCTATCTTGTTTGCCTCTTCAGATATTGAAGTGAGGTGTTTAATAATATCCAGCTTGTACGGTATAGTAACATTTATACCATGGTATTGTTTTGAAATACGCTTAATTTCGCGGGGCAAAGCTTCCTTTGATATTTCCAGCAAATCATATGTATACTCTGTTTTCCCTGAAAGTTCAAAATAACGCTCGTGAATTGTTTTTGAATATGAGTGTCCCAGCTTTTCGCCTATTAAACCTAATTTTTTCATATGTTCAAGCCTCAAAATTCATATTTTTTGTAATTTCCCATATATCTGAAATATTTATTGGCAGACTTTATTTTATCGATTACAGTCTTTACATTGTTATCCTCTATATTGCCTATGATGTCTATAAAAAACACATACTCAAACGGGTTGTTTATATCAGGTCTCGATTCGATTTTTACCATATTTATATTGTGGTCGGCAAAAAGTTTTGTAAGATTATACAACTGTCCGGGTGTGTTGTCGAGCTTTGTTACAATGCTTATCTTGTTGTTTTCTTTTGACGCTATGCTCTCTTTGGAAAGAACTATAAATTTGGTATAATTGTTTACATTGTAGTTTATGTTGTGCTCCAGAATTTTAAGACCGTATATTTCCGCAGCCTTTTCGCTTGCAATACAGGCAATATCATCTCTGTTTGAGTTTGCTACAAAGTCAGCGCTTATTGCTGTGTTTTTGTAGGGTATCTGCTTAAACGAATACATGTCCAAAAAAGCCTTGGACTGCATAAATGCCTGAGGATGCGAATAGACCTCTTTAATATCATCGATTTTTGTTGTTGGCTTTGCCATAAGATTTTGGTTTACTCTTACACAGATTTCTCCTACTATGCTGTAATCATAACTTAAAAGCAGGTCGTATACATCGGTTACGGCACCCGTAGAAGAATTTTCAAAGGGTATAACTGCCTGTGATATTTCATCGTTGAGAAGTCCTAAGCAAAGTTTGTCAAAGGTTTCGTACGACTTAATGTCATAGTTACATTCCGCATTGCTGTTTTCTATGTACCAAAGACATGCTTCGTGAGAAAAACTGCCTTTTATGCCCTGAAAGCCTATAGATATTTTCCCCGCGTTTATACTCTTTTGGTACTCTTTGGACAAATCCATAAGGCATGTATATAGCTTTTGGGCATATGGTGCAAATGTCTTGTTTTTAAGTTTTGCACATGCCTTTTCAACAACTTCCTTTTCTCTTTCAGCATTCAATGCAGGAAGTCCGTTTGCTTTTTTGTATTCGGCAACCTCCTCGGACAAGTTCATTCTCTTTTCGAAAAGCTTTGTCAGGCTGTTGTCAACTTCATCTATATCTGCTCGTATCTGCGCAATATTTCTCAAATTATTCACACTCCTTTAAGTCCGCCAGACAAAGTGCAGTACCCGCTTCTATTACCGCTAAGGCTCTGGGAACTATGCACGCATCGTGTCTGCCTTTTAAAGTGATTTCGGCGTTTGACATATCTTTAAGATTAACTGTGTTTTGTGTTTTAAATATGGAGGGAGTGGGCTTTATTGCAACTCTGAACACTATAGGCATACCATTTGTTATGCCTCCGAGGATACCGCCGTTGTTGTTTGTTTCGGTTACAATGTTACCGTTGTCTATGCGATAGCTGTCATTGGCTTCAAATCCTCCAAGCTCACAAATGCCAAAGCCTCTGCCGAATTCCACACCCTTAACAGCAGGAATGGAAAACATCATATGAGCAATTATGCTTTCCACAGAATCAAAAAACGGAGAACCAATACCCGCCTTTATGCCGTAAACCGCACATTCCACAACTCCGCCCACACTGTTTAAGTCATTTTTGTACCTTGTGATTTCCTGCTCCATTCTCCTGGCAGTTTCGTCTGACAATACAGGAAACTCCATGTTGTGAAGTTTTTGTATATCTGCTTCTGTAAGGGGATTTTCCAATATACTTTTGCTTTTAACCTCGCCTATGGAGTATATGTGCGACACAATTTTAACTCCATCAGCTTCCAAAATCTGTCTTGCTACAGAACCGGCAAAGGTAAGAGGTGCTGTAATTCTTCCTGAAAAATGTCCTCCGCCTCTATAATCGTTGTACCCAAAGTGTTTTATTGATGCGGGATAATCTGCATGACCCGGTCTTGGTGTCTCATTTAAATTAACATAGTCTGTGCTGTGCTGGTCTTTATTGCGGATTACAAAGCCTATGGGCGAGCCTGTAGCCACCCCGTCTTTAACACCTGAAAGGATTTCATACTCATCCTTTTCGTCTCGCATAGTAGAATAAAACGCTCTGTGATTTCGCCTTTTCATCTCTATATCTATTTTGTCAAAGTCTATTTTTGTTCCGGCTTTTATGCCATCAAGGACTCCGCCTATTGCTGTGCCGTGTGATTCACCAAAAATAGAAAATTTAATTTTTCTTCCCCATATTGCACTCATTTTTCATCAATCCTTTATGTTTATTTTAACAAGCCCGGTTGACCTCAAATCCTCATAAAACGCAGGATAAGATTTGTTTATACTCATAGGTTCTTCTATGATTACAGCCTCATTGCAAACAAGACTTGCAACAGATGCTGTCATTGCCATTCTGTGGTCATTGAATGATGACACTCTTCCTCCGTTTAAACACTTTTTGCCACTAATTACCAAAGCACCGTCTTTTTCTGAAATATCTGCACCAAGCTTTGAAAGTACATCTACTGTAGCAAAAGCTCTGTCACATTCTTTAATTCTCAATCTTTCTATACCTTTTATTACAGTTGTACCGTCTGCAAGTGCACATGCAAGCGAGAGTATCGGAACAATGTCGGGAAAATCCGATGCATCTATAGTGCCTATGGACTTGAGATTGGATTTTTCCACTTTGAATCCTTTGCCTGCAGGTGTGATATCTGCACCCATTTTTTTGAGTATGTCTACAATTATCCTGTCGCCCTGAAGCGAAAACGGTTCCATATTTGTACATTCTATTCCGCCTGCAAAGCATCCCGCCACAAGAAAAAACGCCACCTGTGAATAGTCGCCTTGTGCGAAATAATTGCCGGGTTTGAAATTTTGATTTCCCTCTATTTCAAAGGTCTGATAATTGTTATTTGTTATTTTTATTCCGGAATTTTTAAGAACCTCCAGCGATATGTCCACATATGGTTTGGATTGAAGTTCCCCTTGTATTACAATTTTAGAATCATAGTTCATATTTGGAAGAGCAAACAAAAGTCCTGTTACAAACTGTGAGCTTACAGAGCCGTCTACAAAATATGTATTGTCTGTAAATTTGCCTTTAAAGTCCAATGATTTCCCCGCTTCAAAATTGTATTCAATCGAATTTCTGTCAAAAATTTTGAAATACGGGTCAAGCGGTCTTTTAAAAAGCGAGCAGGCACCCGTACATTCCACTCTGTCTGCAAAAAGAGTTGCAATCGGGATTATAAACCTCAATGTAGATGCAGATTCTCCGCAACACAGCGATACAAAGTCTTTTTTTTCTTTGGAACCATAAACCTTTATTTTGGTTTTGTCATCGGACACCCACACTTTTGCTCCGAGCTTTTCTATGCAAGATAGTGTAGCACTTATGTCGTTGGAAAAGCTGACATTGTCTACAACACTCTCTCCATGTGCAAAAAGCGCCGAAAGAAGATATCTGTGTATGTATGATTTTGAAGAAGGTATAGACACTTTACATTGTGAGACTTTTCCTGTCCTTACTATTTCTGCTGTTTGCATATTAATCCTCCACAAGGAACCTGTCTTCCTTTGTTATTTCCTTTATTACAACCTCGCCTATTTTGGAAATCATAATATAGTTTATGGTGCTCTTTGAACTTTTTTTGTCAAGAGTAAGCACATCATATGCCTTGTCGGCATCAAATGTATAGTCATCGAATACAAGGTCATATTTTCTCAGCAATTCTTTTAGTTTTTGTGATGTACCTTTCTTTGTGATGCCCATTTTTTCCGACTTTTCCGTAATGCGAAGCATACCGATTGCTACACCCTCGCCATGAGTATAATCGGTATAATTGCAAAGCTTTTCGACAGCGTGTCCAAAGGTGTGACCAAAGTTTAAAATCATTCTTTCGCCCGTGTCGAACTCATCATTTTGTACAATTTGTTTTTTGATGTTTATACAGGTACAAATGACATCTTCGAGGCAATCTTCTATGTTGCCCTCCAGTTTTGCAAAAAGTTCTGCATCACGGATTGCACCATATTTTATTACCTCTGCCATACCGTCATTAAACACGCGTTTTGGAAGAGTTTTAAGAAGCAAAGGATCGATGATTACTCTTTTGGGAGGATAAAAACTGCCCACAAGGTTCTTGCCCTCGGGCAAATCTATGGCAACCTTACCGCCTACAGAACTGTCCACCTGAGACAATAGTGTAGTGGGAATCTGTATGTAATCTATGCCTCTTAAAAATGTTGAAGCGGCAAAACCTGCAAGGTCTCCTATTACACCTCCGCCAAATGCTATGACGATGTCCGAACGGCTTATTTTAAAGCTTGCCATTTCGCTGTATAATTCATTTAAATATTGTGTGCATTTGGTCTTTTCGCCATTGGGAAGAACAATCTTTTTGTATTCAAAACCCAAAAACATACTATCCAGCTTTTTTCCGTACAGCAAATCCACATTGTCATCGGTCACCAAAAAAATCTTGCGGTCTTTAATTAAATCGCTGATATTGCGGGAAACAGAATCAAAAGCACCGTTTTCTATAATTATGTCATAGTTGGATTGATGTGTTTTTACATTGATTACCATTATCTTCTCCACCTTTACAATTTATCATATAATTATACACCCGCAAAAAGCATTTGTCAAAAATTTTTATAAAAAAAAGAGTTGAAAAAATTGATTTCAACTCTTTGATATACTATGAATTTATTGACTGTTGTTATCCTCGACTATTTTAATATTTCTTTCAAGGACAGCTTTGCCCCGCCATGCAAAAGCACGATTTGAGTACTTCTCTTTAAAAGCCCTGTTTGTAATTCCTTGCAAATCACTATGATTTAGTCTGCATATTCTGTTTTGTGAAAACTCGGGAATCAAAGTGTGCGAAACATCTTTGTTGTGCGGGCAAACCTTTTGACATATATCACAGCCGAATATCATTTTGTTTTCGCGTATAAGGTCTATCTCCCAATTGGTCAATTCACCTTTTTTTTGAGTGATTGCCGACAGACATGTTTCACAATTAAAGCCGTCTGTCAACGAACCTGTGGGACAAGCCTCTATGCATCTATTGCACCCCATACAAGATTTTTTAAGCGGGGTGGAAAGTGAAAAGTCGCCATCGCAGGCAATGTATCCTATAAAAAAGTAAGAGCCGTATTTTTCGTTTATTGCCATTTGGTTTTTGCCCACATATGCAAGCCCTGCATTTACTGCAAGAGTGCGTTCAATCTGAGGTCCTATATCGGAGTGAACTTCAAACCGATGAAGTCTGAGACCTTGTGCAACAGATGTAAGTATTTTGCGGGTAACCTCATGATAATCCAGTCCATGAGTATATATGCTTAAGTTTGAGTTTTCGCTATATCCGCAAAAATAGGGAAACAGTGCCACAATACAAAACTTGTAATCTGTTTTTTTCACCGCATTATATTCATCGGCGGAGCACACACCAAATACATCTATATTAAATTTTTGGAATTCTTTTTTTAAATCCATATACACATTTTCCTTTTTGTAATGAATATATGATAGCACAAACAAAAAAGAATTTCAATTCTTATCTTCATATTGTTCCGTTTATGTAATGTCTCTTTAAAGGACTACTGCTTTTCAAGCTCCTCTCTCAAGCGAAGGAGAATCTTCTTTTCTATTCTTGAAACCTGAACCTGAGATATCCCCATTCGAAGAGCAACCTTTGACTGAGTTTCGTCCATAAAATATCTGTATGCAATTATGGATTTTTCTCTTTCGGTCAAGTTGTCTATGGCACACTTTAAAGCTGCCTTGTCCGCAATAGAGGTATCATCACTCTCAAAAAGCTTATCCAAAAGATACATTTCTCCCTTTCCCTCCTCGGAAACGGTTCTGTATATTGAATCGCAGGGACAACACGCTTCCATTGCTTCCGTAAGGTCAAATACACTTATGCCAAGTGCCGAAGCTATCTCTCCCATTGTAGGTTCGCGCATAAGCTGTGTTTCAAGCTTTGCCTTTACCACAGCGGCCTTTGTGTTTATTTCCTTGTAATGACGGCTCACCTTAATCATGCCGTCATCGCGCAGAAACCTCTTTATTTCTCCTGTGATAAGGGGTATTGCATATGTAGAAAAGCGTACTTCATATGACGAATCAAAACGCCGTATTGCTTTTATGAGACCCATACTTCCTATCTGATACAGGTCTTCGGCATCGTATCCTCTGTGGGCAAATCTGCGCACTACACTCCACACAAGACCCGAATTGTCTTTGACGGCCTGTTCCAAAGACATTTTGTCTCCTTGTTTTGCCAAATCTATAATAGTATTCAAACCGCCACCTGCTCTCCGTTTTCAAAGACGGTTTTTGCCTATTTCCTTGGTCATGGTGACCTTGGTTCCAACACCAACAATGGATTCCACGCTTACCTTATCCATAAATGTTTCCATTACGGTAAATCCCATTCCGGAGCGTTCGCCGTCTGTGTTGGTGGTAAAAAGCGGTTCCATGGCTTTTTTTACATCTTCTATGCCTTTGCCATTATCCTTTACTGTTACACTCAAAATTTTGCCGTCTACCGAGCAATCCATAAACACATAGCCGGAAGATGATGCATATCCGTGAACTATGGAATTTGTAACCGCTTCGCTTACGGCGGTTTTGATATCTGCCATTTCCTCTAATGTGGGGTCAAGGGGTGCCGTAAATGCCGCAATCACCGTTCGGGCAAAGCTTTCATTTTCACTTTTTGACAAAAATTTGATTTCTACAAAGTTATCCATTGTTTATCATCCTTTCTTATGCTGTCTTAAGTGCATCCGAGAGAGAGGGACATATTTTGATTATCCTCTTTATCCCCGAAAGCTCCAAAAGTTTTTTAATAGTGGGCTTCGTTACAATTATGCTTACACTTCCGCCAAGTGCAGTCATAAGCTTGTACCTGCCTATGATGATGCCTATTCCCGAACTGTCCATAAAATCCAGACCCGAAAAATCAAAAATCAGTTTTTTTACATTTTCGTGAGATATCCTGAGGTCTATCTGTTCCCTGATTGAACCCGCATTGTGTTGGTCAATGTCTCCGTTTACACTAACTATGAGAGTTCTGGACCTTACAGTAAAGTTTACCATAAAAAAATTCCTCCTGTAGTAAGTTTGATAAAATAAACTTTCTACGGAGGAATTATTTACTCCTTTGTCGGGAAATATATGTTTTTGACTAAATAAATTTTATTTAAAATACAGCCTGACTTTTTATTTTTCCAGTACCAGTTTTCTCATAGCTCCTGCAAGATACAGAGACCCCGCTATACAAAGAAAACCATCGGTTTCGGTCATACTTTGTGCCGTTTTGAGTGCTGTATCATTGTCCGGCACATAGACTGCGTCCGGGCAAAACTTTTTGACACAATTATAAACATTTTCTCCGCCGGTCTGTCTGTAGTTTGGTACATCGGTAACTACAACACGGGAGTTAAGACCTGCTATAAGCTTTGCAGACCTTTCAAAGTCCTTGTCGTTTAGCATACCCATAAGGATTACCCTGTTGTTTGACGGAACATAGGCATCTACGCTTTTGCAAAATGCAGATATGCCGTCAAAGTTGTGTGCGCCGTCTATGATTATCCTTGGTTTGACTCTTTCAAACCGGCACTTCCACTTTGCACAAGCCATGCCCGCTGATATATCCGAAATTCCCAACTCCTTGAGAACAGAAACTGCCAGCGCCGCATTTGACGGCTGATATGAGCCTATAAGAGGCAAGGTGAATTCTTCCCCTTTGCAGCGGATAACAGAGCCTTCAAGAGAAGACGAAACAACATTGCAGTCCCCGCAAAATACAACAGGAGATTTTTTTCTTTCTGCCACGCGCAAAATTGCATCAAGTGCTTTGCCGTCTATGGAAGAGCCTAACACAACCGGTACAGCCTTTTTGATTATGCCGGCCTTTTGCAAAGCTATCTCTTCCAAAGTGTTTCCAAGTATTTCGGTATGGTCAAGTCCTATGGATGTGATTGCACATACCAAGGGGTTTTCTATGACATTTGTACAATCGTAAAGTCCGCCCAAACCACACTCTATAACCGCAAAGTCAACATTTTCTTCCTTGAAATACAAAAATCCTATTGCCGTAATTATTTCGAATTCAATAGGATGCACATTTTTTAACTTTGATATTGCATCTGCCACCAGATTTGTGTAGTATATGAGCCTGTCTGCAGGGATATTTGCACCGTTTATTGTAAGTCTTTCATTGAATTCCTCTATAAACGGCGAAGTGTTCATACCTACCTTGTACCCCTTGGAGCAAAGCACAGAGCCAATCATACATGCCACAGAGCCCTTACCGTTTGTACCTGCAATATGTATGCAATTTAAGTGCTTTTGGGGGTTGCCGAGGCAATTAAGCAGGGCTTTGATGTTGCAAAGCCCTGCCTTTTTGCCAAATCTGCCGGCAGAATGGATGTACTCTATACACTCCGATTCTGTTTTTAGCAAATCAATCACCTATTTTAAATTTTCTAAGCTTTCAAGTACTTTTTTAAGCATATCTTTGTACTTCCCGCCTTTTTCCTTTTCTTCTTCCACTATTTTTTGAGGAGCCTTTGCCACAAAAGATTCATTGGAAAGCTTGGATTCTACTCGTTTAATTTCGCCTTCGAGCTTCTGCTTTTCGGCGGTGAGTCTTTCTATTTCCTTTTCCTTGTCTACAAGCTCATCGAGAGGAATGAATATTTCTGCGCCTTCTACAACAGCGTTAACAGCGTTGTCACCGATGCCTGACTTATCGGATTGAACAACGGTTTCCGAAGCGCTGGCAAGCTTTTCAAAGAATATCTGAGTGCCTTCAAAAAGTTCTTTGCTGTCTGTTACAACAATAACCTTTGCCTTTTTGGAGGGAACAACATTCATCTGTGTTCTTAAGTTACGAATACTTCTTATGGCATCCATAACAATCTGCATACGCTTTTCATCCTCGGGGAACGAAAGCTCTGCATCATACTTGGGCCAATCGGAAATCATAATGCTTTCCTCTCCTGTTGGCAGGTATCCGAATATTTCTTCTGTAATAAAGGGCATAAATGGATGCAAAAGCTTTAGTGTATTTACAAGAATATAGGCAAGAACCTTTTGCGCAACCTTATCGGCACCCGATGCTTCATAAAGACGGGGCTTTACAAGCTCAATGTACCAGTCACAGTAGTTATCCCATATAAAATCATACAGCTTGGATACTGCAACACCCAATTCAAATTTTTCAAGATTGTCGGTTACTTCCTTTGCAAGTGTGTTAAACGAGCTTATAATCCACTTGTCTTCGCACCTTAACTCTTCTTTTTTGGGGAGTTCAACCTTTTCTATATCAAGATTCATAAGGAGAAATCTTGATGCATTCCAAATCTTGTTTGCAAAGTTTCTGCTTGCTTCTACCCTCTCCTTGTAATAACGCATATCGTTACCGGGCGAATTGCCTGTAGCAAGGGTAAATCTTAATGCATCGGCACCATACTCGGAGATAACTTCGAGCGGGTCTATGCCGTTGCCAAGCGATTTACTCATCTTTCTGCCCTGACTGTCTCTTACAATACCATGGATAAACACATATTTAAAGGGTTCTTTATCCATATGCTCCATACCCGAGAAAATCATTCTTGCAACCCAGAAGAATATGATGTCGTATCCTGTTACAAGCACACTTGTAGGATAGAAATACTTTAAGTCTTCTGTGTTGTTTGGCCAACCCAGTGTAGAAAACGGCCAAAGTGCCGAGCTGAACCATGTATCCAAAACATCGGGGTCCTGCTTCATAGCCTTTGAACACTTGGGGCAGGTTGTTACCTCTTCCTTGGAAACTACTGTTTCACCGCATTCGCAATAGTATGCAGGAATTCTGTGTCCCCACCAAAGCTGACGGGAAATACACCAATCGTGTACATTTTCCATCCAATTGAGATATGTCTTGGAAAATCTATCGGGTACAAACTTTATTGTGCCGTCATTTACAACTTCTATTGCCCTTTCGGCAAGCGGTTTCATCTTTACAAACCATTGTTTTGAAGTAATCGGTTCAACGGTGGTTGAACATCTGTAGCACTGCCCCACATTGTGCTTGTGGGGAACTGTTTTTACAAGCAGACCCATATCATCAAGGTCTTTTACCATAGCCTTTCTCGCTTCATAGCGGTCCATACCCTCGTACTTTCCGCCGTATGAGTTAATTGTGGCATCGTCATTTAACACCTTAATCTGCTCTAAATTGTGACGAAGTCCAACTTCAAAGTCGTTGGGGTCGTGAGCAGGCGTAATCTTAACACAGCCTGTACCGAATTCCTTGTCTACATATTCATCAGCAATAACAGGAATTTGTCTGCCAACCAAAGGCAAAACAAGTGTTTTGCCCACAAGGTGAGCATATCTTTCGTCCTCGGGATTTACAGCTACGGCTGTATCGCCCAGGAGAGTTTCGGGTCGTGTGGTGGCAATTTCCACAAACTCATCGGAATCCTTTACAGGATAGTTGATATGCCAGAAGAAGCCGTCCTGCTCCTCGTACTCTACCTCTGCATCGGAAAGAGCTGTAATACAGTGCGGACACCAGTTTATAATTCTGTTTCCCTGATAAATGAGACCCTTTTCGTACAGCTTTACAAAAACTTCTTTAACGGCATCGGAACAGCCTTCGTCCATTGTAAAGCGTTCTCTGCTCCAATCGCAAGAGCAACCGAGCTTTTTAATCTGATTTATAATTCTGCTGCCGAATTTGTTTTTCCAATCCCACACACGCTCTAAGAATTTCTCTCTTCCAAGGTCATATCGTGTTAAACCTTCTTCGTTTCGAAGTGCCTCCTCAACCTTGATTTGTGTTGCAATACCGGCATGGTCTGTGCCGGGCACCCAAAGAGCATTGTATCCTGCCATTCTTTTATAGCGTACCAAAATATCCTGCAATGTTTCGTCCAGGGCATGACCCATATGGAGCTGACCTGTAACATTGGGAGGAGGAATAACAACCGTAAACGGTTCTTTGGAATCGTCTGCAGTTGCGCCGAAATAGTTGTTTTCTACCCAACCGGCATATATTCTGTCCTCTACATCTGCAGGATTATACTGCTTTGCGAGTTCTCTCTTTGAAGCCATAGATTTTCAATCCTCTCTTATTTAACAAAATACCATTATGCAGACTACACAAGCAAGAGCAATTATATACACAACGCCTTTTGCCGCCATTTCCTGCTTTTCGGTTATTTCTTTTTTTAATATAAATTCCAGTACTGTTTTTGCCTTGAAATTTAATACAAAAGCAATAAGCAAAACAGCCAATAATATGTATTTGAGCATAATTACATACTCCTTCGGTACATCGGGCGGTTTAACCGCCCGTATACATTTTTATATAGACAATTTTTTTACAAGATTGTACTGTTTGGGGTCAATAGACTTTTTCATATTAAGACCTTCTGTAATGTCAAGATCTGTAATAAGTCCGTCTTTAAGCACAACCACTCTGTTGGTCTTGCCCTCGCAAAGAAGGTCTACGGCTTTGGCACCCATATTTGCTGCCATTACTCTGTCGCGTACGGTGGGGCTTCCGCCTCTTTGTATATGACCCAAAATTGTAGCACGGGTAACAATTCCTGTCTCTCTTTCAATGCGCTCGGCAATATCGCCCGCGGTCATATCTATGCCCTCTGCCATAATGATGATATAGTGCTTCTTGCCGTTCGCTTTGCCGAATTTTATGGTTTCTATAACATCTTTTTCAAAATCGAACGGAATTTCAGGGACAAGCACAACCTCTGCACCTGTAGCAATGGCAGTTCTCACTGCAATGTAACCCGCATGAGCACCCATAACCTCGATTACAGAACATCTCTGATGCGAGGAACAGGTATCACGGATTTTGTCTACCGCTTCAACCGCGGTGTTTAGCGCAGTATCGAAACCTATTGTATATTCACTGCAGGATATGTCATTATCTATTGTACCGGGTATACCTATGGTGAGTATGCCCTCGTTAGAGAGCGCTCTTGCTCCTTTAAACGAACCGTCACCGCCTATGACAACAAGTGCATCTATTTCATTTTTTCGGCACATTTCTGCTCCGGCCTTGATTCCTTCGGGAGTAGCAAATTCTTTGCAGCGGGCAGTTTCAAGCATGGTTCCGCCTCTTTGCATACATTCGCTTACGCTTCTTGCAGTAAGCTCTTCGGTATAACCATTCAAAAGTCCTTTGTAGCCTTGCCTTACGCCAATGACTTTAAAGCCTTTGCCTATGGCACATCTGACAACGGCGCGGATTGCTGCATTCATGCCCGGAGCATCGCCTCCGCTTGTGAGTATTCCTATATTTCTAATAGCCATAATAATGCCTCCAATACCAATGGTGTATAATTTATCAACATTTAGTCTATTTTACCATACTTATAGTACATTTTATAACATTTTCCGCAAAAAATCAAGTATTATACATTAGTTTCTTTGCAAAATATTATGTTTATCAAATATAAATTTCAAATTGAATATTGACTGCATAAGAATGACTATATATAATGAAAATGTACAATGACATTTGGAGGTGTTTTAGCATGAGAAGTATAATTTTCGGAGAAGTTATTTGGGATGTTTACCCTGACAAAAAAACAATAGGCGGTGCACCGTTTAACTTTAGCGCAAATATTGCACTTCTTGGAGATGAAGCCTATCTTGTAACAGCAGTTGGAAATGATGAGTTGGGCAAGTCCGCACTTGTTCATATGAAAAACTTTGATATAAAAACCGACTTTGTTCTAAAAAACAACTATCCTACAGGTCAATGCACAGTAACCCTTGACAAAAATCGTATTCCTTCATATGTAGTGCATGAAAACACCGCGTATGACAACATAGAGATTACAGATAATATGATACAAAAAATCAAGGATAAACATGCAGATGTATTCTACTTTAATACACTTATACAGCGAAACACGGTGTCTCGGATGGCACTTATAAAAATTCTTAATAAGTGTTCGTTTAAAGAAATATTTTGCGACATAAACATACGCGAAGGTTGCTATGACAAAGATTCTATTAAGCTGTGCATGAAAAATGCAAACACGCTGAAAATAAGTGATGAAGAAATGCATTATTTGTATGACACTGGCATACTCGATGCAAACTGTACAAGTCTTAAAGATATATGCAACAAATATCCCAATATCAAAACAATTGTGTTTACAAAAGGCGGTGCAGGCTCTGAGGTGTATGATGCACAAGAAGACAAGCTCTATGCATCGAAGAATGTGCCAAAGGTTGAAGTGATATCGTCCGTTGGTGCGGGAGATTGCTACGGAGCCACATATTTAAACAGTATATACAAGGGAGACAGCATACAACAAGCCATACAAAAAGCAACTCAAAGAAGTGCAAAAGTGGTTGCAAGCTATGAGGCAATTGTTAAATGACAAAAAAAGTACAAACTCATCTGTTATGGGAGTTTGTACTTTTTATATAAACAAATATTTTTCAGTTCAAAGCAAATACTGCATTATACAAAACATTGTCCAATGTATGTAGGAAATATAGTCTATTCCATAACAAACATACCTGTTGTAGTATACATATCATCAACCTCGCCATTTTCCAATCTTACAAAAATCGGACTTGCAATGATAGTTCCATTGTCTTCATAGGCATATTCTATATAACTGTTTATTTCAACTGCATCTTCGTGGTACAGATATCCGTTAGCTGTATCAGATACAATAACTTTCTTATCCGTACTCAAAGTAATTATTTCTTTTGAACCCATTATTGTTTTTCTTTCATTCAAGACATAACCTACTTCAACAGATACATCGTTATCGGACCAAATTGCACCTATTTCTTCGGGTGTATCGGCCTCATCAGTAAGCACAAAATACGCCTGTCCGTTTTCGTCCTTTTCCAATGTTGCAATGGTAATAATAGCTTCTATATCTTTATCCAGATTATTATCATAATAATAGAACACATCTCCATACTTCGGAAGCTTAGCGGAAGCATTTAAAATTTCTGCATTGTTCACAGTAAAGACTTTTTCTCTTTCGTCCTGAATAAATTTGATTTCTGTTTCATTTGTTTCGAGTGCAATAGCAATTCCCTTGCTGGTTTCAAGGTTGAAATCACGGCTATTGGTAATGAGCATTACAGAATATGCACTTGTTTCAATGGGATTAGAAAACAAGAATCCGGAATAACCCACATAATCCTTAAGATGCGACTCATCTGTTACAAAAGCAGAGTCTATACCATTGGAAACATCAAAAATCAACATATCGTCTTTTAGCTTATATTTTCCTACTTTATGATTTAACTCGTCATATACATAGTCTTGTGTGTTCATTCTCCAAATTCTATAATACTCTGCCGTTTCCATGGCAATCTTGCCATCTTTGCTAATTTCATAAGTTACAAATCTTGCCGAATCTGCTTTTTGTCTTTCGGTTGCGCTTTCAAAGCTGAACTCTCCATCTGCCACATCAAAGGCATCTGTGTTCTGCATAATGTATTCTTGTGCAGCCTCGCTGTCTTCCGCTGGTAAAGTGACAACATCGCCATTTTCCGTAAGTATGGTAAAATACCATTCATTTTCAAAAAGTTCTCCCTGCAATATGTAAGCATAATTCAATGCATCATAATCTATGATATAGTCAAACAACTTGCCGGAAAGTGTAATATAGAAATTTCCGCTGTCATTTTCGTTGATATTCTTATCTGATATATTGAGATATTCTTTGCCGTCTATAACAATATAGGACTCACCATTTTTGATATATGTTTCTTTAGCAGTACCACTTACAACAGAATCCGTAAGCTTTATAATTTTGATATAATCATAATATTCGTCTACATTTCTTGGATTGTCACAAAGTATAGCCAAAAAGTCTCCAGGTTTAATATCAGAAAGTGACAATTCATTATCCATAGAATCAACTATGGAAACAGTTGTGTCTTCAAAATTCAAATAAAGTTTTCTGTCATTTAAAAACGAAATTGCATCTCTTGATAAATCAACATTTTCCACAATTTTATAAGTGTATTGACAAACCTTGATATCTTCGTAAAGCATATCGAAATTTGAATCTGCAAGATACAAAATTACATCATCTTTATCTAAAATATCCTCAAAGTCATATGTATCAAATTCACACATTATGCCGTCATACAACATATACTGAGCCGTTTTATCTATAGCAATAGCAGTGACTTCATCTTCGTCATCAAATAAACAGTAAGAAATTTCTGCCGTTTCGGCATCATAGCTTTGCACATTGTCCGACAATATAGTTAGTGAATCTGAGCATTGCCATGGTTTTAATGTGTTCCTCACAGCAGTACCAAAAGGCTTTATGGCATTCTCTCCACCCCAGAGCATTGTCTTGTAACTGGAATAATTCTTATTGAAAGGTACTTTTACAATAGTATTGTCCTGGAAATTTGTTGAATTAACACCCAATGAGCAACAAGTATTGGAATCATCATACAAGACAACAAGCGCATTAGACGAAGATGTGCTGTCTTCGGTACAAACAGTAAACTCAAACTGTTTGTTTATGGCATCAAATACGATGCAGGGATTTTCAAGTGCAAAAACACTTACCGATAATATCTGCATGCTCAATATGGTTATGATTAGTACATTAATAATTTTACGTGTCCTTCCTTTTTGCATTTGAATCTCTCCTTAAAATGTTTTGGCAAAAATGTTGTAATTGGTGCAATTGTAATCATTTTTTACATTCTTCAGTGTAAATGGTGTAATTGTTGTAATTGGGGACGTGCCTCTTTTTACAACTTTTTGGACTATTTTGCATTAGTTATTATCCCCCTTGATATTCCGGTTGCTCGTTCTAATTGTCCGATTGTCAATCCTGATAATCTTAATTCTTTTAAAATTTCATTACGT
>JAZTYV010000005.1:0-29983 GCA_045637145.1 Clostridia bacterium | reverse complement strand
CCTTTTTGCTAAAAAATATGCCGCCGGCATATTTTTCTTTACGCAAAAACCCTCTTAGGCTTCAAGTCCCTCCTATTCTGCGCAACAAAAAAGATACCTTGCGGTATCTTCTTTTTGTTGGTCGGAGTGACGGGACTTGAACCCACGGCCCCCAGACCCCCAGTCTGGTGCGCTACCAACTGCGCTACACCCCGAAATATATTGGCGCGCCTAAGTGGATTCGAACCACCGGCCTAACGCTTAGGAGGCGTTCGCTCTATCCTGCTGAGCTATAGGCGCATACGAATCTGCACATTGGCTACATTTAAGTATAATACTCTAAAACCCTTCATTTGTCAAGACTTATTTTTAAAAATAATTAAATTTTTATCGCTTTTTTATATAATACCCTGTTTCCTATTGACGCTAATGTCCAAATACTTTTATATGTTGCATTTCTTATGTGAGTTTGATATACTTTATATATCACAAATTAATTTGCCGAAATTGCGAATTAGAGGTAAAGTATGAAACCTGTTATATCTGTAGAAACTATGCGTCTTAGTGATGCACACACCATAAAAACAAAAATCTCTTCAAAAGAACTTATGTATAAGGCTGGGAAGAGAGTATTTGAAATGTGTTCCCCATCAAAAAACACTGCAATAGTATGTGGGTGTGGAAACAATGCGGGCGATGGCTATGTAATTGCTTTGGAAATGGCAAAAAGGCAAATGAGCCCCACAATTATCCTTGTTGAAAACAAATTTTCTGCAGACGGTCTTTATTACTTTGACAAATGCAAAGATGTAAATATTCCGTATATATTTGCAGACGAAACGACATCTTTTGAGCAATATGACGAAATAATAGACTGCATATTCGGTACAGGATTCAGAGGAGAACCACACGGTATTGCAGGGAGCATAATAGACAAAATTAACGAATCTCAAAAAAGAGTGATAAGTGTTGATATTAACAGTGGCCTCAATGGCGATAACGGACTATATATAAAATGTGTGAAATCGGACCTTACCGTGTCTGTAGGCTACTTTAAAACCGGTTTCTTTTTGGGAGAGGCACACAAGGTTATAGGAAAGCTAATAAATGCAGACATTGGAATTGAACTTGTGAACAAAGGATACTTTCTTGCCGAAAGCGAATACGAGCTGCCCAAAAACTATACAACTGTGGAAATTACAGACTATATGAACCCCATACAGTCTCTTATAGAATGTGCAAACGGCAATTTTGTCAGATATCGCAATATTGTAACAAACGGTAAAGAAACATATATTTTGGCAGGAGATATACCATATGAATATTAAACCTATTGCCACAATACACACCCCTTTCCCAGAAAAGTTTGGTGTACCGCGTCAAAGCGGACTTGTAACAACCGAGGCAAAAATAATTTTCGAACCCGAATTCAGAAGTATTGATGCAGTAAGAGGACTTGATGAATACTCACACATATGGCTGATATGGGGTTTCTCTCAAAACACAAAAGATTTATGGTCTCCCACCGTGAGACCCCCAAGATTAGGAGGTAACAAGCGGATGGGAGTCTTTGCCACTCGCTCTCCGTTTCGTCCCAATAAACTCGGTCTTTCTTCC
This sequence comes from Clostridia bacterium, assembly GCA_045637145.1. GTDB lineage: Bacteria > Bacillota > Clostridia > UMGS1810 > UMGS1810 > RGIG8748. Next base: position 28,387 of record JAZTYV010000005.1, on the reverse strand, counting down.
GTTGAACTCATACACATAGACCGCACTGCACACGATGCTCCGGTTTTGCATGTCAAAGGTGCGGATTTGGTAAACAGAACTCCCATCTATGACATTAAGCCCTATTTGGGTTTTACCGATTGCCACTCCAATGCAGTATGCGGATTTGCCGATGAAAAACGCGAATATGAATTGCAGGTGGAAATATCCGATAAAAAAGCTGACAAAATTCCGCAAGAAAAGCTAAAATCACTCTGCGAAGTACTTAGAAATGACCCGCGCCCCGCATATCAATCCGACCCGGAAAGGATATATAATATGTCGTGTTTAGACCTTGAAACTCAGTTTACAGTAAAAAACGGCATTCTTACTGTAATAAATATAAATACCACGGAGGAATAAATATGTCGAATAAAAACATAAAAATAGTACCCTTAATAATTATATGTCTACTTATAATATCAATCATAGCAACTTCTGTTGTGTTGTTTTCTTTTATGAATAAATCGAAGAAGCTTTCTGCAACACAACACAATCTCAAAAAAGTTACACAAAAGGTTGATAATTCTACCATAGAAAATGTAAATTACAAAATTGAAAAAGATGATGTTTCCTTTTACAACAAAGACAGAAATCTTACATTAACTCAATATTTTGAAAAAATAATTATAACAGATAAGGGGAAAAATTTTGACAATATAAATTCTGAAATACAAAAAGAGTCCGACAAGTTTATTGTGCAAGCGAAGGAAAACGAGGCATTTATTGCAGATGAAGGATACGCAAGCGATATGCACTACACAAATACACACTCTGCTAAAGTATTCCTAAACAATGACGGAATTCTAAGCATAAAAATGGTTACACAATGGTATATGGGCGGTGTGCATAATTCTGATGAATACGGACTCAACTTTGATTTGAATACCGGAAAAAAACTATCTATTGAGAATATACTAAACATGTCAAGAGGCGATGCTGAAAAATACATAAAGGACGAGTCCAAAAAACAAATTCAAGAAGGCTTCTTTGATGATGCTCCAAAAACGATAGACAGCTACAACCTAAATGACTTTGCTTTTTATTTGGATGATGATTATATTTATCTGTGTTACCCCACTTATTCATTAGCTCCGGGTGCTGCCGGATGTATAACTATGAAAATCCTCATTCCCCAAAAATAATGAGTATATTTTAATACCAAAAGCCACTTTTTTTGCCCGCAAAAGAGTGGCTTTTTCTTTTTATTAATTTATATAATTATTCTTCAAATTTAATGGTATGTACAGATGAACTTGTTTTGTTTGGACATACAGACTGTATGCCATCCTTTTTGGTAAAGTCTCCATCAGTATCCACATGGTCGGGAAAGCCCTTCCACGGTTCTATACAAATATATTTTGCGCCTTTTTTCTGCCAGAACAGCAAAGCATCATACTTAGGAAAATCTATTGTGATTTTCTTGGAACTGTTTTTATGTTTAAGAACTGCAGAATAAACTCCCAAATCTTTGAAAATAAGAGTATCTATTGTTTCATAATACTCTTCTTTTAACGGTAGGACATTTGTGTTTTTCATAATTGAAACAGTTTCACCGGTAACAAGCGGACCTTTTGCAACCCAGTTGTCAAAATCACACTCTTTTTCAAACTGAACCTCGTATTCGTCTATTCCCTCCGGACAAGCATATGCTTCGTGACATCCCACAGAATAATATAAGGTTTTAGATGAATTATTCGTCACATTATATGTTACTTTAAGTGTATTTGACTCCAACTCAAATACCACTTCGAATACAAACTCAAAAGGATATTCTTTAAGTGTTTCTTCGGTTTCCTTTATAAAAAGTACTGCCTTTTTGTCCGATACACTCCTCACATTAAAATCCATACAATTTGCAAAACCATGACCTCTTAAATCATAGCTCTGTCCATAAAGCTTATATTGTCCGTCCTTTAATGCACCGCATATTGGAAAAAGAACAGGTGCGCTCGAGCCCCATACATTTGGGTCCGCCTCCCAGATGAACTCTGTTCCGTTATTGCTCTTAACACTCTTTATCTCGGCGCCGAATGTATTTATCTCAACACAGAGAAATTCATTTTTTATGCTTATGATTTCCATCATAAGTCCTCCTTTTCAATAAAAATTTGTTTTGTATAATATAAATCACAATCTCCTTGCTTTAAATTATAAAATAAAAACTCAAAATTATCAACTCAAAACATTAACAAAAACACAAATTATTTTTGTTGTAATATGTATAAAGGTTGTGGTATAATAAACACAACTATAGTTCAAAAGGCATCCGCCTTTTGTTTTGATGTGTTTATTGAACCTTTAAATGAAGCAAGCCGTTAAAAAGGCTTGCACTTATGGTATAATAAACACAACTATAGTTCAAAAGGCAAGCATTTATGTTTTAATGTGTTAAATAAGGGGGCTGTTTCCATGAATACTGTTTTTTGTATTGAAGATGATTCCAACATAAGAGAACTTATCGAATATACCCTTTCTTCTGGCGGCTTTGAAGTTGAAGGGTTTGAATGTGCAAAGGATTTTTTTGAAAGAATAGAAAATTGTTTGCCTGATTTAGTGCTTTTGGATATTATGCTTCCTGATACAGACGGTATGGAAATACTGCAAAATTTACGCGCAAACACCCGCACAAAAGACATTCTTGTCATAATGCTCACTGCCAAATCTGAAAGGATGGATAAAATACGCGGTTTAGATATGGGGGCCGATGACTACATAACAAAACCTTTTGATGTGCTTGAGCTTATTTCCAGAGTTAAAGCTCTTTTGAGACGAGCAAACAAGTCCTGCTTAAATTCGAACCTCATAACCTTTGAAGAAATAAGCATTGACAATCAAAAAAGATGCGTGTATGTATCCGGAAAAGAGATTTTTCTTACATTTAAAGAATATGAACTCCTCCACATGCTTCTTGTTGCCAGAGGCAATGTTGTTTCCAGAGAAAGCATAATTTTAAAAATATGGGGAACGGATTTTGAAGGTGAATCCCGAACGCTTGATGTACATATACGGACACTGCGCCAAAAACTTGGCAATTCAGGAAACCATATAGAAACAGTGCGAAATGTGGGCTATAAAATAGGATGATGATGTATGTATAAAAAGATATATCGCAATATGTGTATTCTTGCCATGGTAACACTTGTGACTTCATCTATAATGATACTTTGCTCATGCTACACATATTTCGAAAATCAATTTAAAAATGAAATAGAAAACGAAACAAAAATGGCAGTTGCTCTTCTTAATGTTTCATCAGTTTCTCAAAAAAATCTTGAAGAGCTTGATGCCGGCGGAAGAAGAATAACTCTTGTTTCTTCTAACGGCACAGTAATATATGACAATGTAAAAAAAGCATTGCCAAATCACAGTACAAGGATTGAAATTAAAGATGCGCTCGCAAAAGGCCACGGCTCAGCAGAACGACTTTCCGAAACCACAGGCAAAAAGATGTTTTATTTCGCCATGAAGCTTCGCAATGGTCAAATACTGAGGGTTTCGTCAAAAATTTCAATGCCTGCCATGTTCTACAGTATACTTATTGCTGTTTTGTTTATAACAGCACTTATGTATATTCTTTGTGCCGTAGTTGCCATAAGGCTTACTTACAGCATAGTAGAACCTATTGAAAAGATAAATATTTTTGATGACAATGCAATAAACAATGCATATCCTGAAATTCAGCCTTTTTTAAAAAGAATCGCCCGTCAAAACGAAGAAATAAACAGACAGACCGGTAAGGTAACCGAGCAAAAAGCCAGACTTCGTGCGATTATGGACAATATAAATGAAGGACTTGTAATTACAGATATCAAAAGCGAACTCCTTTCCATAAATGCTCCTGCGTTAGAAATTTTGGGTATAGATTCCGAGAATATAAAGTACAAAAATCTCACATATCTTACAAAAAACGAAAAAATACATTCTGTACTAAAAAAAGCTTTGTCCGGCGAAAAAAACAATATCATGTTTGAATCAAAGGAAAGAGCATATCAGATTTTCTACAGCCCCATCTATGAAGAGGGTCTCATATCAGGTGCCGTTCTTTTGCTTTTTGATGTAACCGAAAGAACCAATACCGAAAAAATACGCCGTGAATTTACTGCAAATGTATCACACGAATTAAAAACTCCTCTTACAACAATTCATGGATATTCTCAAATAATAGATAGCGGTATTGCAAAACCCGAAGATATACAAGGATTTATTAAAAAAATAGAAAAAGAAAGCTCCAGACTTATGGTGCTTGTTGATGACATCATTGCTCTGTCTCGTCTTGATGAAGCCACAGGTGATGCACCTAAAGAATCTTTTATGTTAAAATCAGCTGTAAGTGAAGCTGCAGAAGCACTTATGGAAAAGGCAAGGGAAAAGGAAATTACTCTTACATATGATGGAGATGACAGTCAGGTTTATGCCAACATGGCTCAAACAATCGAAATAATATATAATCTTGCAGACAATGCCATTAAATACAACAAGCCTCACGGCTCTGTAAGCATAACAGTATGTGATATGCAAATTAAAGTTTCAGATACAGGGATAGGCATTCCGGAAAAATACACTGACAGAATTTTCGAAAGATTTTTCCGTGTCGACAAGAGTCACTCTAAAAAAGTTAACGGAACCGGGCTTGGACTTTCTATAGTAAAGCATCTTGCAAAATCAAACAATGCAGAAATTGATGTAAAATCAACTTTGGGAAAAGGAAGTACATTTACCATAACATTTAAAAAAGTTTAATGTTTCACTTCTTTCATCGTAAATATGTTTACAAATCTAAAAAATTATCAACATAAAACCTGTACTTTGCTTCTATTTTATACATTATACACAAAAATGCATTTTTATGTTGATTTTAGTGCTTTAGCGTGATAAAATGATAAAGTGCTAAAGCAAAACGGAAGGACTGTATGAAAATGACATTTAATAAAGAAGTAATAAAAAATGATGAAAAGGCCATATTTGCACTAAGATCTCTGTATCAGAAATATGGCTACAAACAGTACAAAATGAGTAAGTTTGAGGAATATGACCTATACGCAAAAAACAAGGAATTTCTTGTTTCTGACTCTGTAATTACATTTACAGACTTTGGCGGAAAACTTATGGCATTAAAGCCGGATGTAACCTTGTCTATCATTAAAAATTCTCAGGATGATTGCCTCACCAAAGTTTACTACAACGAAAATGTATATCGCGTTGCAGAGGGTTCACACTCTTTCAGAGAAATTATGCAAACAGGGCTGGAGTGTATAGGAAACCTTGATACCTACAACATATGTGAAGTTGTTATGCTTGCCATAGAAAGCCTTGCTGCCATAAACAGCAACTATGTTATGGATATTTCGCACATGGGGCTTATATCACAAATAGTTACAGAGGCAACAGAAGACGCCTCCGTTCAGAAAAAAATCTTAAAATGTCTTAGCGAAAAAAACATTCACGAAATCAAGTCAATATGCAAGGCTTTGGGGACAGACTGCACAAATCTGGAGCTTATTGCATCTGTATACGGCAAAGGCGACAAGGTTGTAGAATCACTTAAAAATGCAAACTTAAGCGAAGACGCTTTAAAGGCTGTATCAGAACTTGAGAGCATAAATCGTTTTCTCAAAGAAAACTCAATTGAAGATAAGGTGAACTTTGACTTTTCCATTGCAGGAAATATGAAATATTACAGCGGCGTGGTCTTTAAAGGATATATAAACGGAATTTCTGCAAGTGTTCTGTCGGGAGGCCAATATTCAAAATTACTCTCTCGTATGGGGAAAAAATCTGACGCCATAGGCTTTGCTGTTTACCTTGATATGTTGGAGAGAATGAATACTCAGTCCAAAAAATATGATGTAGACACTGTGCTTTTATACGAGGACGGCACAGATATTGCTGTTCTTTCCAAAAACATCAAGCTTCTTACAGATATCGGCACAACAGTTCTTGCGGTAAAAAAGATTCCCGATATCCGATACAAGCAACTTCTTAAATTCAATGGCAAGGGGGTAGAAATTCTTGAAAACAATGATTAATGTGGCATTGCCAAAGGGCAGACTTGGAGAAAAAGTCTATGATATGTTTGAAAAAGCCGGATACAGCTGTCCTTCTATTAAAGAAAACTCCCGAAAGTTAACTTTTGAAAATGAAGAAAAAGGAATACGATACTTCTGGGTTAAACCATCGGATGTAGCAATATATGTGGAAAGAGGTGCTGCAGACATTGGGGTGGCCGGCAAAGATATTCTTCTTGAATACTCACCCGATGTATACGAACTTCTCGACCTTGGCATAGGGAAATGCCGTATGGCTGTAGCGGGTAAAGCAAATTTTGATGATGATACAGAAAAAACATTGAGAGTTGCCACCAAGTTTGTAAACATTGCTATGAATCACTATGCTCAAAAAAGCCGCGAAATAGATATAATCAAACTCAACGGTTCCATAGAGCTTGCTCCTATTCTAGGACTTTCCGATGTAATAGTAGATATTGTGGAAACCGGCTCCACCCTTAAGGAAAACAATCTTGCTCCGCTTGAAACAATAGTGCCTATAAGTGCAAGACTCATTGCCAACAAAGCAAGTTTCAAGTTCAAAACAGCAGAAATCGAAGCAATCAAAGAAGCGATTTCACTTCAAACGGAGGAAAACAAATGATTAAGATATACAAATACGGCGAAATTTCCGACAAAGAAATATTTGCAAGATGCGAAGCAAAAATGAATGTGGAAGAAATTGTTGCAAACATCATAAAAAATGTTGCTAAAAACGGAGACTCTGCAGTTAAAGAATACTGTCTAAAATTTGACAAAGCCAAGCTTGACACCCTATTGGTAAGCGATGATGAAATTGAAGAGGCTTTATCAAAAGTGGAACCCGAGTTTCTGGAAATTCTAAAGAAAGCCGCTGCAAACATCCGCACTTTTCACGAAAAACAGCTTCGAAACAGCTTTATTATAACCAAAGATAACGGGGTTGTAATCGGGCAAAAAATCATTCCTGTGGAAAAAGCGGGACTATATGTACCCGGCGGAACAGCAGCTTATCCCTCTACAGTCTTAATGGACTCAATACCCGCTAAAATTGCAGGTGTAAAAGAGCTTGTTATGGTAACTCCTCCGGGAAGCGATGGAAAGATCAATCCTGTAATCCTTGCAGCAGCAAAGATTGCAGGCATCGACAAAATTTTTAAAGTGGGCGGTGCACAGGCTATAGCTGCTCTTGCCTACGGTACACAAAGCATTCCTAAAGTTGACAAGATTGTAGGCCCCGGAAACGCCTTTGTGGCAGAAGCAAAAAAACAAGTTTATGGTATGGTATCTATAGACATGATTGCAGGTCCCAGCGAAATTCTCGTTGTAGCAGACAACCTTTCCAATCCCGCACATGTTGCAGCCGACCTCCTTTCACAAGCAGAGCACGACAAAATGGCAAGTGCTGTTTTGGTATGCGACAGTATGGAGCTTGCCAAAAGAGTTTCAGAGGAAATCGAAAGGCAATTGCCAAACCTTTTAAGAGCAGATATTGCAAGGGTTTCTATAGACGACAATGGGAAAATAATTGTGGCTGAAGATTTGAAAAAAGCTATAGATATAGCCAATGAAATTGCGCCGGAACACCTTGAGCTTATTATGGACAATCCATTTGACTATTTAGACAGCATAAAACATGCAGGCTCCATTTTTATGGGCCGCTATTGCCCCGAAGCTTTGGGGGATTACTTTGCAGGACCCAATCATACTCTGCCCACAAGCGGTACGGCAAGATTTTCAAGCCCGCTCTCCGTAGATGATTTTGTAAAAAAGACGCAGTATACATACTATACAAAAGATGCTCTTTCTAAAGTAAAGGACGATGTGGCATACTTTGCTAAAAAAGAAGGACTTACTGCACATGCAAAAAGTGCATTGATTCGTTTTGAGGATTAACATATTTATACAAAAGCAAAGGCGGTTGAACATATGAGCAAATTTATAAGCCCAAGACTTGCATCGCTGGAGGAATATGTACCCGGCGAACAACCAAGAGATAAAAAATACATAAAGCTAAATACAAACGAAAGTCCTTTTCCTCCATCACCCCGGGCAATATCATTGATAACTAAAAAAGAGAAAAAAGACCTTAGACTTTACTCTGACCCCGAGTGCAAACAGCTAAAGGAAGCAATAGCCTTACATTACGGTGTTGAAACAGAAAATGTCTTTGTTTCCAACGGCTCCGATGAAACATTGAATTTTTTCTTCATGGCGTTTTGCGATGAAGAAAGACAAGTGTGTTTTCCTGAAATAAGCTATGGCTTTTACAAAGTTTTTGCAGATTTGTACAGTCTGGATTATGAAGCCATACCTCTTAAGCCGGACTTTACAATAGATACAGAGGACTATATAAACAAAAACAAAAACATTGTAATAGCAAATCCAAATGCACCTACAGGCCTTTGCCTTGACCTTTGCGACATAGAAAAAATAGTGTCTTCAAATCCAAAGCATATTGTAGTAATAGACGAGGCATATGTGGATTTTGGAGCAGAAAGTGCTATAACTCTAACAAAAAAATATCCAAATCTCATGGTGGTTCAAACCTTTTCAAAATCCCGTTCTCTTGCAGGAGCAAGACTTGGTTTTGCAATAGCAGACAAAGAAATAGTAAAGGATTTGGAAAAAATAAAATATTCTACAAACCCATATAACATTAACAGACTTACTCTGGTTTTAGGTACCGAAGCAATAAAAGACACAAGGCACTTTGAAAGAAATTGCAACAAAATAATAGAGGCACGGGAATATACTAAAAAATCACTTTGCGAAATGGGGTTTGATGTTCTTCCATCTAAAGCAAACTTTATTTTTGCAAAAAGCAGCAAAATATGCGGAGAAGAACTATATATAATGTTGAAGAAAAAGGGCATTCTGGTGCGACACTTTTCGAACCCCAAAATATGCGAATACAACCGCATAACAATAGGAACATTGGAAGAAATGAAAATTCTTGTTAAAGCAATATCAGAAATAATAAATATGTAGGAGAGTATAACTATGAGAAAAGCAGAAATCACACGAAACACTGCCGAAACACAAATAAGTCTTATTCTTGATTTGGACGGAACGGGAAAATCCGAAATATCCACAGGATGCGGTTTTCTCGACCATATGCTTACACTCTTTGCAAAGCACGGCAGCTTTGACCTTGACATCAAATGTACAGGCGACACATATGTAGACTACCACCACACAACCCAGGATATAGGCATAGCTTTGGGTGAAGCATTTAAAAAAGCTTTGCAAGATATGAGGGGCATATACAGATATGCAGATATCATCCTGCCTATGGATGATGCTCTTATTCTTTGTGCAGTTGATGTATCCGGCAGAAGTTATTTAAATTTTGATGTTTCCATACCCTCACCCAAAATCGGCGACTTTGACTCAGAACTTGTGGAAGAATTCATGTATGGTTTTGTGCGAAAATCAGAAATAACACTCCACATATCCAAGCTTTTTGGTTCGAACAGTCACCATATTTGTGAAGGCATATTTAAGGCTGTGGCAAGAGTCCTTGGAAAAGCAACAGAAATTGACGAGAAACACAAAGATGAAATCCCCTCAACAAAAGGAGTTTTATAAATGATAATTATTGCAGACTACGGCGTTGGGAATATATTTTCCTTAAAAAGCTCCTTCAAGTTCATAGGGTCAGATGCATATCTGACAAACAATCCCGAGGAACTAAAAAAAGCTGACAAAATAATCCTTCCCGGAGTAGGCGCCTTTGAGGATGCGGCAAAAAAGCTTAAGGTGTCCGGTATGTGGGACGCCATTGTTGAAGAAACCGCCAAAGGAAAGCCGCTTTTAGGAATATGTCTTGGCATGCAAATGCTATTCGAAAGAAGCTTTGAATACGGAAATCATAAAGGTCTGGGTCTTGTGGGCGGAGACATATCTCCCATTGCTCCCGATGTGCCCGAAAACTTAAAAATTCCCCATATAGGATGGAATGCTCTTAACTTTCCAAAAGACAAGAAAAAAAGCAACTTATATAAATATGTAAATGAGGGCGACTATGTGTACTTTGTACATTCTTTCTATGGTAAGAACTGTAGCCAATATGTAAGTGCCACTACCGAATACGGCACAATTCTTACTGCTTCTGTGGAAAAGGATAATGTATACGGCACTCAGTTTCATCCCGAAAAAAGCGGAATGGTAGGTATGAGTATTCTCAAGGCTTTTACAGAATTATAAAAAGAAAGGGAACAACAATGAACATATTTCCTGCAATAGACATCATAGACGCCAAAGCAGTAAGATTGTACAAGGGCGACTACAATCAAAAAACAATATATAACAACAGTCCTCTATCCGTTGCAACAGAATTTAAGGATGCCGGAGCCGAATATATACATATAGTAGACCTTGACGGTGCCAAATCAGGCAACACTCCAAATGCAGATTTAATAGGCAAAATTGCCCGCACATCCGGACTGAAGGTAGAAATCGGCGGAGGAATACGAAGCGAAAAAGTCATAGAAAAATATCTTGATTCCGGAGTAATGAGAGTTATACTTGGAACAATAGCTATTGAAAACCCATCTTTTACAGAACAAATGGTAAAAAAATACGGTTCCTCAATAGCAGTAGGCATAGATATATCCAACGGCTATGTTGCCACAAAAGGATGGACAGAAATCACCAAAGTGAGTTGTGACGAAATGTTTAGCCGCATGGAAAACATTGGCGTTGAAACTGTTATATGTACAGATATTTCTAAAGATGGAGCTATGAATGGCACGAACCTTGAGCTTTACAAAGATTTAATTTCAAAATATTCCATTGACATTGTTGCCTCAGGTGGTGTATCATCTATAGGTGATGTGAAGGCTCTTTGTTCTATGAACATATACGGTGCCATTTTGGGCAAGGCCCTGTACGAGGGTGCCATAGACTTAAAGGAAGCAATAGAGGTAGCAAAATGATTACAAAGAGAATTATTCCTTGCCTGGATGTACGCAATGGCAGAGTGGTTAAGGGCGTGAATTTTGAAGGACTAAATGATGTGTCTTCCCCCATTGAACTGGGACGGTTTTACAGTGAAAACGGCGCAGATGAACTTGTATTCTACGACATAACCGCATCATATGAAGAAAGAGGCATTTTTACAGACATTTTAAAAGAGGTTGCCTCAACCATATTTATACCGCTTACTGTAGGTGGAGGAATAAACACCATTGAGGATTTTGACAGGGTATTAAAATGCGGCGCAGATAAGGTTTCCGTAAACTCGGGAGCCATACGAAATCCCTCTCTCATAAAAGAAGCCGCACTAAAATACGGTGACCAATGCGTTGTATTGTCTGTAGATATAAAAAGAGTTGACGGTAAGTTTAAAGTCTTTGCCAAAGGCGGCAGAGAAAACACAGGCATTGACGCAATAGAGTGGATAAAACAAGGCGAAGCAAACGGCGCAGGAGAAATAGTAGTAAACAGCATAGATACAGACGGCGTAAAAAAAGGCTTTGACATAGAAATGCTGAGTGCTGTAAATCAAGCTGTTTCAGTTCCGGTTATAGCATCCGGAGGAGCAGGATGCATTGATGACTTCATACAGCTTTTTAACGAAATTCCAACCATAGATGCAGGTCTTGCAGCGTCCATATTCCACTTTGGAGAAGTAACCATAAAACACCTTAAGCAAGAATTAAAAAATAACAATATAAATGTAAGAATTTAGCTACAGGAGGATTATAGTTATGGATATAAACAAACTTAAATTTGACCAAAACGGCTTAATTCCCGCTATAGTAACTGATTTTGAAACCAAAAAAGTTCTCACTTTAGCATATATGAATAAGGAAAGCCTTGAAATCAGCATAAAGGAAGGTAAAACTTGCTTTTGGTCCCGTTCCAGGCAGGAACTCTGGCGCAAAGGCGAAACAAGCGGCAACTATCAGAACATCGTTTCCATTACGGCAGACTGTGACGGCGATGCACTTGAAGTAAGTGTAATAAAAGACGGTCCTGCTTGCCACACGGGCGCAGACTCTTGTTTTAATGACGTTATTTACGGTGAAAACAAAACTGATTTCAAACTTGATTCGCTTATGCAAAAGTTAAAGCAACGCAAAAAACTTATGCCTGAGGGTTCTTATACAACATATCTCTTTGAGAAAGGTCTGGACAAAATCCTTAAAAAGGTTGGTGAAGAGTGCACCGAAGTGATAATTGCTGCAAAAGCAGAGGATAAAGCAGAAACAATTTATGAAATAGCAGACCTTGCATATCACACTTTGGTGCTTATGATAGAATCGGGAATTGAACTTGAAGATATCCGAAACGAACTTGCATCGAGAGATGTCATTGAGCACAAGGTTAAACAGGAGAAGATGACCGATGAAAATAAGTGATTTACATGTGCATTCAACTTTTTGTGATGGAAAATGTACTATAGATGAAACTGTAAATCACGCCATATCCATAGGAATGCACTCTCTTGGATTTTCCTCTCACTCATTTACAGATTTTGATGACTCATTTTGTATGAAGGAATATTCATTGAATACATACATCAAAACTGTAAATAAAGCAAGAAAAGATAACGAGGATAAAATACAGATTTATTTAGGTATCGAAAAGGATTTATATTCCAGCAGTATAAAAGAGAATCTTGACTACAAAATCGGCTCTTTGCATTACATATACAAAGATGGAGTTTACCTTAGTGTAGACCACCGCGAAGATATCTTTGTAAATGATGTAAAAAAACATTTTGATGGCGATTTTATATCATATGCCAAGATGTATTATCTTGAATTTGCAAGACTTATTGTCAAAGATAAATATGATATAATAGGACACTTTGACCTCGTATCAAAATTTAATTCCTCCGGAAAATACTTTGACGAAACTGACAATACGTACCGCACGGCAGCACTTGAAGCACTGTCTGTTGCAAAAGATGTTTGTTCTGTTATTGAAATGAACACCGGTGCTGTTTCAAGAGGATATCGCAATACACCCTATTTAAGAAGATTCATATTGGATTACATAAAAGAAAATAACATGAAAATAGTTCTTACAAGTGATTCACACACATGTCAAACTCTTTGCTTCGGATTTGACCAATGTGTTGATATATTGAAAGATGCAGGCATACGAAGTGTTGTTGTCTTAATTGACGGCAAATTCCAGGAAGTCGGTATTTAAAAACATTAACGAAAGGAAGATAAAAAATGAAAAAACTTATTTGTATTGTCCTTACTTTTTTGCTTTGTCTCGGAACCGTAGCGTTTGCTGACGATGTTGCAATTAAACTTATAGCAGACAATAAAATTATCTCTACTCCCACTCATGTTGTAAACAACCGTACGCTTATACCCCTTAGAGCACTTATGGAAAGTATAGGCGCAACAGTTGATTGGGTTAACGAAACCCAAACTGCAATTATAACCAGAAACGGTAAATCTGTAAGCGTTCAAATTGGAAATAATAGTATGTCTACTCCCGAGGGAGCCGTTGCTTTAGATGCTGCCCCGGTTCTCCTCAACGAAGGCACTACCACTTATGTGCCTTTAAGGGCAATTTGCGAAGAGTTCGATTTGGTTGTAGACTGGGATAACGGCGGAACAAAAACAATACTTGTTTTATCTCCTGAAGGTTGTCCTTATGTAGATATATATGGCGGATTAACGCTCGAAGAATATCTCGTACAAATAGGTGCAACCGGCGAGGAATTTTCTTCAGCCACAGGAATTGATTACGAATCAAACAAAAACAAACTTTATGTTATGGTTGACAACTCCATATCTTTAGGAAAAGTAATAAACCTCAACGGATATACTGAAGAGGAATTTTGCCAAGATATGGGTCTGGACAGCGTTTCTACAGATATGTCCTGGGGAGAATTTATAGGTAATCTTACAATGAAACAGTACATAGAATGCTTTACTCCTGCACTCAGCTATGGAATGACTGCACAGGAGGCATTGGAATCTCTCAAACAGTCCTATGGTCTTGGAAACGAATACACTTTGGAAACTAAATTCAAATATGTTCGTACAATAATGGAAACCATAGATTACGAATATCAAGTACAAATGGAAGCTCAGCAAAAAGCTCAGGAAGAAAAAATGGCTGCAGACCTTGCTGTACTGCCCGAGCTTTTAAACAACAAGATATTCTTTACCATTACTCTTAATGATAACAGAAAAATGAAGGGTGAACTCTACCCTGACCTTGCTCCTATAACTGTAAATAATTTTATTAAACTTTGCAACGAAAATTTCTACAATGGGCTTATATTCCATAGAGTTATAGACGGATTTATGATTCAGGGCGGAGGATATGACAAAGACTTCAACCAAAAAAATGCAGATGCAATAATCGGTGAATTTTATGCAAACGGATACACAAACGCACTCAAGCACGAAAAGGGTGTTATATCCATGGCAAGAACAGATGACCCCAACTCCGCATCCAGCCAATTCTTTATAATAGATGAGGCGTCACCTCACCTTGACGGTTCATATGCTGCTTTTGGAAAAATTACTCAGGGGCTTGATGTGTTGGAGGCAATATCTCAGGTAGAAACAGAAACCAATGAAATAGGACATGCCGATGTTCCTGTAAAACCTGTAATAATTAAATCCATAACTATAAACAAGTAAAAATCAAATTAAAACAGGGTGTAAAAGCATACTTTTACATCCTGTTTTTTTAGAAGAATATTTTTTCTATTTTATATTTAAGCTATCTTTAAGTTGTTTAAGGTTTGAGGGACCTATTATTGGAAAAACATCAAAACCGCTCTCTTCACATAGAAGCCTTAATGCCGTATATGAGACAGTATCTCCCCTTTCTTCAGATATCGCTTTTAATCTGGCATATGTTCTTACACTTTCCTCACAAAGATATCTTTCTTTTGCTTTGGGTGAAAGAAGACCATTGTTATATTTTTCAAAAAAACCCTTTGCCTGCGAAGAAAATGCAAATGCAGGAAATTGGTTTTCTGTATATTTTTTCTTTTCTTCATCATTCATCCATACAATCGTGTCGTCCCATATTTTACAAATTGTTGCCATATTATAAAGTATCTGTCCTGCCGCAAATCCGTCTCCTCCGCTTTCGTAAGCATATCTATTGGCAGAGTCTATTCTTTCATATTTCCAGTTTGATGCACCAAAGTTACGAATCTTTCCTTTTTTTACCATATTATTAAGAGTATCTATTATATGCCTTACACTTTTTCGTTCATCATCCCTGTGAAGCCACAACATATCAATTACATCTACTCCCAAAGACATAAGACTATCATCAATATCTGCTTCTATTTCCTCCGGACTAAGTCTTGATACGGACATGTCATCTGCATTAGGATACGAACACTTGGTAAAAACAAAAACCTTATTTTTGATGTTTCTGTTTTTCAAATATTCTCCTATGAGTTTTTCACTCTCTCCTGCGCAGTAAAGTCTGGCGGTGTCAATAACATTGCCTCCCTGTTCAACATAAAAATCCATAAGTTCAAAGGCTGTTTCTTTGCTTATTCTTTGTGAATAACCCTCTGTTCCCAACACAATTTGAGAAAGTCTCTCACCGCAAAAATCAATATATTTCATATCAATATCACCTTTTAATAATTAACTTTGTCGAGTATATTATATATCATTAGTTTTATAAATAAAACTCCCATATTGTGAAATTTGACTATGGTGTCAAAGCGTTTTAAAAAAGTATTTGACAAATACCATTTTATGTTATATAATACTTGAGTATGCATATTGCATACTTTTCCTTGCTCCGGGTTCCCGGGGCCAAAGTCCAAAAGGAGGTGAAACGAAATGGAAAATGTTAAGAACAAGTACGAAACCATCTTTGTTATTGACGCGTCTTTAACTGAAGACCAGATCAATGCTACAACAGAAAAGTTCAAAGCTCTCATCGAAGCAAACGCTACAGTTGAATCCGTAGATGTTTGGGGCAAGAGAAGACTGGCATATCCTATCGATTACAAAACAGAGGGATACTATGTTTTGGTTAATTTCGAAAGTCAGGCTGAATTTATTGCTGAACTCGAAAGAGTTTACAACATCACAGACGGTATCTTAAGAACTATCGTAGTAAGAAAATAGTAAAGGACCGGTGATTATTTTATGAACAAGGCAATTCTGGTTGGAAGACTTACCAAAGACCCTGAGCTCAAAACTACTTCAAGCGGTGTTAATGTTTGCAGCTTTACAATAGCTGTTAACAGACGCTTTAGAAATGCCGAGGGCAACTATGACGCAGATTTCATTAACTGCGTTGCATGGAGACAGCAGGCTGAGTTTCTTTCAAAATTTTTTACAAAAGGCCGTATGGTAGGAATTGTTGGATCCATACAGACCAGGAATTATGAAAGAGACGGTCAAAGAATTTATGTTACAGAGGTTGTTGTAGATGAAATCAGCTTTGTAGAAAGCAAGTCTCAAAGCGACAATTCTGCTCAAAGTACTTCCGGCAACACAAATTCTTTTGGCGCAGATGACGGTTTTATTCCTATGCCTGCAGATGACGACCTGCCGTTCTAATCGAAAGACGCTAAATTTAAAAGGAGGTTTTACAAATGGCTGAAGAAAGATCTTTCCGCAGAAAATCTAAAAAGAAAGTTTGTTCTTTCTGTGTAGATAAGGTAGCAGAAATAGATTACAAAGATATAGCAAAACTTAGAAGATATGTTTCTGAAAGAGCTAAAATTCTTCCCAGAAGAATCAGCGGTACATGTGCAAAGCACCAGAGACAGCTTACAATTGCTATAAAGAGAGCAAGACACATTGCTCTTCTTCCTTACACATCTGACTGATAATTCAAATCCCGCACTGTTAAAGTGCGGGATTTATTTTTTAATAAAATATTTGTGCTAAAAGTATCATTATGACACCGGGAATTCCCAAAATTCCCAAAACAACCGCTGTAAAAGGATTTATACCTATATGTATCCCCCAAAAGGAGCCGATAAAATTTATGACAAAAACAATTAAAACACCTGCAATACTGTTTAGTAAAAATTTCATTACTATTTTTATGGGTTTGAGACATACTCCCGAAACTATCAATACCACAAGAATACCCAAAATGTATCCAACAGCTGTTGCAAATCCGCTATGCATAACTCGTCCTCCCCTCTGTTTTAATTATATTAGTTTTCTCATATAATTATTCTCATTAACATACTGTTAACATTATCAGTTAGTGGGTATTGTGTTTTTGCACTAATTTATACAGTTTGATGTATTTTTTTTGTTAAATTTGCACATTAAAAATAAATTTATTTCTTAATTTATTGCAAAATTCCTGAAAAAAGTTTATTATATAACTATCTATATAGATTTTATGAGGTGAATTAGATGAGTGTTAGACTTTTCCAGCAAATGACTCGCCAGATGAAAGAAGTTATGAATCGTGACCTGGGTATTATTACAGACAGCGGGTTTGTTGTTGCATCCAACGATGCATGCATAAGCAACAACGATCTTGAGTGTGTATTAAACTTTACCGCAGATAACACAGATACCTTTACCTATAACGGCTTTACCTACAAGCCCATTGTTTCCATGGGTAAAATAGATTATATCATATTTGTTAAGGGAGATGACACCCTTGCCCGTAACTATTCGGATATATTACAGGTGAGCTTTGCTTCTGCTAAATCTCTGTATGACGACAAACACGATAAACTTAATTTCATTAAAAACTTTCTTTTAGATAATATTCTCCCCGGAGATATTCTTGCAAAAGCTGCAGAACTGCATATACCTATAGATTCCAAGAGAGTTGTTTTTCTTATTCAAACCGATAAGGTTTCCGACTTCTCTGTATTAGAACTTATCGAAGGAATGTTTCCAAACAAGCAAAGTGATTTCATAGTAAGTATTGATGAAAACAATGTTGCACTTGTTAAGGAAATAGAAAATGAAACCTCCCTTGCCGAACTCGAATCCATAGCAAGAGGCATCTGTGACAACATCAATACCGAGGTTATGGCAAAAGCAGTTATTGGTATAGGAACAATTATCAACAATGTAAAAGAAATTGCACGCTCTTACAAAGAGGCTCGTGTTGCTCTCGAAGTAGGAAAAGTTTTTGACGATGAAAAATCGATATTAAGTTATGAAGATTTGGGAATTGGCAGACTCATCTATCAGTTGCCCACAACTCTTTGCGAACTCTTCCTTACAGAAGTGTTTAAAAAAGGCTCCATAGACGACCTTGATCAGGAAATCATATTTACAATACAGAAATTCTTTGAAAACAACTTAAATGTGTCCGAAACATCAAGACAGTTGTATGTACACAGAAATACACTTGTTTACAGACTTGATAAAATACAAAAAATTACAGGCCTTGACTTAAGGGTATTTGACCAGGCTATCATTTTTAAGGTGGCTATGATGGTAAATAAATACTTGCGTTCCAATGCTATAAAGCTTTAATACAAAACATCTAACATTAAAAGCACAGAACACAAAATCAAATTTTATATGAATATTTTTAGGAGGAACTATTTTGATTCAGTTTGAAAACGTATCTAAAGTATATGATAACGGTTTCCCAGCGCTGAATAATGTGTCCTTTACAATCGATAAGGGTGAATTTGTCTTTCTTGTGGGATCAAGTGCCGCAGGTAAGTCAACCATTATTAAGCTTATGATGAAAGAAGAGGATTGTACAGAAGGCAATATTAACATTAACGGTATTGATGTATGTGACCTGAGAAGAAAAGAGGTTCCTTACTTCAGACGTACTATTGGTGTTGTTTTTCAAGATTATCGTCTTCTTCCAAACAAAACCGTTCAGGAAAATGTGGCTTACGCCATGGAAATAATCGGCGCACCTTCCAGAGAAATTCGCAAAAATGTACCAAATGTACTTTCACTGGTAGGACTTGCACACAAAGCAAAAATGTATCCCCGCCAACTTTCCGGCGGCGAACAGCAAAGAGTTGCTATAGCAAGAGCCATCGTAAATAACCCTATGGTTCTCATAGCAGATGAGCCAACAGGTAATCTTGACCCAGATACCGCTGCAGAGATTATGGATATCCTTGAAGATATTAACCGCAGAGGCACCACAATTGTAATGGCAACTCATGCCGAAAGCATAGTAAATCGTATGCAAAAAAGAGTTATAGTTGTGGAAAAAGGTATTATCACCAGAGACGAAGCGAAAGGTGGTTATGCACATGTGGATTAGAAGTATGCGCAGGTTTATCGCTGAAGCTTTTTCCGGAATGTTTAAAAACGGTCTTATGACTGTGGCTTCTATAATCGTTGTTACATCATGCCTTATAATGTTAGGTGTGTTTTTGGTTGTTACCCTGAATGTAAACAACTTAAGTGAAAACATTGCAGATTCGTGTCAGGTTAAAGTGTATGTAACCGATGATGCCCAAAAGGACGACAATAAACTCAAGGAAATAAGACAAGCAATAGAAGATATACATTATACCGAAGATGTACAATACGAAAATGGTGTAAAAAGGTTTAAAAAAATTAAAAAGGGTATGTCTGACGAAGAATTGGAATCTTTCAACGGGCTTCCGGATGACCTTTTAAATGACGCTTTCAATGTAACGGTTGACGACATAACCAATACAAGCAAAATTACAGAAGAGTTAAAAAAGATAGATGGTGTAGAGAAGGTTGCAAATGACCAGGATGTTGTATCCATCATCAATACCGTGCGAAATACTGTAAAAAATGTATCTGTATGGATTATTCTTGCATTTATGCTTATAAGTATTTTCATTATTTCAAATACCGTTAAACTAACTGTACACAACCGAAGAAAAGAAATAAACATTATGAAATATGTAGGTGCTACAGATTCGTATATCCGATGGCCTTTCATCATAGAAGGAATCATTGTAGGACTCATATCGGCAGGCGTTGCATTTGTTGTTACCAATTCTCTTTACGCAGCTTTATACAACGCAGTAAGCAACGACCAATCCATTGTTAAATTTATTGAACTTCTCAAATTCAAAAACATTTGGGATATATTTGCCGTATCCTATGCTGGTCTCGGTGCAATAATAGGAGCTCTCGGAAGCGCTTTTTCAATAAGAAAATACCTTAAAGTGTAATTTAAGGAGGCAAGTATGAGAAAGAACAAAACACTTATCAAAGTTATGTCCATTTTGGTCTTAATCGCTTTCCTGACAGCAAGTATTCTATCTATTCTTCCGTCATTGAAAGCAAATGCCCAAACAGCTCAGGACAAACTTAATCAGTCAATTAAAAAACAAGGCGAACTCAAAGATGAAATCAACAAAGCCGAACAACAGAAAAAAGCAAGCATTGCATCAAAAGAGGTAATTGACCGTGAGGTTGCACAGCTTCAGTCGAATATAGACGAATTGGAAGCAGATATTGTCGTATCAAATGACAAAATTGCAAAAAAAGAAGAAGAACTCCAAAAAGCTCAGGCAGAATGTGATAAACAGTATCAGTCATACTGCGAACGAGCCAAACTTCTCTTGGACAAGGGTTCTATATCATATTTAAAAATACTGATAAAAGCAGATTCATTTGAAGATTTCCTTACAAGAACAACTCTTGTACAAGAAATAGCAGAATACGATAACAACAAATTGAAAGAGCTTCAAAAATATGCAAACCTTATAGAAGATTTGAAAAAAGAACTTGAAGAGGAAAACGACAGACTTATGTCGCTTAAGAAAGACGCAGACAGCAAAATGTCTGTTCTTAAAAGTAAGCAAGCAGAAAGTCAGTCCATCATTAACAAATTGCAGGCAAATATAGCAGATTTCGAAGCTGCGCTTGCCGCACAGGAAAAGGCAGAGGCTGCTGCAAGAGCTGAAATTGCCAGACTTTCTTCATCATCAAGCAGTACAGTATACACAGGCGGTGCATTTGCATGGCCCAGTACATCAACATATATAACCTCGCCATACGGTACCCGTACACATCCTGTAACAGGAAAGATTAAAACTCATACAGGCATAGATATAGGTGCGGCACATGGTACCAACATATATGCTGCCGCAGACGGAACTGTAATTGTTTCCGGATGGAACTCAGGCGGTTACGGAAACTATGTAGTTATAGACCACGGCGGAGGTCTTACTACGCTTTATGCGCATTGCAGTTCGCTTTTGGTATCTTCCGGTCAAAAGGTGTCAAGAGGCCAGGTGATTGCCAAATGCGGTTCCACAGGAATGTCCACCGGTCCCCATGTTCATTTTGAAGTCTTGAAAAACGGTGCTCACACAAATCCTATGGCATATTTTAATTGATAATAAATATACTAACACTACACGGGATTTTGATAATTTTGTGTAGTGTTAGATTTACAAGAGGGTAGATTTATTTGAACAATCAAAAAAAGACATCACTTATAATCTTTCTTACCTTTGTAGTAACCTCTGCAATGTACTTAGCAGCTTTCGTTTTTGTTCCATTCTTTTCCTCTGGCTTAAACATTGTGCAGTCAGCATTGTCTGATTTGGACACCTCAAACAATCTAAACAAAAAAATCAAGGAAATTGACTCGTATATTGACCGTTATTACATTAACAGCACAGACCAATCTTCTCTTAATGATATGGCAGTAAAGGGATATATGACAGGTCTTGGTGATGTATACAGCCAATATTATACCAAAAGTGAATTCGCTGAACTTAATGCAGAAGTTGAGGGTAATTACAAAGGAGTCGGTATTGAAGTTGCATTAGACGAAAACAACCTTATTACCGTACTCAATGCATACAAGGATGCACCTGCAGATGAAGCAGGCATACGCCCCGGTGATAAAATAATAAAAATTAACGGTGTTTCCGTAAATGGAGACAATTATGAATTGGCGCTCAACATGATGAAGGGCGTTGGAAAATACGGAAAAAATGACACAATTACGGTGACTATAAAAAGAGAAGACGAAACATTTGAAACCAAAATTACACGAAAGGAAATAACCGTACAAAGTGTATCTTCAGAAATGTTGGATTCCAGCATAGGATATGTTCGTATTTCTTCCTTTGCAGAAGAAACAGATGAACAATTTGAAAAACAAGTGGATTCTCTATTGTCTCACGGTGCCAAAAGCCTTATAATAGACATTCGTAATAACGGAGGAGGTCTTCTAACCACCGTAGTAAACATATCCGACTACTTGCTTCCCAAGGGTGATATCCTTACTATCAAAGGAAAAAATGCAAAGCCAGAGATTTTTTCTTCAAATGAAGAGTATGTTGACTTACCGATTTGTGTTCTTATAAACGGAAACAGTGCAAGTGCATCTGAAGTTCTTGCGGGTGCTTTAAAAGACCACGATAGAGCCATTCTTGTTGGCGAAACAACATACGGAAAAGGAGTTGTACAAACACTTATTAAATTGAAAGACGGAAGCGGAATAAAGCTCACAACTTCAAAATATTACACACCAAATGGTGTATGTATTGACAAAAAAGGCATAAAACCCGACATAGAAGTAAAGATGGACCTCAATAAGAATCTTGCTCTCCTTGAAAAAAGTGAAGATGTACAATTGCAGGAAGCCATAAAACAGTTATTAAAATAATAAAAGAGGCTTAATCAATTTCTTTAAAAATTGATTAAGCCTCTTTGTTTTAATATTTACTGTTTCAAAACAGTATATGCCACTTTTGCGGCATCCTGTTCGGCGCGCTTTTTACTGCTACCTTTTCCTCTTGAAATTTCCTGTCCGTCAACAATTGCAGCAACCTCAAAGTTTTTAGCGTGCTCCGGTCCGCTCTCGCTAACAACACAATATTCGAGAACCATTCCCTTTGATTGTACCAATTCCTGCAATTCGGATTTGTAGTTTGTCATAAATTCACCAGTTTTGGAAAATTCATTGATATCATCTATAAGATTTGTAAGCACAAGCTTTTTTGCTTCCTCAAATCCACCATCCAAATATACAGCTGCTATAATTGCTTCCATAGCATCGGAGAGAGTTGATGGTCTTTCATTTCCGCCTGCCTTTATTTCGCCTTTTCCAAGTAAAATATATTTTCCAACATCCAGTTTCCGTGCCATTTTGGCAAGAGATTCCTCGCAAACAACACGGGCTCTTAGTTCAGTAAGTTTACCCTCCGGAAAAGATCGAAGATTAGTAAATATATACTCACTCACAGCAAGTGAAAGTACAGAATCGCCAAAGAACTCCAATCGCTGATTGGAGAATATTCTTTCCATATGCCTTTCATTGATGTATGAAGGATGTACCAAAGCGTTCTGAAGATAAGATATATCCTTAAAAGTGTATTTAAGGTTTTTTTCCAAATTCTTAATATCAGTCATATTGACCTCTTTATATAATTACATATTCGTATTAGCTTTAATGTACTCTACAGCAGCACCTACAGTAGAAAGAGCTTCAACTTCATCCTCAGGGATTTCAATGCCAAATTCCTCTTCCATAGACATAATAAGCTCTACGATGTCAAGAGAATCTGCGCCCAAGTCATCAATAAAGGATGCCTCAGCAACGATTTCACTTTCGTCAACATTGAGCTGTTCTATGAGGATATCTTTGATTTTGTCCATTACCATTTGCTTTCACCTCCCAAAAACAGTCATTATATACATAAGATGGGTTACCCCTCACAATATGATAGTATATATTGTATGTGCAAAAAATGCAAGTATTTTGTGATTTTTTATCTAAAATAATTATTTTACCTTTACACTTTGCCATAATTTACTATACTTTTTAGACAGTTCAGGATTATAAGTAAATATTTCATAATTATCAAGTAATTTAATGTCGGGATATCTCAAGGGGTCATTTTTGATTTCATCATCAAGCATATCTCTGGCAGTTTTATTTGAGGTGGAATATCCTATATAATCCGCATTCATTTTAGCAATTTCGGGTCTGCACAAAAAATCAATAAAAAGTTCTGCTTCTTTTTTGTGTTTGCTGGATTTGGGAATTACCATGTTATCAAACCAAAGATTAGAACCCTCCTCGGGAACAGAATATCTTAAATCCTCATTATAATCCATGCAATAAAATGCATCTCCTGACCAGGCAAGAGTTATGGCTGCTTCATTTGCTATCATTTTGTCCTTTACTTCATCACCGCAGTACGCACGAACGATTTTTTTCTGTTCTACAAGACGATTTTCTGCTTTACGCAGTTCGTCTTCATCATAACTGTTCATAGAATATCCAAGGCTTTTCAAAGCTATAGATATCATGTCTCTTTCCGAATCAAGCATAAAGAGTTTGTTTTTGTATTTAGGACTGTATATGGCATCCCAACTCTTCATATCCTCTTCATCTACCATGCTTTTGTTATAAAGAATTCCCATTGTTCCCCACATGTAAGGAACACTGTATTCACCCTCGGGGTCATAAGCAAGGTTTTTGTAATCTTCATCAATGTGCTTATAGTTTGGAATGTTTTCAAAATTTATTTTGTGAAGCATATCTTCACAAATCATTCGTTCAACCATATAGTCAGAGGGAAAAGTTACATCATAAGATGTTATGTTGTTCTTAACCTTTATATACATTTCCTCGTTAGTGTAGTATGTTTCATAATTAACTTTAATATTATACTCTTTTTCAAAAAGAGCAAGAACCTCTTCGTCAATGTAATCTCCTACATTGTATACATTTATGGTAACTTGGTCATCGCAAGAAGTCATAAGTGCCGATGCAGAAAAAATAACCAAGAAACACAAAAGAACCGATATAATCCTTTTCATACACTATCTCCTATCGCAAAAGAACATTGGAGTCCTTATCTTTAGATGTACGCTTATTGATAATCAGAAGTAAAAGCATAATTACTGCAAACATAACAGTAGAAAGCGCATTTATCTTCGGATTAAGCCTTTTGGCCGTAGCGTATACATACATTGACAAATTCGTTACACCATTTCCAGTTGTAAAAAAACTTATTACAAAATCGTCTATAGAAAGTGTAAATGATAACAGCAAGCCGTTTATTATTCCAGGCATAAGCTCAGGAAGAACTATTTTTCTAAAGGCATACCATGGCTTTGCACCCAGGTCGACTGCCGCTTCATACAAATTGTCATTAAGTTGCATAAGCTTGGGTGTAACAGAAAGTATTACATAGGGTATACAAAATGTAATGTGTGCCAAAATCATGGTAAACATGCCGCTGGGTATCTTGATTGCAATAAAAAGAAGCATCAGGGACACACCCAAAACAAGCTCGCTTGATACCATAGGAATGTTGGTAACTTCATTTATCATGTTGCGTATCTTTTTGTTTTTAAATCCTCGTATGCCGATTGCTGCAGCCGTGCCTATTATACACGAAAGCGATGCTGCTATAATTCCCACAATTATTGTAGTCTGAAGTGCTGACATAAGCTCTGCATCAGCAAACATTGCCTTATACCACTTGAGAGAAAACCCTCCCCATACACCTCTGGACTTGGATTCGTTAAACGAAAAAACCATAAGAACTACTATAGGAATATATAGGAACAAAAACATAAGGTATAAATATATGCTTTCCAAAAACTTAAAAAGTTTTGCTTTCAATTTGTAAATTCACCACCTGTAGTATATTAAAACATTGCCATCTGTTGGTTTCCTTTGTTAAATAAATTCATTATCTTCATAGATAGAAAAACAAGTATAATCATAACTATAGCAAGTGCAGAGCCAAAGCTCCAGTCGTATGCTACCAAAAACTGTTGTTCTATGAGGTTACCTACAAGCATAACCTTTCCTCCGCCAAAAATATTGGAAATATAGAATGTTGTTATTGACGGCAAAAATACCATTGTTATTCCGGAAACAACTCCCGGAAGACTCATAGGCAAAGTAACTTTAAAAAAAACCTTGACCGGATTTGCGCCCAAATCTTCTGCAGCTTCCTTAATGCTTGTGTCTATTTTTACAAGAACAGAATATATTGGCAAAATCATAAAAGGTATAAAATCATATACCATGCCAAGTACTACAGCAGAAGTAGTATACAAAATGTCTACCGGCGGAAGATGTAAAAATCCGAGCATCGAATTTAAAAGTCCGTTTGACTCCAAAATAGTAAGCCATGAATATGTGCGGAGCATCATATTCATCCACATAGGCATTACAAAAAGCAAAAATGCTGCACTTGATTTTTTTCCTTTGCTCATGCGCTCCCTGTCTCTTTTAGAAAGGATGTATGCTGCAGGATAACCGAACAGCAAGCAAAAAACGGTGCTTAAAAGCGATGTCCATAAGGAATATCCGTATATCTTCATATATGTTACATCAAACAAATTCTTGTAGTTAGCCAGCGAAAATTCCGCTTCAGCACCCGAAGTGTATATGTTGATACTATAAAGAAATATTATTGCGATGGGTACCAATACAAAAATGAGCATCCAAACAAGGTGTGGATATGCAAGATATTTTTTATACATAATCACACCCCTTTCAGACAGACTTTTTCATAACATGAATATCAAAAGGCTTAACAAAAATGCTAACCTTCTGTCCAACATCAAAGGATACCGTATCATGAACAATCCATCTGTAACCATCCTGAGCAATAACAGACATTTCATAATGTACTCCCTTAAAAAGAACAGAATCTACCACGCCTGCTATTTTTCCTTTGTCCTCCTCCAAAAGAAATATGTCTTCCGGTCTGACAACAACATCTACGGGTTCATTGGGTTCGAAACCCTTATCAACACATTCAAAATCCTCTCCGGATATGTTTACAAGGCAGTCCTCCTTCATAATTCCGGAAATGATATTGCTCTTGCCTATAAAATCTGCAACATACGCATTATTAGGTTCATTATATATGTCTGTAGGGTCCCCTATCTGCTGAATAGTACCCTCTCGCATTACAACAACCTTATCCGACATAGTAAGAGCTTCCTCCTGGTCATGGGTTACATATATAAATGTAATTCCAAGCTCTTGCTGCATATTTTTAAGTTCAAGCTGCATGGACTGCCTGAGCTTTAAATCCAGTGCTGCCAAAGGTTCATCTAAAAGAAGAACCGAAGGTTCATTTACAAGGGCTCTTGCTATTGCAACTCTTTGCTGTTGTCCTCCGGAAAGAGAATTGACAGAACGAGATTCAAACCCTTTCAAATTTACCAATTCTAAAATTTTGGAAACTTTTGCATTTATTTCATCATCCGATTTTTTCTTAAGTCTTAGTCCGAAAGCAATATTATCTGCTACATTTAAATGCGGAAATAGTGCATACTTCTGGAAAACTGTGTTAACAGTGCGTTCATAAGGCGGCGTAGACAAAATGCTCTTTCCCTCAAAAAGAACATCCCCGGAGGAAGGGGTTTCAAATCCAGCAATTATTCTTAAAATTGTGGATTTACCGCAACCACTTGGGCCAAGCAAAGTAACAAATGTATTTTTATCTATAGAAAGATTTATATCATTTAAAACCTCGCTATCATCGAAGCTTTTGCAAATATTTTTTAATTCAATAAGATGTTCCATCAATGCATCTCCTTTTCCTTGGTTAGATTTATGTTTAAAAGTTTGGTGGTGTGGATATCCAAAGTATCACTGCCTTTGTCTTTGAATTGTTTTTTATGTAGTGTGACTGATTTGCTTTATAATAGAAACTCTCGTTTTTTCTAACCTTGAATTTGTCGTTACCCAAATAAAGCGTAACACTTCCCGAAAGGACAAAACCGAATTCCTCTCCCTCATGTGGGTCATCAATATAAGAACATCCTCCCGGCAAAAGAGTTATTATAATTGGTTCCATATCATTCTTTTGAGAATTTGGAACTATCCATTCTATCACATTGCCGTCCTCTTTGTTTTCTTTAACAAAAACATCATCTTTCGTAAATACCACATCGGTATCCTTTGCATCATTGAAAAATTCCTTGAGGTCTGTTCCCAGGCACTGCAACAGGTCTGAAAGAGTAGATATGGATGGCGATGCCAAATCCCTTTCTATCTGTGATATGAATCCCTTAGAAAGCTCACAGCGATCTGCAAGTTCTTCCTGCGTCAAATTATTCTTAATTCTTAATCGTTTAATTTTGCCCCCGATTTCCATATCGGCCAAATGCCGTTACTATACGGCATTTGCTTCCTCCCTCCGGTTTCAACTGTTTCATTTTTGATATTTTTAAATCAAAAGTTTAGTAATTGTATTAGCGCTTAATATTAAATAAAAAGTTTAGTTAAATTAAACACAAGATATATTATAATACTCATTGTCCTTGTTGTCAATACTGTTTGTATATTTTTACATTCGTTTTTTCAAACAAAAAAGGACCTTGCTTTTAGCAAAGTCCTATTGATTTGTATGCTTCGATTCCCAGCCATCAACTTTTTCGCATCGCCTTCGCTCCGTAGAGGGTGCTCGCCTCTGCGAAAGTTTTGGC
>JAZTYV010000004.1:0-20399 GCA_045637145.1 Clostridia bacterium | reverse complement strand
AAGCCCGAAGACTTTTTCGGGAACCGCAAGAGGCCCTTTAGGGATAACCCGGAGGTCGTTGGTTCAAATCCGGCCCCTGCACCCAAAAAAATGTCTTGGACTTTTGTCCAAGACATTTTTTGTTGTGGTGAGTCTGGACTTGTGTTTTTGCTTGTTTCCGGGTTATGAGACCGGCGAGCGTGCTCGTTGGGCAAGGAAGGCGGGCGCTGCCGGTGGCAGATGAATCCCGTCTGAGTTGGCGTAGCGGTCGAAAAAGGCGAGGAAAAGCAAAAGCCCGAAGACTTTTTCGGGAACCGCAAGAGGCCCTTTAGTGATAACCCGGAGGTCGTTGGTTCAAATCCGGCCCCTGCACCCAAAACGAAAATCCTGTCGAAAGATAGGATTTTTTGTTTTGGATTATTCATTTTTCATTATTCAATATTCATTAGATGAAACAGGATTTTTTAATGAATAAAGTGAAAGGTTTATAAAGCTATATGAAAAAAACCACACCGTGCGGTGTGGTTTTTTTAGGAAATTCAAATTAGTTTTCAGGCGTTTCTTCTGCAACAGCTTCTACCGGTACTTCGGCGGAAATATCAGCAGGTTCGTTCGCAACTTCTGCCTTAACAGGTTTTAAACTGTTATATGCATTAGTGTATGTAGTCTGAATATAGGGAAGAACCCAGATATATGCTATGCCAAATGTAATACAACTAAAAAGAATCCAACCGATAAATGATAGTCCCAAAACAAAGAGATCCATTTTATGACCGTTTGTCATTGCTTTTGATTCATTAATACACTCAAGAGCAGGTTTCCCTTTATTCTCTGCGAGTACATAAATGGACATTGAGTATGCGTAGGATTTAACAATACCGGGAATAACAAAAAGAAGTGACCATAAAAAAGTGAAAAAGCCAGACAGGAACGTCACTTTAAATGCAGACCAAAAATCATCATATCCGCAAAAAGCGTCGCCTGCAGTTGGCTTAATTCCTGATGCAACGTTAAGATAAACTCTTATAAGACTCAATGTAAATGCAGGGGTGATAATGATTGCGGAAACTAAACCGCCAAAGGGAATGAATGACAAAACAAATAATGCTATACCTGAAATCAGTGCAATAATCAGAGTAATGACAAAAAGTATTCGGATTTTCCCTTTGATTTGTTGTTTTGCTTGAGATTTAAGTTCGATTCTGTTCATTTAAAATCTCCTTTTATTAAAAATATAAAGTCTTCTTGCTTTTAAATAATATCATATTTACAAAAATCTGTCAATAAATTACAAAAAATGAATCTTGCTAATATATTAAAAGAAAAAACGACATCGAGCAAAGCGAGAGATTTCACTAAAAAATTGGCATCTAAACCGTTCGCTTTTTTCAATGGCTTGAGGGCTTTTTAAAAAAATCATTTTTAAAACAAAAGGGTAGATGCCAAGCGGTTTTAGACCAGACTTGAACTGTGGAAAGAACACTTATAATGATAATGCAAAAGCAGATCTATTTTTTAAAAATAAATCTGCTTTTATATTTATCAACAAACAAAATTTTAATGCTTAGAATTCGATTTCTCCTTAGTTATATGTGCTTTTAGGATAATATTTATATATTGAGATAAGGAACGATCGTCATTCTCTGCAAGTATTCGTAATGTATCAAGGATATCACTATCAATAGTTATGCTAATTTTCTCTTTTAATGGTTTCAAAACTATCACCTCTAAAATAATTATATACTAAAATCGCATTTGGTATTGACAAATAGCATAAAGTAGGATAAAATACTACTGACGATTGTCGACAAAATTTTTATTTCTGAGGTGATTAAAATGAAGTATTGTTCAAAGTGTGGAAAGGAAATTATGGATGATGCAGTAATTTGCCCTGGTTGTGGTTGCTCACAGGATAATAAAGCATTGCAAAATCAAGCTGATTCAAGTAGTTTTGGATGGGCTCTGTTAGGTTTTTGTATTCCAATCGTAGGTTTAATTCTTTATTTGGTATGGAAAGAAAACACACCATTAAAGGCTAAGTCTGCTGGTAAGGGTGCTTTAGTAGGTGTAATTATATCAGCAATATTCTATATAATTTATGCGGTTATTCTTGGTGCAGCTATTGGAATGAGTGGTTTTTAATTTTAAATGAAATTTGAAAAGTTTCTTGTTATTGCTTTTATGTGCCATCAAAAGCCGGAAAGGTCTTTCCATTTTAAAGGAAAACAATTTCCTCTGTGTGCAAGATGTACTGGCATTTTAATTGGCTATTTTTTAGGAATAATTATGGCATGTATCACACGCTGTGACAACTATTTATGGCTATTGATATGTATGGTTCCCATGATTGTGGATGGAGGCATACAATTAAATTTCAAAAAAGAAAGCAATAATTTTAGAAGATTAATAACCGGAATCCTTGGAGGAGTTGGGATAGTTTATTTGTTTATAAGTATACATAAGTTTACAGTATGGTGGGTGACGATAGTTTTACGGAATTTAAAATGCTGTTAAAGTTAATGCATCTAAACCATTCGGCTCTTCCAAAAAAATGTCTTGGACTTTTGTCCAAGACATTTTTTGTTGTGTTCAATAGCATTTTATATACAAATTTATAATCTATTTTTAACATAAATCCAAAAAGCATAAAACACTGTAAAATATATCAATTTTTGGTTAAAAATTATCAATATTATTTTGACTTTTATAAAATTATATGATATAATGTCAAGGGTAATAGATTAAAATGGAGTTATTGGGTTTAATGGTAAAAATTTATACCCTCTGAATTTGTGGTACAGTTAATTAATACATATAAATCTGTTACTGCATAAAGTGAATATTTTTTGTAAGATATCCAAAAGAGTTGATAGGAGTGATTAGTGTGGATGTAAAAAAGGAAGCGTTACAAAAACATAAGGAGTGGGGTGGAAAGATAGAGGTTATTTCCAGAGCACCACTTAAAAAAGCGGAAGACCTTTCTTTGGCATATACGCCGGGAGTTGCAGAACCTTGTCTGGAAATTGAAAAGGATGTTAATAAGTCTTTTGAATTAACCAGAAGACATAATCTTGTTGCGGTTATAACAGATGGCTCGGCAGTTTTGGGTCTTGGCGATATAGGTCCTGAGGCTGGTATGCCTGTTATGGAAGGAAAATGCGCATTGTTCAAATCATTTGCAGATGTTGACGCTTTTCCTTTGTGCGTAAAGACCAAGGATGTAGATGAAATTGTTCGAACAATCCATCTTATTTCCGGAAGCTTCGGCGGAATAAATCTTGAGGATATTGCAGCACCAAGATGCTTTGAAATTGAAAAGAGATTAAGAGAAATTTGTGACATACCCGTATTTCACGATGATCAGCATGGTACAGCAATAGTAGTTGCTGCTGCTATGATAAATGCTCTTAAGCTGGTTAAAAAAGATATTTCGCAAATCAGGGTTGTTATAAACGGTGCAGGAAGTGCCGGAACAGCAATTGCTGACCATATTATGAAATTGGGAGTAAAAAATGTGATTATGGTCGGCAGACATGGAATTATTTGTGAAGGTATGGATCTTAGCGATGCACACAAAGCACTTGCAAAGAGGACAAACCATGAACATCTGCAGGGAACACTTGCAGATGCCATGAATGGTGCAGATGTATTTATCGGAGTATCTGCTCCTAATGTTGTAACCAAAGAAATGGTAGCAACAATGGCAAAAGACCCAATAGTTTTTGCTATGGCAAATCCTGTTCCTGAAATATTCCCTGACGAAGCAATAGCCGGAGGAGCTGCAGTTGTCGGAACAGGTCGCTCTGATTTTAGCAATCAGATAAACAATGTACTGGCATTCCCCGGAATTTTCAGAGGAGCATTGGATGTCAGAGCAAGTGATATAAATGACGAAATGAAAATGGCAGCATCTTATGCAATTGCAAGCCTTGTGTCTGATGATGAATTAAAGGCGGATTACATATTGCCTGCTGCTTTTGATGAAAGAGTTGGTAAAACAGTTGCAAAAGAAGTTGCAAAGGCCGCTAAAGAAAGCGGAGTTGCAAGAATTTAAAAAGTATATTAAAAGCTGATTTTTGGCTTGTTGATTTGTTAATAAACAAAAAATACAAAGGAGTCGATTGATATGATCACAAAAAAAATTGAAAACCTTCCGGTTAAAATTTTTGAAACACGCGAAGAAATGGGAAGCGTAGCAGCTGTTGATGCTGCAAGGATTATAAATGAAGCTATTTCCAAAAACGGAGTTGCAAATGTTGTATTTGCTGCAGCACCCTCTCAGGATGATTTGCTGGAAGAACTTTTAAAGCAGGATATAGATTGGAGCAAAGTTAAAGCTTTCCATCAGGACGAATACATAGGCATAGATGACAAAGAACCTGCAGGTTTTGGTAATTTCTTAAACCGTGCCATTTTTGACAGGGTAGATTTCAAAGAAAAGCATTATTTACTTTGCGAAGCAGACAGTGCAGAAGCTAAATGTGATGAATATACAAAGCTTCTCAAAGAAAACCCCATAGACCTTATTTTCCTGGGTATTGGCGAAAACGGTCACTTGGCATTCAATGACCCTGCAGTTGCGGATTTCAACGACCCAAAAGTTATCAAAGTTGTTGAACTCGATGATGTATGCCGTCAGCAGCAGGTTAATGACGGATGTTTTGCTACTTTGGATGATGTTCCCAAACAGGCAATGTCTCTTACTATGTCATTTATAATGTCAGTTCCTCATGCAATTTGTGTTGTTCCTACCATTCGTAAGGCAAATGCTGTATATAATGCACTTTTAGGACCTGTTACCACAGCTTGCCCAGCAAGTATTCTAAGAAAGCACGAGGATGCTGTTCTTTATCTTGATAAGGATAGTTCGTCAAAAATACTTTAAAGTATGAGGTGTAGGATATGGAAATGTTCAAAAGGACTGCAGACGAGATATGTTCGCTTGATCCGGAGCTTGCAATAATACCGGTTGGCTCTATTGAACAGCATGGACCTCATCTGCCAATAATGACGGATTGGCTTATTGCAACAGAACTCGGCAAACGTATTGCCGAAAAAATGGGTGCATTTTTACTTCCTGCGCTTCCTGTTTCCACTTGTCGTGAACATATGGGAAAAAAGGGTGCTGTATGGATGGAACCAACAACCTTTTATCAGATGATGCATGATATTGTGATAAGTCTTAAAACGCAGGGATTTAAACGCGTTGGTATAGTAATAGCACATGGCGGAATATTTATTGCGACACCTCTTGTAAGAGATTTAAATGCAAAATTTCAGCCGGATTTACAGGTTGCCGTTGTTACACCCGATACTGTAAAAACAGAAACTATGGCAAATGCAAAAGGCTTTCATGCCGATGAGATGGAAACATCTGCAATATTGGCAATTGCCCCCGAAACTGTACATATGGACAAAGCAGAGGACTGTGTACCCGATATTCCGAGGTCATATTTAAATTACGGAAGTATATTCCGTGCCAGTCCCACAGGCGTCTGGGGTGAACCCACAAAGGCTACTGCCGAAAAGGGAGAGCGCTTTCTTGAGGAATTTTCAAATATAGCAGTCGAACAATTTAATGCGGCGTTTGATTATATGACTAACAAGGGAAAATTCGGTTATAGTGAT
The DNA here is from genome assembly GCA_045637145.1 of Clostridia bacterium. GTDB lineage: Bacteria > Bacillota > Clostridia > UMGS1810 > UMGS1810 > RGIG8748. The sequence goes on along the minus strand of JAZTYV010000004.1, from coordinate 14,792 downwards.
TTTTAATTGTATAAAGGAGAAGCTGAAATGAAGAAACTAAGAGTACTTCTGATTGGTGCAGCCTTTTCAGCGGATTTGCACTCAGATGGTTACAGTAGAATTTTGGACAAAGTGGAAATTGCAGGTATATGTGATAAAAACACAGATGCCATAAAAACTTTGGCAGACAGATACGGCTTTAAAGGTTATGAAGCCTATGATGACATAGATACTGCCATTTCAAATTGTGATTGCGATTTGGTAGATATTTGTATGCCAAACTTTTTGCATCATGATGTGGCAATAAAGGCTATGAATGCAGGCAGAGACATCATCTGTGAGAAACCTCTTGCAACCACTGTAGAAGATGCAGAAGATATGGTAAACACTGCCGCAAAACTCGGAAAGCACATTTATTATGCTGAGGACTGGCTTTTTGCCCCTGCATTTAGAAAAGCAATTTCGTTAATAGAAAGCGGTCAGCTTGGCAAGATGCTCTATGTAAGAGCAAGAGAGTGCCACAGCGGTTCTCATAGCCCGTTTGCTCAGACTATTAAGTATTGCGGTGGCGGTTGTATGGTACATTTGGGTGTTCATCCGGTATCGTTTATGCTTGCTATGAAAGAGAACAAATGGTCACAGCTTTCTGCAATGACTTCCCTGGGCGGAGAAAACAATATTCTTCATCAGAAGATGGAAGGAGAGGACTGGGCAGGCGTATTTATGCGTTTTGATGACGGCACACATGCAACCTTGGAAGCCAACTATGTAACTGTAGGCGGTATGGAAGATATACTCGATATTTACTGCGAAAAAGGTACTATCCATGTTGATTTGTCTTTCTCCGGTCCTGTAAAAGTATTTTCAATACCGGGACTTGACTACACAATAGAAAAGGCAGAAGTTACTACAGGTTGGGCAAATGTTGCAGTAGATGAGAAGTATTCTCTTGGATATTGCGGTGAAATCAATCATTTTGTTGATTGTGCACTTGAGGGAAAAGATGCACAGATAGGTTTAAGGGGAGTAGATGGCTACGAAACCTTAAGAGTTATCAACTTGATTTATAAATCTGCCAGAGAAGGTGTCAGCATAAAAAACGAAAACAAGGAAGTGTAATTTATGGGGAACAAGACGAATGACATACAAATTCCGGTAACAATTGGCGGAGTTACCTTTAAAAACCCTTTTTTTGTTGCATCGGGTCCAACTACAAAATCTGTTAAACAATTGGTTAGGATTGAAGAGACCGGTTGGGCAGCTGCATCCATAAAGCTTAGTATCGACCCTGCTCCCTACATCAATCGCAAACCTCGTTATTCTTTGTTTAAAGATAGAGATGCATTGGCTTTTACTGCAGAAAAACGACTCACATTTGAAGAGGGATTACAACTCATAAGAGAAGCAAAACCCTTGCTCCATGATTTAAAGCTTATGGCAAATATCACATACGCAGGTGATGGCGGTGTTGAAGGCTGGGTAAACATGGCAAGAAAGTTTGAAGAGGTAGGCGCAGACATTATTGAGCTTAATATGTGTTGCCCAAATATGAGTTACAATCTGGAAATGACCAGCGGCGGAAGCTCCTCTGCAAAAAAGCAAACAGGTGCAAGTATGGGACAGCAAGCAGAAGTTGCAGCAGAGATTGCAAAGGCAGTAAAAGAAGCAATATCAATTCCTTTGTTTGTAAAATTAACTCCCGAGGGAGGGCAAATAGCAAAGGTTGCAAAGGCATTGTACGAAGCCGGAGCAGATGCAGTTGGAGGTACAGGAAATCGTTTGGGAATGCCTCCCATTGACATTGACGATCCCGGTAAAGCCTTTTACCATTTGCAAAAGGAAATATCAATGGGATGTCACTGCGGTAAATGGTTAAAGCCTTTGGCACAGCGCGATACATATGAAATACGCAAGGTATGCGGAATGGATGCACCCATTATGGCAGCCGGAGGTATTACAGACTGGCGTGATGCTGTTGAAATGATTTTGTGCGGTGGTACCTTGCTTGGCGTTTGCGCAGAAACTTTGATTTCAGGATACGACATTTGCAGACCGATGATTGAAGGTCTTGATAAATATATGCAGGAACACGGATATGCAGACTTATCACAGATGCGAGGTTTGGTGGTTCCCGAGGTTCGCACAGCAAACGATGTAACTATCTTTGCAGGACATGCAAAAATTAAGGAACCCAATCTTTCAGCGCCGTGCAAAAGCGCTTGTCCTCACCATGTTCCCACACAAGCATATATACAAAAGATTGCAAAAGGTGAATATAAAGAGGCATATGAGCTTATTACAGGAAAGAATCCTCTGCAAAACATATGTGCTTTTGTATGTAACCATCCATGTGAAGATGCGTGCATAAGAGGCGGATACGATTCACCTGTAAAAATACGCCAGCTTAAGAGATTTATCCTTGAATATGGAAAATCAAAAGGTTGGACTCCTGCCTGGGTAAATGCAGAACCCAACGGACATAAGGTTGCCGTTGTAGGAGCGGGTCCTTCAGGTCTTGCGTGTGCATCGGAGCTTAGAAAAGGTGGTTATGAAGTTACTGTGTTTGAAAAAGAAAATACCGCAGGCGGATTGATGAGATTTGGCATACCGGATTATATGATGAACAAATCTGTTCTTGATGAAGAAATTGCAATGCTTAAAAATAACGGTGTCAACTTTGAATTTGGGAAAGAATTGGGTAAAGACATAACCGTTAAAGGATTAAAAGATGCAGGATATGAAGCGGTATTTTTATCTGTTGGCAACAACAAGAAAAAGATAAGCCATGTTCCCGGTGCAGAAATTGCTCAGGATGCATTGGAATTTTTAAAGAGTATTTCATTGGGCGAACCCGTCAACATCAAGGATAATGTTGCGGTTATAGGAAAGGGCTTTGCAGCTATGGACGCTGCCAGAAGCGCGGTAAGATTAGGAGCAAAGCAGGTAACTTTAATTTGGACTGCTAACTATGGAAAGGGCAGTTTTGACCGCGAAATGCTTTTGCTTGCCCAAAAAGAAGGCGTTGTTCTTATAGACAATGTAGATGTAAATAGTATTTCAGATTCTTTTGTTGCATTAAATCGAAATGGTGTACAAATTACAGTTCCTTGCCAGCAGACAATAGTTTCAAATAATTATGAGGCAGACCCTGACATACTTGAAAACATTGAAACGAAAAATGGTTTTGTAAAAATAACCAATGGCCATACCAGTGTCAATGGTGTTTATGCGGGCGGAAATGTTGTTCGTTCTGCAAATGTTATTACTGCTATTGCAGCAGGTAAAAATGCCGCAGCAGTTATAGATGCTGACATCAGAGGCGAAAATGCCACACTGGAAGGTGTTACAGCAACTAAAACAGTTAACCCCGAGATAGTTCGTCAAAGAACAGGCTATCTTAAAAAGGATACCAATTCTCTTAATCTTTCATTGGAGGCAAATGGTTTTGATTTGTGCGAGCGTGTTATGACGGAAGAAGAAGCACAAAAAGAAGCAAGCCGTTGCTTAAACTGCGGATGCGGTGAGGGTTGTCAGTTGTGCAAAACCATTTGTACAGATTTTGCACCGGAGGTTGTTGACACAGATAAAATGGGTATTCGCAAGGAAGATTGTGTGGCATGCGGTATGTGCTTTAACCGTTGTCCAAATGGTAATATTGAAATGGTAAATCTTGGATATACTGTATAGCTAGGAGGATTAAGATGTTTTCAGTTAATTTTGATATTTCCGGCAAAGTGGCTGTAATCACAGGTGCCGGAGGCATAATATGCGGAACCTTGGCAAAGGAAATGGCAAAAAAAGGAGTAAAAGTAGCTCTTTTGGATTTGTTTTTAGAGAATGCACAAAAAATCACCGATGAAATTGTAACATCCGGCGGTGACGCTATTGCTGTAAAGGCAGATGTTCTTGACCGTAAAAGTTTGGAGACTGCCAGAGAAACAGTTATTAAAAAATACGGAAAGATTGATATTCTTGTAAATGGTGCGGGAGGAAATAAACCTCAGGCAACCACTACAAAAGATATGGATTTCTTCCATTTGGATTTAGATGCATTCAAGTGGGTTTTTGATTTAAATGTAACAGGTGCGGTACTTACAACAATGGTATTTGGAGAGCTTATGGCAAATCAAGAGAGCGGTAATATCATAAATATTGCTTCTATGTCAAGCTATCATCCCCTTACAAATACAGTTGCATACTGCGGTGCAAAGGCGGCAGTTGCAAACTTTACTGAATGGATGGCAACTCACTTTAATCAAAACTACAGTAACAATATCAGAGTAAATGCAATTGCTCCCGGATTTTTGCTTACAAATCAGAACAGATATCTTTTGACAAACGAAGACGGTTCGGCAACAGACAGAGGTCAGCGTGTACTTGCTAAAACACCTATGGGACGCTATGGCGAGCCTGTTGAAATGGCAGGTCCTGTTATGTTCCTTTGTTCAGATGCGGCGTCTTTTATCAACGGTGCTGTATTGCCTGTTGATGGTGGTTTTTCATCCTACTGGGGAGTATAATTTTTAAGACAAGGCGGTTTTATTATGAAATATTATAAAATTGATTATGAAAAAATTGAGCGTTTTTGTATAGAGGCGTTCAAAGGATATGGCTTTAACGAAGAAGAAAGCAAACAGATTACGGAAGTTCTTTTGGAAGCAGATTTAAGTGGTATTGAATCTCACGGTATACAGCGTATGGTTCGATATCACAAAGAAATCACCGGAGGAATGGTTAAAATTGATGCAAAACCCGAGGTTGTTTTTGAAACACCGCTTTCTGCAGTAATTGAGGGCAACGATGCCATGGGGCAAACTTTGGGTGTACGCGCAATGCGTATGGCAATGGACAAAGCAAAGAAGTCCGGATTTGGAATGGTAACTGTTCGTAACTCCAACCACTATGGTGTAGCAGGATATTATTCCAAGATGGCAGCAAAAGAAGGCCTTATCGGTATGTCTATGACAAATACAGAGGCTATTATGGTTCCTACATTCGGCAAACAGGCAATGTTGGGCACAAACCCAATTGCATTTGCAATGCCAGCAGACCCCGTAACATACTCTTTTGATGCAGCAACAACAGTTGTACCAAGAGGAAAGCTTGAGGTTTTTGTCAAGAGAGGAAACGGTTTGCCAATAGGTTGGGCGCTTGATGAAAATGGTCACGATAGTGATGAACCGGACAGAGTTCTTTCAAATATCATAAACAAAACCGGCGGCGGAATTTTGCCGCTTGGCGGCTCCGGAGAAATGACATCGGGATATAAGGGGTATGGTTTTGCAATGCTTTGCGAAATTGCCACAGCAATACTTTCAGGAGGTACCACATCCAATTATATTTACAAAACACCGGGCAGGTCAAATATTGCACAGTGTTTTATAGCACTTGATTATGGTATGTTTGGCGACAAAAAAGCTATAGAGGCTTCACTTTCAAAGTATCTTCAGGAGGTTCGTGATTCTGCCAAAGCAGAAGGACAGGAACGCATTTATATTCACGGCGAAAAGGAAGCAGAAGCAGTAAACCGCGTTTTGTCACAGGGTGTATCTCTTAATGAGAAAACCTATGCAGAAATGAAGATGATTGCAGAGTATACAGGTTCACTTGATTATCTCCCCGAATTGCCTCAGGAATAATTGCACAGTGTAATAAATCAAAAATGTCACCGTTTTAAAAGAATGGTGACATTTTTTTATTATTAATAAAAATGCATTATTAACAAATAAAAGGTAATAATTATATTATCAAATGTGAAAGGATGTAAATGTAATGGTAGAACAAGATACTATAAAATTATTAAGGGAATGTGATGCTGGGGTAAAGATGGGCGTTTCATCGATAGAAGATGTAATTGAATATGTAAATAGCAAGGATTTAAAGGAAAAACTTACAAAATGCAAAAATGAACACGACAAATTGGACAGCGAAGTTCAAACACTTTTGGATAAATACCACGATGATGGCAAACAACCTGCTGCCATGGCAAAGGGAATGTCGTGGATGAAAACCAATATTAAACTTGCTGTAAATGATTCGGATGCAACAATTGCAGATCTTATGACCGATGGGTGCAATATGGGTGTCAAATCTCTTAATAAGTATTTAAACAAATATGAAGCTGCAGATGAGGTTTCCAAAGACATTACAAAGCGTTTAATAAATCTTGAAGAAAAGCTTGCTGTTGATATCAGAAAGTACCTATGATGTGTTTTGAAATTATCACAAATTTTCCATAAACAAATAATATGTAAAACAACACGAAAAAGCACTTATATTAGTGCTTTTTCGTGTTATTATCAGGCATAAAAAATGGTTATTTAAACAGTTTTTAAATTATATATAAAGAAATAATTAAGACATTTTTTCTACTATTGAAAACATATTTTCTTGACACAAAAAAAACAATGTGGTATCTTGAAATCGAAAAATACTTTAGTTAGTATAATAGATGCTTTTAGTGATGTTTTTCACACAAAAAAGTATCAAAAATCAATTATTTAAGGAGAGAGAAAAATGTTAAAAGCAGGTTTACTTGGATTAGGAACAATTGGTAAAACACACAAAAGAACTTACGACAAAATTGCTGAAAATAACGGTCCTGTTATAATCGAGGCATATTTTGATGTAAGTGAGGAAGCGTTTGCAGATGTAGGAGATGCGCGTACATATACAGACATTGATGCTTTCTTGGAAGGCGAAAAGGGAAAACTCGATTATATTGACATATGTCTTCCTACCTTTATGCATAGAGATATAGCAGTTAAAGCTATGAGAATGGGATTCAATGTTATTTGCGAAAAGCCTATGGCATTAAACTATGAGCAGGCAAAGGAAATGTGCGATGTTGCAGAAGAAACCGGCAAGACATTGATGATTGCACATGTTTTGAGATTCTCTAATTTCCACAAGATGATGTATGACTGTGTTAAGAGCGGTGAACTTGGTAAAGCAAAGAATGTTTCGCTTGTTGGTAACAGATCCGGTCTTCCTATGGGAGCAAATGGCTGGTTCAGAAAGGACGAACTTTCAGGCGGACCCGTACTCGATGTAAGTGTTCACGATGTAGACTTAATTCAGTGGTTCTTTGGAACACCAAAGGAAGTTTCTGCAATAGGTTCTAAGATAAATACCACAACAGCATACGACACAATTTCTGCTAACTGGATTTATGAAGACGGCATGTATGTAAGCGTTAATGTCAACTATGCAATTGTAGGTGATGAGTACGACAACCCCAGAATGCTCAGAATAAACTTCGAAAAAGGACATGTTATTACAAACAAAGATGTTATGGTAAAAGTTGATGTGGACAAGATTATAGAAGATTATGCAGATAAAGGCAACAACATTTTCTACGATCAGTTGCTCTACTTTGCAAATTGTATTGCAAATAATGCTCCTGTTGATAAATGTCCTCCCAGACAATCTGCAGAAACAATAAGAATGATATGTGCACAATTTGAATCCGCAGACAAGAATGGCGAAAAAGTAATAATGTAACTTCTTTAAAAACAGTATAACAGCATTTGCTGTTATACTGTTTTTTTATAACATAAAAGGATTATTTTGACAAATAGTATATATATATGATATAATTATGAAAATATTATATACTATCGAAAGGGGTATTCTTATGTCCGAAAACAAAAAAATAAGATTTACATTTATTGATGCTATTATAGTGCTTATCATAGTAGCAGTTATTGCATTTGTAGGTTACAATTTCTTTGGCAAAGAAGTTGTTAACAACAATAACACAGAAGATACATTTATTGTTTCTTATTACATCGAAGAAGCGCCTGATTATGCTGCCCAAAATGTATCAAAGGGCGATGCGGTAAGTGATGAAGCCAAGAAAATCCCTTTGGGTACAGTGGTTGATGTAGAGCTTAAAGAAGCAGCAGTTTACAGTCCCGATTCCAATGGCAATACTATAAAAAGTTCCAAAGACGGCTATAAATCCGTTATGATTACTACAGAGGTAAATGCAAATGAATTTGCACACGGCATAAAAGTATCAGGTACAGAATATGTTGTAGGTCACTCTTTGACCATTTATGCAGGCAAAGCAAAGCTCTACGGCAAAGTATCCGGCATACAAAAAAAGTAATCACCTTTTTCTAAAGAAATGAAAAAGGAGGTTTAATATGCTTGAGCAAAGTTTTACCCTGCATTTTCTTCTTTGGCTGAAAAAACTTTTTATGGTCTATGAAGAATCTGTAATATACAATATAATTTTGAAGCTTGGAAATACAATAAAGAACATCTTTGAAAAAAGTTTTGTTCATCATCTGTTTGTAAAAGAAACACCCTATCAAAAAAAATATAATAATTCTTTGTTTTATATGCTTTTGGACAAGCTTTTAAATGTTATAATTACTCCTTTAAAACGCATCTATGGTTTTTTTGAACAAAAATCAAAAGACAGTGTTGCAAGGTGTGTGTTTAATGCTTTCCACGATAGAGGATATTTCAAATTCGAGTATATATGTGCCTTGCTTATAGGCTTTATGTTCATTGTGCCTCATGGCATGTGGAACAATATATATGCAGTGTTTGTTGCAATACTCATAGGAGGATTGTATTTTTTGGTATATCTTTCGGGCAAAAGAGGTTTTTCACTTAACCCAAGAGGAATACCGGTTTCAATGGTTGCCTTTCTTATGGCAATATTGGCAGGAATTGCTATTACTCCCGATCACATGGACGGCATAAGAATTTCTTTGTTCTATGTAGCATCTATAGTTTTTGCATATGCTGTATATGGCAGTATTTCTGCGAAAAAAGTGCTTGTAAACTTTGTTACTATAATAATAGGCGCTCTTACCATTATGTGTTTGTATGCAATTTATCAAAACTATGTAGGTGTGGCAATTGATGTGCGTCTCACAGATTTAACTGCAAATGCCGGTATGCCCGGAAGAGTTTATTCTACAGTGGAAAATCCAAACAATTTTGCAGAGATTATAGTTCTTTTTCTTCCGTTTGTGTACGCTATGATACTAAGTTCCGAGAGCAAACTTTCAAAGACGGCATTTGTTGCAGTTTTGGGAGTGTGTGTCGCTGCACTTGCCATGACATACTCTCGCTCTTGTTATATAGCTTTTGCCATAGCCACATTGGTATTTGTAATTATGTATGATTGGCGGCTTTTAATTCCGCTTGCAATACTTGCAATTATATGTGTTCCGTTTTTGCCGGAGTCCATAATGAACAGAATTTTTACCATAGGTTCTCTGACGGATTCCTCGAATTCCTATAGAACAAATGTCTGGGAAGGCGTAATACGGCTTGTAAAGGACAATGGTATTTACGGAATAGGTATAGGTCCGGCAGCATTTTCAACAATTTATCCCAGATATGCCTCAGCGCGCGCAATGATAGCATCACACTCGCATATGCTGTATTTTGAAATCTTTGTGGAGCTGGGCATAGTAGGATTTCTGGGCTTTATGGCATATATGTATTCCTGCCTTAAAAAAGGTTTTTCTAATGTAAATAATTCAGACAAAACAATAAGGTGTATGATTATAGCAGCCATAAGTGCATTTGCAGGTATAAGTTTTACGGCATGTGCAGAGTACATTTGGTTCTATCCGAGAGTAATGTTTGCTTTTTGGACTGTACTTGGCATACTTCTTGCTTCTGCCAAAATGGCAAGAAAAAACAAAATTGATAGGTAGCCGTATTTGGCTTTTCGGTGCATTGAAACATTTGTATCCGGAAAGCCTTGCCTAATTTATTCGGGAGGTGTTATGAATGAAAAAGAAAAATATTTCGGGTGCCATAGGTTCTGTTATGTTTATTATGATAGCCTCCCGACTTCTTGCGTTATTCAGTTCGCAATTGTATATGTCTGTGTTTGGCACCGACAGTATCTATATTAATATTTATTCTTATGCCATAAATATCCCCAACATCATATTTACTTGTATAGGAACAGCTCTTTCTACTGTAGTTATACCTATCTATGTCGGTCACAAGGCAGTAGGCGAACAAGGAGAAGCCAAGGTTTTTGCAGATAATATTATTACAATTGCAACATTGCTTACGCTTGCAGTTATAGCAATTTCCATTTGTATATCTCCAATATTGGTGCGTTTTACGGGTTTTTCAAAAACTTTGGAGGCAAAGAATTACGCTGTAAAGACACTTGTAATGGTTATGCCCGTAATGCTTTTTTATGCATGGAACTATATATTTCAAGGTATGCTTCAGGCAGACGGCAAGTATAGAATACCCGCTTTTGTAAGTGTTCCAAGCTCCCTTGTGGTAATAGTATATGTAATTTTGTTTGGACAGCGTTTTGGGGTTACAGGTCTTCTTATAGCTACAATTGCAGGATTGTCTTTGCAGGCATTTATACTTATTCCGCCTCTTATGAAGGGCGGTTATCGCTATAATTTCAGGCTAAAACTTAAAGACCCCGATATTTTAAAGGTTGCAAGAATGACAGTGCCTGTGCTTGTAGGCGTGGGTTCTTATCAAATAAATATGCTTTTTAACTCTACCATGATTGCAAGGTATGATGCAGGTATGGTTACACTTATAACTTTTGTTCAAAACATAACTGTACAGCTTGTTGTTTCCATATCGTATTCTGTTACAGCAGTCATATATCCCAAACTTTCCGAATGCAGAGCAAAAGGGGATATGGAGAGCTACAAAGACAATTTAAGCAATGTACTTAAGTCTGTTATGGTACTTCTTATACCAATAACTGCGGGCTACATAAGTGTAAGAGAGCCGCTTCTCAATTTTTTGGTTGGTTGGGGAAAGGTAAGTCCGGATTCGGTAAAGAAAGCTGAAATTTTCCTTTCACTATATGCACTTGGGGTAGTTGGCATAGGTCTCAAAGAGATTATGGACAGGGCGTTTTATTCGCTTGAAGACACAAGAACTTCCGCAATAAACGGATTTTTCATAATGGGAGTAAATATAGTGCTTACACTTTTGCTTATGTCTGTCTTTGGTGCTTATGGAATTCCTTTGGCATACTCTCTTGCATCACTTTTAGGTATTGTTAATCTTATGTGGCAATTAAAGAGAAAAATCGGCTCATATGTTCCCGGTATGATAAAAGAAGTAATAAAATCTCTTGTATGCTCTGCACTTATGATGATACTTGTGTGGATACTTTTGAAATTTATGCAAAATCTTATGTTGGGAGACAGCCTTTTTGCAAAGCTTTTAAGCCTTGTTGTTCCCGTTGGTGCAGGAGTCATAGCATACGCTGTTGCAGGCTATGTAATAGGCATACAAGCCATAAGACTATACGGCAATAAATTTGTTTCCATACTTACAAAAAATAAGGGTCCTTTCGGGGAGGAATAGTGTTGAATATACTTTATCTTATAAATTATGCAGGAAATGCCGGTACGGAAAAATATGTGTACAACCTCATAAAAGCCTTTCATCAAAAGAGGGCAAATTGCCATCTGGCATATAATGTAGGCGGCAAACTTTCAGACGATATAAAGAGCATGAATGTACCCGTTCTTCAGGTACAAATGAGGCATCCTTTTGACATTTTTGCCGCCAAAACCATAGGTAAATACTGCAAAGAAAACAATATAGATGTTATACATGCTCAGTATCCGCGCGAAAACTGTATTGCACTTCTTGCGCGCAAATACTTAAAAAACCTCAAGGTTGTGTATACAAATCATATTATAATGGAGAATAATTTTGTGTGGAAAACAATCAACAAGCTTATGACAACAAAAAATCACAAAATTATTGCCGTATGCAATAAGGGCAGAGATGTATTGGTCGAAAACGGATACCCGGCAGAAAAAACGGTGGTTATATATAACGGCATTATGCCTCACGACAGAAAAAAGCCCAATTTGAAATTAAGAGAAGAACTTGGTATAAGCACAGACGATTTTGTAATAACATCACTTACAAGGTATGACCGTCTTAAAGGGTTGGATTATCTTGTGGAAACCATAGAGGTCCTTGCCAAAAAATCAAATAAAGACTTTAAGCTGATTATTGTAGGAGAGGGCGAACTATGGGAAGAAATTTCATCAAAAATATCTGACAAGGGTCTTGGCAATTATATCATACAGACAGGATTCAGAGAAGATGCACAGGATATACTCGGTATAAGCGATTTGTATATAAATACTTCGCAGAATGAGGCTCTGTCTTTTGCCATTTTGGAAGCTATGGACAACGCTCTGCCTGTAGTTGCAACCAATGTGGGAGGCAATCGCGACCTGGTGTCTGCAAGTACAGATTGCGGAATACTTGTAGAGTACGGCGATTCGAATCGGACAGCGAATGCAATAAACACAATAATGACAGATGATGGCCTCAGACAAAAATACGGTCATAATGCCCAAAAAGCAATAGATACAGTGTTCAACCTCGAAAGATTGCTGGACAAAACATTTGAAATGTATTAAAAAGAAGGTGTTTTAAGTGAAAGTAATGCATATGATAAGCGGCGGTGACAGCGGCGGTGCAAAGACGCATTTGTTTGCACTTTTGGACAAGCTCAAATCTCACTGTGATATTGTAGTATCTTGCCTTATGAATGGTACTTTTTACAACGAAATACTGGAAAAAGACATAGAGACGGTTCTGTTTGAGCAAAAAAGCCGCCTGGATTTAAGTGTGGTTAAAGATATTTGCAAGTTTATTGATATGCGTAATATTGATTTGCTGCATGTGCACGGAGCAAGAGCAAATTTTATTGCTATGTTTTTGAAAAAGCATATTTCAATTCCCGTTGTCACCACAATGCACAGCGATTATCTTTTGGATTTCGATACATTTTACAAAAAACTTATTTTTACCAATCTCAACAAAATATCTTTAAGAAAACTGAACTACTTTATTGCAGTTTCCAATGATTTTAAAGATATGCTTATAGATAGGGGGTTTAGACCCAACAGTATTCATACCGTATACAATGGTATGGATTATTCTCTTGTGCCCCAGGAAACCACATCTAAGGAGGATTTTGCCCAAAAGTACAATCTTGAGCTTGACAGCAGCCTTACATATGTTGGTATTGCCGCAAGATTTGACAAAGTAAAAGGTGTAGATGTATTCATAAGGGGCGCGGCAAAAGCCGTGCAAAAGAATTCGGACTTAAGATTTCTTATTGCAGGAGACGGTGTCGAAGCGGATAATCTCAAAGCGCTTGTTTCGTCACTTGGTATGGAAAAATTCATAAAGTTTTTAGGCTATATTACCGATATGTATGGTTTTTTAAACTTTATAGACATAAATACACTTACATCTTTAAACGAGAGCTTCCCTTACTCTATGCTCGAGGGTGCAGCAATGAAGAAGCCAATGGTTGCAAGCTGTGTGGGAGGTATTCCCGACCTTGTAACAAATGATGAAACAGGATACTTGTTTAAGAAAAATGATTATGAAGAATTTGCCGAAAAATTGCTTTTGCTTGCATCGGACAGGGCAAGCATAGTGCGTATGGGCGAAAATATATTTAATGTGGCAACCACAAGGTTTTCCTCGGATATTTTAGCATCGGACCATATGAATATATACCGCAATATAATATCGGATTATAATTGTGACAAAAAGTATGATTTTGTACTAAGCGGTTATTACGGTTTTAACAACAGCGGAGATGATGCCCTGCTGCTTGCTCTTATTAACGACCTCAAAGAACAAAAAAATGATGTTCGTGTGGCAGTCCTTTCATCCAGCCCCATGCAGACAAAAAAACGCTACAAGGTAGATGCTTTTAAGCGTATGTCTCCTGTATCTGTTCCAAGATTATTTAGGCAATCGCACATTCTCCTTTCGGGAGGCGGTTCGCTTATTCAGGACGAAACAAGCTCAAAATCTTTGTGGTACTATCTATATATAATTGCCCTTGCCAAAAAATGCGGCATGAAGGTTATGCAGATAGCAAGCGGAATAGGTCCGGTAACAGGCAAATTAAATCGCAAGCTTACAGGAAGAATACTAAATAACAATGTTGAGCTTATAACCTTAAGAGAAGAAAAATCGTATGACGAAATTAAAAGTATGAATATTAAAGTTCCCGTTGAGGTTACCTCCGACCCTGCAATTTCTTTGGAGGGTGAATCAAAAAAACGGGTTGAAGAGATTTTCTGCCAAAACTCAATACCCCAGGACGAGTATATATGTGTTGCCTTAAGAGAGTGGAAGGCAGCTTGCCCGGATTTTGAAGCTAACATGGCAAAAGCTCTTGATTATGTGTACGAAAAATACAACAAAAACATTGTGTTCATACCCATGCAATTCCCTGCAGATTTGGCAATTTCAAAATCCATAGCTTCAAAAATGAAAAATGAGGCATATGTAATACAAACTCCTGTTTCAATACGCGACACAATAGGTGTAATAGGCAATTCTTCATTGGTTGTTGCAATGAGACTCCACTCGCTTGTATATGCAGTTTCTTGCGGTGTCGGTATAATTGCCGTAAAATACGACCCCAAGATAGACGGTTTTATGGAGTATTTCAGACAAAATCTTATTGCAGATGTAACAAATGTGTCAGAGGACGAGCTTAAACTTCTTGCAGACAAATATTTTTCGTTGGAAACAAAGGAACAAAATGAGCTTTTGTGCAAGGAGATGAAACAAAAAGCCAAACGCAATGCAGCTTTAGCAGTAGAACTTTTAAAAAAATCGATTTGAAAATTTTGCATAAAAAAATCGGAACAAGCCATGCTTGTTCCGATATGGTGCACCATCAGGGACTCGAACCCGGGACACCCTGATTAAGAGTCAGGTGCTCTACCAACTGAGCTAATGGTGCGTACCGAGTCAACATTGATTATTATACACATATAAAC
>JAZTYV010000003.1:0-1931 GCA_045637145.1 Clostridia bacterium | reverse complement strand
GTGCTGTAGGATGCTTACCATTTAAGTTTATGATGTCTTCCTTAGTAATCTTTCTTACTCTGTCGATTTCCGCTACATCTTTAAAAGGATAGAAATCTGCGGGTTTAAAAGTAAAATTGTCTTGTCCGTAAATCATTTTTGCACTCTCCTTTATTTTAATTTTTCTGTAATATCCAAAATCTTTTCTATTAGTTTTCTTCCGAAATCAGGTGTTATCAAAGATATGTCCGTTTCATAACCGCCTGTTACAACGGATTCGGGTGTATAGATATATCCGGGCATTGGTCCGTTTGTAACAGTATTTACCATTACTTTTTTAAATCCTGCCATAGCCTTTAAGTATATGCCGTATTCTACAAAAAGTTCGCCCTGAACGCCAATTACACACAAATCGCCCAATCGAACTGTATGTATTTCCATAGGAAGGTCATCTTCAACTATCCTTATCTTCATTCCGCTGTTTAGCAAACGGCAATTACCCAACTGACCTTCTGAACCAAGAAGTTTGAGGTTGGCGTTTTGCCAAAGATAATATTCTTCTCTATTTTCGGAGTTTCCGTATTTTTCATAGAGTTCTTCATAAACTTTTCTATCTTGTTCCACTTTTCTCTTTAGTTCTTCCTCTGTGCCAAAATCCCTTATGGGAACTTCCATTTTTTCGTTTATGCTTTTAATGACAATATCATCTTTCCACTCGGCTTTTTTAAGGGCGTCGTATGCAGCCTTGCCGAGGGTTCTTCCTACGCGTTCTGCCTCATCATAACTTTCGCCCTTGCGATAGTATCGGCTGGACTGATTGCCCGATGTACCCTGGAAGAACGCTGCAACAGAGCCTCTTTCTCTTTCTTCCAGTTCGCATCTTATATATGCTGGATAATCCGCAGTGCATACTGTGCTCCACTCGTGTATAAATGTGGGGTGAAGCGAATAGTTTACAAACATGCCGCGTATAACATCCGATTTGTCTTTTACTGCCATAACTGTTACATACGGGTCATGATAGCCTCCGCGAACTCGGCGATTGCCTCCAATACCGCTTTCGGCACCGCAAACTGCAACTTCGGATGCAAAAAGTGCATCAAAAGCATTTGCCTTTGCCTCACAGACTATATCTGCAATAGCGGATACCAAGGTTTTCAGATAATCTTCGGGCATATCGTCGCCCTTTTCAATATCTTCTATTTTAATAGAACCGCTACCCTTAGGTCCGGAATGGGTATGTGTACAACTTACCATTATATTGCTACCAATAATACCGCATCTCTTTTCTGCCTGCTCCCTAGCAGCAGTAACATATTTATTTGAAATATTGAGCATATCCAAACTTACAAATGCAACTTCTGTTTCTTCGTTTTTTATATACATACAAGTTGCATACAATGGGTCGTGGGCGCCTGTATTATTTCTGACATAATGCGGAAATCCAACTAATCCAAGCCCTTGTGGCGGAGTGATGTCCGCACGAGCCATACCTGCTTTAAGCATAATAAACCTCACCTTTCATTATTGAATTTGCCTTTATGTGTAGAAGTTTTCACATAATATATGTTAAGTTAATTTTAGTACAAAAAACAATGATTGTAAAGATAAATAAAAGCAAAGTTTTCAAAAACCATGTCCCTTTTTTGCAGTTTTATACCATTATTTAGTGTAACATAGCATATATAGGGCTGTTTTTATACATTTGAAAATGTGCGGTATAAAAAATTTACTCTGAAGCAAATATTTTTTCTTTTTGAATAAAATAAAGTTCACAAAAAATCCCCCAAATCTTTAGTTTCGGGGGATTGTTTATTTCGATTTTTAAAAAACCGTAATTTATCACGTAAATATCAATACTGGAAAAGATAATCAGGCTCAATAGTCTGTATTGCAGTTTCGCTCATAATTACCCTTGAGGGCATATCACGAAGTTGGAGAATAGATGCGGG
>JAZTYV010000002.1:0-18613 GCA_045637145.1 Clostridia bacterium | reverse complement strand
GATTCTTTCCTGCTTTTCGTCTTCCTGACCCATACTTACCCAAGTATCGGTAATTACAACATCGGAATTCTTAACTGCTTCTACAGAGTCATTTGTAAGTATTACCTTGGAACCGGTGGACTTAGCGGTGTCAAGTGCTCTCTCTGTAACAAGTGCATCGCATTCATAGCCAACGGGAGTTGCCACATTGATGTTCATGCCAAGCTTTGTGCAACCATAGAGAAGAGAGTTTGAAATATTGTTACCGTCACCTACATAGCAAACTGTTTTGCCCTTTAATCTGCCCTTGTGCTCGTAGATAGTCTGGAAATCTGCAAGAATCTGGCAAGGATGCAAAAGGTCTGTAAGACCGTTTATTATACTTATGGAACCGTACTTTGCCAAATCCTCAACATCTTTTTGGGCATATGTTCTTATCATAATGCCGTCTAAAAATCTTGAAAGCACATTGGCAGTATCGTATATGCTCTCTCCTCTTCCAAGCTGAATGTCGTTACTGCTTAAAAACAAAGCCTGACCTCCGAGCTGATACATACCAACCTCAAAGGACACTCTTGTTCTTGTAGAGGACTTGGAAAATATCATACCAAGGCTTTTGCCCTTAAGCAAATGATGGCTTTTTCCCGCCTTGTTGTCTGCCTTGAGCTTTATGGCAAGGTCAAGGATTTTTTCTATTTCTTCGGTAGTTAAGTCGTATAGACTAAGTAAGTGTTTCATTATATTTATTCCTTTCGATTATAAACATTCGCCCAAAGCATTTGCAAAATCTTCGGCATCTTTTTTGGTAATGATAAGCGGAGGCACAATCCTGAAAATACTGTCGCCTATTACTCCCACAAGGTAGTGCTTATCTAACAGCTTTTTAGCAACTTCCCTTGCAACAGGTTTGTTAAGCTCTACACCTATCATAAGACCCATTGCACGAATTTCCTTGAGGTTTGAGCCTGTCTTTTGTGCTATAAGCTCCTTTAAATATGCACCGACTATGCGGGAATTTTCTGCAAGGTTTTCCTTTTCCATAACCTCCATAACGGCAAGTCCTGCTCTTGTGCTTAAAGGATTGCCACCAAAGGTTGTTCCGTGGTCGCCCGGCACAAATGCCGATGCAACCTCCTGCTTTGCCAGAAGCGCACTTATGGGTACTCCTCCGCCAAGAGCCTTGGCAAGAGTCATAATATCGGGGATTATGCCATAGTTCTGATAGGCAAACATTTTGCCTGTTCTGCCTATACCTGTCTGGACCTCATCATCTATAAAGAGTATGCCCTGGCTGTCGCAGATGTCTCTTATTGCCTGTGCAAATTCTTTCGTTACGGGATGCACACCGCTTTCGCCCTGTATGAACTCTATCATAATAGCCGCGGTATGCTCGTTTACTGCGTTTTTAAGACCCTCTACATCATTGATGTCCACATGCACAAAACCCGGTGTAAGAGGCTTGTACGGGTCCTTATACTTGTTTTGTCCTGTTGCGGTTGCGGTGGTGATGGTTCTGCCGTGGAAGGATTTGTTTAATGTAATGATTTCGTACCTGTCTATATTCTTGTTGTAAAAATACTTTCTTGCAAGCTTGATTGCTCCCTCGTTTGCCTCGGCACCTGTGCTTGCAAAAAACACCTTGTCAAAATCCGACACCTCGCACAGCTTTTGGGCAAGAAGCGCCTGATTTTCCACATAGTACACACTTGATGTGTGAAGTATCTTTGACACCTGATCGCAAAGCGCCTGTGTAAGATGCGGGTGGGCGTGCCCCAAAGAACTTACTGCAATACCTGCAAAAAAGTCTTTGTATACCTCTCCGGATATGTCGGTAAGCTCTATGCCCTTGCCTTCCTTAAAGCACAAAGGCTGTCTGTCGCCAAAGGTATTCATGTAATATTTTTTGTCGAGTGATATAATATCATTTAATGTTTTTGCGGACATAACCATCCCTCCAATTACATTCTATGAATAATTATACAACTTTTGTTTATAAAAATCCATAGTGATTTTTCATAAAATATCTGCTTTTGTGCATTTTATTATAACATTTTATACAAAATATATGAATATTAAGCAAAAAAATTGCATAAAGCAGATTTTTATACACATAATAGTATTTGTCGGTCGAAGACCGGCTTATATAGATTTGGTCTTTACGGCCAAAACACATTGAAGGTGTTGTCATTTGGGATGCAATATCCTAAAAGACAACACCTTCGTATTATAACTCTGTTTTACATATTTTTCAAGTGTTTTGTGCTTTCAATTTAATTTTGAATTTATAAATTCACCTATGCCCTCACCGAGAATTCTGGCAGAATACAAAGCCTCCTCCAAGGTGTTGCCGTTGGTACCCACCTCAAACAGCAAAGAGCCTGTTGTAAGATGCATATTAAACCTCTCTTTTCTTAAATTGATGGGCCGTAAAAATCCAGGACAGTTTATGTTGAAATGATTTTGAATATGTACTGCAAGGTTTAGATTTTCTCTCCACAGCGGATTTTCAAGGTTCGTATCTGTACCGCAGACAATCATCACCTGTGCTGCAGTTTTTCCGTCTATATCCGAAACAAACTTAACAATCTTATCCTCAGACCCCACAGCATCGCGGTGAATGTCGAACACGAACTCTATTTGACTGTCCTCTTCAAGATGCTTTTTTATTATCCTTTCTGTTTTGTTGTACGAATCATTGTATGACGGGTAGTCGTTTATTGTCTTGTCATGTATTACAGAAATCCCTTTTGATTTCAGGGCATTTGCAAGCTCCTCTCCCACCCGCAGCATATTGAAATCTGTATTTTGTGTACGGTAATTGCCTGTATGCTCATAACGGTATTTTTTGCTTGAGGTGTAGCTTTCGCTCCCGTGAGTATGTACAATGAGAACCTTGCTGTTCGGCTTAAGCTTCTTTGTATCTTCGCCAAGGATAGATATGGGATCTACAGAAAAGTCCGTTTCATTTTTGATTTGCACACCGCCTGTGCGTACTGTCTGCTCGTCTATTTCAACTTTTGGCTCGGGACTTTTGTCCTCTGTAGTTTTGGGCGTTTTTGTTTTATCTTTAAAACCTATCAGGGCAGATGCATTGTAGCAGAACATATCTTCAAAATTAAGACTGTATTCATCATCTCCTGCGGTGAATAAAACAAGTGCGTTTTCCACGCCATTTTTAAATATCGTGTCTCTGATGCCCGGAGCAGAGAGTATGCTCAGAGCAACAAAGACAAAAACTAAAAAAGACGCAATTTGTCCGATTGATTTAAACGAAGAACCCGTAAGTGTAAAAGATACAAAGCTTTTGGCGGACTTCTTTTGGTTTAGAAAAGTCTTTACATCATATGATTTTTGAAATCCTCTTTTTTTCATATTGCTCTCCTCAAATCATTTGATTGTTTATCCGTAATTTATATAATATATTTGGTTTTACGAAAAATTATTCCCCATATCGTTTATTCCTCCCGAGATAAGCTGAGCAACCCTCTCTATGACACTGTCTATTTCCGAAGGGGTTACAATAAGCTCTCCGAAATACGGACTTAGGATTTTTTTGATAAGAGCATATCTGTTGGAGTCATCCAAAAGTGCGCTGTCTATCTTTACCGTTTCGCCTATTTTGTTTAAAAGCAGTTCAACCGAGTCGTTTGCAACCGTTGCCGCATCTACCACGGTGGGCACTCCAACAGCTATTACGGGTATGCCCATTGTCCTTTTATTTAGCTCCTTTCGTTTATTGCCTACACCTGCACCCGGCGTTATGCCCGTATCGGCAAGCTGTATTGTGGTGCAAATCCTTTCCATACTGCGAGAAGCAAGTGCATCTACGGCAATTATTATATCGGGCTGTATTTTGTCTGCAATACCCTCAATTATTTCGCCCGTTTCAATACCTGTGATGCCAAGAACACCGGGGCTTACTGTACATAACACCGTGCTGTCTTTGGACAGATGCCTGTTTACATCTATTCCGTCCGACACACTGGGTCCCAAAGCATCGGGAGTTATGAAACGGTTGCCCAGACCCACCGCAAAAATAACATTGTGCGGATGAGGTGATATAAGCTTGGTAAGTTCATTGGAAAAAACCTCCCTTATGTTTGACGAAGCATCGCTGTCGTACAAATCGCCGAGAGAGTACTCTATTGTGATGTAATTTCCCATTGGTTTTCCTATGGCTGTTTCGCCCTGTTTATTGGTAATTTCTACTCTTGTAACCTTTACATTGTCTTTGATATATTCGCTCTGCTGTACGCCCTCCAATTTGCCCGCTTTATTTTCCTTTAACATTGCCGCGGCTTCTATGGCAAGGTCTGTTCTTGGTGTAAACATAATATTCCTCTCCTTTTGACTTTATTTTTCCTAATGCAGATATTAAATATTCGCTGTGTTTTTTGTTGAAATTTTGCTGATTTTGTGTTAATATATTATAGAAAATACTAAAAGGAGTTATTCCGCTTATGAAAAAAGAAGAATTTATTAAAATTTATACAGAAAACATAAAGCGCGAGGGTGCAGACAAGCTTATTGCCTACCTTACAAGCGATGCGTGCGACTTTTTTACGGCGCCTGCAAGCACAAGGTTTCACAGTGCATACAGCGGAGGACTTTTAGACCACAGCTTAAATGTGTATTATTGTCTTAAAGACTATATGCAAAGACCGAGAGTAAAGGAAATCTACGGGCTTGATGCATCGGACGAAACCATTGCAATAGTGGCACTTCTCCATGACCTTTGCAAAATAAATTGCTATGTGCCATCTACAAGAAATGTAAAGGATGCCCACGGTGTATGGCACACTGTACCAACCTATACCTTTGACGATGACCTGCCCTACGGACACGGCGAGAAATCTGTGTACATAATATCGGGATATATGCGCTTAACACGAGAGGAAGCTTTTGCCATAAGATATCACATGGGATTTTCGGGAAATGAAGACAAGCTTAGCGTAGGAAGTGCATTTGAAAAGTTTCCGCTTGCTTTTGCTCTTTCTACAGCGGATATGGAAGCCACCTACTTTATGGAGGAGGAGCCACAAACGATATAAAACCTTTTTGGGTCTTATATATTTAACAGAAACGGAGGAATTTTTATGAAAAAATTTATTGGTTTAGTTGTTGTGCTTTGCATTTTGCTCTGCACACTTGCAGTTGCTGCCAATGAACCTCCCCACAGCAATATAACATGGAATATACAAAACGGCACACTCACCGTAAAAGGTGCGGGTGCCATGGACAACTATAAATCGGAAACCGAAGCACCTTGGTACAGCAAGCGAAACGAAATAACTGAAATTGTGGTTGAAGACGGAATTACCCATATAGGCAATATGGCATTCTACGGCATAAAAAACGCTAAAAAGGCTGTAATTGCAGAAAGTGTAAAAAGTGTGGGAATATGTGCATTTTCTTACACAGAGGGTACAAGAACCATCCTTTCCAACCCGGGTGCAGACTTTCAGTTTACCATTGAAAGCGACTGTGAGGTTGCAAGAGAAGGCGACAGTCTTACCCTTACTGTAACCTTAAGCGGTAACTTTGATAATGTAAGCGCAGTGCAGACTGCAATAATATACGACAAAAAAGCAATAAGCATAGACGAAAGCGGATATTTTGACCAGGACTGGCTGGCCTCGGTTGACAGCACAAATCTTGGATATATATCTAAGCCTGTTGCAGGCTTTGTTGCAAACAACCTTAGAATTGCATATATATCCCTGTCGGGAAAAAGCATAGACGAGGGTTCTCCTCTATACAATGCAGGACATCAGAATATTGTAATTGCCAAGGTAAAAGCACATGCTCTAAGGGATATTGAAGATGTAGGCACAAGTGTATTTATGCTTAAAAACAGCAATGTATCTGTGTTGAAAGACTCTGGTGTATTGTCTGCATCAAGCGGCGAAAACCAGCTTACAGACTGCACGAGGCTTGCCCTGCCCAATCTTGTAATCGAAAGCAACAGCTTTGCGGTTGTGTCTTATGCAAATGACAATTCTATTTCGGTTAAAACAGACAGTCAGAAACCGCAGGCAGATGAAATAACCGTAATTGCAGACGGAAAAGCCGTGAAATTTGACACAGAACCGTTTATTAACCAAAACGGAAAGGTTATGATACCCCTAAGAGCTGTACTGGAGAAAATGGGAGTGTCAATACTGTGGGACGGCGATACCAAAACAATAATTATGAATTCAAAATCTTCATTTGCTGCAACACAGCTTGGAAGTAAATATGTTTTTAAAGACCAGACTAAAGAGGAGCTTGATGAGGCATCTGTAGCAAAAGACTCAAGAACACTTGTGTCTCTCAATTTCTTTGAAAAAGTCTTTGGCTATGATGCAAGCTGGGACGAAAATACAAAAACAGTGCAAATAAAGTAATACAGACAAGGAAGTTAGTACAATGAATCAAAGCGAAATGTATTTAAAGCTCGGTATTGAGGAAAAGGTCCTTAAATACTGCAACAAAATACTAAAAAATCTTGAGGACAGATTTAAAGAAATAGATGATATAAGCGAATACAATCAGGCAAAGGTTACTTATGCCATGCAAAAAAACAGAGTAAGCGCAGAGTGCTTTGCAGGCTCTACAGGCTACGGCTACAACGACATGGGCAGAGAAACTCTGGAAAAGGTGTATGCCGACTGTTTTAACACAGAGGCGGCTCTTGTGCGTCCGCAGATTACCTGCGGAACTCATGCTCTTGCAGTGGCACTGGGAGCAAATCTTTTGCCCGGAGACGAGCTTTTGTCGCCCGTGGGCAGACCCTACGACACTCTTGAAGAGGTAATAGGAATAAGAGAGTCCGCCTGCTCGCTTAAGGAATACGGTGTTTACTACAGAGAGGTGGAACTTCTGGAAGACGGCACCTTTGACTACGAAAACATCAAAAAAGCCATAAACCCCAAAACAAAGCTTGTGACCATACAGCGTTCCAAGGGATACAAGTCCAGACCCACTTTCTCGGTAAAGCAGATTGGCGAGCTTATTGCTTTTGTAAAGAGCATTAAACCCGATGTAATATGCATGGTGGACAACTGCTACGGAGAATTTGTGGAAAAGACGGAGCCGTCCGATGTGGGCGCAGATATGATTGTAGGCTCGCTTATAAAGAACCCCGGAGGCGGACTTGCCCCAATAGGCGGATACATTTGCGGAACTAAAAAGTGCATAGACCGCTGTGCATACCGCCTCAGCGCACCCGGACTCGGTCAGGAGGTCGGTGCAAGCCTTGACACAAACAGAGCGCTCTATCAGGGATTTTTTATGGCACCTACGGTTGTGGCAGGCGCTCTTAAGGGTGCTGTTTTTGCCGCAAATGTATACGAAAGTCTTGGTTTTAAGGTTGTGCCAAACTCTGCGGAGAGCCGTCACGACATCATTCAGGCGGTTGAGCTTGGAAGCGGAGATGCCATGATAGCCTTTGCAAAGGGAATTCAGGCAGCGGCACCTGTAGACAGCTATGTAAGCCCCGAGCCATACGCCATGCCCGGCTACGACAGCAATGTGGTAATGGCGGCAGGCACATTTATACAGGGTTCATCAATCGAGCTTTCGGCAGACGGTCCTATAAGAGAGCCGTACACCATATTCTTCCAGGGAGGACTAACATGGTACAATGCAAAAGCAGGAATTATGATGTCACTCCAAAAGCTTGTTGACGGCGGGTTTGTTACATTAGACTAACTTGAAATTTTGCAAAAGGAGAACAACGAAATTATGAATAATTTTATTTTATGGATTATATCCGTAATAGCTATGCTTTGCTGGAGCGGTTCCGACATTTTCAGCAAAATAGGTTCAAAACAAGATGACAAATTAAGTCATTACAAGGTTGGTATTGCGGTAGGTCTTGTAATGGGTATACACGCATTTTATGAAATAGCAGTTCGCGGAGTGCCTCTTACATTTTCGGATATCATCACATATCTGCCCGCATCTTTTTTCTACATACTGTCTATGGTAATAGGCTATATTGGTTTAAGATACATTGAGCTTTCCATATCCTCACCCATATGCAACGGCTCGGGTGCCGTAACGGCAATACTTTGTATGCTGGTGTTTGGTGTAACATTTAATCCGAATTCAGACTCCAACAAGGTATTTCTTAACGCTCCCATTATTGCAGGTATTGTGATGATTGTAGTTGGCATCATAGCTCTGGGCATCATAGAAAACGCGGAAGACCCTGACCTTAGAATACAAAGACAGTTTAAGGCAAACAGAAAGTATGCAAAGAGCGTGTTTGCAATACTTCTGCCTGTTCTTTACTGCATACTCGACTCGTGCGGAACCTTTGTAGACACACTTATTGCAGACGGCTATGTGGCAAATCTTGTGTCAACAGGACTTTCTGAGGATGCTGCAGACACTTTGGCAGGAGATGTGCTAAACACTGCATATGAGCTTACCTGGTTTGTAATATCTGTGATATTTGCAATATACATATATGTATTTAAGAAAGAAAAAATCGACAAGAAATATGACGGAACAAAGCTAATCGGCGGTATATGCGAAACTGTAGGTCAGGTTTTCTATATGATGATTATTGTTAAGGGTTGGGTACCCGGATTTGTTATAATCTCGGCTTACTGTGCAGTATCAACCTTATGGGGAAGCATATTCTTAAAGGAAAAGCTTTCGTGGAAGCATTACACTGCACTCATAATAGCATTTATAGGTATACTGATACTTGGTTTCTACGATGTATAAACACAGTTGACAAAACCCCACAAGGAATATTTCCTTGTGGGGTTTTTTCTATTTTCTGCTTAATATCTTAATGGCATCTGCTACTGTTTCAACAGCAACTATCTCTATGCCTTTGGTATCTGAGACTTCCTTTGCATTTTCCCTTGGAAGTACAACTCTGGTAAAGCCAAGCTTTTTGGCTTCGGCAATACGCCTTTGGGCAAAGCTTACAGAGCGTACCTCGCCTGTTAAACCCACCTCACCCAAAACAAGAGTTTTGGCGTCTATTACAAAATTTTTGTAGTTGGATGCAACAGCTGTTATAACAGCAAGGTCCGATGCAGTTTCTGTGAGCTTTAATCCGCCCACAACATTTATATACACATCCTGTCCTGCCATTGAGTAGCCGAGCTTCTTTTCGAGTATGGCAACGAGCATTGTAATCCTGTTGTAGTCCACTCCCGTAGCACTTCTTCGTGCAATTGCAAAGCTTGTGGTTGCAGACAATGCCTGAATTTCTGCAAGAAACGGTCTTGAGCCTTCTATGGTACAGACTATTGCCGAACCTGTGGCATCAACGGGTCTTGACGAAAGCATCATTGCCGATGGATTTAAGACCTCTTTTAGCCCGTCATCTTTCATTTCGAAGACGCCTATTTCGTTGGTGGAGCCGAAGCGGTTTTTAACTGTTCTGAGTATTCTGTAGCTCTGCTGTCTTTCGCCCTCAAAATACAGCACGCAGTCCACCATATGTTCAAGCACCCTGGGTCCTGCAATGCTTCCCTCCTTGGTAACATGCCCAACTATGAATACTGCAACATTGTTTTCCTTGGCAAGACGCATAAGGAAATGTGTGGCTTCTCTTACCTGAGATACACTTCCGGGTGCAGAGGATATATCCTCTCTGTACATGGTCTGTATGGAGTCTACAATCATCACTGCGGGCTTTTGCTCTTTTGCGTGGTGTATGACTGCATCGAGATTTGTTTCTGCAAGGAGCTTTAGATTCGGCGCCTTTACGCCAAGGCGGTTGGCACGCATTTTTATCTGCACGGCAGACTCCTCGCCCGACACATACAGCACAGGATATTTATCGCCCAGACAAGAGCATATTTGAAGAAGAAGTGTGGACTTGCCTATGCCGGGGTCTCCGCCCACAAGAACCATTGACCCGCGGACAACTCCGCCTCCGAGGACTCTGTCCAGCTCCGCATTTCCTGTGGCAATCATCTCGCCCTCGCTCTCGCCTATTTCATTTAGCGACTGCGGTTTGGATTTGATTGTGCCTATGGTCTTTACCGCATCATACTTGCTTTGAGACAGCTCTGCCTCTTCGGCAAAGGTATTCCAGTTGTTGCAGGAGGGACATTTGCCAAGCCATTTTAAGCTTTCGTATCCGCACTCACCGCACACAAATTTTGTTTTTGTTTTCATATGGTTATCCTCTTTTAATATAATTCGTCAAAAATTTTTTCAAGATTTTCATCGGAATACTCGATTTCTGCACAATACATACGCGAAACATTGAGGAGTAAATCCTTAAAATCCTTTGACTTATCCTTATCCTTAAGTATCCTTGACGCTGTATATATAAACTGCGTGCTTATAACCGCATATCTGACCTTTGAGGCTATATGTCCGTCTGCTATTGCAGATGGCATATGCCTGTAGAGAAAGTATATTGTAAGCTGTTCCAAAGCTATTTGGAAGCTTTTCTCGGTCAAGAGAAAAAATTCTTTTTGCTGTGAGTTTTGTACCTCGCAAAGAAGCTTTGTCCACTCATCGTCAAGACGCTCCAAACCAAGCAAAAATCCGCACCATTTGTGCAAGGATTTCGACAATTCACAATCCCCTGCTTCCTCCAAAAGCAAGCGGTGTCTTTCTTCTATGCTTTTGGTTCTGTCCTTCATTATGCTTATAAATCTGTGCCTTTTATCCAAAACATACTGTTCCTCACAGTTAAAGTGCGCATCGGCACTTCCCTCCGACTGCACAAGCTCAAAAGGCTCGTCAGAATAAAGTATTAAATCTGCGGCAGCTTCACAGCAAAGTCCCAAGCCCATTTCCACAGAGTTTGAATAAAAGTTGCGAAATCTTGGGTGGTCACGGCAGATATTACAAAGAGCTTCCTCGCCAAAAGCACATATAAGGTCGCAAAGACCGTTTTCATTCAGCATAGGGCATCTGTCGCCTTTTAAAAGCTCAAAGTGAGGGGTGCCCTCGTAGGACATAGAAGACATAAGCCTCTTGGCAGTATCGCCCTCAAGTATGCCGTACAGGTCAAGTGTTTCGGGGTCTATGTCTATCTCCCACCCTATGCAGCAGTTGTGACGGCACTTGTCGGCAATGCACCTGAATTTGCGGTAGTAGTTGGGAATGTATGTAATCATATTGTACTCCTTATTGTGTTAGTACGATTATAAAGCTTATTTGGTGTTATTGTCAAGCAGGTGTCAAAACACCGGCTGAACACATTATCCGGACAGTGTTTGGCAATAGCTTATTTTTTATTGGATACAATCCATGTTATAAGCATACTTACAGTGCAGAGCACAAGGTAAACTGCCGAATACACAACGGGAAATGCAGTTTTGTATGTAAACGATGAAAAAAACCAAAACAAAACGGCAGTTAAAACGGGAGAAAACCAAAAATGCCCTATATCCCTGCCCGCCAAAATGCCAACACAGACACACACAACAGGATACAGAGCAAAAAACAGTATAAGCACTGCAAGCATACCTGTATCTGCCTTTAGTGTGTTTACTGCAATCAGCGGAATTATTAACATGGAAACTGCTATAAAAGTCATTATTAAAGCAAATCTTTTTATAATGCTCATATACAGCTCCTTTATACAGAGAAAAAGTTATTTTAATATACAATATATCAAAGACTTAATATAAAATCTCGGGCAAGGCGTTTATGGCACTGTTTAGCTGAGAAAGTTTGTCCGATTTTTTTAAAGCCTTCATAATTTTTGGTTCATTGGGATAGTTATAGATGGCATACATCCACATTTCCTTAAGCTTGTGCAAGGTGTTCCGCTCGGAATCATATAGCTCATAATACCTCTTTTCGAGCAAATTGGAAAACTCTATAAGCTCCGATGTACAAAGCTTTTTGCCACCCTTTATTTCCCTGAATATTGCAGGATTTCTTACACATCCCCTGCCAATCATAACACTTTGGACAGAGGGGAACATTTTGCAAATTTTAAGGTAATCATCCACAGTATATATATTTCCGTTATAGCACAGATTGTTTTTAAAAACACCGTATGCCTTTTTAAAGCTTTCCAGGTTGGGTTCGCCCCTGTAGTATTCCTCTCTTATTCTTGGGTGAACTATAAGCTTGGAGACGGGATATTTGGAATACACTTTTAAAAGAGCGTCAAATTCATCGTGCGAGTAAAAGCCTGTCCTTGTTTTTATGCTTATATTTACATCTGCAGTATCAAAAATTCCAAAAAGCAATTTATCAAGGGCATCTGCATCCCTTAGCGCGCCTGAGCCTCGGGATTTTTTGACAACCGTACCAGACGGACATCCAAGATTTAAGTTTACCTCATCATAGCCTATTGACTTTACCTTTTTTACAAACGCTTTAAATGCGCTGTCTGTTGAACACATAACCTGCACTTTGGGTTTTACATAATTGTTGTCGGGACTTATGTCTCGCAGGTTTTTCATGCTCAGTTTTTCATTGTCTGTAGGAACAATAAACGGTGCATAATATGCATCGCACTGACCAAAAATCTCCGCATGGGTATTTCTGTATGTATAGGTTGTTATTCCCTCCATTGGGGCAAGATAAAACTCCATTTTTACCATTCCTGTGTTTTATATTTCGATTGTATTTACAATGCTCAAAGTTTTACTCCGTGTCTTTATTTTCATCATTTAAACTTTGTATATATTTGTGCATAGTCTCTGCCACAATTTTGCTGTGAGCAACAGCCTCAACAACTGTTCTCGCACCGTTTACCACATCGCCCGATGCAAATATTCCCTGTCTGCTTGTATTGCCCAATCCATCTGCTGCCAAAAGTCCCGCTTTGCTTACATTGAGTCCCGTTGTTGTGGACACTATGATGTTTCTGGGGCCCTGACTGATTGCAATAATAACAGAATCGGACGGATAAAACTTTTCGCTTCCCTCTACCTCTTCTATGCTTCCGTCTTCGCTATGCATAACCTCTCGGAAAATCACTCCGTCATCAAGAATTTCTACAGGCTTGAGGTTGTATTGAAAATTCACTCCTTCGAGCTTGGCATATTTATATTCGTAATCGCTTGCTGCAACATTGCTTTCTATTGAAAAACAGGTTACCTGCCTGCTTCCGCTTCGTATTGCTGTTCTTGCAACATCCATAGCAGCGTTGCCCGCGCCTATGATGTTAACTCTTTCACCCAATTTGTATACACTTGGATTGTTTAAGTAATTTATTGCAAAATGAACATTTCCGAAGGTTTCGCCTTTGATATGCAATGTATTTGGACGCCACACGCCTGTGCCTATGAATATTGCTTTGTAGCCATCTCTGAACAAATCATCAATCCCAATGGCATCGCCTATACGCACATTAGGGCGTATTTTGATACCCTTTAGTTCAATGTGCCTGTACTGCAGGTCATCCAAAACACTTTTGGGAAGTCTGAATTCAGGAATGCCGTGGCGCAAAATACCGCCTATTTTATCCTTGCTTTCGAAAATTGTTACCTGATAACCATAGCCTGCAAGAATGATTGCAATGGTAAGTCCTGCAGGACCCGAGCCGACTATAGCAACCTTTTGTCCGTTTGACTTTGCAGGACCGTTGTTCATTTTGGGTGCATATGCATTGGATATATAATTTTCGATTGCAGAAAAATGAACGGGTGAACCTTTCTTGTTTAAAACGCAATTACCCTCGCACTGCTTTTCGTGATTGCAAACCAAACTGCAAATCGTTGTAAGCGGATTGTTTTCAAACAAAATCTTTCCCGCTTCGTCAAGCTGATTATCCTTTAAAAGCCTGATAACCTCGCGAATTGGTGTGTTTATGGGGCATCCCTTTTGGCAGGCTGGTTTTTTACATTGAATGCAACGGTTTGCTTCGTCTAAAATATGAAGTGCCATTTGCAATTATCCTCCTTTTTATTATGTATTCTTTAACTGCGTACATAGGATATTAGGCCGTCAATCTGCGAACGCTCGCAAAAATCTCCATCGGCGTCACAAAGCTCAACCAAAAGCTTTTCCATTTGTGTGGGTTCCTTTTTGGAAAGCATAATCTTTTTGAGCGTTTTAAGGGCAGTTTTGTGTACAAGGCTAAGTTCATCTATAAGCATTTTGCCTGTGAAATTGAAGATTTTTACACATTCGGGTACTCCGTTTTTAAAGTTCTTTTCCACAACAAGTTTATCGTAATAGTCCCGTATGTCAAGAGGCGTAATGCCCGTAGTATATACGGCAATCCTTTTGCCGTTGAGTTTGTCGATGTTTTTGGTGATGAGGCGCACGCCGTTTATAACCTCGGCATAAAGTCCGCCTCCGTATATTATTGTGTCGTAATTTCTTAGTTCTTCTATGCTTATTTCATCGGCATCTATTGCCTTGCAATTAAGCTCCTCTGCTATCCAGTCGGCATAAGTTTTGGTTGAACCATATTTTGTTTTGTACACAACAACTGCATTCATATTAATGTCTCCTTTACAATTATACCAACCCCATGTACCGCTTGACACCTTTGGCAATATTTACCGCAAAAAAGATATGTTAAATACATAAATTATAAAATTGCGGCGGAGGTACATTGGAACCTTGTTGTAATAAAAACAACATCACTATTGTTTTTATCATTTTATTTAGATTGATGTGGAAATTAAACCACAGCAAATTTCTCAAATGCTTTTCATAAGAAACCACGAGAATACTGGATTTTCTCGCTCCCGACAGTGTATGTAAATATAAAAATCGGCAAACTAATCTTTTAAATTTTATGGACTTGACACAAGTAAACCAAAGAACCATAAATTATTTTTTATTGTTCTATAATTCGTGTCGTTTTTCTTTTCTTTACATATGTAATGATACCTGCAACAATGGCACCAAATAAACAAGAAGCAAGATAAGACAACATGGTAATAACCATTAAAAAGCCATCCCCTAAACTTAATTCTTCATAACCAGTAATTGCAGTATGTATCATCGTATCTATGCCTAAAAACATGTAAATTATCATTACGACGAAAGATATCCCAAAGCAAACAATCAGCGACTTGAAATATTCTTTCATCGAACTCCTTATTAACAAAAATATAAGAGATATGCCCGGTAATGCAGGTAAAATTATAATTAACATATTATGAAATAATGCATACTCCTCATTATATTCTCCTGCAAGTATCACATAATTCAATATATTACATACTAAAAAGTTAACCAATGGCGAAAAAATGCCAATTAAAATATTTTTCTTCATATTGCACTTCCTTTCTTAAAATTCGACAAAGTTCGTGTCAAGTCGGGAAAAATACATTTATTGTTGTGCAATAAAAATTCTTTACTACGCATTTATGTAGCTTATAAATGTTCTATATCATTTCTTATTGCTTGGTCAAGTGTACTCTTTTCCATAAACACTTTATTTTTGTCTTCAATTTTCACAAATTCATTATAATAACGCACGCCAAATTCTCTAAGTGCTTCTGCCGAGAAATGAAGATTATCCGGATTCGCTCCCAATCCTTCAGCGGATACAAAACCCGTCATTTTATTTTTACCCGCCACCATCTCAAGAGCTTCATTAACGTAAATATAGTTTTTGAGCTTATCCGACATATCGCAAAATTCAAGATAATCACCAAGTCCGCCAAGCAAAAATGGAACATCATATAAATTAAGTTTTTTACGAAATGCATCAAGTATAATTGTAAGTTTTTCCTCATATAAGGGATATCTATCTTCTGAACAATCTGATTCGCCCTGATGCCACAAAACTGCAGCAATAGTTGATGTTCTCGACGCAAGCTCCGCCATATAGCAAGCATGGTCGAAAAGCAATCCCCCAACCTGCCACTGATCAAGACTCGTTCCTCCATCTGCACAAGGGATGATGCCTACATCCACATTGTGCTCTTTTGAATATAAATCGGCAAAGCTTTCGACGAGATTTATGCCTGAAGTTACTCTGTCGGGATTTACAGGGACATACATAGCACGCCATCGACCATTTCTAAGAACATACAGCCTGTCATTTATTATAGGCGGAACTTCTTCCTTAAAACCACGACCGCCCATATTTGATTGACCAATAATCAAAATCGAATGAATCATTTTCTAACTTCCTTCCATAAATTTTTTCCAAAAATTTCTTCCTACCAATAATATTCTACATCCGCTTTATGCTCGTGTCAAGTCAGGAGAACAGTGAATAATAAGAACCATCACCCAACACGAAATCAAAGATTTCTGTTGGGTACCCGAGAGCCTTGATACTCGCAAGCTCGTATTAGGACCTACTATTTTCACCCAACATTTTTCATCAGAACCCGCGAGAATAGCGGATTTTCTCGCATCCGATAGTATATGTAAATATCAAAATCGGCAAACTATTCTTTTAAATTGTATGGACTTGACACAAGTAAAATCTCGTTTCAGGTCAGGGCAAATAATTAATGGTTTAACAACATCAACAAAAATGTACCTACTAATCCAATTATAGTTAATATTGTAAAAAACTTAAGCATTTTTTGAATGCTTTTAAGTGTTTTTAATTGTTCTGCTTTTAATAATAATTCAACACTTTCATCATCAACACTATCTGCAAGAATTCTGTATTCGTCTTTAGCATCAAAACTTTCTACAGTATATGTAACATCTTCTTCTGTTTTAGGATTACTTTCTGTAATTTTTTCCGAATCCAAAATTTCCAAAATCCCTAACAATTTAATTAATCTCTTATTTTGTGTTTTCATACGTATTCTCCTTTTATTTCCAATAATATTTCTTATTCTTTATCATCTGCAATGCCCTCAATCAAATCTGTGACTATCTGATTTAATTCGGTTGCATTTTTTGAAGTTATAACCGAATCACCGGTTCTCTTTTCAATAGCTTTTCGTGTATTTCCGGCGATTGTTCCACCTTCACGGGCTATTTTTATATTCTCATCAAAATTCTGTGGTTGCTCTTTCTTTGATAATTCTGTCGTTGTTGCTTCTGCAAGCATATTGAGAACAAGTTCAAGAGTGGTCATATTATCTCTTAAATTTTCTTTAGTAAGACCTTTAAGATTTTTGTATTTCCTCGTTGTCATTCCAGACCATGCTTTTGTGATTTCATCTGTTAGAATGGCATACTCGACACCTTTTTGTACACCTCTTGCATCCCATTCGTCTGTTAATTCTTTCCTTACCTGAATAGCCTGCAATCTTTGGTTTATCCACTCACGTGTATAACCTTTTTTTAGATATGTTTCAAGTGCTCTTTCTATTGTGAGTTCGGGATCAATGGTTTCCTCGATTCGCTCTCTGCCAACTTGTGCAAGCCACATTTTAAAAGGTTCTGCTTTTGGTGACGGAATTGATTGAACAATACGAAGAAGCTGTTCGGTATCTGCAACATCAGTTAAGCGCATTTTACCATCAGCAGCTTTCATTTTCAACTGGTTACAGTTTGTAACCGTTTCATTTCCTTCGTCTTTCAAACGTTTTTTCATTACTTTCCAATAGTTTCTCGCACACTGATAATCAACTTGATCAGTTAAAACGGCAACTACATCAACAACAGAAAAATACCATTCTTCTGTTTCTTCGTTCCAAGCAGTTCTTATTCTCTTATCTTCAAATATTTGTATTTTATTATCCATATGTATAGCCTCCGTCAAGAGCTTTATTTTTATCCAATTTCAAGCACAACCAAAATTTATTTCATCCTATTAATCTCTTTTTGCAGATTTTCCAAAAACTTACCGGCATGAGCACCATCCATTTGCGTGTGGTGAAACTGAAACGAAATAGGAAGATAAACCTTAAATAGCTTCTTACGATATTTACCCCATATTATAAACGGATTATTAAAGATACCGCTATTCATACCAACTGCACCATCAATTTCTGTATCAACTATAGTCGATGTTCCGATTACCATGCTATTATCTGATAAGTCTCTGTCCTGACAATTTTCAGCTACCCATGTTGTATATTCCAGATAATCAGCATTAAATTTTTCTAAGTCATCAGTATAAAGAATATCGCACGAACTTACCTCTCCGGTTTTATTCTTTACAATCGTATTCACTGCAATTGTATCATACTGAATAAGCTTGTCACCAACAGGAAGAATATAAAACTCTTTTACTGTCGCTGCAGCCTTGCCAATACAAAAATCTATAAGCATATTAAATTTCAGATTTTTCTTCTTTGATAATCTGACAAGGTTTGTAACATCTAGTGTTTTGAAAAAAGTAACCATTGGATTTGGTGCTTTCATCCATAAATCATATGCCATTTCCCTTGTCGTATCCTTTGGATTTATTTCAACCGCCATTACAATTTCCTCCATTAAATATACTTTTTCTGTATTATTCAACAAAATTCTTACTCGTGTCAAGTCAGGAGAACAGTGAATAATAGGACCTACTATTTTTCACTGTTTTTTCTGTATCACTTTTCATCAGAACCCGCAGGAATATTAGATTTTCCTGCTCGATATGTAAATATTTATTATCGGCAAACTAATCTTTTAAATTTTATAGACTTGACATAAGTATAATATAATTAATTAGTCTCGTGTCTTTTAATCTTTGTTACTGAATTTTGCTTTTTGCAAATCTAACAAGTGTAATAACAATCATCAAAAACACCCAACTAACTGTTAAGAACAAGGCAACAAAGGTAAAAAATATCGTCCCAAAATTCCCCACTGCCATATATGGAACATATGATGTAAA
>JAZTYV010000001.1:0-27196 GCA_045637145.1 Clostridia bacterium | reverse complement strand
TTCCTTTGCTGCCTCCATCATAAGCTGTATTTCTTCCACATTTTTTCCGGGAGGTTTTTCCAAAATAATGTTATATCCCTTTTTCATAATATCAATTGATATGGGGCAAGTAAGATTTACAGGGCACAAAAGCGAAACCACATCGGGCTTTACTTCGTCCAGCATCTTCCTATAATCTGTGTAATATGTTTCAAATCCAAATTGTTCTTTAAACGCCTTTGCAGCATCTTCATTTATATCACAACAAGCTGCAAGACATACATCCTCATAATCTTTTTTATATTTTGCAAAAGCAGGTCCATGACCGCTTCTTGCCATACCTCCGCAACCTATTGAACATATTTTAAACATATATATTCCTCCTTTTTTATTACTGTTTTTTCTTGTTTAAATTTTCATTTGTCATCCTTTTTGCATGTTCATACGGTATTATATGCCCAAAGTTATTTTTTCCCTCTATAAATTTTTCTACATCGTCCAAAATTGCAAGTGTTACAAGCTCTCTGTAATCCAAGGTAGGGCCTCCCTGATGAGGCATAAGAATTGCATTATCCAGCTTTCTTATGGGCGCATCCATGGGTGGAGGCTCCACAGAATATACATCTATGACAGCTCTTATATCCGGTCTTTCCTCAAGAACTTTTGCAAGAGCGTTCTCATCTATAATAGGACCTCTTGCTGTGTTTATGATAGCCGAATTGGTCTTCATAAGACGCAAATGCTGCTCTTTTACAAGATGATATGTGTTATCATTTAGTCCTGCATGTATTGATACAAAATCGCAAGTTTCAAAAATTTCTTCCAACGATGCAATTTTTACTCCATGTTTTTCTGCCTCATCACAGGTAAGATATTCCGAATATACCAAAATTTCGTCTACACAAAAAGCCTTTAACAAGGGTACAAGATTCTTTGCAATCTGACCGAATCCCACAAGTCCGATTTTTTTACCTCTCATGCCATACAAATAGCAATCGCGTTTTGTCCATCCATCTTCCATCATCTGTTTGTTGATTTTTGTAAATGCTCTTCCGGCAACCATCATATATAAAATTGTACCCTCTGCCACAGACTGTGCAAAAACCTTGTTTCCGGAGAGTATGGGGATATTTCGTTTCTCCAGGGCAGAATCCTCAGACAAAAGAAGTGCTATTGACCCGCCGACATGCGCAACCATTTTAAGCTTATCTGCACTCGACAAAATGTCTTCATCTAAAGGAATGGCCTCCCAACCGGTGAACAAAATATCAACATCTTTTATTGCCTCTTTAAGCTGCTGTTTGTTGTACGGAGCACCTGTTTCATTGTACACAACCTCGTCCGCCAAAGACATAATTCTGTCCAATACCTTTTTTGTGTAAAAGGTATCAAATACATCATTACCGCAAGGATAGGATAATAAAAATTTCATTTGTGAGTATCTCCTTTATTTATAGTTTTAAAAACTGTTGCATTTAATAAATTTGAATTTAAAAATACCCATATTTTCCAACAAAGTCTTTTTTTGCAAAACTCCTACTTACAGTACATTTTATTCCTTTATATACCTTTTGTCAAGTTCAAATTCGCATATTTTGATAGCTATTTCTGAAATTTCATAAAATTTATAAAAAATCATAAATTGATACCTATATACGCCATAAGAGCACTTCCTGCACAAAGAGCATTTGTATCAAACTTAACTTCGGGATGATGTAAAGGATGCTTATAACCCTTGGAAGTTTGACCGCCTGCAAGGCTTACCATTACAGAGGGAATCTTTTGACTTACATATGAAAAATCCTCAGATCCTGCTGAACTATCCGATGCATCAAGCAAAGAGGCATCTATTACTTGATCTTTGCCAAAAAGTTCTGTTGCAAGCTTCATAATATTCTCAAGCAAAGCTTCATCATTTACAAGCGAAGGACATCCGCGTGTGTAATTGACACTCCCTTTGGTACGCATAGCTGTACATATATTTGTGGTTATATCTTCGAGCCTCTGCTTTAAAAACTTCCGTGTATTGTCGTCATATGCCCTCATTGTTCCACCCATAGAAACTCTTGGAGCTATGGCATTGGGCGCACCACCACCGCGGATACATCCAATTGTAAGCATCGCATTTTCTTTTGCTGCAAGTTCTCTTGACCGTATATTTGAGAGCGCAGTAACAACTTGAGCTGAAGCAGTTATAGGGTCATATCCCTTGTTTGGCTGAGACCCATGACATCCTTTGCCCTCAATATTTACTTCAAAATAATCTGCTGCAGGAGCAATATTGCCCTTCCCCGGAAAAATCAGACTTCCGCACGGTATGTCTATTGCAGTAGCCATATGAATCATAAATGCAGCATCGGGCCTGGGATTTTCCAAAACGCCGGAATTTATCATATCCAATGCACCTTCAAGTATTTCCTCTGCCGGTTGAAACATAAGCTTTACAGTATTTTTGAGCTTTCCCTCATTGCCTTTCAAAATTCTTGCCGCGCCTAAAAGCATCGATGTATGCATATGGTGTCCGCATCCATGAAACGCACCCTTACCCTCAATATCAATGGCATCCATATCCGCTCTTAACAGCACACACCTTTTTCCTTTTCCTATAGTGGCAGTGAGTCCGCATTTTCCACATTCTATGACATCAATACCCATTTTATTAAGCTCTTTTTGTACATATTCTTTTGTTTTATGAAGTTCAAATCCAAGTTCGGGAATGGAATACAAATAATTGCAATCCTTTAAAAGTTTTTCATTGTCAACCAAATCAATAAAATTATTCAAAATAAAATCACCACATATATTATTGTGTTTTAAAAATTTCATATTCAAAAAATAACACACCATAAAAAACTATAGTGTGTTATCTTGACATAATATATATTCTATTTTTAATCCATATATTTTTTCATTAGTTTAATGGAGTTTTTGCACTCCTCATAATCCCAGCTGCAGCAATGATTAAACATCCAGTTCTTTTTGTCTTTATAAGTTGAAAATCTTATGTTTTTCAACTCGCAGCCGATACAATTTCCCTTTTCATATAAAAAGAACGGACATATGGCATAAAGCGGCATCATGCTCCCCCTAACTCAGTTGAAACTTCTGTACATACTGACCGTAGCTCAAACCTGCCTCACGGCTTAAGATTGCCACCTGCTCCAAGCTTAATGCCGGTCCCTTTCGAATGTTTTTTCTTTTTATCAATCTTCCGTTGGCGTACAGTCTGCAATCCTTGGAACAATACTTCTTTCTGCGTACCGACATAAAGCTGTCACCGCACCATGCACAAGAAAACTCACGCAAAGTAGTCTTTTTGGCAGATTGGTTGTTTGCTTTGCGCCGGCATTTTGCCGAACAATATTTTTTGGCGTTTTTGTCTGTTATAAACTCTTTGTTGCAAACAGGACATAAAAGTGTTCTTTTCATTATGTATTCCTTTCTGTATATTATGAATCTTGTCTTACAAACCGCCGGGGATGCAGTTTGATACCGGCTTTTTGAGCCGATTTATCCGCTGCAGTATTTACTGTTTTCATGCGAAAGAAATCTGATAAAGAAAACGCATATATTAACTTTTTAAAAAGATAATATCTATACCAGTTTTTCTATACAGCTTGCTGCCCACATCATAATAACGGGTACAAATAATTTAAATATTGTAACAATGTCTGCTATTCTTATAGTTTTTTTCATAATTTTTTGGCATAATCGGAGTATTTTTACGATTATGCGACCTCCTCTCAAAATAAATTATGTTTATCAACTGTTTATCTATGTTTTCGATATCGACACATTTATAATACACCAAAAAATTGTCGATGTCAACACATTTTTAAAATATTTTTGAATTTTTTTATGTTTTTCAAAATATGGGTTGCTTTTTCGAAACATTTGTGCTATCATATATTTATCGACAAGATTATATCTTTTGTATTAAATTTGTGTCTTTATCGACAATATTATATCAGAAAGGATTGGTATTAAATGTCAGAACTTGGCGACAGAATAAAAAATTTGCGTAAGGAGAGACGCCTCACCCAATCGGACCTTATGAATCTATTAAGAAGTAAATATAACCTGAAAACAGATCGTGTTATGATAAGCAAATGGGAAACAGGATTTCAAACCCCGCATACAGACACATTAAAAATTCTTGCTGAGGCTCTTGGAGTATCTACCGACTTTTTACTTGCGGGAGTTGAAAGCATACAAACCGACAGTGCGGAGGATATGTCTATACCCGTAAAAAAAATAAGAATGCTTGGTTCCATAGCCTGCGGAACACCAATATTTTGTAACGAAGAATACGAATATGTGCTTGCCACGGGCAATAACGCAGAAGCTGACTTTTGCCTTACCGCAAGAGGTGACAGCATGATTAATGCGCGAATTGCAGACGGCGACATAGTGTTTATAAAACAACAAAGTTCTGTGGAAAACGGTGAAATTGCCGCAGTTGTAATAGGTGACGAGGCTACATTGAAAAGAGTTTACAAAACAGCAGACGGAATTATGCTTGTGGCGGAAAATCCTGCATATCAGCCAATGTATTTTTCGGGAGAAGAATTAAGCCAAACCTATGTACTCGGCAAGGCCATTGGTTTTCAAAGCATGAATCTAAGTTGACATATATACTACATAGTGGTATAATAAGCACACGGAATAGGATTTTTAAATAAATTCAAATCCGTGTGTTTTTTATGTAGAAAAGGAGATTATGATGCAAACAACTAAAGACAACAAAATGGGTACACTCCCCATAAACCGACTTATCCTTTCCATGTCTGTACCAATTATGATATCTATGCTCATCCAGGCTCTCTACAATATTGTAGACAGTATGTATGTGGCACAGATAAGCGAGGAGGCGCTTACTGCGGTCTCCCTTGCATTTCCGTACCAGAACCTTATGATTGCCGTAGGAACAGGTACAGGGGTAGGTGTAAATGCACTTTTGTCAAGAAGCCTTGGAGAAAAGAACTATGAAACAGCAAACAGAACGGCAAATAACTCTTTGTTTCTTGCCATTGTAATTTCTGTGTTATTTTCACTTCTTGGAATATTTTTTTCAAGACCGTTTATTGCTTTTCAAACCAAAAATAAATACATCATAGAGCAAGGCTCTCAGTACCTTATGATAGTATCAATTTTGTCGGTTGGTCTTTTTGGTCAGATATGTACCGAAAGACTCCTGCAATCTACAGGAAAAACAATATATTCCATGATTACTCAAGGTCTTGGCGCAATAATAAATATAATTCTGGACCCGATTATGATTTTCGGCTACGGTCCCTTTCCCGAAATGGGTATCTCCGGTGCTGCCCTTGCCACTGTTATAGCACAGATTATAGCTGCCTTGATAGGTGTTTCATTAAACCTTTTGATAAATAGGGAAATTACCTTGTCATTTAAGTATATGATTCCCGACAAGAAGATTATAAAAAAGATTTACTCAGTTGGTGTTCCCTCAATACTTATGGCTTCAATTGGCTCTGTAATGACTTTTTCGTTAAACAGAATTCTTATTGGTTTTACAGAAACTGCAGTTGCAGTGTTTGGTGCATACTTTAAACTTCAAAGCTTTATATTTATGCCTGTGTTTGGACTAAACAACGGAGTTGTGCCTATTATTGCATACAACCTTGGGGCACAGAAAGCAAAAAGAATTAAAAAGACTGTTAAACTTGCTTTTATTTACGCCGTGTCGTTTATGCTTGCCGGATTTGCTGTGTTTCAAACACTTCCCCGCTTTCTGTTGGGCACACTTTTTGATGCCTCAAAAGAGATGCTTGGTATTGGCGTTCCCGCACTTAGAATAATAAGCATAAGTTTTTTGTTTGCAGGATTTTGTATTGTTGCCATTTCAGTATTTCAGGCTGTAGGCAAAGGCATGTACGCTCTTTGGATTTCAATAGCAAGACAGCTTATTGTACTTGTTCCGGTTGCATATTTCCTTTCACTTACAGGGAAGCTTAACTACATATGGCTCTCATTTCCCACAGCCGAATTGGTGTCTGTGTTAATGGCAATGTTCTTCCTAAGAAGAGTATATAAGAAAATAATAAATAAAATAAGTGAATAAAAACACAACCCATTCAAAAAAATTGAATGGGTTGTGTTTTTTTATTTTCTGTTACTTTCTATGTATCTCTTTACCTTTTTTGTAGTTGTCTTTTCAAATTCTGTATATCTTACGGTAACCTTTCTTATATATTTATATACAGGATTTCTTTTATTTACTGCATCTACTGCTTTGTCCATAAGCTGCCTTATTGTATTTTCATCTGTCTCGGAGAAGTCTTCCTTTATCTTGTTCATGTCCGGTACTAAAACTGCACAAATCTCAGTTTCGTCAGAAATATTATCTACATCAGAACCATAAACAAACGATTCCAACACATAATCATTACTGTTTATGAAAGCCTCAAGCTCCTCCGGAAAAATGTTCTTGCCATTCTTTGTTACAATTACATTTTTCTTTCTGCCGGTTATATAAACATAGCCGTCTTTATCCATATAACCAAGGTCTCCTGTACAAAACCATCCGTCTTTTATAACTTTTTGTGTTTCTTCGGGATTATTGTAATATCCAAGCATTATGTTGTCTCCCTTATAGAGAATTTCGCCAATACCATCCTCACCCGGATTATCTATTTTAATTTCAGAGCCGGGTACTGCAATACCTGCCGAACCGGGTCTTAGTTCATCAAGGCGTGTAAGGGATACTATGGGAGCACATTCCGTGATGCCGTAGCCCTCTATTAAGTTTATACCAAAATCATTAAAGGCAACTGCCACCTCCGGAGAAATTGCAGCAGCACCGCTTACGGTGATTCTGAGCTTTCCGCCCAGATTGTTGTGAATATCAGCAAAAACCTTACGGCGAATATCAATACCCACTTTTCTAAGAATTCTTGTAAGTTTTATGCCAAGAGCCAGTTTTTTCTCCATGCCGTTTTTCTTTGCGCTTGTCATTATTCTTTTGTACATGGCTTCAAATAGCTGCGGAACACCCAAAACAATAGTAGCTTGACATTCCTTAAGATTTTTTGCCACCTTGGTAAGTCCGTCTGAATACGCAACAGTACATCCTCTGTATACGGGAGTCAAAAACCCGCAAGTACACTCATATGTATGATGTATAGGGAGTACTGAGAGAAATATATCTCCCGGACCTATGTATACCATTGAACACATAGCCATTACCACTGTAACGATATTTCTGTGGCTGAGCATTACACCCTTTGACATAGCCGTTGTGCCTGAGGTAAACAAAAGAACCTTCATATCGTCCGGATTCACACTGTAGTCGATATAGCGCATATCGCCATTTTGAGCAAGTTCCCTGCCCCTATCGAGAAGGAGACTGTATGATAATTCTTCACCACTATTTTCATCTGCATCCATATTGATAGCAAATTTTAACGAAGACACCTGCTCTTTAATAAGTGCTGCATTTTCAATTTTCTTTAAAAGCTCTGAAGAATAAACAACTGCTTCGGCACCGGACACATTCAAAAGATGTATGATGTCTTCTATATTTAAATCCTTGTCTATGGGAACAGCAACAGTATCGCCGTTTACTGCTGCCATATAGGTAGTTCCCCATGCGTATCTGTTGGCAGAAACAATAGCAATTCTGGAACCGTTTTTTAAACCCAAATCACAAAATGCAAGTCCGAGTGCATTTACATCATCACCATATTCTTTAAAGGTAACTGGCTCGTAGTTCTTGCCCGAAGGCTTGTGCAGAAAAGCTGTTTTGTCCGCATAAAGCTCTACACTGCCACAGAGCAGCTCCTTTATTGTGCTTATTTTTCTTACCTCCACGAGCGGTATGCTTTTCTTCATAACAACACTCTCCTAAAAAGTGGCGAGTTTGCCTATCAATCAAGGAAACCCGCCCACTAAAAATTATATTATTTTACAACTATATTTACAAGTCTTCCCTTAACAACAATAACCTTTACAATTTCCTTGCCAGCTGTAAAAGCTTTAACTTTTTCATCGGATATTGCAAGTGCTTTGATTTCATCATCGGACAAAGATGCACCAACTACTATTTTGCCCTTAATCTTGCCGTTTACCTGAACAACAAGTTCAAGCTCGTCTTTAACAAGGGCGGTTTCGTCATAGGAAACCCACGCCTGCTCATGTACACTCGCATCTCCGCCTATAATCTGCCACAGTTCCTCTGTAACATGAGGAATAAAGGGTGCAAGCATAATTATTGTATCCTTAACACACTCACTGAGAAGTGCATTGTTTGTACCTTTGTAAGCATACATTGCATTTACAAGCTCCATAATACCGCTTATTGCAGTATTGAAGTTAAAACGAACCGATATGTCATCTGTACCCTTTTTCTTGGTGTAATTAAGAACATATCTTAATTCCTTATCTTCTGTTGTAAGATTCGATTTGTCATAAGAAGCATTGATATCTATTTTATCTAAATTATCAGTTACAAATCTAAATACTCTGTTTATAAATCTATAGGAGCCTTCTACTGCAGTATCACTCCACTCAAGGTCTCTTTCGGGGGGAGCGGCAAAGAGTATGAAAAGTCTTGCAGTGTCTGCACCGTACTTGGAAATTATCTCTTCGGGACTTACTACATTACCCAGAGATTTGCTCATCTTAGTGCCATCCTTTAATACCATACCCTGTGTAAGAAGATTGTCAAAAGGCTCGTCTACGGGCACAAGTCCCATTTTGCAAAGTGCTTTGGTAAAGAATCTTGCATAAAGAAGATGCAAAATTGCATGCTCTACACCACCTATATACTGGTCTACACCCATCCAGTATTTAAGCGCATCAAAGTTAAAGGGCTCTTTGTCATTTTTAGGGTCGCAATATCTTAAAAAATACCATGACGAACACACAAAGGTATCCATTGTGTCAGTTTCTCTTCTACCCATTTTTCCGCATTTGGGACAGGGAGCATTTACAAAAGTTTTGCTGGTGGTAAGGGGCGATTTTCCCTGACCGGTAAACTCAACATCCTCGGGAAGCATTACGGGCAGGTCAGCTTCGTTAACACCAACAGCACCGCAATCCTCACAATAAATTACAGGAATAGGTGCACCCCAGTAACGCTGACGGGAAATGAGCCAGTCTCTTAAACGGAAGTTAACTTTGCTCTCACCTATGCCGTTTTTGTCCATATAATCTATGATTTTCTGCAGAGCTTCACGGTTACCCATACCGTTAAACTCACCTGAGTTAACCATAATACCTTCTGCCTCAAAAGATGCATCCATTGAAGAAGCGTCTATGTCGGAACCATCGGGAGTTATAACAACCTTAATAGGCAGATTATATTTCTTGGCAAATTCAAAATCTCTCTGGTCATGAGCAGGAACCGCCATTACCACACCGGTACCGTAGTCGGTAAGAACATAGTTTGCAAGATACAGAGGTATTTTATCTCCGGTTATGGGATTTATCATATACCTT
Organism: Clostridia bacterium; assembly: GCA_045637145.1. Lineage (GTDB taxonomy): Bacteria > Bacillota > Clostridia > UMGS1810 > UMGS1810 > RGIG8748. The sequence goes on along the minus strand of JAZTYV010000001.1, from coordinate 17,755 downwards.
CCGGTAAATATACCTTCTTTTTCTGCCTCGGAGCTCGTTCTCTCTATTTCATTTAAGAACTGCATCTTATGAATGAATTTCTTGCAGTCTTCCTCGTTTTCAGTTCCTTCTATAAGCTTTGGCACTATGGGATGTTCGGGCGCTATAACCATATATGTAACACCATAGATTGTGTCGGGTCTTGTGGTGTACACCGTAAGACTTTCGTCTGTACCGTCTATTTTGAACGATACCTCTGCACCGCGGCTTTTACCAATCCAATTTGCCTGCATGGTCTTAACCTTGTCGGGCCAGCCTTTTAATTTATCCAAATCCTTTAAAAGTTCATCTGCATATTCTGTAATCTTAAAGAACCACTGTTCAAGATCTTTTTTGCCGACTTCTGATTTACATCTTTCGCATTTGCCGTTAACAACCTGCTCATTTGCAAGAACAGTCTGGCAAGAAGGACACCAATTTACATATGACTTCTTTTTATATGCAAGATCATTGTTAAAAAACTCTAAAAAGAGCTTCTGGGTAAACTTGTAATAATCGGGCTTGCAGGTTGCAACCTCTCTGTCCCAATCGTAGCTTATGCCCAAACTCTTGAGTTGCTCGCGCATATTGTCTATGTTGGAGTATGTCCAGTCTTTTGGATTTGCTCCGTGTTTAATTGCAGCATTTTCTGCAGGAAGACCAAAGGAGTCCCAACCCATTGGATGAAGAACATTGTATCCCTGCATTTTCTTAAATCTTGCAACCACATCACCTATAGAATAGTTACGAACATGACCCATGTGAAGATTTCCCGAAGGATACGGAAACATCTCCAAAGTATAATATTTAGGTTTATCATTGATTTCGGTTTTAAATACCTTATCATTTTCCCACTTTTCCTGCCATTTCTTTTCAATGGCTTCGAAATCATAATTCATCTTAAGCTACATCCCTTTCAGATATTTATTATTGTCAAACATATTCTTCTATATTTACATTTTCGGCATCTGCCCACAAATTTTCTATGCCGTAAAAATCTCTCGATTCATTGTTAAAAATATGCACAATCACATCGCCGTAGTCCATAAGCATCCACTGGCTTGAATCCTGAGATCCTGCATTATTCATATAAACGCCCTCAGATTTGAGCTTTTCTTCGATTGCATCAAATATTGCACTCATCTGCGAAGAAGAATTACCATGACAAATTACAAAGTAATCTGCCAATGTTGTAAGCTCCGTAATATTTAACACTTTAAGGTCATTTGCCTTCTTATCATCAGCACATTTAACCGCTGTTTTCATCAATTCTAAAGCATCCATATATTTACCTCACTTATTTGTTGTTTTTACCAAGGATAATAGTTACATCACTGCCTTTTTTCTTGTGCGGGTTGTGAATATAATTGTCTGTTCCTGCAATTTTTGATATTCTCGATGCTGAGTTGTTCTTTCTAACAGAAACCACAACAGTGTCTTCGTATGATGCATCTGCAGCTGTAACAACAGACAGCACATTATAGCCGTATTTTTCCAATTGTGTCTTTATGCCGGCAACATCTGCCTCACCCTCGGAAGCATCTATGATATCAACACTTGCAAAGCTGTTTAGAGATGATTTTTTTAGCTCAACATCACTTGTCATACAAAGTTTTCCGTCACCTTCAACAGAAGCTTTGAGCGTACTATTGTTGAGACCCTCTTCCAAAGTAGGTGTAAAGTGTTCTTTTATAAGCTTTTCATTCTGTTCATCATTTGCAATAACATATGAACCTCCGCCTATGTCTACAGGGTCACACACAAGCTGATGTGTAACTATCTTGGAGCGCTCTGTTGCCAGTACATATGGTGCGTAAGTAAGCATTTCATTAAAACTAAAATTGGTCTTTACAGTTTTTGAAAAATCTTCTACCATATCATCTATCTTGGTTACATTGGAAATCCTCAGTATGTGGTCCACTGTTGCCTGTATAAAATCACTTTGAACCTTCATTCTGTCAAGGTCGCCCATAGGATAGTTCCTGAAGCGTACAAGCTGTTCTGCTTTGTCACCGTCAAGATGCTGCTGACCCTCGTTTAAGTGAATATACAAATCTTGCGTGGGATCCTCATAATGCATATTTTGGGGAACATAAAAATCAACCCCGCCTATTGTATCTATAAGGTCTCTGAAGCCTTTAATGTCTATTGTTACATATTTGTCGATATGAACCCCAAGCAGTTCTCCTACTTCTTTAAGAACACTCTTTTCCTTATCCACACCGTAAGCCGAGTTAATCTTTTTGTCTCTTCTGCCATTGTTTGGTCTGTAGGTATCTCTAGGTATTTGCAGCATATTGATTTCGCCGTCTATCATATTGAGCTGTGCAAAAATCAACACATCTGTTCTTGTTCCGTCTTTGTCAAGCCCCATAAGCAAAACATTTACATATGGGTTTTGTTCTACGGAATTAAATTCATAGCCCAAAAAAGAACCTCCGCTTGTTGTTACATATGCCACAAAACAAGACATAACAATAAGTCCAAAAATGAGTATTAAAGATATAAGTAATTGAAAAAATGATTTCGAGGTCATATCTGTCTCCTGTATTTTTGCTTACTTTTGTGAATAATAATCTCTGGTTTCAACGGAATTAGGGTGTAAATAGCATCCCTTTTTCAATATAAAATCCACAGAATCTTTAGTATACATATATATTGCTTTATCCAATGAGGTTTGCGCCTGCTTTCGTATTTCATCGACACCCGGATAGCTTCTCAATGGCTCTATGGCATCTGCAAGATACACAATGGAGGTAATCGGAGGCATATTTTTTTTGCCTACAGTATGATAATAAATTGCATCGAAAATTTCATCATCATATATACCATAGTCTTCACGAGCTTTATATGCACCCACAAAGCTATGCAAAAGCTGGGTAGAATTAAAGGTGTCTGCATCCGTTTCTATGCCGTAGGTTTCAACTTTTTCCTTGAGTTCTTGTGTGCTTAAGCACTTAGCACAGTCGTGTACAAGCCCTGCAATATACGCCTTGTTCTCATCTGCGCCGAAACGAACAGCAAGTTCTTTTGCTGTGTTGGCAACAGAAATGCTGTGATTGAAACGACTTTCATTAAGGTCGGATTTTAGCTTTTGTGTGATTTCTTGCAAAGTCATATCTTTCCTCCGTAGAGAGCATTTGACCTAATATAATCCAAAACAGACTCAGGCATTACATTATGAGGTATTACCCCTTTTTTAAGCAAACTTCTCACTGAGGTTGAAGAAACATCTACCAAAGGCATATCTGCCAAACATATATCTGCTCCATCATCTTTATAATGACTTAAAACTTTTGTAAATTCGTCATCTGTCTGTCTTGAAAAAACAACGAGCTTGTTTTCTTTTATAAATTCTTTGTAAGAATGCCACTTGTGTATGCTGCACAACGAATCTGCACCGATTATAAAACCTATGTCCTCTCCGTAAACAGACCTGAAATATCGCATAGTGTATATTGAGTAGTAATAATTTCCCGGCCTGGACTCATAGTCTGATATTTCCACAGCAGAGTTTTTGGAAAATGCAAGTCTAAGCATATTATACCTATGAACAAAATCCGTATTCACCTCATTTTTTTTATGAGGCGGATTGGCATTTGGAACTACAATAAGCCTTTCCAAACCGAATTGCTCTATAGCACTTTGTGCCATTTTTATATGACCGTTATGAACAGGGTCAAAAGTACCTCCGAATACTGCCGTCTTCAAGGTCTTACCTCACTTCTTATAGGATTTGTATCTTTGCTCTTTAAAGAATTTATCTCTTTTTTTCTTTTCTTCGTTAGCCTTCTTACGCTCTTTTTGCAAAGTGGCTTTGGCTTTGTAAAGAGGTTTAACCGACTGCTTTTTCTGTGATTTCGGCTCATCCTCCCGTACAATAAGCTTGTTTAAATCTATCTTTTTGTGTTCTCTTGATTCTTTGTAAAGCACAAACTTACTGCCTATTACCTGAACCTCCTCGGCATTTATAATTTCCGAAAGTTCATGGCACACATCACGCGTATCGGAAAAAGCATTTTCAAGCACATGAATTTTTATGAGCTCCTTTTTTTCCAATATATCACGGACAAGCCCAATCATATTATCATTTATGCCGCCTTTGCCCACTTGAACACAAGCGTCTATTTTATTTGCAAGACCTCTCAAAAAGGCTCTTTGCTTACTTGTAATCATATTAAAAACATTCCTTTCAAATTTGGCAAGGAATTTCAATACACATACCTATACCATTCTAATATTATACTAAATTTATACTCTTGTGTCAATGTGTAGGGTAAAATTTGTATAAAAAGAAACCCTGTTCACAATCGGATTATGTGAATAGGGTTTTTGTTGTTATAGGCACTAATTCATATAATCAAATTCAAGCTCATACATTCTTACCAAATCGCCTTCGGAAATACCTTGTTTTTCGAGTGCCTTTATGACACCTTTCTTTCTGATAGCATTTTGAAAGAATTGTAGCGACTCACTGTCCTCAAAGTTAGTAGAGCCTATCATCCTCTTAATCCAGCTTCCTTCGACTACATACACACCGTCTTCCACTCTTACAGTAAACGGCTCGTCATCTTTGTAGGATATAACAGCAGTTTCGGCCTCTTGTTCATCGTAAAGAACAGGAATGGGAATTGTATCAAGAATTGACGCAACATACATCATAAGCTCGCTTACTCCCTTGTTTGTTGCGGCACTTATACGGAAAACTGTATATCCTCTGGTTTCCATTTCGTTGCAAAAACCATTATATATTCCCTCATCATACACAACATCCATCTTGTTTGCCACAACAATCTGCGGTCTTTTGGCAAGCTCGGGATTATATGTTTCAAGCTCTGCATTTATAAGGTCAAAATCTGATACGGGGTTTCTTCCTTCTATACCTGAAGCATCTACAACATGAAGCAAAAGTCTTGTTCTTTCTACATGCCGCAAAAACTCGTGTCCAAGACCAATGCCCTCGCCCGCACCTTCAATAAGACCGGGAATGTCTGCCATAACAAAGCTTACACCCTCTAAAGGCTTAACTACTCCAAGATTTGGCTCTAAGGTGGTAAAATGATAGTTTGCTATTTTAGGCTTTGCATCACTGACAACGGAAAGAAGAGTAGATTTGCCTACATTTGGAAATCCTACAAGACCCACATCCGCAAGAAGTTTAAGCTCCAAAGCAATATTTCTTCTTTCGCCCTCGATACCGCTTTTAGCAAAACGCGGAATCTGTCTTGTGGCTGTGGCAAAATGACAGTTGCCCCATCCGCCGCTTCCGCCCTTGGCTGCCACAAATGTTTGACCTGGAAGCTTCATATCGGCAATTACTCTGTTCTGGTCGATATCGCGGATTACAGTACCCACAGGAACTTTGACCACAAGGTCTGAGCCGTTTTTGCCCGAACTTTTTGCTGCTTTACCGTCCTCACCGTTTGGTGCCTTGTATTTGCGCTGATATCTGAAGTCGGAAAGTGTGCTCATCTTTTCATCTGCAATAAATATTACACTGCCTCCCTTTCCTCCATCACCGCCGTCAGGACCGCCCGCTGCCACATACTTTTCTCTGTGAAAACTAACAAGGCCGTTTCCTCCATTACCTGCTTCAATATATATCTCGGCTGTATCTGCCATCATAACAAATCACTTCTTTTCATTTTATAATCATACAATAAATTATTTGCAAAAACAAATTATATATATGTCATTATATTATAAAAACCTATCAAAAGCAAGCATTTCTTACTTTTGATAGGTTTTTGATTTGATATTAAATTTGAAAAATGCAATTACTGAGCAATTTCGTATACACTAACCTGCTTCTTGTCCTTGCCTACTCTTTCGAATTTAACCTTACCGTCAGCAACAGCAAAAAGGGTATCATCACTGCCCTTCTTAACATTGATGCCGGGATGAATTTTAGTACCTCTCTGTCTTACGAGAATGTTGCCGGCAGTTACAAACTGACCGTCACCTCTCTTAACACCCAAACGCTTGGACTCACTGTCTCGACCGTTCTTGGTACTACCCATACCTTTTTTATGAGCAAATAACTGAATATTTAAGCTAAACATCAAATTACACCTCCAATTCGGTAATCTTTACATTGCCGGGATACTGTTTCTCCAAATCCTGCAGAAACAAGTACATTGAATCCAGCAATATGTTTATTTCTTTAATCTTATTATCGTCTAAATCACAGGGCAGAACAAACTCAACATATGCATCAGAGCTTTCAAAGCCAAACTGTGTATTAAGTACATTTTCTATGCCGTTAAGCACCATGAAAATTACTGACGAAACCGATGCACAAACAATATCGCTGCCGTTTTCGGCATAGTCGGTATGCCCCGACATAATTCCCTTTACGATATTTGCATCTCTATCACGAAAAAGTCTGATTTCCGTCATAGCTTAACCATTGATCTTTTCGATCTGTACTTTTGTGAAGAGCTGTCTGTGACCCTTCTTGCACTTTTCGCCTTTTTTGGGCTTGTACTTGAATACAATAACCTTCTTGGCTTTACCCTGAGCAAGAACCTTTGCGTCAACGCTTGCTCCTTCTACTACAGGTGTACCAATTACGGCATTGTCTCCTCCAAGAGCTAAAACCTTGTCAAACTTTACAGCGTCACCTTCAGCACCTGCAACCTTTTCGATGAAAACTACATCGCCTTCGGAAACCTTGTACTGCTTGCCGCCTGTTTCGATAATTGCGTACATTATATGAAGCACCTCCTTCATCTATTATCGCTAAACTGCGGTATTTCCTGCATTTGGGAAATTTGACAAAACCGCATTTATGCGTTTACCATAGCATTATAGCACAGCCAACAGTAAATGTCAACAACTTTTTTACCTCTGCAATTATTTTTGCAAATCATAATCCATTGCGCTTTAGTATATAATAATTACGAGGTGACTTTATTGTATGTGGAAAAATATTAAACCATATTTAATATCCGTACTTATTGCTCTTGCTGTCGGTACTTTGGCTGCACTTTTAAGCAAAGACAGTATGAGTATGTATCAGGAAATAGTAAAACCCGCATTAGCTCCGCCGGGATGGGTTTTTCCTGTAGTATGGGCAATTTTGTACACACTTATGGGAATAAGTGCAGCAAATGTATATGTAAAATCAAGCGGAAGAATACTTGGTACAGGTCTTGGATTTTACTTTTTGAGTCTTATATTCAATTTTTCATGGACACTTATTTTCTTTAATTTAAGAGCATTTCTTTTTGCTTTTGTGTGGCTAATCATACTGTGGATACTTATACTTCTTACAATAATAAATTACAAAAAAACAAGCAGATGGGCTGCGTATCTACAAATATCCTATCTTCTGTGGGTTACATTTGCAGGTTATCTGAACTTCATGATATATCTTCTCAATTGATACTTAAAGGCTTTGGATTTTTATATTCAAAGCCTTTTTTAATATATAAATGTTTACCTTGACCTTTTTGGTTTGTTAATATATAATACTTACTAAAGGATGTGACATAATGAATCAAAAGAAAAGTAGCTTCACAAGTTCAATAGGATTTATACTGGCCGCTGCGGGCAGTGCAGTAGGTCTTGGTAACATATGGAGATTTCCGTATTTGGCAGCAAGCGGAGGAGGCGGACTGTTTCTTCTTGTATATCTTGTTCTTACATTAACATTTGGATATACACTTCTTACAACAGATATTGCAATAGGAAGAAAAACAGGCCATAGTTCCCTTACTGCATTTGCGCATATGAGCCCAAAGTGGAAATTTGTGGGTCTTTTGACCTTTGTTGTTCCCGCAATTATTCTTACATACTACTGCGTAATAGGCGGTTGGATACTTAAATATATTACTGTGTACCCCATGGGACATGGTTCCCTTGCGGCAGACGCAGGATATTTCGGAAGTTTTATTACCTCTAAAGCCGCACCCATTTTGTATATGCTCATTTTCCTTGCAATTACCGCTTTTGTTGTATATAACGGTGTGGAAAAGGGTGTTGAAAAGTTTTCCAAAATTGTAATGCCGGGTCTTGTAGTTATGATTGTGGGCATTGCAATATTTTCGCTAACATTAAAACACGATGGCAGAACAGGTCTTGATGGTCTAAAGATATATATAGTTCCCAACTTCAGCGGGCTTACTTTTGGTAAGTTTATGACAATCCTTTTAAATGCCACAGGACAACTTTTTTATTCGTTGAGTATTGCCATGGGCATTATGATAACTTACGGATCATATGTTAAAAAAGAAGAAAATCTGTGCAAATGCGTAACAAGAATAGAAATTTTTGATACAGGCATAGCATTTATAGCAGGTATGATGATAATTCCTGCGGTATATGTATTCCTTGGGAACGAGGGGCTTGAAAAAAGCGGTCCCGGGCTTATATTCCAGGCTTTGCCGCAAATTTTTAATCAAATGGGAACAGCGGGCAACATAATTGCCATAGTGTTCTTTGTTATGGTTGCTTTTGCCGCGCTTACATCATCGGTATCTATTATGGAAACAATTGTTGCAAGTATTATGCAAAAGTTCAACAAATCCAGAAAACAGGTAAGTCTGTTTGTTTTTGTCCTTGCAATTATAGGCTCGCTTATTGTGTGCCTTGGCTACAATGTGTTTTACTTTGAATTCAAATTACCAAACGGTTCTGTAGGACAAATTCTTGATATTGCCGACTACATAAGTAACTACCTTATTATGCCCATAATTGCTCTGTTTACAAGCATTATAATAGGCTGGGTTGTAAAACCAAAATGGATAATTGAAGAAATGGAAATTTCCGGCAATAAATTCGTTAGAAAAAATATGTACATAGTAATGATAAAATATATAGTTCCGGTGGTTATGGTGTCGCTTTTACTTCAGGCGCTTGGTATTTTTTAATAACCGAGATAAAAAAAGGAGGTGTTAAATAAATTAACACCTCCGTTTTTTTATCTGTTTTTGTTTTCTCTTTTAATGTAAATATACATTAGCACAAGGCACGCCGTTACAGTGAGCAAAAGTGCTCCCCAGCAAGTTAAAAGATAGTCTGCAAACGGCTTATACAGGCTCATATCCAAATCCATTTCTTCAAAAAGATATTGCATATCCTTTGGAAGCATGCTGAGTTTTTCTATGTTTTTGATTTTAAACAAACTTCCGTATGCTCCTACACCCCAACGATTTACAACAAACCACGACACTATTTTTTTGATGCCGTCAAGTTCAAACATAAGTCCGGAAAATACAATTTGAGGTATAATTACTATAGGCATATAAAGTGTTGCTCTTTCGGTATTTGGCGATATTGTGGATATGAGAAGTCCCATACCTGTAGATGCCAAAAGGATGAGATATGTGGTAAACCAGAACTCGCCAAAACTTCCAAATACCAATGAATGAGAAGGCAGGTCTGCCATATAGTTAATGCCCACACATAGCACCAAGGACTGAACAAAACATATGATGCCAAGAACTATTATCTTTGAGGCTATGTACGCCTTAAGGCTTAAGTTAACGGCATATTCCCGCTTGAATATATCTCTTTCCTTACATATTTCTATAAATGAGTTTAAAACGCCCATTATTGTGGCAATTGAAGAAACCACAAAAAGGAACTGCTTTGCCTTGTCGTGATAACGGAAGGTTTGGCTTGTAAGAACAGTATTTAAAATAACGAGCATTATGGGAGCCTGTCCAAACATAAGTATCAGACTTGCAATATCCGAAGATATCAGTTTAAAGTATCTGCGAATAAGGATTGCAAGTTGCCTTGCTGCGCCCACCTTTTTTCGCTTGGTAGCGGGAGAGCCAACAGATGTGTTGTGAACACTCTTATCGCCTTCGACCGCCTTTCTTTTGTACTTTTGTTCAAAATACAGAGCGTTGCTTTCTAATATTTTGTCTGCATCCTTACCCGATGCAATAGATAATTTTTTGTATATATCGGGCACATCGGACACCTCAAAGTGTTCCAAAAGCCCCGACGGTTCACCATAGTAACACAGCCTTCCGCCAACGCCCAAAAATACCACCTTGTCGCAAAGGGTGATGTTTGCGGTTGCATGGGTAATCAGTATAACCGTTGTTCCTTTTTTGGCAAGAGAACTTAAAAGTTCCATCATACTTTTGTCAAGTCCCGGATCAAGACCCGATGTGGGCTCATCCAGATACAAAAGTTTGGGGTCTGCCAAAAGTTCTACGGCAATACTTACCCTCTTTTTCTGTCCGCCCGAAAGTTTTGATATTCTTAAATCCTCTTTGCCCTCAAGGCTTACATCTTTTATGACTTGCTTTATTCTTTCTTTTCGCTCGCCAGGCGTTGTATCTTCGGGCATTCTGAGTTGTGCAGAATAACTGAGCATCTGCCACACAGTAAGGTTTTTATATACAACATCCTGTTGAGGAACATATCCTATAATTGATTTGTATGAATCGTAGTTTGCGTAGAAATCTTCGCCGTTTACTATTACTCTGCCCGAAGTTGCGGGTCTAAAGCCATTAAGGCAATCCATAAGTGTACTCTTTCCTGCACCACTTCCGCCAACCAACGCAACAAAACTTCCGCTTTCTACATTAAAAGACACATTGTTAAGAATTGTCTTTTGGGTATTTGAATTGACCACAACCTTGCTTATGTTAACAGCGCTCAGCGAAAGACCTTCGCTCAAAACAGAGTATGTTACAGTACTACCGTCAAAATAAAGTTTAGTGCCGGCAATCATGATTTTATCGCCTTTGTTTAAAAGAATTCTTCCTGTTACTCTCATGCCGTTTACAAAGGTTCCGTTCAAACTCTTGTTGTCCGAAATATAGCATCTTCCGTCATTTTGCCTTGTAACTACGGCATGTACTCTTGATGCTGCAACATGGTTCACTACAATGTCGTTACTTTGCGAACGACCAATGGTAATAGTGTCGCCGTTGTTTGACTTTTTGCCGTCTGCACAACTGTACTTTATGGTAACTACAAGCATATAGTTACTGTCTTTAAACATTATGACATCGTTTGTCTTTAGTTGATATTCTCCGTCAACAGGCATATTGTTTACATATGTCTTATTTCGGCTTCCCAAATCAGACAAATAGCAGTTACCGTTTTGTATTCTTATTTTTGCATGAACTCTCGATATCGTGTCGTATGGAAGATGAATGTTTGATTCCGGTCTTCTTCCTATTATGAGTTCTGCGTCGGTATTATCAAAAGTTATGTTTTTTTCATAACCAAACACATGGGCAATTTGGAACATATGTTTAACATCGTTTGTATTATAATTTATACTATGCCCCGCATTTGCAAATCCGACAGTGTTCATTTGTCTTATGCCCCCTACCAATGTATTGTATAATATTAGTATACAAACAAAAAAATTTTAAGTCAAGGGATATTTAATATTATTGCAGATATATAAAAAGAACTGCATTGATTTTAAAAACAATGCAGTTTCTTGAATATAATTTGTGTTTTTATACTTTAGTAAAAAACACCCTCAAGCATAACTTTTTTTATATTGAACATATCGTCTGTAAACACAAAATTTGCTCTTTTGCCCGCCTCAATGGTTCCAATTTCATCATCCATTCCTATGGCACGTGCAGGATTTGTCGATGCCATCAAAAACACCTGGGCAACAGAACAGTTTGTATGCGTCAATATGTTTTTGCACGCCAAATCCATTGTTAGTTTGCTTCCGCTTAACCAACCGTTGTTATCAAAATTCAAATCCTGTATTTTTTTTAGGTGCTTGGGCGGTTCTCCGTCTGAGAGAGTGCTGTCTGTAATAAGGATAACCTTGTCTATACCCTTTATTTGTATAACCATACGAATCAAATCCCCAGGTACATGTATACCTTCAGAATCGCATATAAGTTCGGCATACATATCTCTATCCATAAAGCACGCCTCATCGGGTCCGCAACTTCGTGTGCCCGCACTAACGGGTGGACGTCCTGTAGCATTCATACAATGCGTCAAAATCTTTATACCATACTTTTTGAGTTTTTGTATCTGCTCGGGAGTCGCTTCGCTATGACCAACGGCAAATCTCACATTAGGATTTACACCTTTGGCATCAGCCATAAAGTTTTCAATCCCATCTCTTTCGGGGGCAATAGCCCACACTTTTACAAGTTCTCCCGCTTCTTCCAATATAGGCATATAATCCTCTGCGCTGATTTTTCCTTTCCATCTGTTTCCTTCGGGATTTGCTCCATACTTTGGATTCATATATGGACCTTCCATATAGATTCCTGCAATTGCCTTAGAGGGTCCGTCATTTTGCATGGCACTTCGCACACACTTTATAGCGTCCAAAAATTCTTGCTTTGACATCTGGCTCATAAATGTACTTAAAATGGTGGTTTCGCCATGTTTCAAAAAGTGTTGTGCTGCCTCGGCGGGATTTTCAAAAGTGAGATGTCCGTTACCCCCGTGGACATGAATATCTACAAATCCGGGGCCAACATAAAGACCATTTGCATTACAAATCTGCGCATAATCGGGTATAGGTGTTTTTTCAGATTTGCCAACAGAAACTATTTTTCCGTCTTTAACCAAAACAACTCCATCTTGCAAAATACCGTTTTCCAGCACAACTTTTGCGTTTGTAATTGCAATCATAGTTTTTACCTCCAAAAGAAATTACCTGTGGAAAGAATATTCGGCAGCACCTGTTTCTTCATCATAGTATTTCATGTTGAATTTATATCCGGCTACTTCTGCCAAAACTTCCATAACCACTTTTGTTGTATAAGGATACCATTTAGAAACTCTTTTGCCTATAGATTTAATGTATTTTACGGCGGGGCAATATTTGATTTTTACTTCCAATACATCATTCTCTGGCTTATATAACATTTCAACTACATCGGTTGCTTTTTCTTTGGTGTATGTATCGCGTATTTTATTTTCGATAGCAATAATGCCGTTTTCCTTGGCTTCTTTTATAACATTTCTAAACACATTATTTGTGTACTGCACCAAATACTCTTTTACAACATCTGTGCCGTATTTTGAGCCAAGATATTCCATACCGTTGTTTAGAGAAGAGTGAAATCCTAAATGGAAATACTCATTGTCTGCTGCTTTGCGGTCCATTATTTCTGTGTCTTTGTCGACTATTATACGTCCGTCAAACACCTCGGGGTCGTAAACAAAGATTGAACACGACGCATGGTCCACACCCTTGCAATCAAAAATATATTTAAGACCCACTTTTTCCACAGCAGCACGATAAAGGTCGCAATGCAGGCAATAGTCGTGGTATGGTTCTATGCCGATTTCGTCCTTTAGTTTAAGAAGTCTTCCTTTAGACGGACAGGAATGCATATCTATTATAAAATATCCTCTTTTTTCATTGAGATACATTGTAAACTCTGCGGCTTCCTCATTTAATGTTTCTGTCCAATAGTTAAAACAACCGCGGATGCCATCTTTTTCTACAAAGTTAATAAGTGGTACACCTGTGCCGTCGGGCTTAAATAAGTAGTTCCAAAAATTGTCGACCTCACTTCTGCCATACTTGTTTTCAAGATATGTAAAAAGTTCGCTGTATGCAGGTATAAATTCTGTACAAGAAATCATGACTTTTCCTCCTTATTTGTTCCACTCCCACGGTCTTATGACAATGGATGGTACTTCTTCAGATATTTCCATTATCTTGCTCTGTACGCAATCGGAAAGAAGCGGCAAATTAAAAAGCGACATACTTTCTTTAAGTTGTTTGGAATTATCGCATCCCAATACCAAAGAAGTTACTCCATCTACGCCTCTCATATATGTAAGCGCCATTTCTGCCATAGACATATTGTTTTCCTTTGCAAGAATATGAAGTTTATCGAGAGTGGGTTTTGCACACTGTAGTACTTCGGGAAGTTTGTTTGTATCCATAAAGAAAAGCCCCTGCAGATATACACTTCTTATAAACACAGATACTCCCATTTGAGAGAGTTCTTTGATTTTTCCGTTTCGAATTTCAGCGTTGTCAAACATATTTGCCGATATCTGTATGCAGTCAAACAAAGTTGGGTCTGTATATTCTATGAGTTTGGACTTGTCGGAAAAAGAAATACCCACACTCTCTACCAAACCTTCGCCTTTGAGGTCTTTTAAAGCATCGGTAAGTACTTTTCCATATATATCCAAATCATATTCGTGATGAAGCATAACCAGCGGAAGTTTGCTAAGTCCCAGTTTTTTCAAAGAATCTTTTACATCATTAAATAGTTTGTTTTTTACTTCGGAAGCATCTGTATCTTCAAAAACAACCTTTGTTATAAGTGTTTTGGGATATGTATTTTCTGTAAAAAATCTTCCCAAAACCTCCTCGCTTTTGCCATATGCTTTTGCCGTATCAAAAGACACAATTCCACCATCTATTGCAGTGTTTAAAATATCTGAAGCCTCTTCGTAACTTGGCATACCGCCTGCGTTATTGATACCGTAAGACAAACCGAGTTGAACTGTGCCTAAAGTGAGTTCTGAAATACTGTATCCCTTTTTCTTTATAATCTTCATTTTTATTCCTCCTATTTTGCACTATATCCGCCATCGAGCGGTATAATTGCTCCTGTCATATAACAGGAAGCATCACTTGCAAGATATACAATAAGTCCCTTTACATCGGTATCATTTGCCATTCTGCCAAGGTAGGTACTTTTGTTATATCTTTCTACAAATTTTTCGTGTTGCGAAGGGTCTCTTAACCCTCCAAGTTCAATACAGTTGGCTCTTACGCCGTAACGACCGTAATGTCCTGCCAAAAACTTTGTATAATTTGTAATACCGCCTTTGTGGAAGAAGTAATCTCCCAGGCAACCATTTCTATTCATATGTGTATCTTCATACAAGTGATAGTCAGGGCCGAGTATTCCCATATAAGAGCCGATATTTATTATTGAGCCTGTGCCCGCCTCTGCCATTCTATCACCAAAAGCACGAGATATTACAAATAAACCTGTACCGTTGGCACGCATACTTCTGTCAAAGTTTTCCGCAGTATCTGTGTAACCATTCATACATCTTAAAACCGCATTATTTACAAGTATATCAACCTTTCCTGCTGCATCATAAATGTCATCACACAATTTCAAAATACTCTTTTCATCTTCCAAATCGAATTCCATAACCTCAATCTTATAGCCTTTGTCTATTAACCCTTTTAACTTAGCCAGATTGTTTTCTTTGTTTCTGGAAGCCACATATACAGTAGCACCTGCTTCTGCAAGAGCACAAACTATCTGATATCCGTAAAGACCCGCTCCGCCCGATACAACAGCAACTTTTCCTTCCAGATTAAACATTTCCAGAACTTTCATATTTTTTCCTCCCACACTTATTAAAGTTCACCTATTTTTACCATAGTGTCCTCTAAAATCTTCTTGGACTCTTCACTTATAGGCAATGTATAATCCTGATGGAAATTACCTTCGCATCCAAGTTTGTTCATACAGTATGTAAATGACATCATAAGCCCCTGTGCAATCATTGTATCGCGAAGAAGAAGTATGTTGTCAAGATGTTTTCTTGCTCCATCAAAATCATTTGTAGCCACACATTCATACATTTTTTTACCGTTTTTCGGTGTGCAGGAGAACATACCGTCAAGGTTCTTTTTGATATTCATTATATTTGCATAATCAAAAGTATCAAGTCCGCTGTATAAACATTCAAAGTTTGCTTCGGGATACTTTCTTCCTATTGCCTGAATCATCTCCCAATCTGCTGTTTTGATACCTTTTATATTGGGGTGATTTATAATTTTGTCGATTACGGGAAGTGTAACCTTGGTTTTTGTAATAACTGCAAGGTCGTAAATGTACACAGGATATGGTGATATGTCAGCTATTCTTGTATACCAGTTTACCATTTCGGCATTGTTTACAAAAGCATAGTATGGATTGGTAATAACAACACCGTCAATTTTGGCATCACCTATCATGTCAATTTTTTCTTTTACCTTTACTATGGAGTTATCCATAGCGCCTACAAAAAGCGGCAGTTCTCCCGAAACTTCATCTGCTGCAACGCGTACAATATCTGCATATGCAGAGTTTGTTACATATGCTTCTATTCCCATGCTTCCCATAAGAAGGAGACCCGAAGCGCCTGCTTCTATTTGTTGTCGTATGTGTTTTCTTAAAGACTGCTCCATAAGATTTCCGTTTTCGTCAAGAGGAGTTCCAAGTGCTGTGTAAAATCCATTTTTCAATTTCATAATTATTTAACTCTCCTTATAGGTAATTTCAAACTAAATTTAACATAAGTACAATATTTATACAATGTGTTCACAGAGTGTCTTTTTTTAAAAATGTCTCTATTTTGCAGTTTTAGTTGATTTTTATGCCAATATAAGTTATACTTATATGTAATAGAGGGGTGATTTTTATATGTTTGGAAACATTCAGTCTAAAAACTACAAATTCAAAATAAACAATGTGCTCATTACAGTGGATGTCGATAATTCATTTTCAAAAGTTAATCATCCATATAAGGCAGATATCATGTCTTACATAAGATATCAGCATTATCATATGATACATGAATTATTTTTTATTAAAGACAGTCCTCTTAGTGTTTTTTCATCTGACAAAACTGTAAAATACGACAACTGCGCCGTATGTATACCCCCAAAACTCAATCATCTTTCGTTTAGGGAAAAGGGGTACAGAATACTCTTTGCATATACCTGTGATGACAAAAATACAAGTAATTTTGCAAAGTTTATGAAGTCTCTTTCTGATTTTCCCACTCCAAGAAAACTTGAAACAGACGAAGTTATTATGGTATACATGCAAGAACTCGCAAAAGTTCTTTCGTCAAAGACTTCTGTTAATGATGAAATTGTAGTGGCACTTTTAAAACTCATTTTTTATAAATTATACAAACTTAACACAACCAATCAAAACGAGATAGTTCACTCCTCCAATCAAAGTTATATTCTTAAAATAGATGCTATGATAAATCAATATCAAAAAGATATAAATCTTCAAACTATCGCAGATGTTCTTCACTTAAGCACAAAGCAAGCATCAAGAATAATTATAAAGACATACAAAAAATCCCTTTCGGTTCTGCTTACCGAAAAACGACTTAATGTGGCTTGTCTTCTTTTGCGTTATACGGACTATACGATATCTGAAATTGTGGAATATATAAACTTTCCTTCCGAAAGTTATTTCTACCAGCAATTTAAAAAAGCATATGGTTGTACACCATACAAGTACAAAAAAATGCACTTGACGCAAACAAACTGATTTTATTATCAAAAATCCCCCAAAACCAAGTTTCGGGGGATTTTTTATTTCGATTTTTAAAAAACCGTAATTTATCACGTAAATATCAATACTGGAAAAGATAATCGGGCTCAATAGTCTGTATTGCAGTTTCGCTCATAATTACCCTTGTGGGCATATCACGAAGTTGGAGAATAGATGCGGGAACTTCCTGTGATGGTTTGCCAAATACCGCAAGACGGGATGTAAGTTTTTGCCAGGACACATGTGTGCCTGCTGTGGTAAGAGAGTGTACATCAAAGAAGTCTTTTGCTTTCATGGCATCTCTTGGACCCATCATAGCACCCTTGGGAGGAACTTTTGCAATATCTCCCGAGCAACCAAATGAACCGTGGAGGGAGTTTTGTGCAATTGTAAGAGGATGAAGGTCTGCTACCTTTGCACCCTGCTCGAGATACTCTTCCATTGTGGGCTTGTACCAGTCGTCAACAGGGTCAATAAATGCAAGGTGTCCGGGCCAACCGGGACCTGAA